>MWYY01000037.1 GCA_002050355.1 Acidobacteria bacterium 28-9
CTCAGAAGCACGCTTGGTTTTAATGTTGTTCAGTTTGGAGCAAATGGCGACAGACCGATTCCAAATGCTTTCGTGCCTTAAAACAATTGACGTATAGGAAAGACAGCACAATTAAATAACAAAAAAGCAGAAGCCGCAAGCGTCAAAACTCGCGGCTTTTTCCTTTCCCAAGCCATACCAACCTAAGCCTTTCCACACAAAACACGCCTCATGACCGGTTAAATGAAAGGCGACTTGAATATATTACCTGGGGCGAAAATGTAGTTGCGGGGTTGCGCGGGGTAAACGAAAAATTGGAAAACTGTTTCGACGAAACGGTAAGACGGGCGCGCCGGAAGTTGGAAGAATAATATTCTTTATCTGTAAGAAGCTGTTTTCCACCTTAGCTAAAACTTCCGCACACGCGCCGAATGCGGAATTTTGCGGTTGGGGACGGGAATTTTATTATTTTTGTTCGACTTGCTCAGTGCAGACTTCATACTCCTAACTGTTCCGGCAGCGTCGCGGAAGCCCACAAAGCTCGCTATGACGGAGCCATCCGCTTTAAGAAACACGACTTTGGGCGGTGTCTCGACTTGGTAGCGCCCGGCTTCTTCAGGTGCTTTTTCGATGTCTATCTTGACCAAAATGAAGTTTTTTGCCTGGGCGAGAACGCTTGGATGAATATAAGTTCGCTTGTCCATCGCCCGGCACGGCGCGCACCATGTCGCCCAGAAATCCACCATAACAGGCTTACCCGTTTGTTCAGCTTCCTGCAAAGCAGGCTGCAACGACAACTTCCAATCGATTCCATGTTCTTTGTCTTTGCCGGCGTTTTTCGGAACATTCTGCCCGGCAACTATCAAGGTAAACATCAAAACAACCGGCATAATTACGATTTTTGACCACATCCGCCTATCATCTCCCTTTCTAAAAAATCAAGACAAAGCGACCATCGGGACGGGCGAAAGCTGTGAGAAGACTCCATGCCGCAACGCCGTCGGCGCGCCCCCGCTCGCCGACGGGTTTATTATCCTTGTCAAAGACCTGCCACACCAGCGAACCTCCTTTGCCCCAGGCGGTGCCTTCTATCCAGGCAAAAAGCGTCTCTCCTTTGGCGTTAGCGACCACAACCGGATATTTGCGATTATCCCCCGTGCCGGATGGCGAAATGGGTTGGGAAAGCACTTTGCCGTCAGTATTCAATTTGGCAAAGTAAACCTGATCTTGATTTTTCCATGCGCCCAAAACCGAACCGGACGCTGTGCTCTGCGTGATGGAATACACTGTCAGCGGACAAGCGTCTAATTTCCACTTGGCGAGAGTTTTGCTCTCGAAACTTTTCCCTTTGTCGCGTGAAATCAAAAGCATTGTATCTCGATTCACATTTCCACCGGCTGCGCGGTAAAGTACATATAACAAACCTTGAGCATCAATAAAGGCTTTCATGCCGCAACAGGCGCAAGCACCGCTCAGACCGGGATTGGCTTTCACCTCGCGTGAAAAAGTTTTGCCTTCATCAGTCGAGAGGGCTACAAAAACGGCTTGCCCGGCTTCATCCGCCGCTCCTGCTGTTGCGTGCCAAAACACGTAGACGCTGCCTTTGCTGTCGGCGGTCAACGCGCCTCCACCGTCAATCCCGCCAGCCCACGTAATAAGATTGCGCTGCGGTTCAAATGCAGTGCCTGTATCGTTCAGGCGCGTGTAAAGCATCGGGTTGCTGCTGCCGCCTGCGCCTTTGGGCTCGGCTTTTTCCGAACCATTCCAAATTATATGAGCGCGGTTGCCTTTACCAATAGCAATCTGTGCTCCGCGAACCCAGCCCATCGCAATGGCGCTGCCGGGGTGGCTGTTTACGCGGATCGGCTTGTTTATCGACGTTCCCTCTCTGTCCTTACGGACGTAGTAGATGTCGCCCGCCATCGGGTCACCCTTGTAATAAATCAAATGGACTATTCCCGTGGAATCTACGACAGCCTGTGGCTGAATGCCATCATCAGGCACGCGAAGCAGAGCCGTCTTGGGAGAAGAAGCAATTTGAGCCTTGCCGTCAACAGGCTGGCAGACGAGCGTTAAAGCCAGCAGGAACGCGAGCCAATACAATCTTTTATTTTCTACATTCATAATTCAACCTTCAAGTTTCCGTGCTGTGATGAAAGGTTCCAGACACTAAGTAATCACTCACAAATAGTTTAGACTATGAAGTGAGATGGGTAAAACAAAGTTTATTGAATTAACCGAAGAGAAGCGTCAGGAACTGGAAAACGGTTGGCGAAATGGGACGAGCCACGCTTTTGCAAATACTTATGTTGTGCGTTCGTTTTATTTGGCTTCTAAAATCTCCCCTGAATTTATCAATCCTTTTTTCACCCTAATTTTCTTAGCACCTAACATCCTTATATAATTATTGAAATAAGAGGGCAATCCTTCCACATGTTTTGCTCCATCGCCATTTCGAAGTTCATAGTGAAGATGTGGAAAAAGCGAGTTGCCAGAGGCGCCCCCATGAGGTGTCGCCTAAAAGCATCTCTCAGCCGAAAGAGAAAAGCCGTGAGCGTCAAAACTCGCGGCTTTTCTCTTTCCAGACATACCAAGTCATTACCCGCAAGATAAATACGCACCACAGGACAAATAAATTGACTCAAGGCACAGCTAACATCGAGAATTTTATTGACTTAATTATCAAAAAGAAGTATATAAAAATGCGTCTAAGAAAACTGTAATTCAGTAAGATAGAAAGTTCTGGCGGCGAGTTTGGGAAAAAAATACTTTTTAGTTCGAGAAATGTATGCTGCTTGTGTTCGACGGCTATAAGGTTTCAGCCAGAGGGCGGGTCGTGCTTGGTCAAGCAGTTTAGACCGGATGCGGCAAATTGTAACTATTTCGGGTTTATGCCGCAAGTTTGCGGTCTAATAACTTCTTGGGTGCTTTTTGGTTACATTTAGCAGGAGGAATTTTATGAGTCGAATTTTAATTGTTGCAATCATCATTTGTACAGTGCCGCTTCTTGCCTTCTCGCAAAAGGGAGAAAAGCTAATTGAGAAGCAACGCCAAGAAATTGCACAGCAAATATTGAAAATCGAAAACGAGTGGACGCAGATGTTCATTACGCGCAATTTTTCCGCTCTCGAAAGAATGCTGGCAGACGATTACGTCGGCTCTGACGTTGATAGCCGCAGAGGAAAGGCGGAAGAAATCGCAGGCTACAAACAGACCACAGACAAAGTTGCTTCGGCAGTCATCGAAAATGTAAAAACACATATTTTCACAAAAGATGCGGCTATCGTCACAGGTGAACTGATAATCAAAGGGCAAACGAAAGACGGAAAGGATTTTACCAATCGTTATCGTTTTACCGATACATACGTCAAGCGCAACGGTGTTTGGCAGTGTGTCGCAGCGCACGCGACTCTGCTTAAATAATCAAGAATTTGTGTAAGCGAACGCCGCACCCAACAATTCAATGGACGTGAGGCAAAAACAGCGACTTTGTTAAAACCCTTGTAAATTCTAATAATAAAAAAGCCCGCCCAAAACTCCGGGTAGGTTCAATATTCAAAAGGAGTGTGAATGAAAAACGTTCCTAACTGAATACACCCCTTAATTATCGAAATGTTGCAAAATAGAAAAGCCGCAAGCGTTAAAACTCACGGCTTTTTGTTCGGCGGATAAGTGGCGGATGGCTGCGGGTAATGTTAGCTAGTGGTGAGATTAAAATTTTGTGATTGCGGTCGGCGTTTCTTTGTTTAACGCGGAAAATTGTGCCGTTCGTTTGGCTGCCGCCGCTTTGTTTATTTTTGCGGCGAGAAGGTTTTCGGCTTGTGTTATTACTTCGCCGTATTCGATTGGCAGATGATTGAAATAAGTAGCCGCTGCCATCGTTCGCGTTCGCTGGTCAAGCCCGGTTTCTTGAATCTCGGCGTCGGTCGGTTCGAGTTCGCTGATAATTGTCCGGTATTCTATTTGTTTGGCTCGGTATGCTTCAGCTTTGTCAATTAACTTTTGGGCATATTTGCTCATAATTTCGTGAAACTCTGTTCGGGTTGTGAGGTAATCATTTACAAGCGGTTCAACTTCATTTGCGGTTGCCCTCATCCGTTCAAGAAGTTCGCTCCGACGTTCATCCGCCGATTGGTTCTCAAACGTGGATTTTAGCTTTTGGTATGTTGCCTTTAACGCGTTGATTGCCTGCGAGAGAAGCGTTATTTTTGATTGTTCGGCGTGGAGCTGGTTAACATCACTCCGCCCTTCGACAAAGGCTTGCTGAACGCCTTCAAAGCTCGCCGTTTGCGCGGTCAACTCGTTTTCTAATTCCGTGATTCTTGAATCCGTTTTATCTAGTTCGGATTTAATTTCAATTGCTTTTTTCATTGTTTAATTCTCCTGTAACTTTTTGGTTAATTCGTTTTAGTGAGTCGTCGCCGTTTCTCATTCGGCGAAGGAATTCATCTGATTTTTGTTTTTGTTCAACTCGCGCCTTTCGCTTTTCGTCGGCATCGAAGCGAATCTTATCGAAAAGGTTGGTTTGTTCTGAGTCTGTCATTTTTTAATCTCCTGTTTTTTTTTGATTTATATTTTTGTCTAATACCTGTTTCCGGCGAGTGCCTCGAACAATTCTTTTTCGCGCCTCGACACTCGAAACGGCGGTTTGTTGGCGGTCCACAGAGCGAGAGCGACGGCAAGCACTAAATCATCGTGCGTTCCTTCACGCCACGCTCCGTAAACATCGTTGGCACTGTCAGTAATTTTGACTGTGAAGTTTTGTAATTCACGGGAAAGAATTTCGGCTTCGGGAAGTTGGCTTGCAATCTTGAGCGTTCGGTTTTGCAATCCAACCTGGACGACGCTCACCAGATCGCGTTTGGGGACACGAGTCATTCCGAACTCTTCCGATATATTCGCGCCGCCGACAATTTGAATTGGTTTGGGTTTGGCGTGTATTTGTTCGCGTTTGAAAAGGTCAACAACCGGCGCGCCGACACCCGTCGCGTCAATCGCCAGCGTCGTTTTATCCTTCGGGTAAAGAAACGGGTCGAGATTGTTAATCATCTTCACGACATCGGCAACGATTGTCGGATAGCTCGTGCGAAGCTGCCAGCGCTGCAGGTGAATGCAATTTAATTGCGTGATTTCATCCTTTGCGCCGCCGTTCGTAACCGTGCGGATGCATTCAATTATTGCCAAGGCGCTGTAATCCTTGGCTTGGCCGAGGTCGAGACCGATAAACAGCGATTTCTCGGTTGTTATTTCGTTCTCGATGTTTCTGTCCTGCCAGCGTCTCATATTGTTGAATCGCTCCTTTCAAATAATGGTGTAATGTCCGGGTCAAGCGCCGATTGAATATCGTCATAAGAAAAAACCTGGTCATTGGTCTCGACAAACTCGCAGAAATACTCTTGCAAATACCACCAATCACCAATCATTTCCCGTTCGCGTTCGAGCCATTCAGCATTTATGCGTGGGCATTGGTCCGCCGTAATTTTTACCTTTTGCCAGCCTTGCCCGTCCGTCCATTCCGAATAAAAGAAACCACGTTTGCCGAATGGAGTTGATAAGAGAACGATGCGCCCGGCGCTCACGGCTAACATCGGTCGGACTGACTGATAAAGCGCATCTTCAACACGGCTGGCTTCGTCAATGATTAGTAAGGAAACGCCGGAAAAGCCTCTGATTGTGCTTTCTTTGCCCGGCAATGCAATGATTCGTGAGCCGTTCGACAATTCCATTCTCAAAGCCGATTCTTCGGTGGCTTGCGGTAAATAATCCGAGTCAAGTTCGGTGTAAAAGTTTTGAAGTTTACGAAACAATTCCTGCGATTGTCTTAAACTTGGTGAAAGCAGAAGTATCAATGAATCAGCCGTGTAAATGGCTTGATGAAGCGCAAGAATTGAGGTTATTGTGCTTTTGCCGCTTTGACGCGAACAAAGCAGAATCATTTGCTGCGCATCGGACCGGAGCAGGTCCGATTGCCACGCATCCGGGACAATTCCGGCGCGATTAGCCATAAGGACGGCATCGGATTGCTCACGCTCGATTCTGCGTCTTATTGCGTTATTCGTCGCTTGAATCATCAAAGGATTCTGCAATGAGTAATTTTGCTTCTCTGATAACATCTTCTTCGTTTAATGAGTAGTTTTTGGCTAATGTTCGCCAGTCGTTAATTTGCAAATCAAGGTCAATAGCCTGTTTCGGTTTGCCTTCGGTTCTATCGCCAATCTCACGAATGGCTTGCACATTGCCGCTTTTCGCTTCACTGATTAAAGCGCGGGCAATCTGTTCGGCAATTGTTTCTTCGGGCGCGTCCGGGTTAGTTTCGGCAAGTTGTTCCCGTAAAGCATCGGTTAAACGGGTGAGTTTCGGTCGCCCGTTCGGGTTTCCCGTTTCGCCTTTCTTGAAACGATTTCCGATTTTATTGCCGGGCGGAAATTTATTCCTTTGCGTTTGTTTTCCGTTTGTTTTTTGCATTTTAATTGATTCCGAAGCCTTCGGTTTTATCTTCAAGAATAAGCTCCGGCGTGTATGCTTCGCCAAGTCGATCGGCTGTCTGTTTAGCAAGTTGCCGCGCCTGTATGACGGCTTGCATATCAAACGTGATTTGTTCGTTGTCTATTGCCGTTTGTTCTTCGTCGGTTGGAAGTATGCCGTTTGCCACGTTTTGAAAATAAGATTTTTGTGTTTCCGAAAGTAATTGTTTACCGAATTTTCGATAACAATTTTCGGATAATTGCAGCGTTATTTGGGCGTGTTCAATAGCATCATTAAACGCTTGCGCGGCTAGTTCTTCGTCGGTCATATCTACATAATCAAATTCGTTTTCGTTAATCATTTTTGTTTTTTCTCCTTTTGCTTGTTTTGTTGTGTTTTGCCTTGCTCTGTGAGCGTCTTTTATTATCGAAGCCTTGCTCCGGTATGTCTTTTTATATGCTCATTACCACGCTTCGCAGGTTCTCCGGCTGCGTGCATATTCTTTCGGCTTCGGCTTCTGATTCGCCGTTATAAATGGCAATCGCTTTTTGTTCTTCGAGAAACAATTTGAAGCCATTGAATAAAGTTTCGTCATTCAAAACCAAATCAACTTTGGAGTTGTAAGCGTCATAAACTTCGTTTAATTCGTTTATTTCGTTTTGCTGATTTATTAAATAGTCTGCCAAGTCATAGCCATTCGCTTTCTGCTCAATTGTGGCGTGGCTTTCAATCAGATTTGATACTTTGATAGTTAAGCCTTGCCTTTGTGCTTCGCGGGCGATTGATTGCCAAAGCTCGAAGCCGTCAGCGTCCGGGTAAAGAATGATGTGCCGCGCGCCGAGCCTTTGAAGTCTTTCGGTTTTGAGCCAAGTTTTTGAATTACTGCCAAGCCAAATAAATTCTGGAAAACAAAGACTTGCGATAATTGCCGTTTTTTCGGCTTCAACTATGGCAACGGGTTTATCCGGGTATTTCAGCAAAAGATGTTCACCGAAAAAGATTTGTTTATATTGAAAATCTTCTTTGAGTTTTAGCTTTGCTGGCAAAGATGAAGTGTCATATTTGCCTTTGAGCCGTTTCCCGGTCGCCGGGTTGAATCTGATTAACTTTGCTTTGCAAACGCGCATCTGTAGGTCAATCTGTGGAAAGCAAGTGTAATCGTCAAACGTTCCGACAAAATACATTTTCAAAACAGATTGAATTTCTTCGGCGCAATCCGGGAAAAGATTAACAAGAAATTGAACAAAGGCGTTTCGGTCGTAATTGCCTAGAGTCTTCTTCAAATGTTCCGGCGCGATGAAGTCATAAGACGCGGTTTGCTTTTCGGCAACAATTGTTGTCGTTTGGTTTGTGTTTTGTGTCCAATGGGACACACGGGTTTTTACAAACTTTCCGACGGTCGGATTGTCGGCAAAGTATTGTTTCGGTTTGTAGTGATAGCCGCATTTGCTTTCACGGTTGCAGCGTCCGACATCGTTCGATAGATATTCGCCGCGTTCGTCTTGGTAGCGAACGAACACGCCTTTTGCATTGCACGCCGGGCAAGTGTGCCGTGTGCGCGTTCCTTTGTAAGTTTCAAGTTGAATCATAATAGGTCAAGAAAAAATGTTTTATTTACCTTCACATCTTCACAACTTCACGCTTTTTGCGGTTTTGTGAAGATGTGAAGTTTAGAAAAACATTTTCTACGCGCCCCCTTTATGCGTAATTATCACGCCGTTTCGCATCGTTTCGAGCAAATAACCGTGTGTTTGCAGTCGTTTAGCAAAGTTGTTGCGTCCGAGGGGTTTAAATCCGCAGTCAATCGAAAAGGCGCGATAGTCGGCATACGCGGTTTTGAGCGACAAGCCAACGATTTCCGGCTGTTCTTCGACAAAACAAACAACGCTGTCGGATTCGCGTTTATAGCTTTCAAGCGTTTGTTTTAAGATGTCGCTTTCCGTGAATTTTTCCGTCTTTAACAGTCGTTTCAAGCCGTCAATAATCCAGTTGAAAACACCGGCAAGTTCCTGCGCGATAATTTTGTTCGCAAGCGTTTTATCCTGTTTATTTTCGGGAATTGTTACCCGGAAAGGAATAATCAAAAGCCGTCTGAAATAAGCGTTTGAGTGGTCAAAGTCTTTTGGCAGTTCATTGCAGTTAAAAGCGAGCTTTGCGTAATGCTCCATTGTGAAAGAGTTGCCGTATTTGAGCCGCGCCTGTATCGGTTCGGTCGAAACGAGATTCTTAAATTCGTCGCGTGTTCGCGTGGCGTTTATCTCCGAGCCGTAATTAAGAAGTTTGTAAGCAATCAAAGCGCGGTTGTGTTCTTCGAGCAGATTCGACAAAGAAAAGTTTGAGATATTCTCTTTTCCAAGCATCGCGTTCATTATGTCGAAAAAAACCGATTTACCATTTGCGCCGCTTCCATACAAAAACATCGCCTTTTCCATTTTCAAGCCTTTGATAAAGACGTATCCGAAAAATTCAGCGACAATGTTCTGCAATTCCTTTTCCGGCAAGACTTCATCAAGATATTTCTGAAACATCGGACAAGTTGCGGCTTGGTCAATCTCAAAAGGTAACTGGTAAGTGAGAAAATCTTTCGCTCTGAATTCTCGCAAAGTTTGAGAATCTTTCGATATTTCAAATGTGCCGTTTTGCGAGTTGATTAAAACAACGTCGCTGCGCGGCTGAATCGGTTCAAAATGAGCCGACGAAAGAAACTGGTTGTAAAGTTCATTTTTGAATTTATAATGCTGCGCTTCGAGCGCGTGAACGCTTAACTTTTTCGCAACCCGTCCGAGAAAATCTTTGATTGTTTCCCGGTCAAGTTGTTTCCAAAACGCGCCGTTAAAAGCAAAGATAAAATCATCTTTCCGGGCAAGGTCAAAGTTTTGCTCTTTTACTTTGTAAAGCAGTTCATTAACGCACATCACGAGAAGATGCTTTTGCGGCAATGTGTCGCCCGGTTCTAATCCGGCGACGGCGTGAAAATCTATTTCGTCGAGCGTCTCTAAAATCGCCTTCAAAATTTCCGAGTGAGCCAAAACTTTAGCTTTGCCGTTTGGTTTGGAAAATGTCTCAAATTCGGAGCGGATTGAATCGGCATCAATTTTTACGGTCGCCGGTTGTAAAGTCATTTACGCACCCCCAAATTATTGAAATAGTTCGCCGCGTGTTCGCGCAACGAATCAACCCAAAGATGCGCCAAGTCATTGCACGCCGGGCAAGCTCCAACGCCGTTAAATCGCACGCTGTTAATTACCAATTCGCACGCGCAAAAGCTGCAATGGTATTGAATTGTGTTTTGGTTTGTGTTAAATTGATTCATAGTTGATTGATTTTCTAAGTCAGTATTTGAGCCATAATCTCCGCAAAAGATTATGGCTTTTTCACTTTTCATCTTTGTTTTCTCCTTCATTCAAATAATCTTCTAAAGACTTAGCGGTAATAATTACCCTGCGCGAATTGCCAGGTCTAACCGCTTTTAGGTTTCCGCGTTTTATTTCAAGCCGCAGAAATGCCTTGCTCAAACTTGTTTGCGCGGATATTTGTTCAATCGAATAAGCCATTTTGTTTTGTGTAACGCTTTCCTGCATTGCTGTATTTCTCTCCATAACGCTTAAATTCATTCTGTTTATCTCCTTAGTGTATTTTTCTCTTGCTTTTCGTGTCGCTTACCTGTATAAGTAAGATGAGTCAATCATACTGTAACTAATATGTTGTGTGTAAAGATAATTCTAGTTAATTCGGTGGAATAAGATACGCAATTACTAGTTAACTTCTTAAGTCATATATAGTTAATTGGTTACTTTATTTTATGATACAAAAAATGCTTGATAAGCGTCACACCAAGAATAGTAATGGTTACATTACAAAGAATGTTTAGTAAGCGTCACAGAATATAAAATATATGGAAAGAAAGAAAAAAACAGTGCAAACGGAAAAGAAATCACGAGCAAAACATAAATGCCCTGATGCACTCGATGATTTAATTAAGGAGTTCGATATATTACCACCTAATTTTCAAATGAAATCTTTTACTTTCGTTCTTTTGGAACAAAGAGACTTACTACGCGAGCAAACCGGCGATAGTCAGGCTACACCGTCAATCCGTGAAGCCTTAAATGTTTGTTTGGAAGGCACGCCGGAAGAGTTTCGGAAACATCTTGAAAGTGTCGGTGCAAAGGTTGCCGAATCACTCCCACGTTCAAAACAGCATATGGAGCTTGTTTACAACGTCAGCGCAATGGCAAATGAGTATTGCAGAATTTACGATGCGCGTACGGCAATGTGGAGGCTGGTTGACCGACTAGAAAGAGAACGAAAAGGAGAAATAACGCCGGAGCATTGGTTAACTTATCCCTTAACGCTATCGTCAACCATTCTTCGTGGCGAAGATGGAAATCTCAAAAGCATATATTTGCCGGGACTTATCGGAAAATTTGACGATAGTCGGTTGCGTAGATGCGAGATTTGTAACCGTATTTTTTGGGCAAAACGTGAAGAGTCAAAAACTTGCTCTGCTCCGTGTTTTGGAATTTTAAGAACGCGCCTTTATCGCACTTTAACTGATGAAGAAAAAGCCGAAAGAAAAGCGCAACGTGAAGCAAATAAGCTGCGAAACAAAAGACTTAAAGAAATAAGGAGCAAAAAATAATGAGTTTGTATAAACGCGCAAACAGTAAATTTTGGTGGATGAAATTCACCTTTGACGGCGAGCTTGTCCAGCAGTCAACCAAAGTTGCCAACAAGCGCGATGCTTTGACGATTGAAGCGGCTTTCCGGCACGAATTAGCGTTAGGACGCATCGGCATCAAACCGAAAGGCAAAACGCCGACATTCAAGCAAGCGGTTGCCGATTTTCTCAAAATGTCGGAACTCGAACACGCTCAAAAACCAAATTCTTTTGTCCGCATCGAGTATGCCTGCAATCCGTTAAAGCAATTTTTCGGAGAAACAAAGGTTGACCGCATCGAGCGGGAAGATGTTGAAAAGTTTATTCTTTGGCGTTCCCGGCAAACGTCGCGCAAAACAAAGGATTTAATCACACGCGATTCAATCAATAACGAGTTGATTGCTTTAAAAACAATTTTCCGGCGGCTTGTGTCGCGTGAAGTAATAAGCAAAAGTCCGGCTGCCGATATAAAGCAGCTTGCCGCCAATGACAGAAGTTTTCACGTTTTAACGCCGGATGAAGAAAAGATTTACTTACTGGCTTGTTCGCAGCCGCTTCAAGATGTCGCGTCTCTTATGCTCGAAACAGGAATGCGCCCCGTAGAGATTTACAAATTGAAACGGCAAGCCGTGAATCTTGAAAAAGGCTTTTTGCAGATTGAAAACGGTAAAACAAAATCGTCAAATCGTAAAGTTTGGCTGTCAGATAAAGCGTTAAATGTTTTACGGGTTAGAATAGAGAATTGCAAAGGGAACTATTTATTTCCAAGGAATGATAAAGATAATGACGCGCCACTTTTTCAAATAAATAAAATTCACGTTAAAACCGTAAATCGAATCGGTTTGAAGTTCCGGCTGTATGACCTGCGCCATACATTCGCTACAAGGGTTTTGGATAACGGCACAGACCTTTTAACCTTAGCTTCGATGCTGGGACATTCAAGTCTTAATCACGTTATGAGATACGCGCATCCGTCCGAAACTCGCAAAAATGAAGCGATTCAACAGATGCAAAAAAAAGCAGCAAAAGCAGTCTAAAAAGGGAATTTGACGGCAAACGGTTACATTATTAGATACAGCAACCTTTTGGAGCGTCTAAAAACTGACTATAACTAATACAAACAAATAAGTTATAGAACAAACATAACCTTGAAAGTTATGTTTGTTCTAAACATTATACTTATTATTTGCCTATATTTACCTAGTGTTAAAGAGTGTTATCTGTTGAATACCTTAAAGTAATTTTATCATTTGGTAACACTCTGTAATAGCAGGTTACAGATACATTTTAGATACAGGATAAAATTAAACCTCGCTTATATGATAATGCGTCTGTATCGCGCTAACACAAGCATATAAAACCCGTAAGCTACTAAACCGAGTGCCACGATGCCCAACACCCATTGACCGTATGATTGCTGTTCCAACGCGCGAAGCGCTCCGCTCAAACCGCGCGCTTCGCCGGCATTCGAATGCAGAGCCGCTTGAATCAAAAAGACACCGATAATTCCAAACACAACTCCGCGTGCCGACAATCCTGCCTGACCGGAGCGCGTCGCAAAAGTCTGCGTTTTTTCGTCCATCTCGTTTGTCTTGAGTTTCTCACGAAATTTAGCCGTGTAAGCCTTGTAAAATTGAGATACGGCGAAGGCGACAAAACCCAAACCGACAGCGCCGACGAGCCATCGTCCAAACGGCTGCGCGAGCAAAGTCGCCGTCCATTCCTTTGGAGCCGCGTCACCGCGACTTCCGCCGCCGGAACCAAAAATCAATTGCGCGGCGGAATAAGCCAAACCAATATGAATAATACCGATAGCTGCATAACCGATGCGTCTTGCTATTCCTTTCGCGTCAGAACCTTTATTCTCCGTGTCTTTAATAGCCTGAACAATGCGCCAGATTGCATATGCCGCCATTCCGACGGCAATCGCGCCAAGCAGTAATTTTCCGTAGGATTGCGAAAGGATTTCTTCGAACGCACCGCGTGAGTCGGTTGTTCTGCCACCTCGGGTAAAAGCGGCGAGCGCGGCAAGCCCGCCGATAATAATATAGACAACTCCCTTGGCGGCATAACCGAATCTGGCGAGCGGAACAATCCAGCCGCGTGCGGATTGCGAAAAACGTTCGGCTTCTTCTTTTGCAATTCCAAGAGGTGAATTTCTATTTTCCATATATCAACTTCTCCTTAATTGAAAGCAACATAATATGATTGATGTAGTATGGATATTCTCATACTCGCGATTTAAAGAAAACATGCGGGCAAATGTAAAATGATCAGAATTGCTTTCTTTGAAATTTAAAGGGGTGAAACTGTAATCTTCAAACGCTTTGAATGACGATGAGCGTTGGCATCGCCTTGACGCCCTGCAGTAACGTCAACGTACATTTGTTTTGGTCAGCAACATAATCTTACTATTGATTTCGGAAACAAAAATGTCTAAAGCGCTCATCGTCAAAAATCTCGCTCGTGCGGTTGTTATCCAATTCAATCGCCCTGAAATCCGCAGTCCATTGTCCGTTTTTGTTTTAAAAGAATTGGACGAAATTTTAGATTACCTTTCGGAAAATTCAACAATTGAGAAGATAATTTTTACAGGCAAAAAAGATGTTTTCGCATCAGGCGCGGATTTGCGCGAGATTGCCGAAACTACTGAAAAAACGGCGCGTGAATTTGCCTTGTGCGGGCAGAATTTGATGAATAAAATCGCCGATGCCGGGCAAGTCACAATTGCCGCGATAAACGGTTACTGCTTTGGCGGCGCGCTCGATTTAGCGTTGGCGTGTGACAGAAGAATCGCTTCACCGAATGCCGTTTTTTGTCATCCCGGCGTCGGTTTGGGAATTATCACGGGTTGGAGCGGTACGCAAAGATTGCCGCGTTTGATTGGCGAAGCAAAAGCGCTGGAGATGTTTTTGACGGCGAAAAGAGTTTCGGCAGATGAGGCTTTGCGAATCGGTTTGGTTGATGAAATCACAGAAAATCCATTGGCGAAAGCCTCAGGTATTCAAACCTAAACGGCAGTTGTTTCGTATTGCAATTGTTTATTTTTATAAAACTAACTGGAATCAAAAAAATATGAAGACTATTTTACTCGCGTTGTTTTTGTTTTTCGGGTTTGTATTTACGGTTTTAGCACAAACAAAGCCGTCGGCGCAGTTTGAAAAAAGAGCAAAAGACGTTGTAGCGATTATCAACGAGCCGAAAGATTTTGAAAAAGTCTTTTCGGCAAATTTTCTCGCCGACGTTCCGCCAGCGAAATTTGTCGAAATCAGCAAACAACTCATCGCCGGATACGGAAAGGCATTAAAGGTCGAAAAAGTTGAAGCAAGTAACGATTTTTCGGGCAAGATTTTTATCTCGTTTGAAAAGGGATTTGTCGCCGGAATGAATTTGGATTTGGAAAATAAATCACCGTTTTTAATTACGGGTCTATTGATTGTTTCAACCGAAAAAGCCTCGACAAATTCGCTGGAAAATGTGGTTGACGAGCTGAAAAAATTGCCCGGTCAGACGGCTCTGACCGTTGCTAAACTAGACGCCAAAAACATCCAACCCGTTATAGCTTACAATTCAGATAAACCTTTGGCAATCGGCTCGACGTTCAAGCTTTACATTTTGAGCGAACTCGTCCGAAGCATAAACGCGGGCGAAAGAAAATGGTCGGACGTGGTTGAGTTAAAAAATGCTTCGCTGCCGTCGGGAATGATGCAAAATTGGGAAGCCGGAGCGCCCGTAACTTTGCACACGCTCGCTTCGATGATGATTTCCATCAGTGATAATACGGCAACCGATAGTTTGCTGATGTCGCTCGGGCGAGAACGAGTGGAAAAAATGCTGACCGTCGCCGGAAATTCAAACCCGAATTTGAGCGTTCCTTTTATGACGACTTTGGAATTGTTCAAAATCAAAGGCGGCGGGAAACAAAAATTTGCCGAAACATACGCAGCAAAAGATACAGGCGCGAGGCGAGCGATGCTGGCGAAAGAAATCAACGATTTCAAAAAGGAAGAAATTGATTTGAATTTTCTGAAAAGCCCTTTTTTCGTTTCGCAAATCGAATGGTTTGCTTCGACCGACGATTTGGCTCGCCTGATGAATTATCTTCGGCTTAATACGGAAAAATCGTCCGCCGAGAAAGCGCGCGGCGTTTTGACAATTAACAAAGCCCTGCCTGCCGACACTGTCGGAAAATGGAATTACGTCGGCTACAAAGGCGGTTCGGAAACCGGCGTTATTAGTATGACGTATCTTTTACAGTCGAAAAAAGGCGAGTGGTTCGTCGTGTCGGGAACTTGGAACGACGAAAAATCGCCGGTTAAAGATAGTGAATTTGTTCTGCTGATGCAGCAGGCAATAAAAATTCTGGCGGAAAAAATGGCGTAAATTTTCAAAATCGGTAAAGGATTTTTGCCGTAAAAATTTTCGAGCAAACCGACGCGACGACGTTTCATCAAAAAACTATGAAAAAATCTTTTGCCGGTTTTACTTTGATGAAGCTGTTTCTGCTCGCCGCGTTTTCCACGTTTTCGTTTTCCGCATGTCAAACGGCGAAACTTTCCAGCCTTGAGCCAACGCCGACTGCAACGCCGACGCCGGTTTCGCCTTCGCCGCAAACGAATGACAATATCAATCGCCCGACAAGCGAGCCTTATACGGGCGACCTTTCGATTTTTGAAGACGCCGACCGTGCAAAAAATCTGCAGATTGACCGCGTGATGGACATCCTGAAAATTACGGACGGAAAAAATGTAGCCGACATCGGCGCTGGTTCTGGCTGGTTTACGGTACGCGCGGCGAAAAGAGTCGGCACAGACGGCAAGGTTTTCGCGGTTGAAATCAATCAGGAATATATCGACTACATAAACAATCGCGCCAAAAAAGAAAATTATACAAATATCCAAACCGTTTTAGGCACGGAGAACAATCCGAAACTGCCGGACAGTGCGGTTGATGCGGTTTTGATTTTGAAAACTTACCACGAAATCGGCGAACCGATAAAAGTTTTGCAAAACCTGCGAAAGTCTCTGAAAAAAGATGCGCTTTTAGGAATCATCGACAAAAACGGCAAAGGCGACGACCACGGTATTGATAAGAAAAAAGTAATTGAAGAAGCAAAACGCGCAGGTTTTGTTTTGAAAGAAGAATTCGATTTTACGAAAGCTGACGGAATGGATTATTTTCTCGTCTTTCGGGCGGCAAACTAAAGCGGTTCATCCGGCATTTGATTGATGATTTCCATTGTTTTAACGCTGACGTTTGCAACCCGTTTGAGTAAATCAATCACCTGCTCTTTGTAATCTTCAAATTTATAATTATTAAACCGTTCGGCAATCGTTGTGTCCTGCGGATTCTTTTCCTTGTATTGGTCTAAAATCCATTCAAGCGCGGAACGATTTCCGAGTTTATATCCCCACGCTAATTGAGGAATACCCGTTAATGTCGTGTGCGAATCTATTTCGATTGTGCCGCTTTCTTTATCGGCGCGAAGTTTGGTTTTGGGTTTGACGACGAAAGGCTTGTCTTCGGTTTTCGTCTGGTCGTTAAATAAATCGTTTTGCTTGATTTTCTTCTTCGCGGTCGAATCCAAATCTTTTCTTTCGAGCGCAAACGGTTCCTGCGTTTCGTAATTGATGTGCAAATCCATTAACTCTTTTCCCCAATCGCGCCATTTGAAAAAATCTTCGTAAAACGGCAGACGCGGAAATTCGCGCTTTAAGTTCTGCTCGTATTTTTTGCGATAGATGGGCGAATGAAGCACGGCGTAAGTGTAATAAAAGATGTCCTGCTTTGTAATCTTCGCGCCGTTCGATGCTTTGTAATGAGTCTGAAGTTGAGTTAAGCCCCAATCGGTGATGTTTTCGTGTTTTTGATTATCCTTATAAAAATACAAAGGCAAACATTGCATTGGGTCAAGAGAGTATAAAGCATAATTAGGCAAATGTTTTGTGGCAAAACAGGAAAAATCAAGTCTATTGCCTGAAACAAACATAATTAATTTGTTTTGATGATTTGTTCTAAGCGGAAATATAGAATCTTGTTGATATAACCGATGTGTAATTATCTTGTCGTAATAAGTTAGCTTTTCAACGAAAGGTCGGTATGTTGAAATTCTAATATTATTATTGTTAAATTCAAGATTACTCTTACGTTTTATATGTTCAATTATTTCAGATGTGTATTTGACTGTTGAATTTTCAATTTCCTCTTTTGGATTTTGTTTATGTTTCTTGGAATCCTTTTTATATTCGTTAATGAAAAACGAAACTTTGGCTTCTAAATTGATTTTATCCAAATCGTGAACCCATTCATCACGAGCAGTTATAATTCCATTCGAGAATAATCTGAAAATTGCTTCTTCTGCTTTATCACGTTTTACTTCTTTATCGGCTAATGGCAACAAAGTTTCGAAATTATTGTCAGTTTGATTAATCCAATTGTGCTTTTCATCGGGCGTAATGCTTTCAAATTGAATTTTCTCAATCGGATTATCGCGCAGCCAATCGAGTTTTTCTTGTTTGCGCCAGAAATCATCGAACGATGTGTAAAAGATTTTGCATTTGCGTTTATCGCGTTTGTCTTCGGCTTGTTTCTTGACCAAAAACATAATGGCAACGCCGGTTTGAATGCCGAAAACATTATGCGTTGTTCCCGCGATTTTAGGATTGGCGCGAATGTCTGAGCGCGTGTCAACGATATATGCAACGTCGAACTCATCTTCGACAGTTTTGCGGAAACCGTCGAAGGTTCTCGAATCAATAAACGAACGATTTGTGATGAAAGCGATAATTCCGTTTTTATCAACTCTGTCCATTGACCAGCGATAAAAACGCGCATACATATCATAAACCTTCGTCTTTTGCGCGGTTGAATGTTTGACGTAAGTATCTTTGATGCGTCTGTCAATTTCGTCGTATCCGCGATTTTTGTTGAAGTCGTTAAAGTTGGCTTGGTTGGCGTTATACGGCGGATTGCCGATGATGACGCTGATTTTTTTGGCGTTCTGGTCTTTGATGCGCTTGGCGTTTTCCGAACTGATGCCGAACAACATATCCTGCTTGTCTTTGTAATGAAGCGCGTCGGTGTTGTCGAGCGTGTCAACGAAACAGATGTTGCGAAATTCGGCGTAAGCCTCCATTTTCTGCTAATAAGTGTATTCGATGTTCAGATTGGCGATGTAATACGGCAATATGGCGACTTCGTTGGCGTGCAGTTCGTTTTTGTATTTATATTCCAAATACTGCGCGGGAATGTGTTCGATGAGTTCCGCGATAAATGTTCCCGTTCCCGTCGCCGGGTCGAGAATGTCCACGTTTTTGTCGTCCAGCGTTTTACCGAAATGTTTATGTAATAGAAAGTCTGTGCTTTCAATCATAAACTTGACGATTTCATTCGGCGTATAAACCACGCCCAATCTGTCCGCGCCTTTCGGGTTATAAACTTTGTAGAAATTTTCGTAGATATTCTTGAGAAATTTCTGCTTTTCGTGATGGTCGGTCAAACCGGCGGAAGCGTCGCGGATTGTGTCGTAATAAGATTTGATGGATTGCAAATGGTTTTGCCGAACCGCGTAATCCATAAACGTATCGAGAACGGCGACGAGTTCGCGCGCGATGTTATTAAATTTATGAAAGTTCGCGTTGCCGAAGACATTATTGAAAATATCTTCGGTCAAGATATGCTGAATCAGCATTTCCCGAATATCTTCCAGAGTTATTTCGGGATTAATCTCGCCTCTGGCGAGTTCGTAAAAGAAATCGCGTTTTTCGCGGAAGGCTTCGTTGGTTTCCGCTTGCTTTTCAATTAAATCGCGCAAATCTTCGACGATTTTCGGAACGTCCTGCTTGAATTCGATTAACGCTTTATTGAAATCTTTGACAATCGAAGGCTCGTAATTGATGAAATTGGTGAGAATCGAATCAAGTTCGTCGGACGCGTGCATTGAAACACGCTGGACGAGTTCGCCTTCCTGAAATAAAACGGCTTCGTTTGTGTCTTCAAAAATTATATTCGAGTCGGGATAACCGTCTTCGTTGAGCTTTTTATTAATCTCAAAATCAATGTCGTCTTTCGTATCTTTCGATTCCCAGTAACCGAACTCAAACCGCGTCGCGTTCTTCAAAACTCCGTCGGGTCTGACGCTGTTGCCCTTTTTTCCTTTGACGTAAATCTCCGGCACTAACAATAAATTACGACGCTCGGCGTAAGAATTAACTAAATTGAGAAAGGCGCGTCTGATTGACGCTTCGTTATGACTGCCGCCGAACCGTTTATCTTTATCGAGTTCGTTGTAATAACGATTGATGAGTTGCTTCGACATAAATTTTTGTCATTATTTATTCAAAAACTTGGCAATACCGTTTTGGCAGTCGTCGGTAAAACGGGCAATTGTGTTGATGTCAACGCCAGAGTGAAGCGCGGTTTCAAATGGCATTCCGTCCGTTTGGTATAAAAGGCGTTTTGATAAAATGACTGCCGAGCGCGAGACGTTTTTATAAACTGAAACGTAGTCATTAACCTTTTCCGCAAACGATTCTTCAGGGAAAACTTCGTTAATCAAGCCAAAGTCTTTGGCGGTCGCAGCATCGAATTCAAAACCTTGCGTCGCCAGCGCAAAGGCACGTTTTTCCGAAACGTTGCGTCGCAAAATCGCCATTACCATCGCCGGAACAAAACCGATTTTGACTTCCGGGTAACCGAAACGCGCCGTTTCGCTTGCCAAAACCAAATCACACGCCGTCGCCAAACCGCAGCCGCCCGCCAATGCTTTCCCTTGAACCGCCGCAATTACGGGAATTTTTACTTTACGAATGAGCGTGAAAAGCTGGCGTAAATTGTCAGCGTCGTCCCAATTTTCCAGAATCGAGCTTTCGGAAATTTTTTGCAGCGCAGACAAATCCGCGCCCGAACAAAAATCGCTTCCCGCGCCTTTGATGACGATTGCGCACAAAGTCTCGTCTTTGTCAGCTTCGCTCAAGGCATTCTTTAAATCGTTAGTCAGCGCGTCGTTCAAAGCATTGCGCTTTTCGGGACGATTCAAAGTAATCGTAAAAATCGAGTTTTCGGCGGCGGTTAAAATTTCAGACATTTTCTTTTGAAGTTTTGACAGTCAAGTTCAGCAAAGCAAAAATTCCTTTGAAAAACCTTATTGACCCTGCGTCAATTTTGTCGCTTTATCAATTTCCGCCGCGAAATTTCTGATTGTTCCGGCGATGATTTCGATTTGCTGCGTCGCTTCCATCCAGTTTCTCTGTTCAATCGCTTCGCGCACGCCCGGCAAAGTTTTCACGCCGTAGCCGGTGTAAAAACCGGGCGCGTAAATTTCATGTTTGAACCATCCGCGACGCGGCAAACCCTGATTGCTCGTCAAAGCGCGTTCGGTGTTTATCAAAATTCCATCAAGCTGTTTTTGTATCGAAGGAGAAATTTGCCTGCCTTTTGCGGCATTTTGGTAATTTTTCGCGCTTTCCTGCAATCTCACCAGAGCATTTTGCAGCGGCGCGAAATTCAGGTAAGGCACTTCCGCTTTCGTTTTCGGCATCACAAAGGTTTGCGTCGGGTCTTGCGCGGCTTTGAGCGTCCCGCTTGAAATCATCTGGTTCATCGTTTTCGTATCATCGCGCATCGTATCGGTCAAAGTCATAACTTCTTTGACATAACCGCCGACGGTTTCGGCGAAATTTGTAAATTCAAACGGCAAAGTGTCGGCACCGGCAAGCCGCAAAGTCATTCGTCCGGCGGTTTGCGCCAGCGCAATCCCGTAATCAAAATTCGGGTCAACAAATCGTGTGAAATGGTCGAACGAATCGTAGATTGAATGATATGAACCGCCGCCGTCTTCGCCGCCGAAACCGAGATTTAAGGAAGCGATGCCAAGATGCTGCAGAAACGGCGTAAAATCCGAGCCTGAACCGAGCGCTTCAATTCGCAAATCGCTTCGGTCGCGTGCCTCTTTTTTATCATTTGCCGCGCCATTGACCAGAATTCTATTTTTCCAGCGTTCGCCGACGGAAATCTTCGTTTGCGGGTCAATAACGTCACGCGAGACTTCGTTGACGAATTTTTCGAGTGTGTGTGAGCCGCCGACACCCAAAAACCCGCGCCCGTTCGAGTCGGAATTTATATAAACGGCGGCTTTGTTTTTCAATTCGTCGGCGTGCGTTTCAACCCATTCGGTTGAGCCTAAAAGCCCCGGTTCTTCACCGTCCCATGCGCAATAAACGATTGTGCGTTTCGGTTTCCAGCCTGTTTTCGCAAGTTCAGCAACGCCTCGCGCTTCTTCCATCAAAGCGACGAGTCCGCTAAGCGGGTCGTCCGCACCATTCACCCAAGCATCGTGGTGGTTGCCGCGGATAATCCATTTATCCGGATTTTCCGAGCCGCGCATTTTGGCAATCACGTTATAAATTGTTTTCGTGTCCCAATTAAATGCAAGTTTCAGATGAACTTTTGTTGTATTCGCGCCGCCGAAATGATAAGTAATCGGCAATCCGCCGCGCCAAGCCTCCGGTACAACCGCGCCGCCTAAGCTGCGGAGGAGCGGAAGCGCATCGGCGTAAGAAATCGGCATCACGGGGATTTTCGCAAGCGTCGGTGCATCTTTCAACTTCAATCTTTTCGCGCCTTTCACAGAGCCAATTCCGGGCGTTAAAGGATCACCCGGAAAAACCGGCATATCTGCAACCGAACCGCGCTGCGCGCCGTTTTCATTGCGCCACGCTCCTTTCGGATAAACGTCGCCTTGGAAATACCCGTCGTTGCGCGGGTCGGAATAAATCAAACAACCGATTGCGCCGTGTTCCGCAGCAACTTTCGGTTTTATACCGCGCCAGCTTCCGCCGTAACGCGCAATCGCAATTTTGCCGCGAACGTCAACACCGCGCCTTTCCAGTTCTTCGTAATCTGCCGGTACGCCGTAATTGACATAAACAATGTCGCCGGTTACATCGCCGTCAACCGAATAAGCGTTATAGATGGGAAGCTGTTCGTTTTGCTGATTGGAAGTTGCGTCCTGCGTCAGGGAAGGTTCGGCAAGTTTTGCCGTAAATCTTTCGGGCGAGAGCATTTCCAAAAGGCGCGTTTTCGGCGTCGGAAACAGCACGTCGAAAGTTTCTATTTTTGTGTCATAACCCCACGAACGAAACTGCGCCGCAATAAATTCGGCATTTTCTTTGCCGTAAGCCGAACCGACGTGATGCGGGCGCGCTGAAAGGCGTTTCATCCATTCGCGTAAATTTTCGCGCCTGAGCGACGAGTCAAATTTTGCTTCGAGAGATTTTTGCCGAGCTGAATTATCACGGTTAAAACCCATCAAGGTTTTATCATCAACTGATTTTGTTTGTGCGGCAAGCGCCAGAGGGAGCAAACATAAAACCAAAAGAAACGATAGTAAACGACGCATAGAAACTCCTTGTTTTACGGTGTAAGTGAATAAAACGAGATTGTATTGTAAAGCAGATTTCGTTACCGATACTAATAAATTTTTTATTCTGCCAAAAATTCACGTAAAATTTCTGTAACGGTTTCGGCTGCTTCTTGTTGAACCCAATGCGCGCTGAGCGGAATGTGGAATTCTTCAAACGGTGCATCAACGACTTCGCTTATGTCTTTAACAGTTTCGGGCAAAACGGCTTGGTCTTGTTCGCCGTAGATAAAAAGCGTCGGCACTCGAATCTTTTCGTTTGTTGGGAATTTGCCGAAAAAGCGTTTGAGAATGTTGGCGCGGTAATAATTTATCATCGCCCTTAATGCGAATGGCTCGCGCCAGGTTTTTTTATATTCAGCAATAATTTCGTCGGTGAAAACGTTTTTCTCAGCCGTTGAAGTCTTCAGAGCGTTTTCAAGCATCGCAAAATTATTGCGGGCGAGCAGCCATTCGGGTAAGCGCGGAATTTGCAGAAAGAACATATACCAGCTTGCCAGAAATTGTTTGAAGGTCTGATTTCTGCGCCAAACCGACGCGGGCGGAACTTGCAGCGCGGCAAGTTTCCAGACGGTTTCAGGATGTTTTTGAGCCGCCGCCCAAGCCACACTCGCGCCCCAATCGTGTCCGACAATTGCCGCTTGCCCGCGCCCTAAATAATGAACCAAACCAATAACGTCATCAACCAATTTTTCAATCGCGTAATCGGCGATTGACGGCGGTTTTTCCGATAAATTATAGCCGCGCATATCCGGCGCAACTACTGTATATTCGTCGCTTAATGCAACGATTTGATGACGCCACGAATACCAAAATTCGGGAAAACCGTGAAGTAAAATGACAAGTTTTTCACCTTCGCCGGCTTTGGCATAATGAAGCCGCACGCCGCCGATTTGCGCGTAGTCAAAAGTTATATTTTCTAAATTTGTTGCCATTGCAAACCACCGATTCTAAACCTTGCAATCTAAATTAATTCGTGTGAAAAAGATTTTATCATCAAAAAAAAGAAAACTTGGATGGCAAAGTTTACAATTGTTTCAGCTTATACTTAAATTTTTTGCTTCCTCATCTGAAACATCTATTTTCATTCTAAGAAGTGCGGTTGAAAAAGTTTTGCCCTGGGCGTCAGTCATCAAAGATAAAGTTCCGCCGCCGCCGAGCGATTCGTGCAGCAGAAAATTCAGCGCGCCGAGATTCGGCAGTTCAAAACGTTCAACCGCGCCTTTGACCATCACGCCAAAATGTTCTTTGACTTTTTCGGCTGTTACTTCGCGCACTAAAAGCGCATAAAATTCGTCTTTAAGCGCGATAACTCCGACATTTGCCGTGTCGCCTTTGTCGCCGGAACGAGCGTGGGCGAGATTTAATAATTCGATTTTCATAAATTTTCTCTTTTATAACTTTAACTAAAACTTTAAGAGTTGGAATTGCGACACTTATAGTTTTTATTAAAGTTTAACAATTAAACGAAGAAATAATTGGTTTTATAAGCATAAAAAATGTTTCTTATATCAAATACAGTATATTGATTTGCCTAATTTTCTTTCTTTACACATAAATTTATAAAATGCTGCAAGGACAAGCGAATGAGTAATTTCTTCGGTTTCGATTAGCCTCGGAATTTCATCTAAAGCCACGAGTTTTGTAACGATGCTTTCGTGTTCGTCAAATTTTGTTTCGCTAGTCTTTTCGCAGCCGAGCGCGAGAAAATGAAAAATCCAGTTGTTTTGGATAGCCGGATTCGGCTGCGACTTTCCCAAATAAACGATTTCATTTGCAGAAAAACCCGTCTCTTCGAGGAGTTCGCGTCGAGCCGCAGTTTCCGGCTTTTCGTTTTCGTCAACCATTCCACCCGGAATTTCTAAAATCGTTTTTAGTGCGCCATGTCTAAATTGTTCGATTAAAACAACTTCATCGTTTTTAGTTAGAGCGATGACATTCACCCAATCCGGATTTTCGACTACAAAGAAAGTGCTTCGTTTGCCGTCGCTTTCTCTTGTCGAGACATCTTCGCGCACATTAAAGACGCGGCAATCGGCAATCTTTTTCGATTCGATTCGTTTCCAAGTATCGGGCTTTCCAGTCATAAAAGTTTCGTTTTCTATTAGAATTGTGTTTCAATTAATAATCAAGTTTGAATTGCCTTAAGAGAGAATTTATGAAAGAAAAAATTATTTTAATTTTAAGTTTGGTGGTTTTGAGCATCGGCGAAATTTCCGCTCAAAATCCGACTCCGACAAAAACGCCGACTACCAAAACCGACAAAATCATCGTTATTACAAAAGACAATATTGCACTTCCGAAGCCGCAGAATACTTTACCGCAACCATCGCCCTCGTTAGTTCCGCTCGATTTGCCGACAATTCTTGAAAAAGCTAACGAACAGACGGGAAACTATCGGGAGGAATTTAAAAACCTGCTCGGTGACGAAACGAAAACTTTTGAAACTTTCGATAAAAACGGCAAATCGAAAAAGCAGTCAACCGTCGAATCAAATTTTGTCGTTTATCAATCGGCAAAAAATGAAAATCTTGCAACCGAGTATCGAAACGTTGTCAAAGTGGACGGAAAAACCGTCGGCGGCAGCGAAAAACGCGCAACCGATTTGTTTACGCAGCTTTCAAAATCTGCTTCGCCGCAGCAGGAACTCGAAAGTATTCAAAAGGAAAGTTCACGTTACGACAAAAATCTCGACATTTCCGGCTTGACGCTTCTGCAAGCCCCGATTTTAGCCGAACACCTGCAACCCTTCTTCGATTTTCAGCTTCTCGGACGCGAAACCATCGACGGAAGGGAAGTTTTCGCCGTCAGATATCAACAAACAAAGGCTTCGCCATACATTTTACTCAATGTTGCGGAAGACAGGGAAGAAAAATTGTCCTTAAATTTTGAAGAAGATTTGCCCAATTCCATACAAGAGCCAAACGCCCGCGTGCGCGGAAAAATGTGGATTGACGCTCAGAATTTTCAAATCCGCCGCGAAGAAAGAGAATTGACGATTCAGCCCGAAGGTTTGCAAAATCCGCTGGTTATACAGAAAACCGAGTTTGAATATCAACCGAGTGATTTAGGTATTTTAGTACCAAAGCAAATTACTTTGAGCGGCTTTACCGTCAAATCAAAAGACAAAGGCGCAAGTATTTCCGCGTTTCTGGACACGAAAGCTACTTTTCAATACAACAAATTCACAAAATCCGACGTGGAAGTAAAATCGGGCGAGGTTAAAAATTGAGCGCCGTCAACATTGTTCGGTTCGTTTATAAATTGTTCCCAATCGGTTTGATACAAAGTTCGGTTGCTTGGCGTTAAAATTGAACGAACGGATTTACAGTGGCGCCAACAACTCATTGGGCGTGAGGGCGAAACAGTTGGCTTCGTAAAAACGTCGTCCATTAAACTTTATATTGCGTTTTGCTGCTTTCGCCCACGTCAACTCCGCCGTTATGCTTCTAAAATCTCAACTTTTGTTTCAATCAAACTTTTCGGAATTAGCGCTGGAAAATAAGCCATAATTTCTTCCGTCTTTGGTCGCCCACCTGCAAAACCCGTAACAGACGGCGGACCTGTTAAAATAAGCGGCGCGAGTTCTTTGGTAAATCTTTCCACATCCGCCTTGTTTTGACCGCGCACGCCGACGCGCAGTTGGACTTCAGGAATGTCTTGCGGCGGTTCGCCCGCGAGATGTCCGTGCGTGGCGTTGACTCCAACGAATTCAGTTAAAACTACGTCGAATTTCAAACCCAATTTATCCAAACGCGAGCGCAAAATTTTATCGGCTAATTTTGCTTTTTGGTAAGCGTCAGGATATGAATAAACAAGCGTTCCAACGGCTTTCCAGCCAGCCGAGTATGCTATCGAAACTTTATAAAATTCGGTGTTCGGCTTACCTTCGATGCCGTAAACACGGACACGGTTTTCGCCCTCATCTTTCAAATGTATGGTCGTAAAATCAGCGACCACATCGGGCGTGATGTAAGCGTGCGGGTCGCCCATCTCATATAAAAGCTGTTCTTTGATTGCCGGAATGTTGACGCGCCCGCCCGTGCCTTCGTGTTTGGTGATGACGAAATCGCCATTGGAATATGCTTCGACAATCGGGAAACCGACATTTGCAAGATCGGGAATTGTTTCCCAATCGAATTGGCAATTTCCGCCCGATGCCTGCGCTCCGCATTCGATAATGTGTCCGGCGATTGTTCCGGTGGCGACTTTGTTCCAGTCTTCAAATGTCCAGCCGAATTCGTGCATCAACGGTGCAAGCGTCAAGCCTGTGTCGGTAAGCCTTCCGCCGACAATAGTTTGAGCGCCTTTACCTAATGCTTCAACTAAAGGTTTTGCGCCGAGATAAACATTTGCGCTCTGCACTTTGTCGAGAATTTCTGACAGAGATTCTCCTGTTTCCATATTGTCTATGGCAACGCCTTTGTCTAAAAATTCTTGCAATCGCGGCAAAATATCGTCGCCGGTTACGACACCGATTTTCACCTGTCCGCTCAAACCCAATTCTTTCGCGGCATCTCGAATTGCTTCGGCACAGCCTCGAACGTTGACACCGCCTGCATTCGATAAAACTTTGATATTTTTCTCGACACAGTCGGGCAAAATTTCACGCATCAAGCTGACGAAATCCTTTGCATATCCGGCATTTGCATCGCGGGCGCGTTGCTTCTGCATAATAGACATCGTAACTTCCGCCAAATAATCGAGCATCAAATAATCAATCTGCCCGCCGCGCACCTGGTCAATCGGCGCGGTCAATAAATCGCCCCAAAATCCTTGCCCGCTGGCAACACGCACTTTTTCTTTCATATTGATTCAATTAAAAAACAAAAAAGTAAGACGGTCAACAATCATTTTATAGATTGTTGACCGTCTGAAAATTTACGCTGTCGAAAATTTAGTTGCCGATAAGAATTTTTTTCGTGCGGCTAGTTACGGCTTTTGCTCCACGTTTGGTTTTGTGAGCGGTATAGCGCGTTCCCTGAACGGTTTTCTTGCCAGCATATACTGTTCCGCGAACAGTTTTGTGAGCAACATATTTGCCCGCTCTTTTAGTTTTGTGAGCACCATATCTCGCTCCGCGAGCAGTTGCTCCGACTACACCGCCTGTGCGTTTGCGTCTGACGACCACTCTGCCGGTTCTGGTTTGAGTTTGCGCTTGAACCGACAAAGGACCGTTGGACGAAAGCGCGTCGCCGATAAATGCGAGCGAAAGAATCATTGTAATTGCAAAGAAAATACCTATTGTCTTTTTCATATCTGAGTTCCTCTTTATATGTAAAATTTGTTTAAAATATGCAAACAAAAAACTCAAAATGAATGTTTTTGATGCACGTTTCGGGAGTCTGTGGTCGAATACAGCAAATACCATTCCAATAAATACAAACTACTGACCGGCTGTTCTCACATTTTCATTGATAAATTTCACAATGTCTCCGGTTGAGGTTCCGGGCAGAAAAATCTCCGAAACGCCATTTTCTTTCAAAGTTTTTATATCTTCCTGCGGGACAATTCCGCCGACGAGAACAAGCGTGTCGTCCATACCGTTTTCGCGCAAAAGATTGACGATGCGCGGGCAAAGCGTGTTATGCGCGCCTGACAAAATCGAAATTCCGACGGCGTCAACGTCTTCCTGCAATGCCGCCGTCGCAATCATCTCCGGCGTTTGCCGCAAACCCGTATAAATAACTTCCATTCCCGCGTCACGCAAAGCGCGGGCAATAATTTTTGCGCCGCGGTCGTGTCCGTCAAGTCCGGGTTTTGCCACTAAAACACGAATTTTTCTTTCATTCATAGATTGAAAGTATATTAAATCTTTTTCAAAACTAGAAGTTAAGTTGATGTTTCAAAATTGAGCGAACTTTGCAAGCAAACCATCGCGCCGCACGAATGGTCTCATTTGCTTCCAATTAAAAAAGAACTCGCCTTTCGGCTGTAAAGCCAGACTGGCATAATTAAAGCCGTAATCAAAATGAAAAGTTACGCCTCTCTAGCCGATAGAAAAATCATCGAAGTTTTCCGATTACGGTTTGGGTAAAAGAATTTTGCGAGAAAAAGAGATTGACGGCGAGGAAAAATATAAAGAAAAGGGTTTTTGATTTCATAAACATCAAAAACATCAAAAATTCATATCTGGCGAGCCGAAGATGCAGCGTAATTTGTTGCGAAAGGTTTTCTGCCGTTTCATCGCCGCGAACATTTCAAACCAGCCGTGCGTGTTTATCCAAAGCGGATTATATGTTGTCAAAGGTTTAACAATGCCGTAACGGGGTGTTTCTGTTTCTTCAGTAAATGTTCCAAACATTTTGTCCCAGATGATAAAAATCCCCGCATAGTTTTTGTCTAAATACTGATTATTAACGCCGTGATGAACGCGGTGATGCGAAGGCGTGTTGAAAACTTTTTCCATAAACCCGAGTTTGCCGACAAGTTTTGTATGAATCCAAAATTGATAAATCAAATTTAAGCCGTGCATCATAACAAAAGCCCAGAAGGGAAACCCGAGAAACGCGACAGGAACGTAAAAAATCCAATGAACTACGCCGCTAAACCAGCTTTGCCGCACGGCGACGCTCAAATTATATTGATTCGAGGAATGATGAACGACGTGAAAATTCCAGAAAAAACGAATCTCGTGGCTGAAGCGGTGAAACCAATAATAAGCAAAATCATCTACAAAAAGTAAAATCGTCCATGCCCACCAAGCGTTCATCGGCATTTTATACGGCGCAAACTCATAAGCCCAAAGATAAAAACCGCTTGTTACAAGCCCGAAGAGTGCGCCCCACGCGACGCTTGCAAAGCCGATAAAAATGTTTGACCAGGTATCTTTGCGGTCAAAATTTTCGCGGTTCTCGCGTATCAAGAGATATGCTTCAACAGCAATAAGAAGCGCGAAAACGGGAATTGCAACGACAGTTGGATTTAACATTTTAAAATTTTAAGATTCGGGTGAATCAAAAACAGCTTGCTAATCGATTGATTTTCTCATACAAACGCTGTTTTTAATATTCAGATATTGCCCGTAACTCGGAATCGTTTCGTAGCCGCTTTTTTGGTAAAGTCTAATTGCTTCGGGTTGTTTTACGCCGGTTTCGAGAACGCATTCTGAAAAATTTAATTCCTTCGCCCAGGTTTCAAGTTCGGTCAAAATTTTTCCGGCGATTCCGCGCCCGCGAATTTCAAGACGAACAAACATTCGTTTAATTTCCGCCGCATCCGCCGAATATTCCTTAAACGCGCCGCAGCCGACTGCTTTTTCGTTTTCATAAGCGACGACGACTTCTCGAATTTTATCAATCTTGTTAAACTGCGCATAAAACGAATGCTCCGCGCCGTCACGAATCTGCAAATCCGCGTCGAGCAGCGCGACGAGTTCAAGAAAATCTGAATTATCCGAATCAGTTCTGACCAGATTTGTCATTACATTGATATGCTTTAGATTGATTTAGCTAACTCAAAGAATTTCTCAAAATCTATGCATTCACGGAAAATAGATTAATAGTGTTCAGCCTTCCGCCAGAAATCAAGCTACAGTTTCCTGGTTTGAATAGATTTTTTGAAATTTTGATTTTTTAGATCAAAAAGACGGCTCCTCATAAATTCCGTAAACATCCCGAAGCGCAACGGAAATTTCTTCGACTGTCGCGTATGCTTTTACGGCTTCAATCGTCGCTGGCATCGTGTTTTCAGTTGATTGCGCCGCTTTCTTAAGTTTGTCTAATGCGTTGGCAACCGCACCGTTATCGCGTGAATTTTTTGTTTGCTCTAATCTTTCTAATTGATGCTCGCGCACGTTTTCATCAATCTGCAGAGTCTCGATTTTTGAAAATTCGTCGTCCATCGCATATTTGTTCACACCGACAATTGTTTGCTCGTTGCGCTCGACGGCTTTTTGATATTGATACGCCGATTCCTGAATTTCTCTTTGGGGAAATCCGGCTTCGACGGCTTCGACCATTCCGCCGAAGCCGTCAATTTTGTCGAAATAATCAAAACAGCCGTCAACCATTTTCTGCGTCAAAGATTCGACGTAATAACTGCCGCCGAGCGGGTCAACAGTATTTACAACACCGGTTTCTTCAGCTATAATTTGCTGCGTGCGGAGCGCGATTAATGCGGCTTGGTCAGTTGGCAAAGCAAGCGCTTCGTCGTAAGCGTCAGTATGAAGCGATTGCGTTCCGCCTAAAACTCCTGCGAGTGCTTGAATCGCCACGCGAGCGATATTATTTAAAGGTTGCTGAACTGTAAGAGAAACTCCGGCTGTCTGCGTGTGAAAACGCAATTGCAAAGTTCGCGGATTTTTTGCTTCAAATCTATCGCGCATTGTTTTTGCCCAGACGACGCGCGCGGCGCGATATTTTGCAATCTCTTCAAAGAAATCGTTTTGAGCGTTAAAAAAGAAAGAAATGCGCGGCACGAATTCGTCAACATTTAAACCCCTATCAACGCCGTATTGCACGTATTCGACGCCGTCGCGCAAAGTGAATGCGAGTTCCTGCAAAGCCGTCGCACCAGCTTCTCGAATGTGATAACCGGAAACGGAAATCGGATTGTATTTCGGAACGTGCTTGACGCAGTATTCAAACGTGTCAATCACTAATTTCATCGCAGGTTTGATTGGATAAATCCATTCTTTCTGCGCGATGTATTCCTTCAGAATATCGTTTTGCAAAGTTCCTGAAATTTTCGTGAAATCCGCGCCCTGTTTTTCAGCCATTACCAGATACATCGCCAGAAAAATAGAAGCCGGTGCGTTGATTGTTTGGGAAACGGTAACTTGGTCGAGCGGAATCCCGTCAAACAATGCTTCAAAGTCGGCGAAACTCGACACGGCGACGCCGCATTTACCGACTTCGCCTTCCGATAAAGGCGAATCGGCGTCTAAACCCATCAGCGCGGGCAAATCGTAAGCAACCGACAAACCTGTTTGACCTTGCGTCATCAAGTATTTGAATCGTTTATTCGTTTCTTCGGGCGAAGAAAATCCGGCAAACTGTCGCATCGTCCATAGCCTGCCGCGATAGCCCGTCGGATGAATGCCGCGTTTATAGGGAAATTCGCCGGGAAAGCCAGCTTCTTCAATCGTTTTTGTGTCAGATTCGGTAAAAAGCCGTTCGACGGGTTCTAAAGAAACGCCTTCAAACGATTGTTTTCGCTCGGGCGCTTTATCCAAAACTTTTTGCAGCGTTTCTCGTTCCCAACGCTCTTTCTTTTCCTGCGCTTCTGAAATTGCTTCTTTAACTTCTGCCATTTTGTTATTCAACTATAAATAAAATTTCTAAAATTGCTTATGCTTCATTTTACACGATTTTAGGTTAACAATGTAAATCAGATTGTGTACTCGTTTTGCCCTCATTGCTTAACGGTTAAAGTAAAAGATTAAACGAAAAATTGCCGGGTTATTTTGTTCGGAAGATATACTAAACATTAAGCAAAATCAATCTTTTTATTGACTTTCGGCAAAAAAACACTTATAAAAATTCGGTCTAAGAAAATCATAGTTCAGCAATCCGTCAGACTGAAGACTAGAAGTGTGCTGCCAAACGCCCTTGCAAAATCATCGGTTCATTTACGATTCGCGTCGCTTGCTTGGATTGCGCTTGTTTTATTTCTCGCTTCAATTTCAAAAGCCGAACGCCTTCCGGTGAAAACTTACACCGTTGCCGATGGATTGCTGCGTGATAATGTTTATCGCATCCGGCAAGATTCACGCGGTTTTCTCTGGTTTTGCACCGCGGAAGGCATTTCACGCTTTGACGGCTACGGTTTTACGAATTTTACCACCGACGATGGGCTTCAACACCGCCAAGCCAATGATTTTCTCGAAACGAGCAAAGGCACTTATCTTGTTGCCACCAGCGCGGGAATCGCCCGACTCAATCCGCACGGCTCGCCCAGTTCGCGGGAAAATCCGCTTTTCACCGTTTATCTGCCCGACAATCCGAAAGCGAAAAGGTTTCAAGTTTTGTATGAAGACCGCGACGGACAAATTTGGGTGGGTTCGAGCGACGGGCTTTATAAATTAAACGAGAGCGGCGGTGAATTTAAACTCGAATTCGTGCCGCTCGGCGAATCGTTGGCAGCCGGGCTAGGCGTGTATATTGCGGAAATCATTAAAGACCGGCGCGGCGCGTTGTGGGTCGGAACGCAGGAAAGCGGACTGTTTCGTCTTCGGGCGGACGGCAAAGTCGAACGCTTCACAACTGCCAACGGCTTGCCGAACAATGTGGTTGTATCTTTGCTCGAAGACGCCGACGGGCGGATTTGGGCGGGAATGCGCGAACCAGATTCGGGTGGTTTATGTTTACTCAAATCTGAACCGGATGCAAACGGTTCAATTGTGGCGAGACTTTACACGAAGAAAGACGGATTACCCGCAAATTGGATTCCCGATTTGCTTCAAACTGGCGACGGCAGGTTTTGGGTGGCAACAATAGCGGGTTTGTGTCTCTGGCAAGAACGGGGCGAGGCGGGCGGTTCGGTTTGTAAAACTTACACGGCGAAAAATGGTATTTGCGACTTGGATGTGTGGAGCTTAATTGAAGACAAAAACGGAAATCTTTGGACGGGTTCGAAATGCGGCGCGAAAAAGGTAGCTAGATACGGCTTTACGACTTTCGACAAAACGGATGGATTAGGCGGGGAATCCATCAGAACAATTTTTGAAAATCAAGTGGACGAACTTTTTGCCGGCGTCCCTGCCGGAGTTTACGGTCAGGCGATTTACAACGTCAGTCGTTTTGAAGCGGATAAATTTTCTCTCGGTAACCCGCGGTTGCCAAAGCAAACGGTTAATCTAGGATGGGGCTGGAATCAAACCGTCTGGCAGGACGGCGGCGGAGCATGGTGGATTCCGACCGGAGAAGGACTTTTTCGCTCGCCGCCCCGGACAAGTTTTGAAAATCTCGCCCGAACCGAGCTGGAGAAAATCGAAACAGGCGCCGAGGGAAAAGAAATTTTCCGCCTTTTTGAAGATTCACGCGGCGACGTTTGGATTGCGACGATTGCCGGTGCCAGCGAATTATTGCGTTGGGAACGCGCCAGCCAAACTTGGCACAATTATACTGAGCAAGTCGGATTTGGAGTGTTTCGTCGCGTCGGCACGGCATTTGTCGAAGATCGAAGCGGCAATCTCTGGATTGCGACGGGTGCTGAGGACAGCGCGCTGATTCGTTACCGCGACGGGCATTTTACCGTTTTCACGCAGCTGGACGGAGCGCCGCCTGGCTGGACGAAAGATTTATTTATAGACAGCGCGGGAAGTCTCTGGCTAACGAATTCAATAGCCGGAGCGTGGCGGCTCGACGATACAAATGCCGACCGCCTGCAATTCGTCAAATACACGACCGCCGGAGGGCTTTCAAGCAACGATGTGCTCTGCATCACGGAAGACCGATTCGGGCGAATTTACCTGGGCACAGGACGCGGGATTGACCGCCTCGATCCGGCGACGGGACAAGTTGAAAATTTCACGACCGCCGACGGTTTGCCGAGCAGCTACGTCGAAATCGCTTATCGTGACCGCACAGGAGCGCTATGGTTCGCAACGGCTAAGGAACTAGCGCGTTTTATGCCCGAACCGGAACGAGCCAGTAAGCCGCCGATTGTTTTAATCACCGGTTTGCGAATTGCCGGAGTTGAACAAAAAATCTCGTTTTTGGGCGAAACCGAAGCGCCGCATTTAGATTTAACTTCTGACCAAAAACAAATCAGCGTTGACTTTATCGGTTTGGGCGCGACGCTCGGAGAAAAATTAAAATACGAATATCGCTTCGGAAATTCAGGTTGGACGCCGACGACCGAGCGCACCGTAAATTTTGCAAATCTTTCGAGCGGCGAATATCAATTTGAGGTTCGCGCCCAAACCGCCGATAGAATTTACAGCCAAACTCTGGCAACCGTCTCTTTCAAAATCGCCGCACCGTTCTGGCAAAGTCCTTGGTTCATAATTCCATTGTTTGCTTTAACATCGGCGGCGATTTATTTTTTCCACCGATTCCGTTTAACGCGCCTTTTGCAAATGGAGCGAATCCGAACGCGCATTGCATCGGATTTGCACGACGACATTGGCGCGAACTTAACCAGAATTTCTCTTTTAAGTGAAGTGGCAAAACAAAAGTCCGACAATGGCAACGGCAATCTATTGTCTTCGATTGCCGACATTGCCCGCGAATCGGTCGCTTCGATGAACGACATCGTTTGGGCGGTCAGTCCCGACCACGACAGCCTGCTTGATTTAACCAGAAGAATGCGCCAACACGCCGAAGAGGTTTTCGCGTATCGGGAAATTGATTTGGACTTTCATGCGCCAACGACCGATGCGGATTTGAAATTAAGCGTCGGCGCGCGGCGCGACCTTTTATTAATTTTCAAAGAAGCGGTCAGCAATGCGGCGCGTCATTCGGATTGTTCAAAAGTTCAAATTGATTTTAGCGTGGAAAATTCGATTGTCTGTTTGCGAATTGCGGACAACGGCAAAGGCTTCGACGCGGAAAATTCCAACGGCGACGGACAAGGCTTGCGAAGTATGACACGCCGCGCACGCGCTCTGGGCGGTGATTTGCAAATTTATTCGCAAAACGGAACAATTGTTAAATTTGGATTGCCTTTGCAAAAAGCAAGCCGCGTTTAGCCGGAATCGCTTTGCCAATAGACAGATTAATTTTTTCCGACCCTACTCAAACGTGCAGGCGACAGGCGAATTTTTTTCGAGTAAATTAAATCTAACGTGATTTCCACAATCGAAAACTATCAAACAAAAACTGCTCTTGCGTCCTTGCGCGTGGTGCTGATTGAAGATTTGCGCGACGTGCGCGAGGGTTTGATCGCGCTGATAAACGGCACGGCAGATTTTAGGTGTGTTGCCAATTACGGAATGATGGAAACGGCGCTGGCGGGAATCGAGCGAGACAAACCCGACGTAATTTTGACCGATTTGGGTTTGCCCGGAATGTCAGGCATTGAAGGCATTGAGAAATTACGAGCGATGTTCGCCGATGTGCCAATTATCGCGCTGACGATTTATGATAATGACACGGAGATTTTCGACGCTCTGTGCAACGGCGCGAACGGTTACCTGCTGAAAAACACGCCGCCCGCCCGACTTCTCGAAGCGTTAAAAGAAGCGGTTGACGGCGGCTCGCCGATGTCTCCCCAGATCGCCGCTCGCGTCGTCAAACTCTTTCGTCAATTTCGCCCGCCCGAATATTCAGATTACCGTCTCACGCCACAGGAAACCGAACTCTTAAAACTTCTCATCGAAGGTCATCATAAAAAAACCGCCGCCAAGGAAATGGGAATTTCATTTCACACCGTTTCGTTTCACCTGAAAAACATCTACGAAAAACTGCAAGTCCACTCGAAAACCGAGGCGGTCGCCAAAGCCCTGCGCGAAAAGTTAGTTTAATCATTCCGCAATCCGCAATTATCTTGCCCTGCACATTTGTGTAGTTACTTTGTCTTCCCTTTTTTGCAAAAATCGGCTCGTAAAACAAGCGCTGATTTTCGGAGTGCCTCGTTTTAGTTGATGACAAATTTGAAATTTTAATCGAAAAATTGGATTGCTGAAAATATCTATGTTCGATGCAGTAATAAATTATGTTTATTTTAGGAGATACAAAATGAAAAATATGAATTGTGTTTCGACTCGAATTGTATTCGGAGTTCTGGCATTGGGTATCGTTATGATTCTGGCAGGCGCAGCACAAGCGCAGTCGAAGATAATTCGTCCCATAACGACTTCGCCGCGTCCCATAATTCGCCCAATAGAACCTGCGCCGCGTCCCGTACTTGTAGTGACGAAGCCATCAAGCGAAGTTCAACTTAATCCCGAAGTCAGAGAAGCGATGGCAAACGCGCCCTTGCTCGAAGCCGCGACGGTTGATGCTTTTATCGAAGCAATGCCTGACTGGAAATCAAGAAACAAAATCAAACCCTCGGCTAAAAACGAAACTCCCGGCGGTGAATCAAAGGAAGCTAAAGAAGGACGCAACTATACTGTGGTTCGCACCAACTATTCGCTCACGGAAACGCCCGAAGAAATCGTTACCTATCAGCCGGTCAACGCCTTCTGGCTCGGCGCTTTGGTGCAGGGACAAGGCTTGCAGCAGGGCATCGGCTCGATGCAGGAAGTCGCTGTTCCCGCCGAAATGCGCGCGTCTTTTAAAGTCAAAGTTGATTTGCCGATGAGCGGCAATTTTCGCGTCGTTGACGCGCCCAGCGCTTCGACCGTCGGTTCGGCGCTCGGAGATTTAATGCGGAAGGGCAACTCGACGAAATGGGGCGGCGCGCGCTTTCTGAAAATCATTGACAACTACAGCGAAGAACAAACGGCGCAGGAGTTGGGAATCAATGCGCGCTACCTGACGGCGGAACTCAAAGCATCGTTAAAGACTGAACGTTCCGCCGCTAAACATACGATTACGGCAACCTTTATCGAACGCGCCTTTACGGCGACGGCTGATATCGAGGGACACAGCCGTCGGGCGGCGTTTTTTAACGACGCATTTTCGGTCGAAGACGCCCGCGCGCTAGTCAACCAAAAACATATAACGGCGTCCAATCTGCCGACGTATATCAAATCGATTACATACGGGCGCATCGTCGTGTTTAATCTGACTTCAAAACTTTCCGAAGAAGAAATGCACGTTGCGCTCGAAGGCTCGGTCAGCGGCGGCACTTGGAGTGTCGACGCCAACGTCAAAAGCGACTCGAAATCCAAAACCGCTCTGTTCGAGCTGCGCGTAACCGAATTCGGCGGTCCTCAGAACGGTTTTTCAAAACTTATTCCGGCGACGGGCATCGAAAAAGTGTTGGAAATAATGAACAGTTATCTGCAGCAGCCTGCGCCGCTCAGCACGATGATGCCGATTTCCTACACCGTCAATACGCTGCGCGACGACCAGTTGGCGGCGATGTCCGTAACGACCAAATACACCGTCACAAAATACATTCCCGACCCGATTGGCGAGCGATACCGCATCAAAATGTGGTTTGAAGTTACCGGCTCGGACGACGGCGTGGGTGATAACACTCTCGAGTGCTACGGCGAGTTGCGCGTCAACGGCGACGTTTGGTGGGCGATTGACCGCGAGTCGGTGGTTATGCGCGAAGCCGGTCAAACAATCGACATCAGCGAGGACGCGGGGCGGCGCAAAAAGGAATTTTTCTTTGATTACCACTACGACGGCAGCACGCCTTTCAAATTCGAGCTTCGTCTGCGCGACGCGGATGACCGCAGCGGAGACGACGACATTGGAATCTATAGCGGAACGCTGGATTTGCCTGCCATCGCCGGAAAGAATACGGACTTTAATTGGGACAGCGGTAGCGGCGAATCGGGCTGGCTGCGTATCGGGGTCGAGCGTGTGGATTACTTTTAAGGCAGTTTCCATTGATATTGTTTAACTTTATCGTCTTTATTTCGGAAGACTCGTTCGAGTCAATGCTCCAAACGAAACAGTAAGATGGCAGGAGGAATATGGCTAATGATTAACAAACTCAAAATAAAAACCGTGTTGCTTTGCTCTCTGGCGCTCGCCGTCTTCGGCTGCAATTCAAGTTCGTCAAGTGAGGCAACCACCTCGCGTGCGGAAACGAGCGGTTCAACCGCCAATGCGTCGCAAGCGTCAAGCACGATTGATGTATGTTCGCTCGTGACAAAGGAAGATGTAGGAGCAGCGATTGGCGAAACCATCGTGCAAACGGAGGCTACTGACGACACTTGCATCTACCAGACCGAAGACGATATGGGCAGCCGCGTCGAGATTGAAGTCAAGCGCAAGGATGCCGGCGGTGAAATGCAGGCGGCGCGCGACGTGGCAAAAATCCTGGGCAAGCTGGGCGGCGAGATGAAAGACGCGAAGGGAGCGGAAGGCGATGTCGGCGAAATGCTGGCGAAAGACTCTGCTTCTGTTTCCGGTATCGGAGACGAGGCTTTCTTCGGCGCAAACGAGCAGCTTTTCGTTTTGAAGAACAACGTTTATTTCACAGTTCTTCCGCCGATGATGAGACCGCGCACGGGTTCCGGGAATCCGTTATTAAAGGCTGAGGAAAAACGCGCAATGGCAAAGGTCATCGCGCAGAAGGCGGCAGCGAAACTATAACTAGCAAGACAGAGGAAACATGATTAAAAGCGAAAGAAATACATTATGCAGACAAAATCGAAAAAAAATTTATTCATTACTTTAACGATAATATTTTTGTTCTCAGCTGATTTGTCGGCAGCGAAAGGCTTCGGCAAACAGACGAGTTCGGCGGATTCGGCGGCAAAATCGCTTTATACCGCAAGGCTCAAGAAAAAACGAGCGGAGGCTTTGAAAGTCGCCGCGCCTGCCGTCGTCAAGAAACTGTTTGCCAATGGCGCGGGCGGATGGGAATTTATGGGCTGCGAAAAGCAGCGAAGCGTTTGGAATTGTTCTTACCGCAACGAAGGCGGCGGCGTGAATATGATGGTTGTCAAAAAAGGCTCGTCGTATCGCGTAACGGCAATTTCTTACATCGCAGACTGAGGCAAGAGAATCGCGTTTTGAAAGCAAAGCGCAGCCAAACGCCAAAGCCCTACGCGAGCGATTAATTTAGTTAATAACGAATTGTGAATAAATGTCTGTTCAATTTGTAATTTCGTAACTTCGTAATTCGTCATTGATATTTATCCTACACATCAGAGTAATTACATCGCCCGTCTGTTTGCTGTAAAAATAGAGCCGTTTGACACTTTTAAGGAGAAATTATGTTTAAAAAATACTTGTCATCGGCATTAGTAATTTTGGTCACTAACCTGGCTTTCGGCGCAACGGCTTTTGCCGGCACTAAAGCGGATAAGGAGGCGAAATTTGCCGCCAAAGTAAAAAACGAACTTGTAAAACTCGGTACGGGAACCGATGCGCGGGTTGAAGTCAAATTACGAGACAAAACAAAGCTGAAAGGCTATATCAGCCAAATCAGCGAAAACGGCTTTGTGATAGTCGAAGATAATACAAATACACCAATCGAAGTTTCGTTTTCACAAACAAAACAAGTCAAAGGCAACAATCTTTCGACAGGCGTTAAGATTGCGATTGGGGTTGGGATTGGAGTTGCGCTTGTTTTCGTAGTGCTGTTCTTCCTAATAACAGACCATTAATCAAGTAACAAAGGAGTTCGGTGTCGGAATAGCAATTGAATTCCTTTGACACTTTTTTCGTCTTTGTCACTAACTGGTAGAAATAGAATTGACGCGAGCCGCGTTGAACAAAAACAAAATAAAGGAGAAATTTATGCTCAGAAAATCTTTATCTATGGCGTTACTTGGATTGACGCTTCTTTTCACTAATCTTCAATTAATTAACGCGCAAACAAATACGGGCAATAATGCCGCAACTGTCGAAAAAATTAAAGCAAATGTGACTAAACGCGGGACGGGAGAGAAAGCTCGCGTTAACGTCAAAATGCTGAATGGAACAAAAATGAAGGGGTTTATCAGTCAAGCAGCAGACGATTCATTTACTCTTACTGATTCAAAGACCAGGCAAACAAGCACTCTTGATTACAGCGATGTAGCACAGGTGAAAGGAACCGGATTATCAACCACATCGAAAATCCTGATTGGCGTTGGAGTCGGAGTTGCAGTTACGGCGGTTGTGTTAGCTGTTGCATTTAGGAATTTTGATCCTCTTGGTAGTCTCCGCTGACCGACCGAACACCGTCCGGCTTGATGCGCTCTGACCACGCCGGAGTTACAGCGTCGCTCAAGTTAAAACCGTAGTGTTTTTACAAGCGAAAATGGAAAACTAAGCGGTTAGCCAGGCGAGTGTTGTTCTTCCTATTAACAGACCGTTAATCACGGAACAAAGGAGTTCGGTGTCGGAGTTATTGTCGAAGCACTGTTATTACTCCCGTGAGTATTTCGACCTTAATTTCATATTCGTCATTGATATTTGTCCTACACATCAGAGTAGTTACGTCGCTCGTCTGTTTGCTGTAAAAAGAGATTCGACTTTGTAAACAATTTTGAAATTTCGAACTAATCTCTTTGCTTATTCTGATGTCCCAATAAAAATAATCCGGCGAGCTTAGCAGCCGGCAACTAAAACAATTTAATTTGGAGGAACTCTTTATGAAAATCTTTTCAATCTTTTTCTTATTGTTATTCAGCATAGCTGCAACCGAAACCTTTGCCGTAGATTTTACGGTGAATTTAACCACTGACCAGCACGACGCAAGCACGGCGGACGGTGTCTGCGATATTGATTTGGTAACCGCAGGCGAGCAATGCTCATTAAGAGCGGCGGTTGAGCAAGCTAACAATCTCGGCGGCAATGACCGTGTTTTGTTTAATCTGCCAGCGAATTCAACCATTACATTGACGACTGCTAACGGCGGAGAGATTCCGATAAACAACTCCGGAACTTTAGAGATAGCGGGCAGTGGCGCAGACAATCTAACGATTGACGGCGGTGCGGGAACAAACCGCATCTTTCACACAAATCAAGCGACTGTCAATATTATTGGTTTGACCCTTACGGGCGGTAACAAATCCGCCTTCGGCGTCAATAGCGGCGGAGCGATTTTAGTCGAAGGAGGCGCGCTGACGCTCGACCGTGTTCACGTGACCGGCAATACAGCGCACAGCGGCGGCGGCGGTATAGATTTCCAATTAGGCACACACCGAATTATCAACTCAACCTTTTCCAACAACACTACAATCTTTCAGGGCGGCGGCTTCTTTGTCAGCTTTGGCACCACTCTAACAGTCATCAACTCAACCATCTCGGGAAACACGGCAGGAATGGGCGGCGGCGGTTTTGACAGCCAGGGAACAGTTACGCTCCGCAACGTAACGATTATTAATAACTCATCAAGGGTTGGGGGCGGCATCGGTCAATCAGGTGTGCTAAATATGGGCAATACGATTGTCGCAGGTAATACAGCAGCCGTTGACCTTGGTACCGACGTTAGTCCCGACATTTACTCAAGCCCCGGTAAAACAATTGTTTCGGCAGGCGGTAACCTAATCGGCAACAATTCAAACGTCGAGACAGCATTTCCCGCCGGAAATCCGAACACGAATAACGATATAGTCGGCACATCTGTTTCGCCGATTAACCCCCAACTCGGCAGCTTAGCAGATAACGGCGGCACAACTCCGACACACGCACTGCTTGCGGGAAGCCCGGCAATTGATGCTGGACTCAATGCTTGGGCGGTAGACCCGCTCAATAATACTACTCTTGCTTTTGATCAACGAGGAACAGGCTATATGCGAATTGTTGACGGAGATAACAACGGCTCGTCAATAGTTGACATCGGAGCGTTTGAAGTGCAGCCGGAAAACGTAGTGCCAACTACCACAGAGCAATGCAAAAATGGCGGATGGATGACGTTTACAATGCCGCGCAGGTTCAAGAATCAAGGCGACTGCATTCAGTTCGTCAACACAGGCAAGTAGCTAATGCCATAAGTTATCAGCTACTTTGAAATATAAATAATAGGCAAGACGAATCTGCCGTTGATATTTGCCGAAGACTTCAACGCGGATGCCAAAACCAGTAATGCTAAGTATCAATTCTTGCAAAATCCCGGCTCGTTTGGATGTGTCTATTCCGAGACACATCCAAACGAGCCGGGATTTCTGTTGGCGTTGTTTCCGGATAATCCATACTGCGCTTACACTACACCTACACAAAGGCATATTTGATATTCGTAATGGGAGAATTTGACGCGCTTGATGTGGATAGTATTAGCGAAAATCCGATGACTGTTAGAACGCCTTCGAGTTTTATGTGTTCAGACCACGCTGTTGTTATGGCGAAGCTCATGTTAAAACCATTGAGTCTTTTACCAAGCGGAAATAGAAAACTGATCAGAACAATTTTATTTTTATTGATTCCGGCGGTTGTAAAACCAACCGTCCGGGATAAGTGTTGCCAAATTTTGCCGTTAACGACGGAAAGAGGAGGATTTTATCAAATGAAAGAATATTCACGTCGTCGATTTCTTAAACATATCGTGAGCTGATTGCCATCGGACACCAAAATGTCGAAGGCTCAAAGGCATACGCCGAAGCTATCAAAAACATCTTAAAGACATTTATTTAATCGGTTTGCTAATACTGAATCAAGCTGCCTTCGCGTTTGGCGCGTTTTATTGCTCGCCCGAAAATCCAAAGCGAAAAGGGAAGCAAGATAACAAGAAATCCGAGCAGAATAAAAAAGGAAGATTCGACTTCTGAGAAAGTTTTTCCTTGAATCAAAACGCCGCGAATGCCGTCTAGTCCGTGCGTCGAAGGGTTGGCGTAGGAGAGAATTTTGCCACCGGTTTCGCCCAAACTTTCCTGCAGCATTTCTTTCGGGTAGAAAACGCCGGAAAATAGAGCAGTTCCCGCGCCAAGAAGAATCGCAAACGGGTCGCCGCGTTTGAAAACCATTGCAAAACTCGCCGACAAAATACCGATTGAAGCCAAACAAAGAGTTGTTAAAATCAGAAAAGAAAGCGCGAGAAATAAATTGCCTTGATATTGTACGTCGAAAAACAACCAGCCGAAAAAAAGATAGAGAAACGAGTTGAAAGTCGCGTCAACGTAAGACCAGGCAGAACTTGAAACAATCACGGTCGGAACGTTTATCGGCGTCAGCAGAACGCTTTCAAGAGTGCCTTGCATCTGTTCCTGTCTGATTGCATTTGCCAGCGCGGAAAATCCGACCATAAAATAATTGAGCATCGCCATTCCGGTCAGCCAGGCGGTCAGCGGGTTTTGCCATTGCTCGTATTGTGCCAAAGGGAATCCGGCGAAAATGCGCGATATAAAATAAAACGTCGTAACAATACCCAAAATCCAGATAATACGTATAAAAAATTCGACGCGGTAAGATAGCGCGAGTTGGAAATCGCGGACGATGAAAGCGCGTATGCGGCGAAGAAGAAGCATTTTTGTTTGTAAAAGCGTTTTATTGTATTAGAAAATATTTGGAAAATAAATTGCAATCGCGTTTTTTTATTTTTACAATTGTCTGGTGAATTTCTTCCCGAAAAAATTTATCTGTGTTTTCTGTTTCAGCATTTTTTTTGCAAGCGCTTGCACGAGAGTAGAAAACGCCAATGTTTCACAGTCTCAAAATAACCAATCTGCAAATAATAACGCGCAGATTGTAAATGATGACGTTGAAGAACTCGGAAAAATTATAAAACTACCGCTCGCACCGGAAGAAGCGACTTGGCGCGAAGACAATTTAAACGCGCAGGCGGCGGGCGAAAGTAAGACATCTGCACAAGAACGAAAAAAATTAACAGCAGTTTTGAGATTCACAGACGAAGACACAGCCAAAATCGTCGCCCAGACCGAAAACAATAAAACCTCAAAGGCATCGGAAGTAGAAGCCGAAGATTGGTTTCCTGCCGAACTCGTCGCGCAAAGCCAGCTTTCCGGCGACGAAACTTTACAAGGATCGACTTTTCCCGCCGATGATTTTTTCCAATTACCGTATGCCAAAGGCAATATTACGCGCATTAATAACACAAATTATTTTGTATTGGAATTAACTACATTTTAACTTCCAGAAATATCTTCGTATCTTTTCAGTTTTCGATAGAGCGTTGATAAATCAATGCCTAAGATGTTTGCCGCTTCCGATTTGTCGTCGTCTGCCGCAGCTAAAATCTCCAAAATATAACGGCGTTCCATTTCTTCGAGTGTGGGACGGAAACCTTCGCCGTCGCGCGTTTCAAAACCGCTTTGGATGTTAATTTTTACTTTTGCCGGAAGACTTTCAAGATTTATTTCCTCATTCGAGAGAATAAAGGCGCGCTCAATCACGTTTTGCAGTTCACGGACGTTGCCTTGCCAGGTGTAATTGACGAGCGCTGAAAAAACTTCTTTTGAGACGGCTTTTTCCGGCGCGTTTTGCTCGCGGGCAATTTTTGCGACAAAATGTTTGACAAGCAGCGGAATATCTTCGCGTCTGCCACGAAGCGGCGGCAGATTTATTTCAATCACGTTCAGACGATAAAATAAATCCTCGCGGAAGTGATTTTCTGCCACTTCCTTTTCAAGATTTTTATTGGTCGCGCAGATAATCCGCGCGTCAAATTTTACGGCAACGCTCGAACCGACGGGCGTAACTTCGTGTTCCTGCAAAGCACGCAGTAGTTTGACCTGCAATGGTTGCTGCATCTCTACGATTTCATCCAAAAACAAAGTTCCGCCGTCGGCTGAACGAAAAAATCCTTTTTTGTCGGTAACCGCGCCGGTAAACGCGCCTTTTGTGTGTCCAAAAAGTTCGCTTTCGAGCAGACTTTCGGGCAAAGCGCCACAATTGATTGCTAGAAAAGGCTTTCCGGCGCGCTGACTTCTAAAGTGAATGGCACGCGCGACAAGTTCTTTGCCAGTGCCGCTTTCACCTTGAATCAAAATTCCGGCGTTCGTGTCGGCTACTTTTTCAATCAAACGAAAAACTTTTGCCAATGCTTCGCTTTTGCCGATGATTTCAGAAAAACTGTAATGTTTATTTAACTCGCGGCGCAGAAGGCGGTTTTCGCTGAAAAGTTTTTTCGTCTGAACGGCGCGTCCAACAGTCTGCAGCAAATCTTCATTGACAAAAGGTTTTGTAACATAATCATATGCGCCTTTGCGAAGCGCGGCGATTGCCGAATCGACCGACGAATAAGCCGTCATAATTATTACAATCGCTTCGTCGTCACTCGTTTTTATCTGGTCGAGCAATTGTAAGCCGTCCATTCCAGCCATTTTTATATCGGTTAAAGTAACGGCAAGGTCTTCACCCGAGAAAATTTCCAGAGCGTTTTCCGCACTGTCCGCAGTAAAAACTTGATAACCTTCCGCTTCAAGCAACTGCCTGAGAATAGTACGCATCAACTCTTCGTCTTCGACTACAAGCACTTTTGGTTTCATATAAAAAAATGATAAATAGTTTTTTAATGGTAAATGGTAAAAGGTAAATGGTAAATTATGTAAGGATATTTTTTATTTATAACTTACTATTTACCGTTGCCTTCATTTACAATTATTTTGATGCTTCTTCATAAATTCACAAAAATTCTGCTGCTTTTCTGCTGTTTTGTAACTTTTATAAAAGCGCAGGATACGAATCCGGTCGATCGGCAGGTAGCAAATCCGTTGACCGACACGCCCAACGTCAATCCTTTGGCGCAGGAACAGGATATAAAATTACCGAAAAAAAAGCCGGACTCTGCTCCGATAGAAGGCGGCGATGATGAAGTTGTCGTTTATTCGACCAATGAATCTATCACGGGCAAAGAAGGTAATCGTATTATCATTCGTTCGGGAAACGTTGATGTGCATTACGGAATTTATCGCCTTCAAGCAGACAGAATCACGATTTACGAAGCCGAGACTCGAATGGTTGCCGAAGGCAGCGTTGTTTTCGACCAGGGCGACGACCAGCGAATTACAGGCGCAACCGGTGAATTTAATTACCGCACGAAATTAGGATTCTTTCTTGATTCGACCGGTTTTACCAATCAAACAAACGACGGCACGGTCATTTATTTTACGGCTGACCGCGTTGAAAGAGTCGGACTCGAAGAAGTTGTCATAACGCGCGGAAAGTTTACGGCTTGCGGTGATGACGCCGTGCCGAAATGGAGCTTTACGGCTGACGAAGCGCGGATTAAAACCAACGACCGTATAAAATTGAAAAACGCTAAGTTTCTGGTTAAAAACGTTCCGATCGTGCCGCTGCCGTATGCCTCGATTCCGATAAAAAAACGCGACCGCGCTTCCGGGTTTTTGACGCCGACGTTCGGCTTTTCCGGCAACAAGGGCGCTCGGGTTGCCGGCGCGTATTACAAAACACTGGGACGTTCGGCGGACGCTACTTTTCGCGGTGATTTATACAGCGCGCGCGGCGTCGGTTTTGGCTTGGATGTGCGTACCCGCGCCAATTCGCGCTCTTATCTCAACTTTGGTTTTTATGCCGTCAAAGACAGAATTTTGGGACACAAGGCAGACGCCGAGCATCCTGACCAGGGCGGAAGTTTGATTTATGCCGACGGTGTGCATTATTTTCCGAACGGTTTTACAGCGGTCGCCGACGTTCGCTTGACTTCAAATCTTTCGTTTCGACAAGTGTTCTCCGACGGCATACAGCAAATTATTTCGCCGATTGAAGTCTCGCAAGTGTTCGTCAACAAAAGCTGGAGCAATTATACGCTCAATCTTTTGGCGCGCTCACAGGTGATTTCGATCCCCAATGTGCGTATAAAAACGCGCAACTTGCCGAGCATCAACTTTGAAAAGCGCCCTTCACAGCTTTCATTTTTCAAAAACGCATATTTTTCTTTCAAGACGAGTTTGGAAGGCGTCAGTCGCCGCGAAGACGTTGACGATGTTGCGCTTTACCGTAAGACGACCGGCAACGACCCGGTGCAGACTCCGGCAATCGGACAGCGGTTTGATATTCATCCGCAAATTTCAATGCCGTTTTATTTCAAATATTTAAATTTGACGGCAACGGCGGGCGCGCGAGTTACTTATTACTCGAATTCTTTCAACGATATGCGCCAGGTCATCGGGCGCGATGTCATCAGGAAATATGGCGAATTTGAACTAGATGTGCGACCCGTCGCGCTGGCGAAAAACTTTTACCGAAAAGACGGCGCGTTTCGCTTTCGCCACACAATTGAGCCTTTTCTAACGTATCGTTTTATAAAAGGCGTCAACAATTTTAACCGCATAATTCGTTTCGATTACGCCGACACCCAAACTGACACAAACGAAGTCGAGTACGGCGTTACAAACCGAATCTTTACGCGTAAATACACCGAAGCCGTAACCGACGAAGCGCAGAAATATTTGCGGGAAAATCCCGATGCGAAGAAAAATCCTTTGTCCGTCCAGCCGTATGAGATTTTTACATTGACCGTGCGCGGGAAATACTTTTTCGACAAAAGTTTCGGCGGCGCATTAGACATCGGCAGGCGCAACCAAATCGAGCCGATTACGGCTTTGACGTTTTACACATTCGGCGGCGTCCCGCGCCGCTTTTCGCCGATAAACGTAGATGCAACGTATCGTCCTCGTAAAACCGTCTTTGTCAATACGCGAATGGATTTCGGCGTTCAGAGCGGCGGCTTGCGCGATATTTCGGCGACGGTCGGCTACGATACAAAACTTCTCAAAATTTTTCAAACTTTTTACTACACGCGTGCCATTACATTGATGCCGTCTTTGCAGCAATACAACAATCAAGCGGGCAAGGAAGCGGGAACCCTGCGTGGTTCACAGTGGAGTCCGGCGGTGTTCTTAGGTGACCGCGACCGGGGTTTTTACGGCGGCGCGTCTCTGTTTTTCGATTTTGAAAACCGCCGCGCGCTGCGCTTTACGCCGCTTATCAGCTCGCTTTACACCGTCGGTTACGCTTACGATTGCTGCGCCGTTACGATGCAATATTACACCTTCAACGTCGGCGTTAGGCGCGAAAACCGTTTCGTTTTCAGCTTCCGGCTCAACGGCATCGGTTCATTCGGAACACAGCAAATCGGGCAGGGTTTTAGATAAGAAATTAAAAGGGAAATACATGTAAAAAACTAAAAATAAGGATTCTTTGTTTTTAGTTTTTTACTATTTATACTTATGCCGCGTTTGCCGCGACGGATTGAAGAATTCTGTCAATCGCAGCCAAAGTATCATTAGACAATTCGATGCCTGATGCCGCTGCATTATCCTCAACTTGTTCGGGTTTTGTTGCGCCGATTATTGCCGATGAAATCCGTTCATCACGCAAAACCCAGGCAAGCGCAAGCTGCGCCATCGAAAGGTTTTCCGCAGCCGCAACGGGGCGCAACTTTTCGACTGCAGCTAAAATTTCAGGCGTTAGCAGACGGTCGATGAAAACGTTCATCTTATCGTTGGCGGCGCGTGAATCGTTTGGAATCGGTTGACCGGCTTTGTATTTTCCGGTCAAAACGCCTTGTCCGAGCGGCGACCAGACGATTTGACCGATGCCGTTTGTTGCACAGAGTGGAAAGACCTCCGCTTCCGGCTCGCGCCACAACATCGAATACTGCGGCTGGCTCGAAACGAATTTTTCCATTCCAGTTATTTCAATTGCCGCTTTGATTTGTTCTGTATTCCATTCGCTAAATCCGATATAACGCGCTTTTCCTTCCTGCACGACTTCTGATAAAGCAATCATCGTTTCTTCAAGC
>MWYY01000032.1 GCA_002050355.1 Acidobacteria bacterium 28-9
GTTTCAGGAAGCGAAAGCGACGGTAGATTTATCGAAATCACAAATCATTGTGGCTATTGGGCGCGGCATCAAATCGCAGGAGAACATTGCCAAAGCTCAGGAACTTGCCGACATTCTCGGTGCAGACCTTGCCGCATCGCGCCCGATTTGCGACGCCGAATGGCTGCCGATTGACCGTCAAATCGGCTCATCAGGTCAAACTGTCGCGCCGAAAGTTTATATTGCACTCGGCATTTCCGGCGCGATTCAACACATCGTCGGGATGAAAAACGCGGGTACGATTGTAGCGATAAACAAAGACGCAGAAGCACCGATTTTCGACATTGCCGATTACGGAATTGTCGGCGATATTTTCGATGCAATGCCGGTTCTTGTCGAAGAAATTAAGAAAGCAAAAGGATAAGTCCTTTTTAATCGAATTAAAAGAAGCGTCGGGATTGTCGTTCCGTCGCTTCTTTTAATTTAAATATTTTTCTTGACTTGCTCTGCCAAAGAGCGTAGATTGAGGCAAATTTTATTTAATAATTTATAAACCAGCGTCGGACACATAAATCTGTTTTATCCGCGACATTTTTTATCAGGTTCTTCGACAAATTTTATAAAAATTCATCCGGCTTTATCGTCCAAAAAACTAATTTTTAGTAATAGGAGAAATAAAATGAAAAATCTATTTATTGTGTGTGCGTTTATGATGTTGTTCGGTTCGCTCGCCTACGGTCAGAAGAAAATGACCGTCGAGCAAACCTTGATGAATATTGAGCAGGAATTTGCGGATGCCGTCGTTAAAAACGATATGTCCGTCTTCGAAAAATACGTTGCCGACAACGGTACTTTCACCGACCCGGGCGGTACGGTAATGAACAAAGCGCAAACTATCGCTATGTTCAAGTCGGGCGAGTTGAAGATTGAATCTTCAAAAATTGACGATATGAAAGTGAAGGTTTTTGGCAAGACGGTAATCGTAAGTTATCGCACAACGGACAAAGGCACATTTAAGGGTAGAGACATCAGCGGTCAAGTTCGTTGGACGGAAACATTTATTAAAATGGACGGTAAATGGATGATGGTCGCCTCGCAAGGCACACCGGTTATGCAGCAATAATTTGACGACAATTGTTGTTACAATTTTAGTTTGCCGGGCAGCAGCCTTAAAGTTGCTGCCCGGCAAACTTTTGTCCCAAACAATTTGCTTGACCTCACCGGTAAAACAATTAAAATTAAGCCTGATTATTTTCAAGTTTTATCTAATAATTTACATCTTCATTTTTGAAAGGATTCACAATGAACAAACTCTGCTTTGGCGTTAATATCGACATCTTGCGCAAATTGGTCCGCGATGAACCGGCTGACCTTTGCTATGTCGACCCGCCGTTTAATTCCAAGCGCAACTACAAACAGATTTACAACATTAGGCTTGTTACATACAAAATAAAAATGTGGTATTAAATTTTTTGACGAAAGACGCGCTGCTTTTCAGGGACAAAGGCATTGACGGCGTTGCCTACACGCGCAAATCTACGTCGGAAGTTTTGCCCGTGATGATTTCCGTCAAATCGGGCAACGTCAATTCGGCTGTCATCAGAGATTTACGCGGCGTCATTGAACGCGAAAACGCGGCTTGTGGAATTTTAATCACGCGCAATGAAGCGACCGCGCCGATGCGACAGGAAGCGAAAGCCGCAGGAGTTTTCAAACCGGAAAACTTCGCGGCATTCGATAAATTGCAGATTGTCACGGTTCAGGAAATCTTAGATGGCGCGAAGATGAATCTGCCGTTGATGGAAGAAGTAACGAAAAGAGCGCAGCGGGCAAAAACAGATAAGCAGGCAGGTTTGTTTGTGGAATAAACGCCAATGGATATTTAGATAAAAATCAGTTTGTCGGATGAAAAATTTCACCTGACACAATGCGGAGAGTTTTTATTATTGAAATAATAAAGCTTAGCAGCGCAAGGTAAATAATTTAATCAGACAATAATAACATGAAGTAGTGTAAATTCTGCTTTATGTTTTTATTGTCTGAAATGATTCGTTTGTTAAATAGATGCTTCAATCGCTTCATCGAAAATCGCAAGCGCGACATCAACATTTCCCTGGGTTAAAATCAGAGGCGGCGACCAGCGAATCGTGTTTGCGCCGCAGCCTAAGATAATCAAACCGCGGTTGAAACACGCCATTTCGATTTTATCTCTGAGTTCAGGCGCGGGTTTCATTGTTTCCTTTGATTCGACAAATTCCACGCCGATCATTAAACCTAAACCGCGCACATCGCCAATGCAGTCGTATTTCCGCATGAATTCGCGCAAGCCGTTTTGCAGATAATCGCCGACGACACGCGCGTTTTCCGTCAAACCGTTTTCGAGCAGTTCAATCGTTTTCAAAGCCGACGCGATGCACACGGGATTTCCGCCAAAGGTAGAAGCGTGTGCGCCTTTGTGCCAGTCCATAATGTCTGCGCGGGCGACGCAGACGCCAATCGGCAAGCCCGAACCGATGCCTTTGGCGAGGCACATAATATCGGGTTCGATGCCGTAGTATTCGGTGGCAAACATTTTGCCCGTGCGTCCCATTCCCGACTGCACTTCGTCAACGATGAGCATAATGCCGTGTTCGTCGCAGATGCGGCGCAATTCCTTCAGAAAATTCGGCGGCGCGGGAATGTAACCGCCTTCGCCTTGGACAACTTCAACGACGATTCCGGCGACTTCTTCCGGCGGCGTCGTGGTTTGAAAAAGACGATTTTCTATCCAATCAATCGTTGCTTTCGATGCGCTTTCAGCGTCGGTTACGTCCTTGAACGGCGAGCGAATGTGATTCGGATACGGAACGTGAACGACATCTAATGCCTGCCGCGCAAATCCCGAACGCTGCGCTTTTTTCGATGACGTCAGACTTAACGCGCCCATCGTTCTGCCGTGAAACGAGCCGAAGAACGAAATAAACTTTTGTCTTTTTGTGTGATACATCGCCAGTTTCAAAGCGGTTTCGACGGCTTCTGCGCCGGAATTGGCAAAATGCGTCTTGGTGGGCGATTTTATCGGAACGATTTCATCGAGTTTCTTTCCGAGCGCGGGCATATGCCGGTAATAATAATCCGTGCCGCACATATGGATTAAAGTTTCGGTTTGTTTGGTAATAGCTTCGACGATTTCCGGGTGGCAATGTCCTGTCGAACAAACCGCAACGCCTGCATTGCAGTCTAAAAAGACGTTTCCGTCAACATCTTCAATCCAAACGCCGTAACCTTTTTCAGCGACTAATTTGTAATCAGGTCGCGGGTAAGACGGCGTAACAAATTGCGCGTCGGCGGCAATGATTTCTCTGGCTTTGGCGCCGGGAAGTTCGGTTTTGATAACAGGTTTTTGTAATTCGGTTGTCGGTGTCATAAATTTTTCCTCTCTAAAAGTTAAATGTTTATTGGTTTTGAAACAAAATGGCGAGAGAGCAAAAATTTAGTCGCCCGCAAAAAGATTTGCGCGGGAAATGCAGGGACGAAGTTTAGCAATTGAACGCGATGTCATAAAATTGTTGGAAATTGCACGAGTAATATATCAAAATGTGCAATAACTTCCAAGTTTTTGCGAAAACGCCAAATGACAAATTAAACTAAAAATATGAACAAACCGAGATTAACCAATCGCCTGATAAACGAAACGAGTCCGTATCTGCTGCAGCACGCTTACAATCCGGTTGATTGGTTTGCGTGGAACGACGAAGCGTTTGAAAAAGCACGACGCGAAGATAAGCCGATTTTAATCAGCATCGGTTATTCGGCGTGTCATTGGTGTCACGTGATGGAACACGAATCGTTTGAAGACGCGGAGACGGCGCGGATTATGAATGAAAACTTTGTCAGCATAAAAGTTGATTTGGAAGAGCGTCCGGACGTTGACCAGATTTATATGACGTTCGTGCAGATGACGAGCGGACACGGCGGTTATCCTTTGAATGTTTTCCTTACGCCCGACAAAAAACCTTTTTTCGGCGGAACGTATTTTCCGCCCGTCAGCCGCTACAATATGCCGAGCTTTCAGCGCATTTTAACCAGCGTTGCGGAAGCATATCGTGAACGAAAAGACGAAGTTCTGCATTCGGCTAATGAAATTTTGGGCGAGATTCGGCGGCACGTATCGGAGAATACGACGGCGGCGAGCGAGAATTTAACGCTCGAACAACTTGATTATTCGTATAAAAGTTTCGTCAAAACTTTCGACGCGGTCAACGGCGGTTTCGGTGGAGCACCGAAGTTTCCGCCGCCGATGTCTCTGGAGTTTTTATTACGATATTATAAGCGTGCAAATGAGAAAAACGCGCTCGATATGGTTGAAAAAACCTGTCGAAAAATGGCGAACGGCGGAATTTACGACCAACTCGGCGGCGGTTTTCATCGCTATACGGTTGATGCGATTTGGCTCGTGCCGCATTTCGAGAAAATGCTTTACGACAACGCGCAGCTTGCACGAATTTATCTGCACGTTTTCCAAGTTACGAAAGATAAATTCTACAAGCGCGTCGCGGTCGAGACGTTCGAATATATAAAAATGGAAATGCTCGACGAAAGCGGCGGGTTTTACACCGCTCAAGATGCTGACAGCGAAGGAGTTGAAGGGAAATTTTTCGTTTGGACGCCGGAGGAAATCGATGCTATTTTAGGCGAGAGCGACGCGCAAATTTTTAATTTTTATTTCGACGTATCTAAACACGGTAATTTTGAAGAAAAGAATATTTTGAATGTCAAAAACTCTTTGCCTGAAGCCGCCGAAGTTTTGAAAATCTCTGAAAATGAATTGTACGAAATTTTAGAACGCGGCAGAAAAAAACTTTTTACCGAGCGCAAAAAACGTATAAAACCTTTCCGGGACGAAAAAGTTTTGACCGCTTGGAACGGCTTGATGCTGGCGGCATTTTCCGAAGCGTCAGCAATTTTAGATAAAAAAGAGTATCTCGAAATTGCAAAAAGGAACGCTGATTTTATTTTAGAAAACCTTACTAAAGACGGCTATCTTTTGCGAACATTCAAGGACGGACAAGCGAAATTAAATGCTTATCTGGAAGATTACGCTAATTTTATGGACGGTTTGGTCGAGCTTTTTCAAGTTTCCGGCGAAATCAAATACTTAAAAGAAGCAAAACGTCTCGCGGATTTGATGATTACGGAATTTTGGGACGCTGATGGCGGCGGTTTTTTCTTTACGGGAAACAATCACGAAGAACTGCTCGTCCGCTCGAAAGATTACTACGACAACGCGACGCCTTCGGGAAATTCGGCGGCGGCTGATGTTTTACTGAAATTATCGCATCTCGTCGCGGAAGAAAAATACGAAAGATTTGCGACTACCGTTTTGCAACAAATTGCGCCGCAGATTCGCCGTTACCCGCAAGCGTTCGGGCGCGCTCTTTCGACTTTAGAATTTTATCTCGACACGATAAAAGAAATCGTAATTCTGGGCGAAAAAGGAAACGAACTCGAAAGAGAAATTTGGCGCGAGTTTTTGCCGAACAAAGTCGTCGTGTTAGCCGGTAAAACAAACGAAGCAGCTGATTTTATTCCGCTTTTTGAAGATAGAAATATGATTGACGGAAAACCGACCGCTTATATTTGCGAAAATTTTACCTGCCAAAAACCGGTTGTAACGGCGGAAGACTTGAAACAACAGCTTTTTAACGAATAAATATCAAAAAAGAAAAGCGCGTTGACAAAAAATCAACGCGCTTTTTCTGCTTTAAAAGCAAAAAAGTCAAACTACGGTCTGTTTGACATTGAACCATTACGCATTCCGCCATTCGACATGCCGGCACCGCCGTTCGACATCGAACCGTTGCGCATACCGCTGTTTGACATTCCGCTATTGGACATTCCGCTGTTCGACATACCGGAATTCGACATTCCGCTGCCGCCGTTGGACATACCCGAGTTTGACATTCCTGAACCCGACATTCCGCTGTTCGACATTCCTGAATTCGACATTCCGGAATTCGACATACCCGAACCAGACATGCCGCTGTTGAACATGCCGCTGTTGGACATACCGCTGTTAGACATCATACCATTTGACATGTTGCCGTTCATCATATTGCCATTCATTTTGTTGGCATTAGTATTGACGTTTGCCTCTGTGCAAGCCATACCTAATGCGCCCATAATTAAAACTGCTGAAAGAGCTAAAGTCTTTTTCATTGTAATTCTATACTCCTGTCTTCTTCAAAGATTAAATTTATATCCGTCAACTGCATTTTTTACGCAGTCATGTCCCAACTATAATTTTGGAACATTGGACAATATAGAATTCTCGCAGGTTTTAGTCAACTTAAAAATCGTAAATAACACGGTTTTTGCAAAAAAAGACTAAAGTATTTTTTTGAGTTTTGCTGTCGATTTTATTAAATGTTGACAGCTTTGCTTTATAAAAAAATTTTCACTTAATAATGATTACCCCCGAATGCTGCTTTCTGGCGCAAAGTATAATTCGTTTTAACCAAATTTGTTTGTCCAAACATTAAAATTAAAAATCCGCCGCATAAAATTGCACATTGTCGCCGGCTTGTAAAAATGTCGGCGATTTTGACTTTGGTGTGAAAAGTTTGACGTTTGTTTTTCCGACAATTTGCCAGCCGCCGGGCGAAGCGAGCGAATAAATTCCGGTCTGGCGTCCGGCAATTCCAACGCTTCCTGCCGGAACTAGCGTGCGCGGAGTTTGTTTTCTCGGTATGGCAATTCTTCGGTCAACCTCGCCCATGTAGGCAAAACCGGGAAGAAAGCCGAGCATATAAACGCGATAAGTTCGCTCTGTAAAAATATCAATTACATCTTTGGTTGATAGATTGTTTTCGGCAGCAACCAGTTCCAAATCAAGCGCAAAATCTTTGATAAAACTAACCGGAATCTTTATCAAACGAGATTTATCTTCCGAAATTTCAGCCAAATTGTGTAAAGTGTTTTCAGCAAAATTTTTAACCGCTTCAAACGCTGTGGCAAATTCAGGAAAATTTCTTTTGACGCGGAAACAATCGTAGAAAATCGAAAGCGAAGCATAAGCCGCAACTGTTTCGACGAAACCCGGAAAGCGATTTTCCTCGAAATGGCGCGAGAGATTTAAAACTCTTTTGTTCAATTCGAGCGAAATTTCGTTGCCGAAACTTATCGTCAGAGCGTTTTCGCCGAGCGAGAAAATTTTTACCCGTTCGTTTGTCATTCGTAGCTTTCCAAAACGTCGAGAAGCGTGGCTCGCTCGGTTTCTACATCCAGGATTTTGGCACAGTTTTGCGTGAGATGCGCAATAGTTTCTCCCAACGATTCGTCTTTTGCTTCGCGGCTGAATTCGAGTATTAAAAAATCGTTTTTATTGGTAATGGAAAAGTCCGTCAAGCAGTCGGCAGCGAGTCTTAGCAAATCTGATTCCTGTAAATCGCCCAGAAAAATTTTTACTTTTTGCGTCTGTTTATGAGCGCGGCGAAGATTTTCGGGCGTGCCGACGGCGCGAATTTCGCCGTTTGAGATAATTGCCACGCGGCTGCAAAGCTCTTCGACTTCGGCGAGATTGTGCGAAGTCAGCAGAACGGAAACCCCTTTTAGAGACAAAATTAACTCGCGCATCTGGTCGGCGGCAAGCGGGTCGAGCGAGCGCGTCGGCTCGTCGAGCAGCAAAACCGGCGGCGCGGGAAGCAATGCGCGTGCGACGGCGAGACGTTGTTTATTTCCTGTGGAAAGTTCCGCAAACCGGCGTTTTGCCAAATCAGACAAGTTTAATTCCGCAAAAATCCCATTGATTCGCACACGCGCAAATTTGTCTGTCATCCCGTAAAGACGTGCGAAAAATAACATATTTTGCTCGCACGACAGACGCCAGTAAAACGAGCGTTCCTCGGCGGTCGCAAAACCGATTAAAGACCGAACTTTTACTTCGCCTTCAACCGAATCCACACCTTTGACCGAAACTTGTCCGCTCGTCGGCTGAACCAAAGTGGCGATTATTTTCGTCAAAGTCGTTTTACCGGCGCCGTTTTTGCCGATAAGACCAAAGATTTCGCCGTCGGCAATCTCGAAAGAAACATTCTTTAACGCATCAATCGTAGGTTTTGCTTGTAAATGAAATAATTTTTTTAAACGCGGAAACGACGGTGGGTAAGATTTGGAAAGATTTTCTATTGAAATTGCGGACATATCTATAAGCGATTAGGTGGAAGGCATTAGGTGTTAGAAATTAAGGAATAAAAATTCAAAGTAATGCCTAACACCTGACACCTGATACCTATCTTTTCCTCTGTTTCGGGTCGAGATATTCGCGCAGACCGTCACCGATAAAATTAAAAGAAAGAACAGTTAAAGCAATGGCGATGGCTGGAAAGAATAAAACGTGCGGCGCGTTGTATAGAATATCTATTCCGCGTCCTTCTTCAAGCATCGTTCCCCACGAAGGCGCAGGCGGCGGAATGCCTAAACCCAAAAACGAAAGCGACGCTTCAGACAAAACCGCGCCAGCCATTCCCAAAGACGCCTGAACAATCAAAGGCTGAATCGCATTCGGCATAATATGCGTGAACAAAATTCTAAAATCGCTTGCCCCTAAAGCGCGCGCAGCCTGCACGAAATCATACTCGCGGATTTTCAAAACCTGTCCGCGCATCACGCGCGCGTAACCGACCCAGCCAATAATGCACAAAGCCAAAATAAGTTTGCCTAAGCCGGCGCCGAGAAAAGCGACGAGCGCAATTGCCAGTAACAAGCCGGGAAAAGCGAGAAAAACGTTAAAAACGTAACCGGACAAAAATTTATCCGTCCAGCTGCCGTAGAATCCGGCAATCGCGCCGATAAAAACTCCTAAAATCGAAGAAACAACGACGACGACAATGCCGACCTCTAGTGAAATTCTAGCCCCATAAACGACGCGCGAAAAAACATCACGTCCGATAGCGTCCGTGCCGAACCAATGCTCGGCTGAAGGCGCTGCGTAACGCATCGCCGTATTTATCGCCGTTACATCGTGCGTGGCAATAAGCGGCGCAAATATCGCCGTTAAAATAAAAACGGCGGCGACGACGATTCCGATATAAGCGAGTCTGTTCATTTAACAAATGCGCCAATGATAAATGATAAATGATTCACGAAAGGCGTATTCTTGGGTCTAAGCGGCGATAAACTAAATCAGTTAGAGAATTTGCTAAAATATAAGTAACGGCAATCACCAGAACGCAGCCTTGTACAAGGCGATAATCGCGCTTGCCGATACCCTCATCTAGAAGCAGCAAGCCCAAACCCTGCCAGTTAAAAATCTTTTCAGTGATAATCGCGCCAGCCAGCAGAACACCCAATTGCAAACCCAAAATTGTAACGACGGGAATCAAGCCGTTCTTCAAAACGTGCTTGTAGATGACCGTTTTTTCGCTCAAACCTTTGGCTCGCGCCGTGCGGACGTAATCTTCGCCTAGTTCTTCAATCACGCTCGAGCGAACCATTCTTGTAATGATTGCTGAAAGCGCTGCGCCCAAAGTTACTGCGGGCAAAATAATATCTTCTGGATTTGCGCTGCCGGTCGGCGCAAACCATTCGAGTTTGACGGCGAAAAGATAAACCAGAAACGGACCGATAACAAATGTCGGAAGACTAATTCCAAGCAATGCAATGAACGATGAAAAATTATCAATCAAAGAATTTTTGTTTGTTCCGGCAAGAACGCCGAGCGGAACGGCAATGCCGACGGCAATTATCATTGCCGCGATTGCAAGCTCGATAGTTGACGGGTAGCGCGCTAAAATCATACCCAAAACCGGACGATTCGTGCGAAAAGAGTTTCCCAGATCGCCCGTCAAAACACCTTTCCAATAATCGAGATAACGATTGTCCGCGCCGTTCCACACAAAACCTTTTTCCGAATTGTATGAAAAGAAAAACGGCGGTTTGTCGAGTCCGTGCGTTTTATTAAAACCCTGGATTTGTTCAGGTGTCGCCTGCTCGCCTAAAATCGCCGTCGCCGGGTCGCCCGGAACTAATTCAATCAGAAGCGTTACAAGCGAAACGACCGTCCACACGACTAATAAAAGAAGCGCGGTTTGACGTAAAAAGTTTAAAACTTTGTATTTCATCCGAGTTGCAGTAGATTTTATTCGGAGTTTCGGTATCTGACAAATGAAAAAATTAGTTTCTCGTTCCCGTGTGAATTGCCGCGATGCCGCCGGTCAGGTTTTTGTATTCTACATTGGAAAAACCGACGTTCGTCATCATTTCCGCTAAATTTTTTTGGTCGGGAAATTTGGAAACCGAATCGGGCAAGTATTCGTATGCGCCGCGCGAACCCGAAACTGCGCCGCCGATGCGCGGTAAAACGTGCGAAAAATAAAATTGAAAAAGCTGCCGAAAGCCCGGCACAATCGGAGTCGAAAACTCAAGAATCACTAACTTTCCATCGGTTTTCAATATGCGGTGAAGTTCGACTAAGCCGTGTTGCCAGTTGGAAAAATTTCGCAAGCCGAAAGCGATTGTAACGGCGTCGAAACTCGCGTCGGCAAAAGACAAATTCATTCCGTCCGCTTCGACGTACGGAATGCTTGTAGCATTCTTTTTATTTTTATCCGAAGCAATTTCGAGCATTGGACGACAGAAATCCGTGCCGAAAACTTTAGCATTTCCCGATTTTTGCAGTTCCAGAGACAAATCGCCCGTGCCGCACGCGACATCTAAAACCAGAGCGTTTTCATTTACTAAAACGTCCTTTAGTTTTTGCGAAACAAGCCTGCGCCAGCGTTTATCAACGTTGACGGACAGAAAATGATTTAAGAAATCGTATTTAGCGGCAATTCCAGAAAACATCTCACACACGGCTCGCGCGTGTTTTAGTTCGTCGGCAGTTCTTTCGTTTGGCATTCGTTTCAATTGCTTTTGGCTGATTCTGATTTTTTTACAATTACTTTGACCGACGGCTGTTTCTGCATATTTTCGGCAACTCGCTGAACGTCGGCAAAAATAACACTGTTTAATTTTGCCATTTCGTCTTTGACTGAAACGAGTTTGAAAGTAGTAATGTCGAGCCACATTTCGGCTAAGTTCAAAATGGATTGTGTTTTCTGCTGATATTCCGCGCTTACCTGAGATTTGGCAGTGTCAAAATCGTTTTGCATTATTGTCGGGTAAATAGGTTTGCCGTTCTTTTCGAGCATTAGTGAACATGGATTTTTGCTCGTCGGCGGCAGTGATTCAGTTTTGTCGGAATACGAGTTATCTACACTGACAATGTAAATGCCGCGCAAAAGGTTTGATTCAAATTTTGATTTGCCGCCTTTGGATTCATCGTTATAGCAAAATTGATTTTGCCAAATTCTTGTCAGTATCTGAGTTGTATAAAAATCTCTATCGCTTCGCGCGCTGACCATTGTTGCAACGCGTGTAGAGTATTTTTCGGCATTTGGCATTTCTATTAAAAATTCTTTCGTGTCGGGCGCGTCCGGCTGTCGAAAGGTCGCCGGAACTTGTTTGTCGGCTTGTATCCACGCGCCGAAATAGCGGCGCGCGGCGCGGTAAACCAAATCCGGTTTGACGCTGCCGACGACGGCGAGCGTGGCATTGTCGGCGGCTAGAAATCTTTGTCTTGCGAAAAGTAAATCGGCGAAGTCTATTTTTGCCAGCGATACACTTGTTCCCATTTGCGGTCTGCCGTAGGGAAAATCACCGAAGAGACGTTTTGCTGCCGCCTGGTCGGCGATATAAGACGGATTTTTTTCGAGTTCTTTAATTTTGTCCAGCCGCGCGGCACCAATTTTGGCGGTTATGTCTTTGTCAATCTGCGGATTTATGACGGCGTTGGCGAGAGTTTCCATCAGCGTCAAAAACTCTTCGGGCGTTGCCGCGGCATTTATCTGAATGTAATCGTAATTGCTAGTTACGTCGAGGCTTCCGCCCAGCTCTTCGGTGAAAAATTCTTTTGCCGCCTCACTCGGAAACAAAACGTCGGCAAGCATCGCCATAGTGCCTTCTTTGTTTTGCGGATCAAACGCTGAGCCGCTGTGAATGCGAAGTCTGACGGAAACTTTCGCCGCGTTCGGGTCGTTCCAAACGAGCAGATTCATTCCGTTGAGAAGTTTTTCCTGCCGCGGCGCTGCAAGTTTCGGCTGCTGCGAATAGGACAAAACAACATTCAGGAACAAAAAAAGAACCAATATCGTAAATTTTTTGAGACGGCTTTTGATATTCATTATATTTGATTGAAAATGTGAAAACGAAAAATCGTTTATCATTAGTTGCAAGTTAATATACAATCGGTTGTCAGGCGGAAAATAAAACGCAAACGGCGACTGGAATCAGCGGCTTGCGAAAGAAAATTTTAGATGGCATTGGGCATCGCGTCAAACGATAAAGGCATCTATTAAAATTGTTACAATTTAAGTAGAAATATGAAGAAAATTTCCCGAAAAACTTAACATTTGAAGAAAATCGGTTATAATTAAAAACATCATTTGCGGCTTGATATAAACAAGCAAAAAGTTTGAGAGGTCTAAAAAGATGGGAAAAATAGTAAAACACTGCACGGCGTGTGATGGAAATTTTGGCGAAAAATTTTCTTTTTGCCCGAATTGCGGTCAAAGTATGCAGGCATTTGAATTGAATCCGGTAACTGAAGAAGCGACGAATGTTGCCGAAAAAGCAAATGTCGGCAACGCAGCCTCCGGCGGCAGCGGTTTTGAAGCTGAAGCAGTAAACCCGGCTCCGGTAGTTTATGACACGAAATCCGTTTTCGATAAATCCGAAATTACTTTTAGTGAAGTGAAAACAAGCGCTTCTGATGCTGTGCAGCTGGAAACTACCGTTGAGGAAACAAAAACTTTTGCGGCGGCGAGCGGCAACGGAAACGGTTATAAATCTCAAACATCGAGCGACGGATACCGAACGGTCGAAAGCCAGTCGGATGTAAAAAGCGACGACGGTTTTCACGTTACCGTTATTGAAGACAAAAACGGCAAACAGCGCAATTTACTACTTCTTGGCTCCCTGCTTTTGGTGATGACGGTGGCGGCAGGCGGTATGCTCTACTCGCTTTTTAATTATAATACGTCGGTCGCGGCAATTGGTGATGAGACCGGTCTTTCCGTTCCGATAACTGATGAAGTTCCGATGGAAGTCGAAGAAACTCCGAAGCCGAAAGATAATAAGGATGCCGGCGGCGGCGGCGGCGGCGGACGCGATGAACCAACGCCGACTTCGCTAGGCAAACTAGCCAACCAAACGGAAAAACCGATTATCGCGCCGGATAAATCAATCGTGCAGAAAGACAATTTTGAATTGAAGCAGCCGATTGCTTCGACGCAGGGAAACAAAACATTTCCTCCGTCTCCGCTTCCGTACGGTGACCCGAATTCGAGAAGCACCTTGTCCTCAAACGGAATGGGAAGCGGCGGCGGACAAGGTTCGGGCATCGGAAACGGACAGGGAAGCGGACGCGGAACTGGCGCAGGTTCGGGCATTGGTTCAGGATTCGGAAGTGGACGCGGTAGTGGTGAGGGTGGTGGAACAGGCAGTGGAAGAGAAGGAGCAGGAAGCGTATCTGCCCTGCCGCCGCCGCCGCCGGTCAAAAAAGCTGACCCGCCGCCTGCTGTAACCGAACCGTTCAAAATTATTTCTAAACCGCGTCCGGGTTATACTGATGCGGCGCGTCAAAATCAAGTAACGGGCGTTGTTCGCCTGCGCGTTCAATTCCTGGCGTCGGGACAGGTCGGCAGCGTTTCACCGGTTTCCGGTCTGCCTAACGGTTTGACCGAACAGGCAATTGCCGCCGCCAAGTCAATCAAATTTGAACCGATGAAGAAAAACGGTGTTGCAGTAGGAACGACGAAAGTTATTGAGTATTCATTTACGATTTATTAAAACAAACTTGCAGGAACACTTTAAAAAGCGTGTGTCGAATTTCTTCGACACGCGCTTTTTTGATAAAAATTAGCAGTGAATAAACTAATAGCTCAAACCGAAAAACTTTCTGATTGAATCAAATACGCTCGTTTTATCAATTACCTCTTTTGTTTCGGTTTCAGCCTGGATTTGAGTTATCAAAGCGCGGCGTTCTTCTACTAAACGGCTAAAACTACTCACAAGTTCGGGATTGGCTTCGAGAATCGGTTTCAAGCATAGGTGGCTGATTTCCAGAACTTCAGTTTCTTCTTCCGCGACAACAGTTGCCGTTCGCGGCGCGCCGGTCAAAAGTCCCATTTCACCGAAAAACCCACCTTCGCGCAGAGTATCCAAAACTTTGGTTTTGCCATCTTCCTTTATCTGAACTCGGACTGCGCCGTGATGAATGACAAACATCGAGTTACCGTCCTGACCCTGCAACACAATCGCTTCACCGGGCGCAAAAACTCGAACGTCACTTTCGGCGGCGAGCTTTCTGGTTTCTTCGTCCGACAGCGCCGCGAATATCGAATTATTGCTGAGGCGTTCAAAAATTTCGTTTGCGGTTTCGACAAAAATGTCTTCGTGCGGCTTGTCTTCGATATAAAGTGTGCGCGTCGGAAAATAAAAATCAATTTCTTCGCGCTGAAACGCATACCAAATTCGCTGGCGGACGAGCGCGTCGGTTTCGTTGTATTTGGCATAATCGTCGAGCCAGTATTTTACTTCCCAATCAATTCCGCTGTCGCCGAAATTTTTTATACGTACAATCGGACGCTGTTTGTGCGAAACGTTTTCGACTTGCCGAACGACTTCGCGGACGATTTTAATGGTGTGCGCCGGAGAATTCGCGTAGAGCGTGCCGAAATCGAGCAGCCGCGCATTGAGATTGTCGCGTGGCGCAATCTCTAAAGATTCTTTGCCCAAAACGCTGTTGCTGATGACAAGCAACTTATTCTGAAAGGTGCGAATTTTAACTCCGCGCCATGAAATATTTTCGACCACACCCGTACCTTTGTCGGCAACCGTGATTACATCGCCGATTTGAAAAGGCTGGTCGGCTTGAATCGCAAGTCCCGAAAAAAGATTTCCCAGAGTATCCTGCAAAGCCAGACCGATGACGACGGCGAGAATAGTCGAGCCGGTGAAAATCGGCGTCAGTTTTTCGTAGGCGCTCGAATACTGCGATTGCAGAATGATAAAAAAGGCGGCGATAAAGATGATTATCGAAAAAACATTTCTAACCAGATTCGATATTTCATACTGACTCGAATGCAGAAAATTGTTGAAGACGACCGAATTTAGAAAGCGTACAACCGCAATCACCAAACCCATCCAAAGAATAATCTTTAAAATGCTGACCAGATTGTCAAACAAATTTGCCGCGGTGTAGCCTATTTGTCCTTCACCCGTGCCGAAAAAGGTTGTAACGTGTTGTCTAAGCGTCGGTGCAGCGAAATCGATGTAAATCAAAACTAGCGTGATTGCGCCCGCAACGCCGACAAAAATCAAAAACTTTTTTCTCAGACCGGAAAAATTCATAAGCTATTGGTTTAGACGCTTTCGTAAATGCTTCGCAGTTAAAAAATACCAACAATCGTCTTTGCAATCAACAAAACTGACAAAAGCGACACGACAATCGTAATTGTCCACGCCAGACATTTATACAAGAACGAGTTTTTGAAGTCGCCCATAATCTCTTCGTTGCTCGATAACGAAACAATCGCAATCAGCAAAACCGGAAGAAGAAGTCCGTTTATACACTGCGTTAAAATCAATAATTTTATTTGCGGAATGCCGGGAATGAGCGCGACAACCGCGCCGATAAAAATCAAGGTCGAAAAAATACCGAGAAATATTGGCGCATCTTTAAATGAATGTGACAATCCTTTCTCAAAACCCAAAGCTTCGCTGACGGAATAAGCCGTAGCGAGCGGCAAAACGCCCATTGCTAACATCGAGGCGCCGAACAAACCGACGGCGAACAGGTATTTCGCGTATTGACCGACTACGGGCGCGAGCGATTGCGCGGCGTCGGCGGCGGTTTCAAGTTTGATGCCTTGCGAATGCAGAGTTACAGCCGTCGAGATGACAATGAAAGCGGCAATTAAATTGGCAAAGAAAACGCCGATAATCGCGTCGGCGCGCGCAATCGGATAATCTTCTTTCGTCATTCCTTTTTCAACCACAGAAGACTGAACGAAAATTGGCATAAACGGCGTGATAGTCGTCCCAATGAGTGCGACAATCGTAAAAAGATAACCGGTCTCAAGGCTGAAACTCGGCGTTAGGAATTCCGTTCCGACTTGCGCCCAATCTGGCTTTGCTAAAAAAGCCGAAACAATATACGTCAAGAAAATTAAAGACATCAACAGAAAAACCTGTTCGACCCGTTTCGGAGTTCCGCGCACGACGAGCCACCAAATAACGATTGCCGTAATCGGTATGGCGATATAACGCGATATTCCGAAAATCTCCGCTGCCTGAGCGACGCCGACAAATTCGGCAATAATAATTCCGGTGTTGGCAATCAACAAAGCGAGCATTACGAGCGCCGTCCAGCGCACGCCAAATTGTTCACGGATTAAATCGGCAAGTCCTTGTCCGGTGACGACGCCCATCCGCACGCACATCTCCTGGGCGACGATAAAACAGACGGTCATCGGAATAAACACCCACAAAAGCGTGTAACCGTAATCGGCTCCGGCTGACGAATAAGTAGCGATGCCGCTGGCTTCATTACCCGAATTGGCGGCGATAATTCCCGGACCTAAAAGAGCAAAATAAGCGAATAATTTATAATCGGACAGTTTTCCGCGACGAACGCGCGCGGGCAGACGCCTAACGTTTGAACCGAGTTTTCGGAGAGAATTCGCTGAAAAATTCATTGTAACTACCGTCTTCGTCCGTCATTGCTGCTCTGTAAACTTGTTAATGGTTATTTGTCAACTGCTTTTGAATGTTGGCGCAATAAACGATTACCTGTTGACTATTAACGAAATTTGAATATAACGCGATTGACTAAAAGAGAAAAGTTTGTGAAGCGGAAAATCGGGAAAATCACTGATTGTTGCAATTTCAAACAGCCTCTCTTAAACTTGAAGTTTAATTCGTTCGCAATTTAACAAATCTATGAAAACCTTTTAACGTGAAACACCAATTTTATGCAGCATAATCTTTTCAACACCCGACAAACATTCAAGACCGGAACAGGCTCGGACGGCGTTTTTTATTCGCTGCCGCAGTTAGAACGCGAAGGCGTTGCTAACGTTTCACGCTTACCGATTTCGATTCGCATCGTTTTGGAGGCGGTTTTGCGAAACTTCGACGAGAAGAAAGTACGGGAAAAAGACGTTCGCAATCTAGCTGGTTGGGAAGCCTGCGCTGAGAAAACAGAAGAAGTTCCGTTTGTCGTCGCGCGCGTTATTTTGCAGGATTTTACCGGCGTTCCGCTCCTGGTTGACCTTGCCGCGATGCGTTCCGCCGTGGAACGAATGGGCAAAGATACAAGTTTGATTGAGCCGCTCGTTCCCGTAGATTTGGTGATTGACCATTCGGTGCAAGTCGATTACGCGGGTTCGGAAGAAGCGTATCAGCGAAATATGGAAACCGAGTTTAAGCGCAACGAGCAGCGTTATCGTTTTTTGAAATGGGGGACGCAGGCGTTTGACGGTTTCTCGGTCGTGCCGCCGGGAATCGGAATTGTCCACCAGGTAAATCTCGAATATCTTGCCAAAGGTGTGTTTGAACGAGACGAAGTTTTTTACCCGGACACTCTGGTCGGAACTGATTCGCACACGACGATGATAAACGGTTTGGGAATCGTCGGCTGGGGCGTCGGCGGTATTGAAGCCGAAGCCGCGATGCTCGGACAGCCCGTCTATATTTTGACACCGGATGTCGTCGGCGTTCATCTTTCGGGCGAATTGCCGCAAGGAACAACGGCAACCGACCTTGTTTTGCGAATTACGGAAATGCTCAGAAAAGCAAAAGTTGTCGGCAAGTTTGTCGAATTTTTCGGTGAAGGTGCGTCGAGTCTTCACGCGACCGACCGCGCGACGATTGCGAATATGGCGCCCGAATATGGCGCTACGATGGGCTTTTTCGGTGTTGACGAAAATACACTCGATTATTTCCGCGCGACCGGACGCGACGAAGCGCAAATCGAAACGATTAGAAATTACTATGAAGCGCAAGAAATGTTTGGCATCCCGCAGGAGGGCGAAGCCGATTACACAACGGTTTTGGATTTGAATTTAGCGACGATTACGCCGTCGGTTGCCGGACCGAAACGCCCGCAAGACCGCATCGAATTGTCGAATTTGGACGACCGTTTTGTCGAATTATTTACAAAATCGGTCGCTAACGGCGGCTACGGCAAAGCGGCGGACGAACTGGAAAAACGCTTTATGGTAACGATGGGGGCAAAAGCGATGAGCCACGCGGCGGGCGGCGGCGAGCAAAACTCGAAAACAATTCCCGAATCAATTCACGCGACCGTTTCTCCTGACAACACGAACGTCCACACCGAAGTAGAGATGATGAACAATCGCCCGACGCCCAACCGCGTTGAAGATTTAGACGAAGTTACGCCGACGCAAAATACTTCAATCGGCAGCGGCGACGTTCTCATCGCTGCAATAACTTCCTGCACGAATACGTCAAATCCTTCTGTAATGCTCGCTGCCGGAATCGTCGCCAAAAAAGCCGTCGAAAAAGGTCTAAAAGTTCCGCCCTATGTCAAAACGTCACTTGCTCCCGGCTCGCGCGTAGTTACCGAATATTTGGAGAAAACCGGTTTGCAGCCGTATCTAAACGAACTCGGTTTTAATCTTGTCGGTTACGGCTGTACTACCTGTATCGGGAATTCCGGTCCGCTTGATGCGGGTATTGAAGACGGCGTTGTCGAACACGATTTGATTGCTGCGTCTGTCTTGTCGGGCAACCGCAATTTTGAAGCGCGCGTTCACCAGAATATCAAGGCAAATTTTTTGATGTCGCCGCCGCTCGTCGTCGCTTACGCGCTTGCCGGAACGATTCTCAAAGACGTTTACCTGCATCCGCTCGGACAAGACAAAGATGGCAATGACGTATTTTTGAAAGACGTTTGGGCGACACTCGAAGAAGTCAAAGAAGTTCTCGAAGCCGCCTTTGACCCTGAAACTTACAAAAAACTTTACAGCGACTTTGCCGAACAAAATCCGCTTTGGAACGAAATTCCGACGAGCGAAGGCGACGTTTATCAGTGGGACAAAGATTCGACATATATTCAAGAACCGCCGTATTTCGAGGATTTCTCAATGGATGCAGGAACATTCTGCGACATTACAGGAGCGCGCGCACTGGCAATCTTCGGCGACTCGGTTACGACCGACCACATCTCGCCCGCCGGTTCAATCAAACCGACCTCCCCTGCCGGACTTTATTTGCAGGAACACGGCGTCGAGCCGATGAATTTCAATTCTTACGGTTCGCGCAGAGGCAACGACAGGGTAATGGTGCGCGGCACATTCGCAAATGTCCGCATCAAAAACGAAATGGTCGCGCCGACTGAAGGCGGTTTTACGCGCTTTCAACCCGAGAAGGAAGAAATGAGTATTTACGAGGCGGCGATGAAATACGGCGAAACGAATACGCCGCTTATGATTTTCGCCGGTCAGGAATATGGCACGGGTTCGTCGCGCGATTGGGCGGCAAAAGGCACACGCTTGATGGGCGTCAAAGCCGTCGTCGCCGAATCATTTGAGCGTATTCATCGCTCGAATCTGGTCGGAATGGGAGTGCTTCCGCTTCAATTTGCCGAAGGCGAAAGCGCGCAAACCTTAAATCTCGACGGCACGGAAACATTTGATTTAACGGGTTTGGAAAACGTCCAAATCAAGCCGCTTCAAAAGGCGACTTTACACATCAACCGCGCCGACGGCACAATGCAGGAAACGCAACTGACGCTGCGAATTGACACGCCGATTGAAATTGAGTATTACCAGCACGGCGGAATCTTACCATATGTTTTGAGGCGATTGATAAACCAGTAAAAGTCCAAAATTGAAAATTTTAGAATCTAAGATTTCAGATACAAAAATTTGAAACTTAAATTAAAAATCGAATATTTTGGATAAATGTTAAAAAAGCGGAAACCAAAAAGTTCAAAATTTAAGATGAAAATAGCAAAAATCATCTTGAATTTTGAACTTTATAATTCTTGATTTTTAATTCTTAGGTATTGGGAAGGGTTTTCCAGTTCGATAAATCGCACCGGCACGGCGCCGTTGACTTTCTCTTTTTCCTTTCGCATCTGATACCATATATCGCACGCCGCGCACCGATAAAACTTCAACGAATCATCCGTTTGAGAATTAAATTCAAGCTCGTTATTACAATGCAAACAAGTCATACAAACCTTCAGCCTCCCGTTTTGAAAAACCTTTTTATTTGATTGCTGTCATTTTAGCATTAAAGCCATAGGAATGCCAAACTTTTTTCCGATATTGGGCTTTAAACTCGGGATATTGAGACTCAAGACTTCAAAAAACGCTTGCTAGACATTCGCTTCGTAATTCGATAAATTCAAATCTGTCATTCGGCGCTTGAAAAATGCTGGCTGAGGTGGCGTAATTGGTAGCCGCGCGGGTCTTAGAAGCCCGTGCCGTAAGGCGTGCGAGTTCGAGTCTCGCCCTCAGCACCACATTCGATTTTGGGTTTGAATTTTGGATTGGTCGTTCGACAATTGAAATTGGGGTTAATAAAATCGTAAAACTGTAAAAATTAAAATCTAAAACCTAATACCTGGAACTTAAATGAAAACAGAACTAAAGGACGTATCGCAAACCCGCAAGGAAATAAAGATCGAGATAGAACCACAGGTCGTAAAGCAAGCTTACGATAAAGTCAGCCGTAAATACGCGCAGGGCGCGCAGGTTGCAGGTTTTCGCCGCGGGAACGCGCCGCTCGATGTTGTGCGCTTGCGCTACAAAGACGAAATCCAATCGGAAACTTTACAGGAAATACTCGCCGAAAAAGTAACCGAAGCAATTAAAGAACACGAATTGACGCCGCTCGTCGAACCCGAACTGCATCTTGAAGATTCGCAAAATCTAAAATTAAACGGCTCGCAGCCGGTTTCGCTGCACGTCCATCTGCAGGTGATGCCGGAAATTCCGACACCCGATTATAAAGGGTTGGAAGCGGTGCGCCGCATCAAACCGTTCGACGACGGCGAACTCGATAAATTTATTGACGACAGACGAAAGGAACAGGCTTCTTTAATTCCGGTCGAAGGACGCAAATCCGAAACGGGCGACACCGTTATCGTTGATTTGGAAGGCAGTTTTGAAGGTGAACCCAATACCGAACCGATAAAAGCCGATGATTTGGAATTAACAATTGGCGACGCGCATATTGAGCAATCGTTTACCGAAAATCTCGCGGGCGTCGAAGCCGACGAGGAGAAGGAATTTACCGTCGCTTATCCGCAGGATTTTTCTTCGCCCGCATTAGCCGGTAAAACGGTTAATTATAAAGCAAAAATTAAATCGGTCGGCAAGATAGAACTGCCCGAAGCCGACGACGAATGGGCGCAAAGTCTCGGCGAAGACTTTTCGTCAATGGAAGATTTGCGCCAAAAACTTCGCAAAGATTTGGAAACTCACTCGGCTGGAAACGCCGACGCGAACGTGCAAAACGCGCTGATTGCAAAGCTCATCGAAAATCACGCTTTTGAAGTTCCTGACGCGCTTATCGAATCGCAGTCGCGCAACCTTCTGAACAATTTCGCACAGGATTTGCAGCAGCGCGGCGTTGATTTGCAAAAGGTCGAGAAGGAATTTATAGAAATGGCTTATACGCAGATGCGAGCGCAAGCCGAACGCGACGTACGCGGCGCGATGCTGCTTGAAAAAGTCGCTGAGCTGGAGAACATTGACATAACAAGCGATGAAGTTACATCTGAAATTGAGCGAATGGCGCAATATTATCGCACGACGCCTGAAGAATTCCGCCAAACTCTGACGCAGCAAGGCGGCGAGGCAAACATTGAGAGTAATTTGCGGACGCGCAAAGCCGTCGAAGCGTTATTCAAAAATGCAAAAGTTTCCGACGGCGAATGGATTGATGAAAATCAAGCGAGGCTCGAAGCGGAAAAGGCGAATTCTACCAAAGACAAAGCGAAAGAACCGAAAAGTGACAAGAAGCCGAAAGCTGAAAAGAAGAAAGTTGATGTTAAAGAAACAAAAGAAACTAAGAAGACGACACAGAAGAAAGGTGAAAAGTCTTGATTACACGAACCTTATTATTTGGGATTCGTAAGATAACAATTTTGATAATGTAACCGTTTGGCAAATGAGAAGATAAGTTGTAGAATCAAAATCCGATGGCAATGGCTATCATTTCAACTATTTATCTTCGCCAAGTTAAAGTAATTTATAAACGAAACAGCGTAAGCCATTTAATAGGTAGTAAAAGAGAGAAATAATTTATGTTAGTTCCAATGGTTGTAGAGCAGACATCGCGCGGCGAGCGAGCTTTCGACATTTTTTCAAGACTTTTGAAAGACAGCATTATTTTTATCGGCACGCCGATTGACGATCAGGTAGCGAATCTGATTGTCGCGCAGCTTCTTTTTCTGGAAGCTGAAGACCCGGAGCGCGATATCAACCTTTATATAAATTCGCCCGGCGGTTCGATTACGGCGGGAATGGGTGTATACGACACGATGCAGTTTATTAAAAACGACGTAACGACAATCTGCGTCGGACAGTGTGCTTCGATGGGCGCGCTGCTTTTAACGGCGGGAACTAAAGGCAAACGCTTTGCTCTGCCGCACGCGCGCGTACTGATTCATCAACCGTCCGGCGGCGCGCAGGGTCAGGAAACCGACGTGCGCATTATGGCGCAGGAAATTCTTCGAATGCGCGAGATGACTTCGCGGATTATCTCGCACCACAGCGGACAGTCTTACGAGCAAGTCGAACTCGACGTTGAACGCGACCGCATTATGTCGGCGATTCAAGCCAAAGAATACGGTTTGATTGACGAAGTTATCGAACACCGGGAGAAGTAATGGTAAATGGCGAATGGTTAATGAAAGAAAAAAACATTCAACATTTACTATTATTCTTATGATACGAATACTTGAAGAAACCTTACGCTGTTCGTTTTGCGGTAAATCACAAAAAGAGGTCAAGAATTTAATTGCCGGACCGAATGTTTTTATTTGCAATAATTGCGTTGATATTTGTGCTGAGATAACTAACATCGATAAAAAAGAGGAAGTAACTAATATAAACAGACCGCTTCCAGAATAAATATGATTCGACGACCCGAAGAAATCTTGCGCTGTTCGTTTTGCGGCAAATCGCAAAACGAAGTCAAAAAGTTGATTGCCGGACCGAGTGTTTACATTTGTAACGAATGTATAGACATTTGCAACGAGATAATCAACGACGACGAGCAGGCTGAGACGATGAACGTTCGCTCGGCGTTGCCGAAGCCGCAGGAGATGAAGGCGTTTCTCGATGAATACGTTATCGGTCAGGATGAGACTAAAAAGCGTTTGTCGGTGGCGGTTTATCAGCATTATAAACGTATCGAGATGCACAAGATTCGGCAAGATGTCGAATTGCAAAAATCTAATATTTTATTGATCGGTCCGACCGGAACGGGTAAAACTCTGCTGGCGCAAACACTGGCGAGAATTTTGAGCGTTCCGTTCTGCATCGTTGATGCAACGACTTTGACCGAAGCCGGTTACGTCGGCGAAGACGTTGAAAATATAATCCTGCGGCTTTTGCAGTCTGCCGGAAACGATGTCGAGCGCGCTCAGACGGGAATAATTTATATTGACGAGATTGATAAAATCTGCCGCAAAGACGACAATCCTTCGATTACACGCGACGTTTCCGGCGAAGGCGTGCAGCAGGCGCTTCTTAAAATTCTTGAAGGCACGGTTGCAAATATTCCGACGCAGGGCGGACGCAAACATCCGCAGCAGGAATTTATGCCGGTTGATACGACGAATATTTTGTTTATCTGCGGCGGCGCGTTTATCGGTTTAGACCGCGTTGTCGAAAAGCGTTTTCGCAATAAATCACTGGGTTTTCAAGCCGACATTAAATCGAGCAAGGAACGTCAGAACGATGCAATCGACAAACTTGAGCCGGAAGATTTGATTCATTACGGCTTGATTCCCGAATTCGTCGGCAGATTACCCGTGCTGGCAACTCTGCACGAACTCGACCAATCGGCGTTGATAAAAATTTTGACCGAGCCGAAAAACTCACTTATAAAGCAGTTCGAGCAAGGAACGTCAGAACGATGCAATCGACAAACTTGAGCCGGAAGATTTGATTCATTACGGCTTGATTCCCGAATTCGTCGGCAGATTACCCGTGCTGGCAACTCTGCACGAACTCGACCAATCGGCGTTGATAAAAATTTTGACCGAGCCGAAAAACTCACTTATAAAGCAGTATCAGCGCAAATTCGAGTTTGACAATGTGCGGCTTAAATTTACCGATGACTCGATCAAAGCAATCGCTTACCAGGCGTTTGACCGAAAAGTTGGCGCGCGCGGTTTGATGATGATTTTAGAAGAAATTCTGTTGCAGGCGATGTATGAACTGCCGTCGCAAAAGAAGGTCAAAGAGTTGATAATCACAGAGGAAATGGTCGAGCGCCGTGCGCCGGCTCTGGAAGTTATCCGCGAGATAGAAGAAGCGGCTTGATTAAAACAAAAGACGAAACAAAAAGGACAGGTTAATCGCCTGTCCTTTTTGTTTCGCCGAAATTCCAAGCTCTACGGAAAAGAGACCTTTATCGACAATTGAAAAGACATTTACAAAAAACGGTCAGTTCTATAAAATAATTCAAACATACAAAATAGTTTAGTGAACCGGAGCGGCATTTGCCACATTAGAAATAATGCAAGACTTATCAAAACCGCGCGAGGAATCTTCGGCAAATATAGATAAACCGAATATTACTACTATTGCAACCACTTCTTCGCCCGTACCTTTATCCTGGAAAACGCTTGAAGAAAGCGAGAAAAATTATCGCTTTCTTGGTGAAGCGATTATGCACCAGGTCTGGACGACGTCGCCCGACGGCACTATGGATTATATCAACGGTCGCGCGCTCGAATACTTGGGACGCACATACGAGAAGGTAATAGGCGAAGGCTGGCAAGATGCAATTCATCCGGATGATTTGCAGAGATGCCTCGAACGCCGGATCGAGTCCCTCAAAAGCGGCAATCATTACGAAGTAGAATTTCGCCTGAGACGTGCGGACGGAACTTATCGCTGGCACCTGGGGCGCGCCACCGCCGGACGCGACGCAGACGGCAAAATTATCAAATGGTTCGGAACAAGCACCGACATCCACGAACAAAAGTTAGCTGAAGACTCGCTACAGGAAAAAAATTCGCTTCTTGCTTCGATGTTTGAAGCCACTGCCGACGGCATTTTGGTTGTTGATTTGACCAATACGATTGTAACCTACAACCGACAATTTCTCGATATGTGGCAAATTCCCGATGAAATAATCAGGTCGCGGGATAGGATTAAGACAGTAAATTATGTATTGTCGCAATTGAAAAATGCCGAAGAATTTACCGAAACCACCAAAAAACTTATTTTGCACCCGGAAATTAAAAACTTAGACGTACTGGAGTTTAAGGACGGAAAAATCTACGAGCGTTACAGTCAGCCGCGCGTGCAGAACGGCAAAATCGTCGGGCGCGTATTAAGTTTTCGAGACATTACAGAGCGTCGAAAAGCTGAAAAAGCTTTACAGGAAAGTCAGATGCGCTATCTGCAATTATTTGACAGCAATCCGTATCCGATTTGGGTTTATGATTTTGAAACGCTGGAATTTTTGGCGGTCAATAAAGAAGCCGTGCGTCATTATGGTTATACACGCGAAGAGTTTTTGAAAATGACGCTCAAAGATATTCGTCCGGCAGAGGATGTTCCGCTTTTGCTCGACAGCGTCGCGGAAATCTCTGTTACAGAAGGTGCTGCTGCCGAGGAAACTCTACTTACTCAGCAGTTCAGACATCAGAAAAAAGACGGAAAAATTATCAAAGTTCAAATTGCTTCGCAGCCGGTAACGTTCGGCGACAGGCAGGCGCGGCTTGTCCTGGCTACGGACATTACTCAAGCCAAGCGAGCCGAAGACGATCTGCGGCGCTCGGAAACTGAACTGCGGACACTTTTTTCGGCAATGTCGGACGTGATTTTGATAATCAACGCCGAAGGAAGGTATTTAAAAGTTGCGCCGACTAATCCGGAACTGCTTTATCGCCCGTTGGAAGAGATGCTCGGAAAGACGATTGACGAGGTATTTCCACCTGGCATTGCCGTTTTGTTTATGGATCATGTCAGTCAGACAATTTCCGGCGGAAAGCCCGTTAATTTTGAATACTCGTTAAACATAGACGGACGCGAAATGTTTTTTTACGCAACTATCACCCCTCTGACTTTGGATACGGTGTTGTGGGTCGCCCGCGACATCAGTAATTATAAACGGGCGGAAGAGTCTCTGCGCGAAAGCGAATACAAACTGCGAACTTTGATCGAAAGTATGACCGAAGGATTAGTGCAGGTAAATAACGAAGAAATTATTGAATTCGTCAACGACCGCATTTGCGAAATGAGCGGTTACGAACAAAAAGAGCTGCTCGGCAAACCGGTTGATATTTTGTTTGAAGAAGAAGAACGAAGGTTAGTTAAAAGAATTAATAAGGAAAGGCTAAAAGGCGTTTCAGGGCAGTACGAAATACGTTTAAGGAAAAAATCCGGTGAAACGCTTTGGGTTTTGGTTGGCGGTGCGCCGATTATCAATGCCGACGGCGCTTTAACCGGAACGATGGGCGTTTTTACCGACACCAGCAAACGCAAACTCGCCGAAGAACAACTGCTGCACGACGCCTTTCACGACGGTTTAACCGGTCTCGCCAATCGCTCGCTGCTTATGGATCACATGCGTAGGACCATCAAGCGCGACAGAGGTAGAAACGGTAAAATGTATGCCGTTTTGTTTTTGGATTTCGACCGCTTCAAAGTCATCAACGATTCGCTCGGGCATGCCGAAGGCGACAAACTGCTGGTATTCATTGCGCGCAGACTTGAATCCTGTATTCGCGCGGGCAATTTGGTGGCGCGTCTCGGAGGCGATGAATTTGTTATTCTGCTCGACGAACTGTTCGAGGTGGACGATGCGATGCGTGTAGCCGAGCGTATCCAGGAAAATCTGAAAATTCCTTTTGAACTCGGCGGTAATAAGGTCTTTATGTCCGTTAGCATCGGCATAACGCTCAGTACCGCCGGTTACACAAAGGCGGAAGATATGTTGCGCGATGCCGATATAGCGATGTATCGTGCTAAGGCTAAAGGCAAGGCACAACACCAGGTTTTTAATTTTGAAATGCAGAAACAAGCAGGGTCGCAGCTTCAGTTTGAAACCGAGATACGATACGCGCTCGAACGAGGCGAGTTTCGTATTTATTACCAACCTATTTACTGTCTTGAAACGAAAAGTTTAGTGGGGTTTGAAGCACTTATCAGGTGGCAGCATCCCGAACGAGGATTGGTTTTTCCCGCCGAATTTATCCCGCTGGCGGAAGAAAGCGGAATGATTATCCAGCTCGGTCGCTGGACGGTCTATGAAAGTTGTCGCCAACTGCGCGAATGGCAGGAGAGAAATCCGGGCAAAACTTCGGGGCTAACGGTAAGCGTCAATCTCTCCGGCAGGGAGTTTTTACAATTCGACCTTGACGAACAAATTGCTGCAACGCTTGCCTCCACCGGACTCGAACCGCGCTATCTGAAACTTGAAATAACCGAAAGCCATATTATGGAAAACAGCATAAAGGCGATAGCGATTATAAACCGCCTGCGCGCGCTCGGCATCGAACTGTGTCTCGACGATTTCGGAACGGGTTATTCATCTCTGAGCTATCTGCACCGCCTGCCGGTCAGCTATTTGAAGATTGACCGCTCCTTCGTTAATGGTCTAAAGCAGAGCAGTGAAAATGCCGAGATTGTTCTTACCATTATCAAACTGGCGCAAAATTTGAAAATGAAGGTAATTGCCGAAGGCGTCGAAACCATAGAGCAGTTAGATTATCTTAAACTACTCAATTGCGAATACGGACAAGGTTATTATTTCTCAAAACCTCTGAACCACGAAAGGGCGGAAACGCTGATAAAGAATAGCCCCGAAAATTTAACCTGCCTGACAAATCAGCCGATTATTAATTTGAATTCCAAACAAAACCCTGAACACCCTATCGCAGATTAGCCGCAAAGGGCGCAGAAGACGCAAAGGAATTTTAGTTCTAACAATAATTTTGTGATTTTTGTGCTTTTTACTGCTAATTTATAATTTATGTGAATCAGGTGTTACGAAAAATCTTCAATAAAATATATTAGCTGCGACCAAATCAACATTTGCAGCTAGCAAAAGCCGATTTAATTTTCTAAAATTAAAGTCTCGAAACTAACAAACATTTATCCAAATCGTCATTTGGATTACACAGGACAAATACAAAACTTATATGCAAGAATTTTCAGACCAGATGCCGGCAGATATAGTGCATTATCCGATGGTGCCTATCCGCGATGTCGTTATTTTTCCGTTTACCAAAGTCGCTTTCAAAATCGGTCGTCCGAGTTCCGTACGTGCTTTGGAGCAAGTGATGGCAGGTGAGCGCAATATCTTTCTCGCCACCCAACACGACGCGACGGTTGACGAGCCGAGCGTGGAACAAATCTACAAGGTCGGAACTCTGGGCAGAATTTTGCAGGCGCAAAAACAGGACAACGGGCAAATCAAAGTCGTGGTCGAGGGACGCGAACGCGGAATGGCGGTGCGATATGAGCAGGATGAAGAAGGAATTTTCACCGCGCTCGTTCGCAAAGTTTCTTCGGTTGACGAATCGGGTTACAGAACCGACGGGCTTCTGCAAAAAATTCATACATTGGTCGAACAATTTCTGCGCGTCTCGCCTGACGCTTACAGCGATGTGCTGCACACTTCTCTAAGGGGAATTTCCGCCGCGCAAATCTCCGACGCGCTGTCGTCGCACCTGCGGATTGCCGTCGAAGAAAAACAACGGCTTCTGGAAACTTTTTCCGTGCAGGAACGCCTGCAAAAGTTGATTGATTTGCTCGAAATCGAAATAGAAAAAAAACATCTCGACCACTCGGTTCAAGCGCGCACGAAAAAGCAGATGGACAAACACCAGCGCGAATATTATCTGAACGAACAAATCAGGTCTATTCATAAAGAACTCGGACGCAAAGACGAGCGAGCCGAACTCGACGAACTGAAAAAGAAAATCGAAGAAGCCGGAATGACCGAAGAAGCGCAGGAAAAGGCGATGCAGGAATTTGCGCGTCTCGAAGCGATGCCGCCGATGTCAGCCGAAGGCACGGTTTCGCGTTCGTATCTCGATTGGTTGATAAATGTTCCCTGGAAAGAAGCAAGCGAAGAAATTAACGATTTAAGCGAAGCCGAGCGAGTTTTGAGCGAAGACCACTACGGACTGGAAAAAATTAAAGAACGCATTTTGGAATATCTCGCGGTTCGCCAACTGGTCAAAAATCCGAAAGGAACGATCCTTTGTTTCGTCGGCGCGCCCGGCGTCGGTAAAACTTCTCTGGGAAAATCAATCGCCAATGCGACAGGCAGAAAATTTGTTCGTTTATCTTTGGGAGGTGTTCACGACGAAGCGGAAATTCGCGGTCATCGCCGTACTTATATCGGCGCGCTGCCCGGTCAAATCGTTCAATTGATGAAACGCGCCGGAACAGTTAATCCGGTGATTTTGCTGGACGAAGTTGATAAACTCGGCAAAGATTTTCGCGGCGACCCGTCGGCAGCGCTTCTTGAAGTTTTAGACCCGGAACAAAACAACACTTTCCGCGACCATTATCTGGACGTTGATTACGATTTGTCACAGGTGTTTTTTATCGCCACGGCAAATGTTCTGCACACAATTCCGGCGGCGCTGCAAGACCGTCTGGAAACATTGAACTTGTCGGGTTACACCGAGCGCGAAAAGGTCGAAATCGCCAAACGTCATTTGATTCCGAAACAAGCCGAAGGTAACGGCTTGGATGTCGAGCGGGTTAAATTTACTGACGACGGCATTTTGGAAGTCATTCGCCATTACACGCGCGAAGCGGGCGTTCGTAATCTCGAACGCGAAATCAGTTCGTGTCTGCGAAAAGTCGCCCGAAAATTTGTCGCTTCCGACAAAAACACAAATTTCAAAGAAGCGATTGACGCCGAAAAAGTGCGCGAGCTTCTCGGCACGATTCGTTTTCGCAAACAGGACATTGCAAGAAAAAGCGAAATCGGTTTGGTCAATGGTTTGGCGTGGACGGAAGTCGGCGGCGAAGTTCTGCAGGTTGAAGCAACTTTGGTAAAAGGTCGAGGCGCGGTCAAATTGACCGGAAAACTCGGCGAAGTGATGCAGGAATCGGCGCACGCCGCTTTAACCTGCATTCGCACCCGTGCCGAAGCACTGGACATCGACCCGAAAGATTTTCACAAAAAAGATTTACACATTCACGTACCCGAAGGCGCGATTCCGAAAGACGGACCGAGTGCGGGAATCACTTTGGCGACAGCGATGGTTTCGGCTCTGACGGGCAAAAAAGCCAGACACGACGTTGCGATGACCGGCGAAATAACGCTGCGCGGAAAAGTTCTGCCAATCGGCGGCGTGAAGGAAAAATTACTGGCGGCGCATCGTTTCGGGCTTAAAACGATTATTTTATCGAACGACAACAAAAAGGATTTAGCCGACGTGCCGGAAGAAGTGCGCGGCGATTTGACGATTCATACGGTTGAAATGATTGACGAAGTTTTGAGCCTGGCGCTGGAGGACGAAAAATCCGAAGACGTTATCGAAACGCCGCATATTTGGTCGCCCGATTCTCAGGCGGCGGACATCTCTGCAACAGTTGAATAGATTATTTAAGAAGCTGCTTAAAAACTTGTTTTTGAGTTTCGTAGGAGCGAGATATTTGTAGATTCTACAAATATCTCGCTCCTACTATTTTTGATATTTACCCTTTGAGAAATTGTTCGACCGACGCTTTTTTGATTGCGCGTCTCGCCTTACTCAAAATTCATTCGTTTGATAATCTCGACAAAGCGCGGCTCAGCTCGGAGCCAGTCCCAGCGCGTATCAATCTTGATAAATGACATCTGCACTTCACGTTCTTGAAATGATTTTTCGAGGTATTTTAACGCTTCTTCGCGCTCGCCCAAACCGTTGTAAATCATTGCAAAATTGTATGCCGGAACAAAGTTTTCGGCAGCATACGATTTTAATTCGTCGAGCGTGACTTGCGCCTGTTCGCGGTTTCCGGATTTTGCCAGCGCATAGCCCAATTGCGTAATCGGCTCGGTGCTGCCGCGAGAAAATTCTCTTGCTTTATTTAATTCGGCAATGGCTTCCGCATATTTTCCTTGACTAATATAAACTCGTCCCAAGCCGCCGTGCGCGATCCAAAAATTCGGCTCGATTTCGAGAGTCTTGTTGTATCTGGCAATCGCTTCCGACTCGCGTCCGGCGTGAAACAAAAAATGTGCTTCGAGCGTGTTGGTGATCAGCGAAAGCGGGTCGAGTTCTCTGGCTCGCCTGCCTTCGGCAACGGCTTCATCGTGTCGCCCCGTATTCGACAACAGATGGGCGTAACCGCGATGGGCGTCCGAATTGTTCGGGGCGAGTTCGATAGCGCGTTTGAACTCTGTTTCAGACGCTTTCCAATCCCAATCGTATAAAAATCCGACCCAGCCCAAAACAATGTGCGCTTCGGCTAAGTCGGCATCAATTTCCAAAGCTCTTTTGGCAACCGCCTTCGCTTGCGGCAAAGCCTCTTTGGAAGCCACGTTCCAACCAGCGAGTGGCAGAGTGCGGTAAGCGTCAGCCATTCCCGCGTAGGCAAGCGCGTAGCCTGGGTCAACGTCAATCGCCTGCTCATAAAAATCAATGCTTTTGTGGATTTCCGGCAGCGTTAATTTAAAGTAATGAAAACGCCCACGCAGATAAAGCTGATAGGCTTCGACGTTTTCCGTGTAATTTTTACTGAGTTGTTTTTGTTCGGAATTGGTCAATTTCAGACGCAAATTCTGCGCGATGGCTTGCGCGATTTCGTTTTGCGCGGCGATGATGTCGGAGGAAGTTTTAACATACTGATTTCCCCAAATCTGCGAATCATCGCTGGCGTCAATCAGGCGGACATTGATGACGAGTTTATCGCCGAGTTGTTTGATGTCGCCCGTTACGAGAGTTTCCACGCCGAGCTGCGAAGCGATATTTTGCGTGTCGGTTTGATTGTTTTTAAAACGAAACGCGGAATTTCTCGACATCACTTTCAAACCCGCAAGCTGCGACAAATTATTGATAACGCTTTCGGTGATTCCGTCGGACAAGTATTCCGCGTTCGCGTCTTGGCTTGCATTGACGAACGGCAAAACGGCAAGGGATTTTTTGCCGCCCGCGCCGGAAGTCGATTTTTTTGCGAACAGAAAATAGTAACCGAGTCCGATTGCGCCGATGAGCAAAGCAGCGAGCGCAAGCGCGGCAAGCGGTTTGCGGCTGGTAATTTGTTGTGAAAAATTCGGTTGCGTTTCGGCAGTTTCTAAGTTCGCGCTGCCCGTCGCCACCGCCGGTAAAATTGCCGTTACTTTTGCGGCATCGTTTGACGAATGCGTTTTTTCTAATCGCTCGTCGAACGCAAGATTTTCACGCAAACTTTTCAAATCCGCGAGCAGACCTTTCATCGTTTGATAACGCTCGTCCTTATTTTTGCGAAGCGTTTTGGAAACAATGCGCTGCAACTCGTCCGGCACGCCTTCGGCAAAACGTGAAAGCGGTTGTGGTTCTGAATTTATCAAGTTGGCGAAAGTTTCCGACATGGTGTTCGCCGCAAACGGCGTTCTGCCGCCAATCATTTCATAAATCATTACGCCGAAACTGAAAATGTCCGTGCGTTCGTCAACTCGTTCGCCTTTCGCCTGTTCGGGGGACATATAATTAACCGTTCCTAAAATAACGCCTTTCGCCGTTTCGTTTTGCCTGGCGGTTGCATCTTCCAAACCGACTACTTTTGCCTCAACGAGTTTTGCCAAACCAAAGTCGAGAATTTTCACGTAACTGTCGGCGCGAATCATTATATTTTCCGGTTTGATGTCGCGGTGAACGATGCGGGCTCCGTGCGCAGCGCAAAGCGCGCCCGAGGCAAGCGCGTAGCCTGGGTCAACGTCAATCGCCTGCTCATAAAAATCAATGCTTTTGTGGATTTCCGGCAGCGTTAATTTAAAGTAATGAAAACGCCCACGCAGATAAAGCTGATAGGCTTCGACGTTTTCCGTGTAATTTTTACTGAGTTGTTTTTGTTCGGAATTGGTCAATTTCAGACGCAAATTCTGCGCGATGGCTTGCGCGATTTCGTTTTGCGCGGCGATGATGTCGGAGGAAGTTTTAACATACTGATTTCCCCAAATCTGCGAATCATCGCTGGCGTCAATCAGGCGGACATTGATGACGAGTTTATCGCCGAGTTGTTTGATGTCGCCCGTTACGAGAGTTTCCACGCCGAGCTGCGAAGCGATATTTTGCGTGTCGGTTTGATTGTTTTTAAAACGAAACGCGGAATTTCTCGACATCACTTTCAAACCCGCAAGCTGCGACAAATTATTGATAACGCTTTCGGTGATTCCGTCGGACAAGTATTCCGCGTTCGCGTCTTGGCTTGCATTGACGAACGGCAAAACGGCAAGGGATTTTTTGCCGCCCGCGCCGGAAGTCGATTTTTTTGCGAACAGAAAATAGTAACCGAGTCCGATTGCGCCGATGAGCAAAGCAGCGAGCGCAAGCGCGGCAAGCGGTTTGCGGCTGGTAATTTGTTGTGAAAAATTCGGTTGCGTTTCGGCAGTTTCTAAGTTCGCGCTGCCCGTCGCCACCGCCGGTAAAATTGCCGTTACTTTTGCGGCATCGTTTGACGAATGCGTTTTTTCTAATCGCTCGTCGAACGCAAGATTTTCACGCAAACTTTTCAAATCCGCGAGCAGACCTTTCATCGTTTGATAACGCTCGTCCTTATTTTTGCGAAGCGTTTTGGAAACAATGCGCTGCAACTCGTCCGGCACGCCTTCGGCAAAACGTGAAAGCGGTTGTGGTTCTGAATTTATCAAGTTGGCGAAAGTTTCCGACATGGTGTTCGCCGCAAACGGCGTTCTGCCGCCAATCATTTCATAAATCATTACGCCGAAACTGAAAATGTCCGTGCGTTCGTCAACTCGTTCGCCTTTCGCCTGTTCGGGGGACATATAATTAACCGTTCCTAAAATAACGCCTTTCGCCGTTTCGTTTTGCCTGGCGGTTGCATCTTCCAAACCGACTACTTTTGCCTCAACGAGTTTTGCCAAACCAAAGTCGAGAATTTTCACGTAACTGTCGGCGCGAATCATTATATTTTCCGGTTTGATGTCGCGGTGAACGATGCGGGCTCCGTGCGCAGCGCAAAGCGCGCCCGCAATTTGGATTGAAACGTCCAGCACTTCGGACGTCTTCATCGCTGATTCATTGAAATGCTCGCGCAGAGTTTTGCCTTCGACGAATTCGCTGACGATAAAGTTTGTATCTTCGGATTCGCCGATTTCGTGGATAACCAGAATATTCGGATGATTTAAAGCGGAAGCAGCTTTTGCTTCTTGAGTAAAGCGCCGCAGATTCGATTCGTGTTTGGCAAAATCTTGGTTGAGAATTTTGACCGCAACTCTGCGCTCAAGGCGTGTGTCCTGCGCCAGATAAACTTCACCCATTCCGCCCGCGCCGATTTGCCTGACTATTTCGTAATGCCCGAAGTATTTTCCCGCTTCAATATTCTTTGTCTCGGCTTTGATAATGACGCTGGCAACTTCGCGCGCGGCGGGCTGTTCCATAAAGCTGTCGTCGGCAAACGAATCAAGCAGCTTTTCGACTTCTTGACGCAAGCCGTCGTCCGTGCCGCACGATTCGTCAAGAAACTGTCTGCGTTGATTGGGCGCAAATTCCAGTGCCGCATCGAATAAACTTTTAACTTTTTGCCAGCGTTCCGCTTCCATTTCTTAATCTCACTGTGGCAGCCCGACACGACGCAGCAAATCCTGAAAGCGCGGGTCGTCGCGCAGATTATCAAGGCGCGGATCAACTTTGAGACCGACGAGGGTGCCCTCGCGGGCTTCGTACAGCTTGTTCAACAAGGCAAATGCTTTATCTTTCTCGCCGAGTTCTGCGTAAGCTGCCACTATGACATGAGGCGGAAAAAGGATTTGCCGTTCGTTTGTCACGAGTTTTAAAAAACCTTTCCAACCGCCTTCGTCAAAACTTTTCTGGATTAACTCACCCCTTTGCCGCGTGCCGATCAGTTCGTTAATTTTGACTCGCTCGGCGATGCTCGCGGCGTAGTCTCGTTTCATTAAGTAAGCAGAGGCGAGTCCGCCGTGCGGCGGTAAATAATTGGCATCCAATTCAAGAGTTTTTTTAAACTGAGCGATGGCTTCGTCGTATCGTCGCGCAGAGAGTAGACTTTGACCATACATAAAATTGGCTGGAAGCGAGATTGGATCTAACTCCAATCCGCGCTGGATTTCGGCAAACGATTCTTCGCCTCTGCCAAGAAAAATGAGCAAATCTCCATATTCCAGATGCGCCTCAGCGTAGTTCGGATTCAATTCGATAGCGCGTTTGTATTCGCGTTCAGCGCCAGTGAAATCGTAATCGTAATAAAGCAAATTGCCTCCGAGCGAAACGTGGGCTTCGGGCAAACGGTCGTCGAGCGACAAGGCTTTCAGCGTGAATTCCCGCGCTTTCGGCATAAATTCACGCGGCGGCACGAAATTGAAACCCGAGAAGCTGGCTGAAGAATCGGCGAGACCGACATAAGCTAATGCGAAGTTCGGGTCGATCGCGATTGCGTCCTGAAAATATTCAGTGGCTTTCTGCGAATCTTGCGGAGTGGTTTTGCCTAGAAGGAAACGCCCTTTCAGATAAAGCTGATAGGCTTCCGTGTTCTGCGTATAGGTTTTCGCCAATTCGCGCTCGTCTACGCCCGATAATTTGATTTTTAATTTACTCGACACATCGCGCGCAATCTCGTTCTGCAAAGCGAGCAGATTCGTTACCGAGCGGTTGTAATCGGTCTTCCACAAAACATTTTCCGTTTGCGCATCAACAAGTTCGACGTACAAAGTCAAATCATTGTCGCGCTGCACGACGCGTCCATTCAAAATCGCCTGTACGTTAAGCTCTTTGGCGATTTGCTGCGGCTCGATTGATTTGCCTTTGTAGCGAAACACGCTGTTGCGCGCCTTGATCTTCAAATTCGGCAATTGCGACAAACTGCTGATGAGCGATTCGGTCATCCCATCCGATAGGTATTCGAGATTCGGGTCGCCGCTGCCGTTTTCAAACGGCAGGACGGCAATCGAAGTAATCGGAGTTTGATTGCGAGAAGCAAAGAAGGCAAAATAGCCGCCGATAGCAAGCGCAATACTCAACACCGCTAACGCTCCAAGCGAAATAAACTTGTGTTTCCTGACTTCGCCGACGACGTATTCCGCGCTCGAAGTTTGTTGAGAAATGTTGTTTTGCGTCGAAATCGCCGCCGGTTGAATCACGGTTGCGTTTTCTGCTTTGCGCGGAGCGTAGCGTTCCGATTTTTCTTCAAACGTCAGATGATCCCGTAAATTTTTCAAATCGGCGAGCAATCTTTTCATCGTTTGATAACGCTCTTCACGGTCTTTTCTGAGTGCTTTGTTGGTAATCCGTTCCAAATCTGGCGAAACTTCAGGCATTAGTTGATGCAAAGGCGCGGGTTCTTTGTGCAGAATCGCACTGATGATATCTATCGCGTTTTCACCTGCAAATGGCGGCTTGCCCGTTATCATTTCATACAGCACGATTCCGAAACTAAAAATATCAGACCGCGCATCAATTTCTATGCCTCTAGCTTGTTCGGGCGACATATAACTTGCCGTGCCAATTATCATTCCCGCCTGGCTGATAATTTGCTGCGTTTCGTCTTCGCTTTCAGCCACAATCTTTTTAGCCAAACCGAAATCAAGCACTTTCGCCTGCCCGCGCGGGTTGACGATGATGTTAGCGGGTTTGATGTCGCGGTGAACAATGCCGTGCGCGTGGGCTTCGGCGAGCGCGTCAGCGACTTGGAGCGCAATATCGAGAATTTGGTTCGGCTCAAACTGCGTCTTTATTTTCTTGTCAAGCGTTTCACCAACGACGTATTCCATAGTGATGAACGGCACGTTGCCGTCATCGTTGATTTCATAAATTGTGCAGATGTGCGGATGATTTAGAGCCGAAGCAGCTTGAGCTTCGCGCAGGAAACGCTGAAGATGTTGCTGATTTCCCCTCGAATAATCAGGCAAAATTTTCAACGCGACTTGCCGACGCAGGCGAGTGTCTTCCGCCAGATAAACTTCGCCCATTCCGCCCGCGCCGAGCAATTTAATAATTTTGTAATGGCTTAAACTTTGGCTGACGCCAAGTTTCTCCCCGTTCCCAGCAATGGCTTCCGCCACTTCGCCGACGGCGGGTTTTTCCAAAAAACCGGCGGCATCTTCGGAGTTTGCAAGGAGCGATTCGACTTCGCGGCGTACATCCTCATCGCCGTTGCAGTTTTCATTGAGGAATCGCAGACGTTCGTCCGGCGAGCGTCTAAGCGCGTCATCGAATAATTCTTTCACTTTTTGCCATTGGTCGAGAATCATCTGTTTTATTTGCGAAGTTCACGATACAGCCAAACCTTTGCCATATTCCAATCGCTGGCGACGGTGGCGCGTGAGATGTGCAATGCTTCAGCGGTTTCTTCCAAAGTCAAGCCGCTAAAATAGCGAAGCTCGACAACGCGGGCTTGCTGCTCGTCCCGTTCGGCAAGTTTGTTTAATGCTTCATCTAAAGCAATCAAATCTACTGATTTTTCTTCCCCAGCAACCTCCATTGCTTCTTCCAAAGGAAGTTTTATATCATCACCACCGCGTTTTTTGCGGTGCGTGGCTTTCGCGTAATCAACCAGAATTCGCCGCATCGCTTGCGCGGCAATCGCAAAGAAATGCGTCCGGCTTTCCCAAGTAACATCTCGCTGGTCAATCAATTTCAGATAGGCTTCATTAATCAGCGCGGTGGTTTGCAAGGTATGACCTTGCCGTTCTTTTCGCAAAAAACTCGCGGCTTGCCGGTGCAGTTCGTCATAAACAAGCGGCAAAAGATTATCCAACGCCTCCTGTTTGCCGTCACTCCATTCGCGCAGCATTTGCGTGATTTCCGGTGCTTTCGATTCGCGCTTATTCACAGTCAAACATTATAACCCTAAAAATTCGAGAATCAATTTTATAAAAATTTTTTAGACTATTTTGTTTCAACTGTCGCGCTAATTAGTAGAGGCTAAAAAAGCCTTTACTAAATAAAAAATAAAGAGGAGAAAAAAGATGAAAAATACATTCTTGAAGACAATCGGTGGAGCAGCATTAACGATTTTGATGTTGACGATGTTCGCACAAGTTCGGGTGTCCGCGCAGGACACTAATAATAAAGACCAAAGCAACGAACAAACACAGGAAGATTTGTTCGGGCGACGCGGGAACGAACTGGAAGGCACGTGGGACGTGCAGGTAACGGTTCGCAACTGTCAGACGGGCGTGGCAATCAGAACATATCCGGAACTTCAAACATTTATGTTTGGCGGAACGATGCTCGCATCAACCTCCGGGATACCGCCGTCTCGGGTTACGCCCGGACAAGGCGTTTGGAGTCACGCACGCGGGAATACCTATCGTTTTAAGTTCAAGGATTTCAACTTTGACGCAAACGGTAATTTTACCGGCTGGGTAATTGTCAAACACGAGGTAAATCTAGCATTCTCGCGAATAGGAACTTTTGAATCAGCCGGAACTGCGGAAGTTTATGCTCCGAACGGCAATTTATTATTCACAGGCTGTGCTACTGAAACAGCCACGCGCTTTGAATAGTAGATAAAATAAAGCGTAAATTTTGCATTGGTTTTTCGGAAGTTCAATGTTAAATTTACGCTTTATTTCGATTACGCTTGAGCAAGCAGTTTTTTTACCAGGTTGACATAAATCCCGACTGCTGTTTCCAAATCTCGTTTCAGCACGAATTCGTTTTTCGTATGCGCGACGAGAATCAAACTTGCGCAAAAGAGCAAAAGTATTTGTAACTTGTTCTTGTCCGCCCAAGATTCATCTGCCCGGCAATTTCAACAAAATATGGCTCAAAGCCGTATTTTGTTCCGGCACCTTTCAATTTTGATAAAAGTCAATTAAATGATTTTGCTCAAGCCGCTCCAAAATCATCGCATTTTACTGCAGTAACCCGACGCGCCGAAGTAAATCTTGAAAGCGCGCATCGTCGCGCAGACTGTCGTAGATTGGTTCGAGCTTGACATCAAATATCAGCCGGTTGCGTTCCCGTTCGGCTTTTGCCAGCCAAGCGAATGCTTGTTCTTTATCCGCCAGCCGCGTGTAGGCAAATGCGAAATTCATCGCCGGAACGAATTCGCCGCGTTTGGCTTTTTCATTTAATTGTTCGAGTTTTCTTTGCCAGAGAGAGCGAACGGCGACATTAAAACCTGATGCGGCAAAGGTGCGCTCAAGAATCGCTGCCGCGTCGTTATCTTCGGTTAGCCTCAACGCCTTGCTCCATTCGGCGACGGCTTCTTTTTGCATTCCCTTCTGCTCGTAAGTATTACCGAGAAGTTCGTGCGTGTAGGCATCGTTCGGGTCCAGTTCAAGTGTCTTTTGATATTGCTTAATGGCGCGGTCGTAGTCGCGCGTCCTGTAGAAAAACAATGCCAAACCACGATTATAGCGAACTGACAGAGGTTCAAGTTCCAAAACTTTTTTAATCTGGGCAAGAGATTCTTCAAACCGTCCGGCGTCAGTTAAATCTTGTGCATAATGATCGCGTCCCTCCGCGTAATTCGGATTTAATTCGATGGCTCGCCTGAGTTCTCGTTCAGCGCCCGCCGGGTCATTGTTAAACTGTTTGACACCAGCCAGCGCGTTATGAGCGTCGGGCAGCGTGTCGTCTAACGCCAAGGCTTTGTTCGTCGCCGCCTCTGACTTCGACCAATTCTCGTCGGGCGGCAAGACACCGAGTGCCGCGCCGAAGCCGTAATACTCCGCCAGCCCCGCATATGCGAGCGCATAGGTTGGGTCAATATCTATTGCCTGTTGATAATAATCGCGGCTTTTTTCAAATTCTTTCGCCGGAAACCTATACCAGTAATAACGCCCCTTCAAGTAAAGCTGATAGGCTTCGGCATTATCAGTGTAAGTTTTCGCCAACTTCTGCTCGTCTGTGCCCGACAATTTTATTTTTAGTTTGCCCGACACATCGCGCGTAATATCGTTTTGCAGAGAAACAAGATTAGCCATCGGCTGTTTATAATCCGCCGACCACAAAACAATTTCCGTCTGAGCGTCAACCAATTCGATGTGCAAAGCCAAATCCTGCCCGCGCTGAACAACTGTTCCGTTCAAAATCGCCTGCACGTTTAATTCTTTGCCGACGGTTTGCACGTCTGCGTCTTTGCCTTTGTAACGAAACACGCTTGACCGCGCTTTGACGTTTAATTTCGGAATTTGCGACAAGCTGCTAATCAGCGTTTCGGTCATTCCGTCCGACAGATATTCGACATCGGCGTTGCCGCTTTCGTTGACAAACGGCAAGACGGCGATTGAGTTAATCGCTGCCGAGTGCGTTGCGAAAAAGCGAAAGTAACCAATGGCGGCAAGCGCGACAACTAAAGCCGCCAGCAATCCGAACGAAACGAATTTGTGTTTCCTGACTTCGCCGATAACGTATTCCGCGCTCGAAGTTTGTGGAGAAATGCTGTTTTGCGTCGAAACCGCCGGTTGAATTGCCGTTGCATTTTCGCCCGGCTCGGTCGCGGCAGCGTTTGCCGATTTTGCAAAAGACGGCGTGTGCGAGCGTTCGATTTCTTCGGAAAATTCTACTTCGCGTTTCAAATTCTTGAGGTCGAGCAATAAATCTTTGACTGTTTGATAACGCTCGTCAGCGTTCTTTTGGAGCGTTTTTCGTATAATTCGATTTAATTCCGGCGGTGTGTTTTCATCGAGCGGCGCGGGTTCGTTTTTGAGAATCGCGGCAATCGCATCGCTCAGCGTTTCGCCGGCGAAAGGCTGTCTTTCAGCAAGCATTTCGTAAAGAACCGCTCCAAAACTCCAAATGTCCGTCCGCTCGTCAACCTGCCGCCCGCGCGCCTGTTCGGGCGACATATAAGCGACCGTTCCCATTATTACGCCCGGATTTGTTTTTACTTGGGCGAGCGTTGCGTCTTCGTCGCTAATCGCTTGCTGTTCGGTTAATTTTGCCAGACCGAAATCCAAAACTTTTACCAAATTATCCTCGCGCCGGATCATCACGTTTTCCGGCTTAACGTCCCGATGCACGATTCCGGCTTTGTGCGCGGCGGAAAGAGCCGAAGCCATTTGAGTCGTAATATCCAAAACTTCGCTCAAGGTCAATTCACCGCTTAAACGCTCGCGCAGAGTTTCGCCTTCGATGTATTCGGCGGCAATAAAATGCGTGTCTTCAAATTCACCGATTTCGTAAACGGTGATGATGTTCGGATGATTCAAAGCCGACGCCGCGCGCGCTTCTTGAACGAATCGCCGCAAATGGTTTTCGTTCTTATTCAGCTCAACGCTCAAAAGTTTGATGGCGACTCGGCGATTGAGGCGTGTATCTTTCGCTAAATAAACGTCGCCCATTCCGCCTTCGCCGATTTTCGAGGAAATTCGGTAATGTGAAAGCATTCGTCCGCTTTCGAGGTCATTGTTTCTTTCAATAATGTTTCTTTCGATGATCAAACTGGCGACTTCTCTGGCGGCGGGCTGCTCCATAAAACTTGTCGGGTTTTCAAATGAAGAGAGCAAGTTTTCTACTTCACGGCGCAAATCAACGTCGCCCGCACAGGCTTTATCGAGAAACTTTTCGCGTTTCGCCGAAGGGATTTCCTGCGCGACATCAAACAATCCTTTAATTTTTTGCCAGCGTTCCGAGTTCATTTTGAGATTAGACAATGCCGCAACTGTATCACGTCAAACAACAGAATTTTGCAAAAGTCTTCAAATTTATTTCCCGATTTCCTGCTTGAGCCAAGCCTTCGCTATCGTCCAATCGCGCTTGACGGTCGCCGGCGAGATTTTCAAAACCTCGGCGGTTTCCTCAATGCTCAAACCGCTGAAGTAGCGAAGCTCGACGACCCGCGCCTGTTGGTCGTCGAATTTCGCAAGCTGTGTCAGAGCTTCATCAAGCGCGATTAAATCAATGCTTTTTTCTTTGAAGGCGATAAACCGCGCTTCGTCCAGCGGTAAATTTTCGCCTGCTCCACCGCGTTTTTCTCGATGACGGGTTTTTGCATAATCCACCAAAATCCTCCGCATGGCTTGGGCGGCAATGCCGAAAAAATGCGCTCGGTTTTGCCAATTCACGTCGCGCTGTTCGATTAATTTCAAATAGGCTTCGTGAATCAGCGCGGTAGTTTGCAAAGTGTGTCCGATACGTTCGCGGCGCAGGTAACGCGAGGCTTGCCGCCGCAGTTCGTTATAAACAAGCGGCATCAAATCTTCCAGCGCTTCGCGTCGCCCGTCGCTCCATTCGTGCAACATTCGCATGATTTCCCGGGATTTATCGGCGGAATGTTCCATATTTTGGCTCAAGAATAAGCCTGTCTGACTTACCAGTCAATCTTTTTTGTTTAAATAAACGACTTAAAAAACTTTTTCGAAAAACATTGAGCCTTTTCATCGAGTTGTGTCGCGTTAATTTCTGTTACAAAAAATAAATAATTCTGTAACGAAAATAAATAAAAGGAGAATAAAAAGATGAAATACAAATTGATGAAAACGGCGGCGGGAATGATTCTGGGATTGATGATTCTAATTGGCGGGACACACCGCGAGGCGTTCGGTCAAAGAGTTGAAAATGCGCCCACGATTGAAGGAGTATGGAGAAATCAGGTGACGGTAAGAGATTGTCAAAGCAGCACCGTGTTAGCAACCTTTTCCGGCTTATTAACCTATCATCAGGGCGGTACAATTTCGGAAACAACCGCGACATTTTTCCGAAGTCCGGGATACGGCATCTGGAATCGCACTCGCGGGCGAAACTACACAGGAAAGTTCACGTTCTTCACATTTAACCCGGACGGCACTCCGTCAGGCTCGCAAAAGGTCAACCAAAATATCGTAATTTCTCTAGACGGCAACAGTTTGACTGATACCGCGACGGCTGAAATTTACGACACCGGCGGCAATTTGCTTATTACCGTCTGCGCGTCGGCAAACGCGACACGCTTTGAATAAGCTGTTTAATAAGGGCATTGGAGAAATTTTTCTCCAATGCCCGACAGCGACTCGTCTCGCTGTAATTAGAACAACCTTGAGTTGCGGCGGTTACAACACTTTAACGGGCAACCATGTTCTTACAGCTATAAAGGTTGATTTCATCCACTAAATTGACATCAAGCCGGTCAAGGAGTTTCAAGATGCAAATTATAAGCAAAACCATTAGTTAAGGAGATTAAGTTATGTTCATTACAACACACCAACGAAAAACAAGTCAGTTATTGCTTCGCCAATTAGGTATAGTAATTTTCGCCGTGCTGCTGGTTATTGTATCGGCTGGCACATCCGCGGCTCAGTCAACCGACCGCTACAATCCAACGCCCCTCAAATCTAACGAACTCAAGGCGGACTTTAGCCAAGATGATCCTGAGTATTTCTATTCCTTCACCGCTGGACCGGGAGAAGTGATATTCACTCTGGATGTTAAAGGAGCAACACCTAGCGGAGGCATTCCTTACTTTCATCTATTTACTGCGAACGGTAGAGAGCTTGCATCTTTTGATAAGTTTGCTGCCCGCAATTCCAGCGAATTGTTAGTTAAAAGAGTATCGTTTGCCAAGCGACAACCAGTTGTTCTGCGTATTAGTAAACCCATTGGAGGAGGTTTCTACCGACTACGAATTAGTGGCGCTGCGGCATTCGAAAGAGAGGCGGCAACTGATAAAGGTGGTCAATCCAATGACGGGATTGAGTTGCCCGCAAAGGGAACGCTGCGTATTGAGATGACTGACGGATCGGCGCAAGAGTTTGATTTGCGGCGGGTGCGGCGAGCAGTCGTTAAACCATGAGGCAAACTCACCTGCGCCAATAATTAAGTCCATTAATGTTCATAAACCTTTTACTAATACAACGCCGACATCAAAATTGAACCGCCTATGTAGTAAAGAAGTTTTGAAGCAAAATCGAAGAATGTTCTAAGCGGATGTATATCACCACAAAACCTTGCTTCAGTGCAAATACATTTTTATATGCGCGACGAAAAGCAGGGTTGCACTCAAAAGCAAAGGTATTTGTAATTTCGCTTGATTTATTCAAAATTTATTTGGTAATCTCCTGACGCAGCCAAGCCTTTGCCACATTCCAATCGCTTTTCACGGTAGCAGGCGAAATGCGAAGAATTTCAGCGGTTTCTTCGATACTCAAACCACTAAAATAACGCAGCTCGACAATTCGCGCCTGTTGTTCGTCAAATTTGGCAAGGCGCGTTAAGGCTTCGTCGAGCGCGACTAAATCAATGCTCCTTTCTTCGGAGACAACCAGCGCGGCTTCTTCAAGCGGTAAATTCTCGCCGATTCCGCCGCGTTTTGCCCGGTGCCTTCCTCGCGCGTAATCAACAAGAATTCGGCGCATCGCTTGAGCGGCGATGCCGAAAAAATGGGCGCGGTTTTGCCAGTTGACATCGCGCTGGTCAATCAATTTCAAATAAGTTTCATGAATTAAGGCAGTCGTCTGCAAAGTGTGGTCGCGGCGTTCGCGATGCAGGTAACGCGATGCCTGCCGGTGCAATTCCGCATAGACGAGCGGCAAAAGTTCATCTAATGCTTCTTGTTTACCACTGCTCCATTCCTTCAGCATCAGCGTTATCTCCGGCGGCTTTTCGAAAATTTGATTCATATCTTCCACATTTTTGGCTACCAGAATATGTCTGTTCGATAGGCAAGTCAATCTATTTTCCACCGGCGGAAACTTTGCTCGAAAATTTATTTAGCCTTTTTTAACATCGGTGTCGCGTTAATGTTTAGGGGAAAAAACAGACTGGACGCAGAAACTGAATTTTTAGCAATTAATCATTAAATAATTTCGAGAAAAATCTAAAAGGAGAATTAAATGAAACTGCAAAATATACAACAAATCACTCAAAATACTTTTACTTTCTGTTCGGCGATTGCCCTGACAATTCTTCTCAGCGCAGCCGTTTCAAAGGCGCAGGGAACTTCGGTTTTTACGACCGGGCTAAACAGCCCGGCGAAAATCATCCTCGCCGGTGATTCGTCTCTGCTGGTTGCTGAAGCCGGAACGGATGCGCCGAACACAGGTCGTATTTCTTTAGTGAATCGCGCGAGCGGAGCGCGGCGAACTTTGATTGACGGTTTGCCGTCAGCCGTTAACCGAGACGGCGGCGCGCCCGAAGCCAGTGGACCGTCGGGCATAAAATTGAACGGTCAAAAACTTTACCTGGTAATCGGAGCGGGCAACACCGCGATACCGGCGACCGGCGGCTTTATTGCCAATCCCGCGCCGTCTTCGCTTTTATTTGATTCGATTCTGGAATTGACTCTGCCTGCCGATTACGAAAATTTGGCGAGCGGATTTACACTCTCCGCCGCCGATCAAACGGCGCTCAACAGCGGCGGACAGGTAACTATGACCAATGCTGAAGGAAAACAATTGACCGTTCGCCTGGTCGTCAATTTGCCGAATTACGTTGCCGAGCCGCGCCTGGCTCTGGCGGAACACATACGCACGTCAAACCTCTACGGCATTGAGCTTTCAGGCGATTCGCTTTACGTACCGGATGCCAGCTTTAATTTGCTCTACCGCGCCAACATCGCAAGCGGAGCATATGAAAATTCGCCACATTTGCGCCGAAGCCGAATCCCACGACAACCGGTCCGCCCGTCATCGAAGCCGTGCCGGACAGCATTCGGCTTGTCGGCAACAATTTGCTCATCTCGTTTTTGACCGGCTTTCCCTTTCCGGCTGGCGCGGCGGAAGTTCGCACGGTCAATCTCGACACGCGTGCGCAAGCTGTTTTTATCAGCGGTTTGACTTCGGCACTTGATGTTTTGCCGTTCAACGGAACGGGCGACAATGATTCGTATCTAGTCCTGGAATTCAGCGCTAATATGCTCGCGCAGCAACCCGGACGCTTGAAATTGTTCACATCACGGACGGAAACACCTAGAATTTTGGTTAATAATCTGATAACGCCGACATCCCTTGCGCGCGACGCACAGACCGGAAAAATTTTCGTTACGGAAAAGGCAACCGGCAGAGTTATGCGCGTCAATGCGCCGCACGCCGTAATGTTCGATTACTTCGGAATGGGCAGAAGCAATTATTTGTCATTTGATTTTAAAAGCGAGTCAATACGCTGGGACATTCTGCGAAATCCAGTTACGTCGCCATCCCAGGTACGGCACGTTAATTTCGGGCTGCCTTCAGATTATTTTGTCTTCGGCGATTTCGACGGAGATTTAAAAGAAGACATCGGCGTCTGGCGCGAAGGCACGACGGCGAATTCGCAGAGCTATTTCTATATAATGCCTTCGAGCAATCCAAACACATTTATAGCGCAGCCTTGGGGAATTAAAGGCGATACGCCGGTCACGGGCGATTTTGACGGTGACGGCAAAACCGATTTCTGCGTTACGCGCCGCGTGGACAATCAGCTTACCTGGTATATCTTGCCGAGTAGCGGAGGCGGATTTCGCAGCATCACTTTCGGCTTGCCGGAAGATTTTGAAAATTTTGCCTCGTTCGATTTCAACGGCGACGGGCGCGACGATTTAATCGTCACGCGGTCTGATCAAAACGGTATTCTCACGCATTACATCGGCGACGCGAACACCGGCGCTCTGATTTTAGCGCAGCAGTGGGGAAACGGTAAAGACGCGCCGGCATTTGTTCTGTTCGGCGATTATACGGGCGACACCCGCGCCGATATTGCCGTCAATTACGGCGCTTGCTATTCAAATCCAACGTGCGACAACGCCGGAACCTGGTGGATAAAAGAGACTGGCAGTAATAACTACACGGTAACGAAATTCGGTATTCCGTTCAACGAGCAAACCGGCACGGGCGACCAACCGGCGCCGGGCGACTACGACGGCGACGGCAAATTCGATGTCAGCGTTTTTCGTCCGTCAAACACCACTTTCTACGCGCTCGGAAGTTCTAACGGGCAATTCATAGCGCAGTATTGGGACGGCAATTCGACCGCGCCGCCAGCTAATCTAATGAATAAGCCGGAATTTCAAAACAAATCAATTCCAACGGGTGCGTTCATCGGTTTGGTAATTACAAAACAACCCGACGGCACTTTCCGCGTAAAACGCACGTTTGATTTCTTTTTGTCGAAAAATTAAAGTTTTTCGACGTTGAGCGGTAAGACAGTATTTGTGTTGTCTTCCCACATTTAACAAGTCGAGCCGTATGTTCTATCAGTCATAACGGCTCGACTTTTTTATTACACATTTCAGGTTTCCGCTCGCGCTTTTCTTTGCTCCTTCAAATTGATAAAATAATCGTTTCGCAAACAGACGAAAATTTTATCTATACAACACGATGAGCATAAAACAAATCACGGTTCGCGGGGCGCGGCAGCATAATTTGAAAAATATTAACGTCGATATTC
>MWYY01000010.1 GCA_002050355.1 Acidobacteria bacterium 28-9
TCGTAATACATCGCGCCCGGTTTAATAGTTTTTGCCGCCGCTTCCTGTGCCTCGTAAACAATTTGATAAATCTCTGCCGCGCTGGTGTTATAATCCGCCTGAAAAAGCACGCGATATTGCCGGAACGCTCGGCGAAATTCGCGGTGAAATTGCAGGCGACAACAAACCTTCGTGGTTCCATAACGGACTTGACATTGCGGGTGCATACGGTGAAACGGCGCGATTTGTGCGCTCGGAAAAAGTTTTACGCCCCGTTTCGGTCGAAAATTTTTCGACTCTGCGCGAGTTAATACGCCTTCCATCGCTTGGGTATATTCACATTCGTCTTGGGCGCGACAAAGAGGATAAACCATTTGGAGACGAGCGTTTTTTGTTTGGCGTTGAACCAAATTTAACTGGAGTAACCAGCAATTTATTAATCAACAGTCAAATGCAGCGAGCGACAGTTAATAATAACAAAGGTAAATTAAGCGGCGTGCGCGTTCGTCGCGGCGCAAAGTTTGAAGCAGGCGAAGCTATCGGCACATTAAATCTGATGAACCACGTTCATTTAATCGCGGGCGGAAGCGGCGCGGAATTTAACGCGCTGGACGCGCTAATTTTCCCGAATATCTCCGACACGATTGCGCCGACGATTGAAAAAGTTTTATTGTTTGATGAAAATTGGCGCGAGATTGAAACCGCCGGCTCGAATCAGCGTATAAAACTTGCGGGAAAGTCGCGCATTATCGTTCGGGCTTTTGATCAAATGAACGGTAACGGCGGAAAACGCAAACTCGGAGTTTACCGTTTGGGTTTTCAAATTTTGCGAGCCGACGAAAAACCGATTACAGATGTTGTTTGGACAATCTCGTTTGAACGGCTGCCGGACGCCGATGCGGTAAAGTTGGTTTATGCGCCGGGAAGTCAATCCGGTTACACGCCGCAGACTTTTTTTAATTATATAGTTTCAAACAGAGTTGACGGCGGCAGTGCGCGCGAAGATTTTTTCGAAGCCGGTCAGTTGGAAAAAGGCTTTTACATTTTGCGCGTTTTTGCAGCAGACTTTTTCCAGAACAACACGATGCAGGATTTAAACATCGAAGTGGTGAAATAACAATTTTTATAAAATATATGAAATTCGAAAGTTTTTTGGGCTTAATTTGTTTGTTTACTTTTTCCGCATTTGCCGGAAATGCTGGAATTATCGAAAAAAATGAGCCGTCAGCAATCCGTGCGACGCCGGCTGCGCCGAAATTTACAGACGCTGAGAGACAAGCGGAGTTAGCAAAAAGGCGCGCCAAAGTCTTTGGGGCAATGGACGATAAGAGCGTCTTGATTCTATTTAGCGCCGAGCCGAAAATTTACACGAACGACGTAAATTTTCTTTATAGACAGGAAAACAATTTATATTATTTAACCAATCTCAAACAAAAGGGCGCAACGCTGATTTTGATAAAAGACGGCACGCAAACACGAGAAACTTTGTTTGTGCCAAAGCGTAATCCGGCGAATGAAACCTGGAACGGCAGAATGTATTCGACCGAAGACGCGATACGCATTTCCGGTATCAAAACCATTTCTGATTCTGCTGAGCTCGATTCTTTTCTCCAGGCAATAAAAGGTAAAACGCTTAGTTCGTTTAGCGCCGAAAATATATATCTTTTATTGCCTGAAAACGCTAACGATACGGATGGAATGCGCGAATTTGCTGTAGAAAAAGCGTTTTCTGAAAATATGAGCGGTTATAAAATCAAAAATGCCCAACCGATTTTTTCTGTGCTTCGGCAGGTTAAATCGCCGATGGAGCAACTTCTTCTGCAGCACGCGATTGACATTACGACCGAAGCTCAAATGCGTGCGATGGCAACCGGCAAAAACATCAGGTGGGAATACGAAACGCAGGCAGAAATCGAATACATTTTCCGCAAACGCAACGCTGATTACTGGGGCTATCCTTCGATTGTCGGGTGTGGTCCGAACGCGACGACGCTTCACTATGAAGAATCGCAAGGTGCTGTCAAATCCGGTGATTTACTACTGATGGATGTCGGCGCGGAATACGACCATTTAACGGCAGATGTAACAAGAACCTTTCCCGTCAACGGTAAATTTTCAAAAGAGCAGGCAGAGATTTATCAAATTGTTTACGAGGCACAGGAAGCGGCGGCAAAAACTATTAAACCGGGCGCGATGTATTACGAACCGGTAAACGCGGCTCGGCGAGTTATCGAACAGGGTTTGGCAAAACTCGGTTTGATTTCCGAAGTCGGTGCTTTTGTTCCCGGCACAGAACAGGAAGTTCCCGACGGCAAAGGCGGAAAACGAACAGTCGGCAGACCGCAATATACTCTCTGGTTTATGCACGGCTGGGGACATTGGCTCGGTATGAACGTCCACGATGTCGGCGATTACAGTAAACCGTTCCAAGAAGGTATGATTACGACGAACGAGCCGGGAATTTATATCCGCGAAGATGCACTCGATTATTTACCGAAAACGCCTGAAAGTCAGGCATTTGCCCAAAAAGTCCGCCCCGCTTTTGAAAAATATAAAAATATCGGCGTGCGTATCGAAGACGATATGCTGGTTACGAAAAACGGCGCCCAATGGATGACGAAGAATCTTCCGCGTTCTATTTCTGACATCGAAGCGTTTATGACAAAAGCATCGAAAGAATTTGCCTTTCGTAATCCGCAAACAGAATCCAATTGGAAAATTACTTTTTTCGATGCTGGTAAAAATTTCTTTTTCGGCAATATCAAAAATGATTTGTTTGAAGCGGACAATTTTTCCAGTGGTAAAACAGTGAAACGCGGTTGGGTTTCGACAGGAAAAGAAGCGGCAATGTCCGATTTGAGTTCTGCTGAAGATCGGCACGCTGAGTAAAAAGAAAATTCCGTGTAAATTCCTTTTCAGCCCAACAAACAAAATAATTTTTAATGTTTTACTTTAATAGTCATTGAACAGACATTTTACAAAATACTTGAACCTTATAAAATAAGTTAGGATTTTTTATATTCGAGTAAAGGTTTTTTCACAGTTCGCTGGAGCGTCGTTCATCTTGCTTACTTGCTCAATTTTAATTTTTTCTTTCAGGCTTTACAAGATTTTAAACTTGCAGCCTCTTTTTTATTTTTACTAATAAACTATATAATGTCGGCGCAGTAAACTTTATCTTGAGAAACAACTTTAAGTTGTGATATTCCATTCAATTATCAAAGGCAAATTCGATTTTGGCAAAAACTACGAATAAATCTTCTACGAAAAGCAAAAACAATTTTCTGCCGCTTGTTATTGTCAACCCGAAATCTGCTTCCGGTTCGACCGAGATCCGTTGGGCGCGGATAGCTTCTGATTTAGCGAAAAATCTCGGCGCCTTTGAAGTCGAATTTACACAGAGCGTTGGACACGCCACCCAACTGGCAAAAGTTGCAGCGCAGAATGGACGCAGATTTATCATTGCCTGCGGCGGCGACGGCACGATAAACGAAGTTGCCAATGGCATTTTGCAATCAGGGGAAAAAGAAGCTGAATTGGGAATTTTGCCATCGGGAACCGGCGGCGACTTTCGGCGCTCGCTCAATATGTCTAACACGGCGCGTGAAGCTGCAAAAAATTTGCGCGACGGTCAAACAAAAACGATAGATGTCGGCAAAGTTACGTTTTTCAATCGTCAAAACCAGGAAACAAGCCGTTATTTTTTGAATGTTTCAAGTTTTGGTTTAAGCGCGTCAATCAACGAAAGAGTTAAAAAGAATGGCTCGCTGCTGGCGGCTTGGCTTCCCGGCGACACGTTGCGGGGCAAAGCGAAATTTGCAATCTCGACTTTGCGGGAGGTTTTTGATTCTGAATTTACGACTGTTCGCGTGCGGATTGACGACGCGGAAGAAAAACTTTTGAACACGATAAATTTTTGCGTAGCAAACGCGCGTTATTTCGGCGGCGGAATGAAAATCGCGCCCGATGCACGCCTTGATGACGGTTTTTTCGATGTCGTCAATATCGGCGATATAAAAACGCCAAAAATAATGCTCAACGCTTTTCGCCTCTACAACGGCTCGCATTTATCGCTCGACGAAGTGAAACACAAAAAAGCCAGGCGTGTCGAAGTTCGTCCGGTAAACGAAAAGCAAATTATCCATATTGAAACCGACGGCGAATTGCCCGGACGACTGCCCGCAATTTACGAAATCGTTCCAAAAGCCTTAAAAATAAGAGTTCCAAACAGTATTTAGCCGCCGATGAACAGGAATAAAACTATTGAAAAACTAAAAGTGAAAAACTAAAAATTTAGATTTTTTATTTTTCACTTTTTACATTTCGTTTTTCACTTGTCTCATTTGTGTTAATCTGAGGTTAAATTCTTTGCTTCTTATTTAATAAAATCTTATGCAAAACTCATTTTGCCAATTGATTACCGACGCTGCCGAATCACACGCCGATAAAACGGCTATGGAGATAATCGGCGGCGGCGAAGACACAAAATATACTTTCGCACAGATGCTGGACGCGATTCGCAGCATCGCTTTTCGACTGGAAAAAGAAGGAATTGCTTTCGGTGACCGCGTGGCGTTGATTGGCGAAAACCATCCGCGCTGGGCAATTGCGTATTTGGGAATGCTGTTTCGCGGCGCAATCTGCGTTCCGATCGATCCTCACGGCGAGATTGAAACCATTACGAATTTTATCGAAAATTCCGAAGCGAAAATGGCTTTTGTCGGCGAAGATTTTATAAAAAATTTTTACCAATTGGAAGAACGTCTGGGCAGAAAAATTCCCGCCGTAATTTTGCAGGACGTTCCGTCAAACAATGGCTTCGAGCAATTTTCTGATTGGATGCAGACGCCGCGCACGCAGGAATTTGATGCGCAGCCGCTTCCGGCGCAAGCAGACGATACGGCGGTTTTGATTTACACATCTGGTACGACCGGAACACCGAAAGGCGTTCCGCTGACGCACGGCAATATTTTTTACGAGGCGACGGGCTGTCAGGAAGTGATGCACATTTCGGAAAACGAAGTGATTTTAAGCGTTCTGCCGCTTTTTCACGTTTTCGCGCAAGTCGCCAATCTTTGGGTCGGCGCCAGCATCGGCACAAAGATTTGTTACGTCAAAGAACTCGCGCCCGCCGAACTTGAACGCGCTTTTAAAACCGGCGAAATCACAATGCTCACCGGCGTTCCGCGTCTCTGGTATCTATTTCACAAAAAGATTTTCGACGGCGTTGCCGCGCAGCCGAAACCGGTCCAATGGCTTTTCGCAGCGATGCTGAAAACAAACGGGTTTCTGCGTGAAAAGTTCAAAATCAATTTGGGTAAAAAGTTTTTCAAAAAAGTCCACGACGGTTTCGGCGGAAAACTCGACATCACAATAAGCGCCGGTTCGCGCTTTGATGAAAAAATCGCTCAGGATTATAACGCGCTCGGTTTTACGATTATTCAAGGCTATGGTTTGACCGAAACGTGCGGCGCTGTTTCCAGCACCCGCTTTGAAGGTAGTTCGGTCGGTTCGGTCGGCACGCCCGTCAACTACGCTGAAATCAAATTGGGCGAGCCGAACGACGACGGCGCGGGCGAAGTTTTGATACGCGGCAAAATGGTTTTCAGCGGTTATTACAAAAACCCTGAAGCGACAAAAGAAGCATTTACCGAAGACGGTTGGTTCAAATCCGGCGATTTGGGAAAACTCGATGCCAACGGCGACCTTTTTATCGTCGGGCGTTCAAAAGACGTTATCGTTTTGCCGAACGGTAAAAACATACACCCCGAAGATTTGGAAGTTCAATACTCGAAAACGCCGTTCGTCGAAGAAATCTGTATTTTGGGCGTCAAAGATGAATCATCTAATTTGGCGGGCGCGGAAAAACTCATCGCCATTGCTGTTCCCGATTTTGCTTATCTGAAACAAAACAACATCGCCAATTCGCGCGAAGCGATTCGTCACGAGCTGGACGATTTGGGGCGACAGCTCCCCGAATATCAGCGCGTCCGTGAATACGTCGTCCGCGCCGAACCTTTGCCGCGCACGGCGACGCGCAAAATAAAACGATTTCAACTGCAAAAGGAAATTGAAGAAAACGGTTTTGATACAACCGGCGCGCCCGACAAAAAGCAGTTGACTTTTACCGAAGAAGACAATGCGCTGCTTGCATCAAATATCGGTCAGGCTTTAATCAAAGCCGTCAAACAAAATACGAATGATGTCGAAAAGATTCACCCGCAGATGAATCTCGAATTTGATTTGGGACTCGACTCTTTGGCACGTGCCGAAGTCTTCGCTTCCCTTGAACAAGCCTTTAACGTCGAATTTGATTCGGACAAAGCGGCGAACGCTTTGACCATCGGTGATGTTGTCAAACTCACGCAGGAATTGACCGGCAGCGCCGATGCCCAAATTGTCGGGACGGATTTTAACTGGGGCAAAATCGTTCGTGAAAGCGACGAGAATTTGCCGGAAGTGCAGGGTATCTTGCGCGACCGACCGTTTTTTAATTTGATTATTTTAGCGTTTTTTAGAACGGTAGGTTTTTTGAGTAAAATCCTTTTTGGTCTGGAAGTTTCCGGTGCGGAAAACCTAACAAAACTCAAACGCCCGTTTCTCATCTGCCCAAATCATCAGAGTTTTCTCGACCCGTTCGTCGTCGCGTCAATTTACCCGTATGATGTTTTGAAAAATACCTTCACTGTTGGCGCAAGCGAATTTTTCCAAAGCAGTTTGATGCAGTATCTCGCCCGTTTGATGAACGTCGTGCCGATTGACCCGGACACTCAATTATTAAAAGCGATAAAGGCAAGCGCGACCGGTTTGAAACACGGCAAAGTTTTGAACATCTTCCCCGAAGGCGAACGCGCTTTCGACGGCGACCTTCATGAATTCAAAAAAGGCGCGGCAATTCTCGCGACCGAATTAGATTTGCCAATTGTCCCGGTCGCGCTCGATGGATTTTACAAAGTTTGGGGACGCAGTTCGGGCAAAATCAATTTATCAAAAGTAAAAATGCGCTTCGGCAAGCCTTTTTACCCGCGCGAAATCATAAGTTCGGAAATGACAGACGAAGCGAAATATCAAGCCGTAACCGAACATTTGAAACAGACTATTCAGACGATGATTGACGAGATGCGAAAATAACCGGAGACAGAGTTTATGAAAATCAATGTAACAATGCTTTTTTTAATTGTCATTTCATTGACAATAATAGTGTCTGCCCAAACCGACAGTTCTTCAAACGTAAAGCTGCCTTTGATGGAAGAAGTAACAAGGCAGGCGCAGAAAGCAAAAAAAGAAGCGCAGGTCGGTTTTAATTCCGTGACTTGCTAACCCGCGTTCATAAATTTACATTTCATTTTACTGTTACGATAAAAGTAAAAAGGAAAACCTCGCAAAAATTAGCGAGGTTTTCCTTTTTCTGTAAATTGTCGGAAAAGTTCTGCTTTTTCGTAAAAAGAAGCAGGTTAATTAATTCCGCGCATAAATTTATTGCGGAGAATTTACATTGCCGTTTGTGTTGCCGTTTCTGTTTGAATTTGTATTTTTATTGACAGGACCGCGCGGCTTGCCGGGACTTGGGTTTCGTCCGCGTCTGACGCCAGGTCGGTTGGCATTGCTATTGGTATTGGTGTTGCCATTCATGTTGGTATTCATATTACCGTTCATGTTTGTGTTGGTATTGCCGTTTGTATTTGAATTAACATTTCCATTGGTATTCATATTGGTATTACCGTTCATGTTACCGTTGGTATTCATATTGGAATTCATATTTGAATTACCATTCATATTGGTATTCATATTGGTATTCATATTTGAAGTGCCATTCATGTTGTTGTTCATGTCTGTATTACCATTCATGTTGGCATTCATATTAGAATTACCATTCATGTCAGTATTACCGTTCATGTTACCGTTCGTATTGTCGTTGGTATTGCCTTTGTTTTTCTTGCAGGCTTCTTTACAATCATCAAAGGCTTGTTTGCATTGCGTTTGATTTGCGTTTGCCGCACGTCTGCAAGCCTGATATTGCTCTGTGCATGCTTTCTGGCATTCGCCGCGGTCGTTTTGTTGACCGCTGATTATCGTCGATACGACAAAAAACAAAGCAAATAGCGCCAACGTTAATCCCGAAATTGTATAAGTGAATCTCTTATTCATTAATTTATCCTCCATAACTTCTGGTTAATCATGCGCTTCCGGCATGAGATTAGTGTGTTTAAAACCGTCTTTATAATTTTTTAAGAGGAGAAACGGCTCGTGTAACCTGTTGCGTTGCAATTTTGAGTATAACAAAATTCCTTAAATCAATCTGTATGAAACCGTACAAACGGTAAAAAATCTGTTTTAATACTAAGGAGCTGTAAATTGAGTTAAAAAAAGTAAAGGAAAATAAAAAAATGCCGTCAGGTTTAAAGTACAGTTATATTTTATAAATATGCCCGCATCAAACAGCTTGTCTTGATTGGTTAATTAAGCGAAAATGACGTTGGAAATTCTTGTTCGTATTTTGGAGAACTTATGAAATTAAACCGACTGAAATTGTTGTTTTTTATCCTGTCGCTGTTGGTGTTTTGCTCGATTCCCGGCAATGCTCAAACTCCGGCAGCGGCAGCTCAAACGCCGCAAATGCAGCTTGCTGCTTATATCAAGCAAAATTACACGAAACGCGAAGTTTTGATTCCGATGCGTGATGGCGTAAAACTTTTCACTTCCGTTTACGAGCCGAAAGCTAAAGCGTCAAAATACCCGATTCTTTTGAACCGCACGCCTTACAAAGTTTCGCCTTACGGCGCTGATAAATTCAAAATGTCCGTCGGTCCGAACGAGCTTTTTCCCAAAGAAGGTTATATTTTCGTTTATCAGGATGTGCGCGGGCGTTGGAAATCCGAAGGCGAATTTATGGATGTTCGCCCCGAAACGGCGAAACCGAACTCAAAAGAAACTGACGAATCAACAGATACTTACGACACAATTGATTGGCTGGTAAAAAACCTGGAGAACAACAATGGGCACGTCGGTATGTACGGCATTTCGTATCCGGGCTTTTACACTTCAGCAGGCGCGATCAATTCGCATCCGGCGCTGAAAGCCGTTTCGCCGCAAGCGCCCGTCTCCGATTGGTTTCAAGGCGACGATATGCATCACAACGGCGCATTGTTTCTGGCGCAAAACTACGACTTTTTCACTGGTTTCGGTCAGCCGCGTCCCGTCCCGACCGCAACCGGAGATTATCTTAAACCGTTTAAGTTCGGCACGCCCGACGGTTATAAGTATTATCTGGAAATGGGTTCGATGAAACATTCTTCGGAAATCTATCGGCAACAGCTCGGAACGAATATAAAATTTTGGGACGAGATGATGCAGCATCCTAACTATGATCAATTCTGGAAAGACCGTAACGTTTTGCCAAAGCTGAAAAACATCAAAGCGGCGGTGATGACCGTCGGCGGCTGGTATGACAATGAAGATTTATACGGCGCACTGAAAACTTATAAACATATCGAAGCGCAGAATCCGGGAATTTACAACATTCTCGTGGTGGGACCTTGGTTTCACGGCGGCTGGGAACGCTCCGACGGTGATTGGTTAGGCACGGCTTACTTCGGCGAGAAAACGAGTCTTTATTACCGCGAAAAAATGGAACTTCCCTTTTTCAATCATTTTTTGAAAGACAAAGGCGACATCTCAAATTTGAAAGAAATCAATGCTTTTGATACGGGCGCAAATACGTGGAACTCTTATGACACATGGGATCCGAAACAAAACATCACTGAGAAACAACTTTATTTACAGGCAAAAGGCAAACTTTCGTTTGATAAGCCGACGGCTTTGAAATCGATGGAAACGAATCCAAATTCTTACGACGAATACGTTTCAGACCCGGCACATCCCGTTCCATACACACAGAAAATCACTTTGAATTATCCCCGCGATTTTATGACCGAAGATCAGCGTTTCGTCGCCAATCGTCCCGACGTACTGGTTTATCAAACCGAACCTTTGACCGAAGACATAACGGTTGCCGGCGACATCAAACCGACTCTTTATGTTTCAACTTCGGGAACGGACGCTGATTACGTTGTCAAGATAATTGACGTTTTTCCAGACGATTACAAATATCCCGAAGGCGCGAAACCGCCTGAAAACTCGGCGGCGTGCGTTTTCGCACCCGGCGGCTATCAGATGCTCCTTCGAGGCGAACCGTTTCGCGCCCGTTTCCGCAACAGTTTTGAAACACCCGAAGCGATGAAGCCAAACGAAGTCGAGAAAATCAGCTTTGAAATGCCCGGTATAACGCACACTTTCAAAAAAGGTCATCGAATAATGGTGCAGATTCAAAGCAGCTGGTTTCCGCTGGTTGACCGCAACCCGCAAAAATACATGCCGAATATAAATTTTGCCGAAGACAAAGATTTTATCAAAGCAAACGAGCGCGTTTATCACGACGGCGATGCAAATTCAACGTTTATCGAGCTGCCGTTTGTCGGAAAATAGTTTGGGAAGCGCAAACTACTTGAAGCGCGGAAATACTGTCGGTAAAAATTACCGAAATCCATCGCAATCTTTTTATAAAAGCGAATGTCTGCTTCAATTAAAAGATTGCGAATGTCCGAAGTGGTTCGATTGCTGCCGGAATGTCCGCGCTTTCAGTTTATTTGTTTCTTATTAAATTCATTTTGGAGTTATAAATATGCCTTCGACATCAATTGTAAGCGGCGTTTTGCTGATTTTGATTGGTATTATCGGTTACGTTTTCAGTTTGATTGACGGACATACAAGCCTGACGGCTTTGATTCCGGCAGCGTTCGGATTGCTGTTAGTAATTTTCGGTTTTGCTGCAAAATCAAAAGAAAATCTTCGCAAACATTTGATGCACGCCGCGGTTCTCGTCGGACTTCTCGGTTTTTTAATTCCGGCGTGGCGGCTGATTTCGCGGATGAATGATTTGACTGTTTCGCTTGCTGTCCTTTCACAGGCGGCGATGGCGTTGATTTGTCTCGTGTTCGTAATTTTGTGCGTCAACTCTTTTATTGCCGTACGGCAAAACAGGTAACATTTATCATTGATATTTTCTTATTCTGAATCGCTTATAACCAATTAGGATTAATAGAATTATTTTTTGCGATGAATCATAAATGTTAAATGTTTAATGTTTAATGAAAACTGATGCCGACAACCATTACACAACTTGAAGACACGGAACGCGGCAAAACCATTTTGCGCGTCGAAGGCTCGATGACTTTGACGGATGCGGTTTTGCTGGAGAAAATCGCGCTCGATTTGCGCGCTAAAATTAACAGAAATTTGACGCTCGACCTTGCCGATTTGCATTTTATGGACAGCGAAAGCGCTCCAGTTCTCAAACGCATCAAGCGCGAACACGGTTTTGAAATCGAAGGCATCGAATATTTTCTGCAAAAAATTGTCGCGGAAAGCGATAGAATTTAAATTTACAGGGATAACACTGATAATCAGAGATTAAAAAGTAGGTTAATAATTTTATTTTATCTGCTTTTATCCATTTATTCCTGTTAATTCTCCGCCTAAATTTTATGAACCTGACACTCGAAAATCTTTCAAAAATAATTGGCGGACAGTTAAACGGCGACGGCAAAATTGAAATCGTGCGGCTCGCTAACCTTGAGACCGCAAAGACCGGCGAAATTTCTTTTGTCGAGAAAAGCGAATTTTCCGAACATGCACAAAAAACACGCGCTTCCTGCCTGATAGTTCCAGAGAATTTCAACATCGAACTTCCCTGCGCCTCAATCAACGTGAAAAATCCGAAACTCGGCTTTGCTAAAATTTCAGAAATTATACACGCGCCGGAAAGAAAAATCGGTATTCACAAAACAGCGCAAATTGCGGAAAATGTGAAACTCGGCGTAGGAGTTTATATCGGCGCATTTGTTTCTATTGGCAAAACATCGAGCGTCGGAAAAGGAACACAAATTCAAGACGGCTCTCGTATCGGCGCAAATGTCTCTATCGGTGAAAACTGTTTTATACGCGCGAACGCGGTCGTTTATGACAATGTTTCAATTGGAAACAATGTGATTTTACACGCGGGAACAGTTGTCGGCGCAGACGGTTTCGGCTTTGTGCGCGACGCCGAAAAATACTTCAAATTTCCGCAAATCGGAACTGTCGTTATCGAAGATGATGTCGAAATCGGCGCGAATACATGCATTGACAGAGGCGCGCTCGGAGAAACGCGAATCGGGCGAGGAACGAAAATTGACAATCTCGTGCAAATCGCGCACAACGTAAGAATCGGTGATCGAGTTATCATCGCCGCGCAAACCGGAATCTCCGGCAGCACCGTTATTGAAGATGACTGCATCATCGGCGGACAAGTAGGAATGGGCGACCACGCGCGCGTCTTGAAGGGCGCGGTTATTGGCTCGCAAGCCGGTGTTTTGCCCGGAAAAATTGTTCGCTCCGGCGTTTGGTGGGGAACGCCCGTTCAACCGCTCGACGAATACAAGCGCCAAAACGCCCATTTGAAAGGAATATCACGGCTGAAAGAAGAATTGAAAGCGTTGAAAAAACAGCTTGATGATTTGAAAAACAAGCCGGGAAACTAAGTTTTCAATGCCGTCGTTTTAAAAAGATGTATCAAATCTTTGCCGAAATAGTTCTCGTAATGCATTTCTGCTTCGTACTTTTCGCGGTATTCGGTGGCTTATTAGTATTTTATCGGCGCTTTATTATTTGGTTTCATCTTCCGGCGGTCATTTGGGGAATTTTCGTTGAGATTTTCCACCTGCCGTGTCCACTTACTCAGCTGGAAAATGGACTTCGGGAACTCGGCGGCAAAAACGGCTACGCGTCAGGCGGATTTATCGATTATTATGTCTCGGCGATTCTTTACGCGCACATCACGCCGCAGTTTCAAACGTTTCTCGGCATTCTTTTGTTATTTTTCAATTTGTTAGTTTACCGGTTTGTGTATCAGCAAACGCACAGTTTTGAATGAATTTCATCTTGAATTCCTCTTGCCACAATTATGTTAGTTTCAACGGTTAAAACAACTGAAAAACTGATTACCGAATCATAGAAGTATTATGAAAAATTTTAAGATTCCCTTTTTTGCCATTTTCCTGCTTGCTTCCAATTATTCGGTTTATACGCAGCAGCGAGAGACAGCCGCAGGCATCAAAGCCAAGCACGCGGCTTATTTCCTATGCACTAATACAATGAATGAGGAACCGCAAAAGGCTCTGGAATATTGTTCGGCTTATCTAAAAAAATATCCGAATGATGACGCACGTCTAGTCGAATTTGCCGGAAATTTTGTCAAAAGGTATTCTGTTTCAAACGACAAAATTTCTTCATATCTGAAGTCAGTTTCGCCGGATTTTTTCATCGGCGGTTCGGATTCCTGGGCAATTTACAAACCTGATTTAGCAAAAAATATTCCTTTTGCCTCTGAAAAAGACGACAATTATAAAATAGAAATCGCGCGCGAGTATAATTCTCCGGCAGAAGAAGAACTTTTGAATAAAGCCGAAGCCGTTTATAAAAGCCCGAAAGAAATAAAAAAAGATTTGTATAAGAATTGGATTTACCTGGCTCAGGCGCAAGTTGATTTGCCGAAAGGCGAACCAAAGTGGTGGATGGGGTTTGCCGATACAATTCTGCAGACGGAAGTCGTTACATCGAGTGCTGTGATTTATTACTACAATCTTTCGCAAAATTTCCGCGCCACCAAAGGCAGAATCAAGGGAAACGATTTTACGTTTCAAAGGACTGATCTCAAATATGATTCGTCCATAAAAAAACTAGCCAAATACACGCACGCCGGAAAAACATTTTCCAATGTTTATGTCGCCGATATAACCATGACTTGGGGACAAGTTTGCGGCGGTTTGTGCGGATATGGCTGGACGCGCAACAAAATTGTCATCTTGAATCACAAAGGCGATGTTTTGGAGATGTTTTTAGACGCAGATGTCAATCATCAAATGTGGGTAAGCTAAAATGAATTTACCTGCAAAAAATTCATAATCGCTTGTGCGGCGCGCCTCGATGCTCCGCCGTGACCGAGCTTTTCGGTAACCTCGCCTAACCTTTCGCGCATTTTTCGATTTGTTTCCGGTTCAAGCAAGCGGAAAAGTTCTGTTGCGAGAGTTTCACGTGTAAATTCATTTTGAATAAATTCTTTGGCAAGGCGTTCGCGCGCAATCAGATTTATTAAACCGAAATGCTCGACCGAAATCAGAGGGCGTAGAAGTTTGTAATTCAAACCGGAAGTTTTATAAACAATTGCCATCGGCGTCCCGATAATCGCAGTTTCCAGCGTCGCCGTACCGCTCGTTACGGCGGCAACGTTAGACGCATTCAAAACTTCCCTAGTTTCTCCCGCAACGGTTAATAAAACTTCCGGTAGTTTCAAGCCTTTATTCTTCGCCTGATTAATTTCCGTTTCAACTAGAGCTAGTTCTGCGATTGCAGCCAAAGCAATAACGAACTGCAATTCGGAATTTTCGTTCACCATCAAAGCGGCGGATTCAAGCAGCGGCGGCAAAATTCTCGCAATTTCCTTTTGGCGGCTTCCGGGAAGCAGCGCAACAATTGGTTTTGCCTGATTCAAATTGTATTTTGCGCAAAAATCCTCTTTCGTCAGTTTTGAATAAACTTCTCGCGCCAATGGATTGCCGACAAATTTGACGTGCGAAATTCCCTGTTTGTCATACCAATCTTTTTCAAACGGCAAAATTGCCAGCAGCAAATCAACGTTTCTCTCAATTGTTCTTACGCGATATTTGCGCCACGCCCAAAGCTGCGGCGAGATGTAATAAATTATTTTCAAGCCTTGTTTTTTTAGCGTTTTTGCCAGCTTCAAATTAAAATCGGGAAAATCTACCAGAATTACGGCGTCGGGCTTTCTTTCGATTGCCGCCTTTTTCAGTTTTTGAAATGTTCTCCAAAACATCGGCAAGGCGCGCGCGATTTCCGGCAAACCGACGATTGCCAAATTGTCCGCATCAACGATTGTCTCCACATTCGCTTCGCGCAAATGATAACCGGTCGCGCCGAAAAATGTGAAGTTGGTTTCAGGAGATTCGTCACGCAGGGCTTTAACGAGTTTTGCGGCGTGAACGTCGCCGGAAGTTTCACCCGCGACAATCATTATTTTACAATTCGGTTTCATCAACAGTAATTTTATTTAGCCGTCATTATACCGAATTAAAATCTAAGCGGCGAAATTGAGCCGGAAAAGTGATATTTTTCTTCCAAAAGAAAAACCGGATTTAAAGTCCGGTTTTGATAAAAAGTTAAATTAAATTTGTTATTCTCCGCCCGCCGCTCTCACTGTCTGCGGATTGCCGCGAAGAAGTTCAAGAGCTTTTTTCAACTGCAAATCTTCAGGCATCGGCTTCGGCGGCGCTGGAGTTGCTTTTGTCTGCGGAGTTGCCGTCGGAGACGCCTGCGGCTGCGGGTTTTGATTTTGCTGTTCCTGCTGGTCAACTAAATCTTGAACGTCGAGCGGCTCGGGCGTGTCGGGACGTTTGACTTCAATCGAAGGCATTATACCGCTGCTGGCGCGGTCATCATCGAGAAAAGTTTTGCCGCTTGCCGAAGCCCATTTTGCGGTTGTTAAAAGTAAACCGTCGCCGCCGCGCAGCAGAAATAATTGCTGTTCAATACCCGAACCGAAACTGCGCTCGCCGACGACTTCGCCGCGTTTCCGCTCGAGCATTGCCGAAGCAACGACTTCTCCGGCGCCCGCCGTCGTCGAATCAATCAAAGTTATAACCTGACCACCAAAAAGAAAATTTTTCGGATCTGCCGCGAACGTTTGCGCGACTTTATTGTCGCGTCCGATGATTTCGGCTAAATTTCCGTCTTTGATAAAAATACTTGCAACGTCGGCGCCTTCTGAAATAGCGCCGAGGGTGACGCCGCGCAAATCGAGTATGATTTTCGACACGCCTTGTTTTTGAAGTTCCGACACGCGATTACGAATATCGTTGGCTTCGCCGTTTTCGAGACTGTAAATTTTTACAACACCAATTTTTCCCTCTTCGAGGCGAACTTCGGATTCGGGAATTTTATACGCGCCGCGCGTAACTGTAATTATTTGCGGTTTTGCGCCCGCTCGCAAAACGCGCAGATTTACTTTTGAACCCGGTTCGCCGAGCAAAAGCCTGCGCGCCTCGTAAAGCGAAATGTCGTGCGTCGCTTTGTTTTCTATATATTCAATAACATCGCTGGTTTTAAGTCCGGCTTTTTCGGCAGGCGAATCTTTTAGAACTGAAATGAGCAAATAACCTGAAATCTGCGAAGTCCCGACGCCAATACCTGCCAGCGAGTTTTGTTTTTTCGCCTGGTAATCCTTGACTTGTTCGGCGGTCAGATAAGAAGAATACGGGTCAAGTCCGCTTGCCAGACCGCGCAGCGCGCCGGCGCGAACTTTGTCGAGATTAGGCTCGTCAACATAATCGTTTTGAATATGCAGCAAAACCGATTCAAAAATTCGAATCTGCGTTCCCGCATCGTTTATCGGCTGCTGTGCCTGCGTCGCCATCAACCCGCCGACTATCGCATACATAGCAATTGCCGCCGAAACCAAAGCCAAAATAAATTTACCGCGATATGACATTTATTACCTCATTGAATTGAAAATAAAAAACGGAAAGCGGAAAATAACTCGTTTGAACCCGTTTTTAGTTTCAAATTTCATTATCCATTTTTCGTTTATATCGTGCAAGAACAAGAAATGACTAATCCGCTTGAATTTACAGATGTTTCGCGCGTGCCTTCGAGCGGAAGACTCGTCGCGCTCGATTTAGGGATGAAACGCATCGGCATCGCCGTCAGCGACAAGCTGCAAATTACCGTTCGTCCCATCTGCGTTATCCAGCGCACAAGCTGGAAAAAAGTTCTCAAACAAATCGTTTCACTTCTGGAAGAATTTGATGCCGTCGCACTCGTTTTAGGTTTGCCGTATAACACGGACGGGTCGGAAAGCGAGATGTCGCAGGAAGCACGCCGTCTTGCCGTAAATTTTTCGCTTTCGCTTTCCATTCCTGTTCTGCTTCAAGACGAGCGGCTTTCTTCCTATACGGCAAAAAGTTATCTTTGGAAAATCGGCGTAAGCGAAAAAGAATCGCGTGAAAGAGTTGACGCGGAAGCCGCTGCCGTTATTCTAAGCGATTTTATTGAATTGAGAAGAATGGTGAAAGATTAGAAACGGTGAATCATGAATGGTTAATTAAGAAATGTTTTACATTCACCATTAAATCAAGGTTTTAGCAAAATAACTTCTGTTGCAGCTTTTTCTACTGCCGCTTTTGAAAACGGGAAAATTTGCGTTTCGCCGGATTTCCAATTTTCTAACTGGTCTTTCCAATGCGGAGATTTCGGGTCGCCGCTCTCGCCCAAAGCGATTCCGTGTCTGGTTGCGTCCCAATTTCCGGGAACTGTAATATGCCGCATTGAAACGCTTGCGCCGACATTAGGCGATAAAGCGTTTCCATTTAGCGGAAATGCTTCGATTGCGAAAAGCCCACCGATAAGCGGCGCTGCGGCGAGCGGGTGTGGAAAGCGAATCTGAAAAGCCTTTCCGTAAAGCCAATCCGATTGATTTGCGCCATATTTTTTTGCGAGATTCGCGCGCGCTTCTGTGTCGGATATAAATAGCAAATCTTTATAACTGTTAAATTCCTTGGGCAGCCAATTTTTCGGTTTTTCGGCTATCACCCAATCGAGAAATCCCGCATCACTGCCGGGTTTGTCCTTGATACTGTTTCCGTTGAGAACTTTATTGCGAAAAACGGCTCGCATCTCATTTGCCAAAAGCGCGGCTTGCGAATTGGCATTCATCTTTCCGTCCCAACCTGCGAGTAGTTTTAAGGTTTCGGCGGACGCGGCGTTTAGATTAACTACATCGCGCGCAAAACGTGAATGAGCAAGGCTAAAAGTATCAAACTGAATATCACGCATGTCATTAACGGTCAACTTTTTATTAGCGGCGAGACGGTCGTAAATTCGCCGCGCACGAAACGGCGCAGACCAATTATGCGTTAGAAAATACTTGTAACTGTCGCCGACAACTCGCTGATTTGCCGTAACGATAATGCCTTCGGGTGGATTATAGCTTTGCGGCAGTTCTTCAAACGGTATAAAACTCGTCCAATCGCCGTCGGTCGTCGCGCCGTTATACGGAATACTTCCGTCACCTTTCCGGCGAATCGGAATGCGACCCGCGCCGTAATAGCCGATGTTCCCTTTTACGTCGGCGTAAACAAAATTCTGAGTCGCGCCGCCGTAAGTTTTCAGTGCTGCGCGGAATTCGTTCCAATTCCTGGCGCGGTCAAGCAGTAAAAATGCCGTGAACGAATCGTTTTTCGGGTCGCGCGCCGTCCATTTTAAAGCGTATTTTTTGCCGGACTGCTCCGAAATAATCACGCCGTTTTTCGTTTCCAATACAATCAAATTTTCCGTTTCTGTTTCGGGCGACAAAACATTTTTGCGAACTTTTATTTCTTCGCGCCGCGTTTTCGCATCTTGCCAGCCACTTGCAGTTTTGAATTGTCCTTTTTCGTTGAAAGTTTCGACGTAAATGTCCTGCACGTCCGGTCCCAAGTTTGTCGCGCCCCAGGCGATGTTTTCGTTGTGTCCGAGAACGACGCCGGGAATGCCCGGAAAAGTAACGCCCGACACGCGCGAACTTGCGGTTGAAAGATTGACTAAATACCAGACCGACGGCGCATTGCCGGGCAAATGCGGGTCGTTGGCTAAAATAGGTTTGCCGTCGGCGGTTCGCTTGCCCGAAACAACCCAATTGTTGCTCGCCGCGTTAAATTCTTGATAAAAACCGATGCGTTCGAGCGAAGATTTTCTGATTTCAGCGTCTTTCAAAGCAAAATCTAATAACGCATCTTCAATTTCTGGAGATTGACTGACTGCTTTTATATTTGGCGCATCTTGCCCGATAACCAAAACATCGAGCGGCGTTTTTTCCATAAAAAGCTGTTGATATTTTTCTTTCGGTAAAGGGGCAAAAGAGGCGCGTAAAACGTCTGCCTGCCAAGTAGTGCTTAAACCGTCGTTGATAATTTCGCCGACGACTAAAGAATCGGTTGTTACCCATTCGGTTGGTTTATATTTCAAAATTTGAAACTCAACGGGCAAAGTTTTTTCATTTAAAGTTGCAATGTAAGCATTAACGCCGCGCGCGTAGTTTTCTAAAACGGCGCGCGTTTCGGGCGGAAAATTTCTAAAGGTTTCTTCGACAATCTGCGAAAACCCGAATCTGCGCCAGCGTTTATCTTCTTCCAAAGCCTGCTTTCCGAATAGTTCGGCAGTTTGCCCGCGCGCGACGCGGCGATACAAATCCATTTGCCAAAGTCGGTCGCTCGCCGTTACAAATCCTTGTGCAAAATACAAATCCGCATCGCTTCGTGCTTCGATATACGGGATGCCGCGAGCGTCTTTTCGCACGGTTACGTTTTCCTTCAAACCCGAAATGCTCAAAGTCTGCGTCGGTGTTTGAGCGAAACAAGCTGTCGTAATTAAAAAGACAAAAGCTATGACGGAAAATTTATTAAATTTTAACAACATATATTTTTGGAATAACTATCTAAGACGCAAAAAGATTCTTAATCTTTAAATCAAAATTTGGGAGAAGCAAAGCTTTCAATTTTAACTAAGAATTTATCATAATCAATTTGATTTCGCTCATTTCTTCCATCGCGTAATTCCATAACTTTGCCGGTAAATCGTAATTCTTAAATCGTATTTAGTTTGTGTTTCGCAATTGATGATTTACAATTTACGATTTATTTTTCACCTGCAGACAATTTTCTTCTTTTTATTGCCACACTCAAAACATTGCAAATTCTATAAAATCTAAGTTAAACTTTTCAGGAATTTGAGGCAAATTATCTGGAGTCTAACGAATGAATTTTTTGAAAATCAGTTTTGTTTTCTCGGCAGTTTTATTGTTTATAATCGCCTGCAATCAAACCAATAAACTTGATACAAACCTTACAATCGACAAAAACACGGCTTCCAATGCTCCTGCGTTACAGTCCGAAATTACGCCGGAAACGATCGACGATTTGGCTTCAGCGCGCAAAATTTACTCGGAAAATTGCGTAACTTGTCACAAGGCGAATGGCTCAGGCGGCGTAACGATTCTCGATGATGGTACAAAAATCAAAGCTCCGGATTTTACGTCTGAACGACTGAAAAAAGATGTTGACGATGAGTGGATCGAAACTATTGAGAACGGCGCAAAAGAAGACGGAATGCCCGCTTTCAAAGGCAAAATCACTGATGAAGAAATTAAAAATCTCGTTAAATATATCCGGCGGGAATTTCAGGGAAAGTAAAATCTATTACGAGTTTCGGTTATCATTTATGATGGTTTTGTGTTATTTTATTTTCCTGAATTCTTAATCTGTTTTGCACCCGTAGCTCAGCTGGATAGAGTATCTGACTTCGAATCAGAGGGAAAGAAGTTCCTGCTTTTTCAATCAAACAACCTATTTATTCTCAACAACTTACCTGAAATCTTTTTGTTCATTCACACCTAATTGACCATCTGATTTGGGAGAATGAAAAATGGATAATTTGTTTGAAGAGTTTATCAACGAGCGTAAATACTTTAGAAATTTGTCTGAAAGGACTTTAAGGTTCTACAAAGAAACCTACCACTATTTTAATCAAGTTGGCACATTTGAAAATCTATCAAAGCAATCGCTACAAAAGGCGATTGTTATATTTCGGGAGCGCGGAGCGACTGTTGGCGGCATCAACGCTTATATTCGCGGAGTAAATACTTTTCTAAAGTGGCTTTCCGAAGAACACGGCTACGAAAATTTAAGCCTTAAAAAATTAAAAGGTAATCATCGCATTTTGCGTTCACTAACCGATGCTGAGTTGAAAGCGATTGTTAGACACAAGCCAAAGACAATTTCAGAAAAACGCCTTCACGTTGTTCTTTTGCTTATGATTGAAACAGGGCTTCGTATCAATGAAGCATTAACACTTCAAAAGCATAAAATTGATTTTGAAAACTTACTGTTAGCAGTTATCGGGAAAGGTAATAAAGAAAGAATAGTTCCCTTCTCATATGAACTTCGCAAAATACTTTTCAAGTATTCAGCCACGCACAACTTCGATTTACTATTTAGCACAAATAACGGATGCAAAATAGCTTACCGAAATATCCATCGTGATTTTAACAGGCTTGCCAAAAAGCTAAAAATAGAAACTGACGGAGCATTTCACGGATTTAGAAGAACATTCGCTACAAATTACATTAGAAACGGTGGTAATGCCCTTGTATTGCAACGTTTGTTAGGTCATACAAGCCTTCAACAAACAACATCCTATGTTAGGTTAGTTACTGAGGATTTACAAAAAGAACAACACCGAACCAGTTTGCTTAATCGTCTTCGATAATTATAACTAGCTTTGCAGAATAGAAAGCTAGTCAGAGTGCAAATGCTCTCAGTTGGCTTTCTATTTATATTCAAGAAAAGGTGTTTCAAGGAGAGAGAATGAGACACTCTGATTCTCGTATGCTCCAATACAGGACTTGAACGGCGAAACCAAATACACGCAACACAGAATCTAACAGACAGTAAATTAAGGCAGTTGCTGTTTCGACCTTACGTCAATTGAATTGTTAGCCCGTCCGTTCATTGGGCGAAGCGTTTTCGGATGACCAAACTCGCAACGCTATAATTGAAAAGACGAACCCGAATAGCTCGACTATCAAGCGAACTCGATTGCCCATTTTCCATTGCTCGACACCGGCAACAATTTCGGCGGCTGGCAAATCGCCCGCAATGCTGTGTCGAAACATACTGCCGACAAGCGGCGCAAGATAAAAAACTAACGAAATAAACAGAATCAGCGAAGTTCCCGCCGACAACGCAAGCCAAATTCTTGAGCGTCGCGCTGACTTCCAAGCCGCAATCGCCGCGCCGACTGCCAGAATTACAAACAATGGAAGGAAAATCGGGAAAAACGGCAAACCGCCCTTGCTTGGAAGCGCGTCGAAGGCTTTCAGAGATTCAGGCGGCGATGCGCTCCATTTTGGCACAGTCATCAACTCGTTGAAAACTTGACCGCCGCACCAAATTCCCCAAACGAAAATAGACGTGATTAAAAGCGCAGATGCTAACTTATTTCTCATAAATATCCATTCGTCTCGGTTTCACAAGAAGCGGGCTAACGGCTGAGATGACGTGGGGTGAAACCGCCACCAAGCCCGCCAAAGTTTAACGGACAACGCGATAAGAAAGTCGCTGCCCGCGCCCTCACGTCCATTGAATTCCTATGCAAAGTCAATCGTCAACTAAAAATACTCCGCCGTGCCGTCTGCACTAACGCTTTGACAGTTCAACGAAGTATCGGTTTTCTCTTCGCCGCTGAAAGCGAGAACAAGAAATGCCCGGTGTCTTTCCACACTCCTATTCGGAATCTATTGTTCCATTCTGTGATACGGATGAAGGCGAGATTTAATCACACTGTTGGACGGGTTTGGCTCGCAAAGGAGTTGACCCAAATTCAATGCCGACCTTCATCGCTTCTTGTCCACGCTTTTTCCAGCCTGAACATTATACACCGAACAGCTTGTTTGTATCACACCTGTTATGCCGCCCGTTATTGAAAGCGCATATCTGGTTTTCATCACGAAACATCTCAATTTTGGCAAATGACGCTGGCGTGACGAGCAGTTAAAAGCCACTTGCCGTTTTTCTTCATCCAGACGTTTGTAAAGCGGCAGTTAATAGTTTTCCCCGCATCAGCTGAAGTTCCGCTTGGCACAATTGTTTCCTTTCCCATCACGATAACGGTTTTTTCGTGAAATAAAACCTTTTCAACCTCTCGAATGAACGAAGAATATGTCAAAGTGCCAGCGCGAATCGGACCTTCACTTGCTCTAACTGCTTGGCTGAAAGGATTGTTGACTGTGTAATCCTTTGCCCAGTTCCTTTCCATTGCCGCTAAATCATTTTTCAATAAGGCATTTACTTGTGCCTGTTCAAGTTTTCTGATTTCCTCCTCAAGAGCATCGTTTTGTTTTACGCTCTGCCCTGACACCAAATTAGTGGCGACAAAGATAACGACTGTCGCAAATAGAATCAGTTTCATAATTTTCCTCTTCTGGTTTGTTTATTTGTCACTCGCGTTTCGCATTTCAAAATTTGTCTGTCGCTATCTAAATTTTTACGGCTTCGACAATACTAAAAGGAGAGCGTGTCGGAATAATGCGTGTCAGTCTAAAGCCGGATGATTCCAGCAGTTTTCTATATTCAACTTCGGTGCGTTCTTTACCGCCTGTGGCGACAAGCATTTGAACATCCATCATTTTAGATGGGCTCGGCTCGTTGCCTTCGGGCACGACCATTTCGACAATCAGAACTTTACCTTTTCCATTCATTGCTCGATGGATGTTTTGCAGGATTTTAATGCTCTGCTCATCGTCCCAATCGTGAATGATGTGCTTCATTGTGTAAACATCTGCGCCTTCTGGAACACTTTCAAAAAAGTCACCCGATACGAGTTCAACACGGTTATTTATGGCTTCCTTTTCAAGTGTCTCGACTGCTCCGTCAATGACTGTTGGTTGGTCAAATAAAATTCCTTGCAGATGCTGGTTGGATTTTAGGATTTCGGCAAGCAATAATCCGTGACCGCCAGCGATGTCAACCACTTTGCTCACGCTCGTAAAATCAAAAGCTTCGACAATGGGTGAAATGACCGATGATGAAAGATTGACCATCGCACGGCTAAACATCTGTTCATCTTCCGGGTTATCTGTTAAAAACTCGAAAAGCCCCACCCCGTGCGCTTTCTCCTGTGCAGTTCCGCCTGTTCTGACACTGTGTCTTAGTTCGCCGTAATTGCGCCAGTTCCATTCTTCACCCTGCATAATCGCCGCATCACGCATCGAGTTTGGCGCATCGCTTCGCAGTAATGCAGCAATCGGAGTTAGCTCAAATTTACCGTCAGAGGTTTCTGAAAAAATGCCTGCACTGGCTAAAAGTCGAAGAACTCGATACAAGGACGGCTCGTGGGTATTAGTCTTAGCGGCGAGTTCATCAGATGTTTGCGGTTTTTCAGTAAGCAAATCTGCAATACCGAGTTTTGCCGCAATAGAAATGCTTTGCTGCATCAACCCTCCAAATAGCATTTGCATCAAAATCGCTTCGGGCGGAATCTGCGGCATTGCTATTCCATTTTCGTTATTCATAAATTTCTTCTCCTTTTATTTTTAACTCATTTGCTTGGCACAGGCTGGCTGATATTGGTGTTCTGAGCCGCAATTATTAACCATCTTCCTTTCTTTTTTTCCAATATCCAAGTAAATATCCCGTCTCGCGGCTGGCGCGTCGTCCCGTCCGGGTCTTTATCACCCCTCATTCCCCAATTAACGTGAACCACAGCAACATCAGGTTTAACAAATTTGACCTTTGCGTTTTTCGTTATCCAAATGCTTTCTTTGAACTGCATCTGGTGACGTATTGAGTGGTGTTCCTCAAAATTCTTTTGATTCTTCAACCAAGTTCCACCGACTGTAATAAAGTCAACATTCTCTGCAACGAGCGCAGCAAGTGCTTTCATATCGTGCTGATTCCAAGCGTCCTGCCACTTTTGAGCGATACTCTTTATAACTTCTTGGTCTTTGGCATTTCCTTTCGTTTGCGCTGCCGTAGGTATGGCAATCCATAAAATGACAACTAGGAGAATTGATACTCTTATCATAGATTTATTCCTTATTGGTTCGTTAGAGCAATCATACGGTTTCACATCATTTTTATTGCGAAAAACCGACTCTCTTCAATAATTCCTGAAAGCGCGGGTCTTCACGCAAAGGGTCGAGGCGCGGGTCAACTTTGAGCAGCGTTATAAAGAATTCGCGCTCTTCATATGCCTTGTTCAGTAATGCTATAGCTTCATCCTTTTCTCCAAGTTCCGTATAGTATGTTGCAACAATGTATCTTGACTTCAAGTAATTCAGTTGAGGTTTATTGGTCATATCCCGTAGGAATCCCTGCCAGCCGCCTTTGGCAAAACTATCTCGCATCAAAGCCGCTGCTTCGAGATTATTCAATGCTTCTTGAGAACTTGCATATGCTTCAACGCTATCAGCATATCTGCCTTGCATTCGATACGCATGTCCAAGCGTGTCATATGCTGGTATAAAATTAGCGTCTAGTTCAAGCGTCTTTTTCAGCTGCTCGGCGCTCTCATCGTATCTTCTTGCCCAAAGCAGGGCTATACCATAAAACCGATTAGTGATAAGCGAAAGTGGTTCGATTTCCAATGCTCGACGCATTTCATTTAACGATTCTTCGTGTCTGCCGAGGTTGGATAGCAGGTTGCCGTAAACTTGGTGCGCTGTCGCAGAGTTTGGATTCAGTTCAATAGCACGTTGAAATTCTCGCTCCGCTCCAGCAAAGTCATAATCATAATAATTCAGAATTATTCCGAGCGAGATGTGTGATTCGGCTAATTGGTTATCGAGCGACAGGGCTTTTAGAGCAGCTTCCCGCGCTTTCGGCATCACTTCACGCGACGGTGCGCCGCCATACGTCGGGAGAACTGAATAAGCATCGGCAAGTCCGGTGTAAGCCCGCGTGTAATTCGGGTCAAGCGCAACAGACTGCTGGAAATACTCAATTGCTTTTTTAATATCTTTTACCGTGCGCCTGTTCCAATGATACCGTCCTCTCAAATAAAGCTGATTGGCTTCGGCATTCTCCGTATAGTTTTTTGTTAGCCTTTGCTCATCCGCCCCCAACAAACGCAATCGCAGTTTGTCTGAGACATCACGGGCAATCTCCGTTTGTAAGGAGACGAGGTCAATAAGTTTTCGGTTGTATTGCTCACCCCAAATCTGATTGCCAGTTTGAACATCGACCAATTCCAAACCGAGTGTTATATTGTCACCGCGCTGCGCAATCCGACCATTCAAAACCGCCTGCACAGAAAGCTCATTTCCAATCTGCTTAGGACTAACTTCCTTACCCTTATAACTGAACACTGAGCTTCTTGCCTGTACCGCAAGGTTGGGAAGTTGCGACAGACTATTTATCAAAGTCTCGGTCATACCATCTGAAAGATACTCGTTGTCTGCATTGCCGCTTTGATTGATAAACGGTAGAACGGCGATTGATTCGATTTGTTTTGTTGAACGCCCTGTAAAATACCAATAACCTAAACCAATTGACGCGATGAGCAAAACAATCAAACCAATAGCTAAACCGCTTTTATTGCGTTTGATTTCATTAGCAACATATTCTGCGCTTGAAGTTGTATGCGCAGCGTCGCTTGTCGTTGCACTCAAGATTTGTGTTTTTGATTCATTACTATTATTTGGTGGAGCGGTTCTTTCCAACTGATTCTGAAGCTGTAAATCCTGCCTTACATCTTTCAAATCAATAAGCAGGTCTTTTACTGTTTGATAACGCTCTTCACGGTCTTTGCGCAAACTCTTTTCAACGATACGCTGTAGTTCGCGTGGAATACCTGAGGCAAGCTGACTCAAAGGCACGGGGTCTTTATGGATGATTGAACTAATCGTATCTATTGCACTTTCACCTTCAAACGGCTGCTTTCCTGTCAGCATTTCGTAAAACACAACACCAAAACTAAAAATATCGCTTCTAGCATCTATGTCTTTGCCTCGCGCTTGTTCAGGCGACATATATGCGGCTGTTCCAATTATCATTCCCGGACTCGTCCCGGCTTTAATTGCCGTTGCCGCTTCCGCGTCAATTGTGTTCGCCTTTTTCTCAGTTAGTTTGGCAATCCCGAAGTCGAGAATCTTTACTACTCCATCTGGACGAATCATCACATTCTCAGGCTTAATGTCCCGATGAACTATTCCTGCGCGATGTGCCGCATCTAATGCGGATGCAACTTGAATTGCAACGTCAAGAACAGTCTTGAGATTCATCTGTTCACTTTTCAAACGGCTGTGCAGAGTCTCACCTTCTATGTATTCAGTAGCAATAAAATGTGTGTTGTCAGTTTTGCCGATTTCGTGAATGGTGATGATGCTCGGATGATTAAGAGCAGAGGCAGTTTTTGCTTCTTGAACGAATCGGCGCATCCGTTCAGCGTCATTTGCTAAATCTTCAGGCAGAAATTTAAGCGCGACACGACGGTCAAGTTTGGTATCTTCCGCCAGATAAACTTCGCCCATTCCGCCCGCGCCGATTTTTTCGAGGATGCGGTAATGCGACAAATTTGTGTTGGTCAATAGCTCTTTCATCCGTCTAATAAATCACTCAGGGAAAACCGACTTTTCTCAATAAGTCCTGAAAGCGCGGGTCGTCGCGCAAAGTGTCCAGACGCGGGTCAACTTTGAGACGGGAAAGAATTGATTCACGGTTCTCGTAAGCCTTATTCAGTTCGTCAAATGCTTTGTCCTTCTCACCGAGCGCGGCGTGTAGAGTTGCTCTTGTGTAAGCCCGCAAATCAGGTCGGCGTTCCAACATCGCACGCAGGTAACCCTGCCAGCCGCCACGAATGAAACTCTCACGCGCCAATGCGGCATACTCCTGTCTGCCGGTTAGTTCGTAGGATTTGGCGATTGCATCAACACTTCCGGCGTAATTGCCTTGCGCTTGGTAAACCCAAGCGAAGCTGGAGTATGCCAGCGCAAAATTGCTGTCAAGCTCGAGCGTCTTACTCAACTGCATGACAGCTTCGTCGTATTTACGAGCGTCAATCAGCCTATCGCCATACCCTCTATTTACGAAGACAGAGAGCGGGTCAATCTCTAACGCGCGTCTAATCTTGGGAAGAGATTCCTCGTGTCTGCCGAGTGAAGTCAGCAGCAGGCTATACCTCAAGTGAGCCGTCGCGTAATTCGGTTCAAGCTCGATGGCGCGTTTGAATTCGCGTTCTGAACCGGTAAAGTCATAATCATAGAGAAGCAAGATAAAGCCGAGAGTAGCGTGCGCTTCTCCCAGACGGTCATCGAGCATCAGGGCTTTGAGCGCGGCGTCACGCGCCTTCGGCATCGCTTCGTGCGCCGGCGCGCCTCCTTCAAGTAATGCGAGAGTCATATACGAGTCGGCGAGACCGGAGAAGGCGAGAGCGAAAGTGGAATCGGCAGCGATAGACTGCTGGAAGTAAGGAATGGAGTTCTCGACATCTTTCAGCGTGCGTTTGTTCCAGAAAAAGCGTCCTCTCAAATAAAGCTGATAAGCTTCAGAGTTTTCCGTGTAATTCTTTGCCAGACGCTGCTCTTCCGCTCCCGATAATTTCACCCGTAGTTTGTTTGAAATATCCCGTGTAATCTCGTTTTGCAGCGAAACAAGATTCGTCATTTGCCGCCTGTAATCGGCTTTCCACAAAACCTTTTCCGTCGCGGCATCAACCAGTTCAACGTAAAGAGTCAAATCATCCGCGCGCTGCACGACGCGACCTGTGAGCAGAGCCTGCACTGATAAATCTTGTCCGATTTTTTTGAGCTCGACTTCTTTGCCTTTGTAGCGAAAAACGGAGTTACTGGCTATTACATCAAGTTCCGGCAACAATGACAAACTGCTGATTAGTGATTCGGTTATTCCATCCGAAAGATATTCTGTATCAGCATTTCCGCTCGCGTTCTGAAACGGCAGTACAGCAATTGATTGAATTCTTAATGGGTTTGTTGAGCGATTGCCAAAATACCAAACGCCTAATCCGCCAATCGCCAGCAACATAACAGCAAGCGTAGTAATAAAAGCCAATTTGTGTTTTTTGACTCTGCTCGCAATATATTCGGCGCTTGATGTAGTCGGTGTATTTTGAATTTCTGTCGCTGCCGCTATTTTATTCGTTGCCTCTTCCTCGATTTTTGAAGGCGCGGCGGAGCGTTCCAGTTTTGCTTCAAATTCTAAATCTCTTCTGAGGTCTCGCAAATCAATCAACAAATCTTTGATATGCTGATGGCGTTCTTCTCTATCCTTGCGCAGAGTTTTATTTATAATGCGTTCTAACTCTTTAGGAACATTTGAAATATGTGAGGAAATTGTTGCAGACTCTTTCGTCAGAATCGCGGCAATCACATCGCTGGTTGTCTCGCCCGAAAAGGGTAATCTTCCCGTGAGCATTTCATAAAGCACAACTCCGAAACTGAATATGTCGCTTCTGGCGTCTATATTTTTGCCTCGTGCTTGTTCAGGCGACATATAAGCGGCTGTTCCGATTATCATTCCCGGACTCGTTCCCTCAGCTTTGATTGCTGTTGCTGCTTCTGCGTCAATTGACTCCGCCTTTTTCTCAGTCAGTTTGGCAATACCGAAGTCGAGAATCTTCACTACTCCATCCGGGCGAATCATTACGTTCTCTGGTTTTATGTCTCGATGAACTATTCCCGCACGATGCGCAGCGTCTAAAGCAGATGCTACTTGAATCCCAATATCCAGAACAGACTTGAGACGCATCGGCTCATTTCTCAAACGATTATGAAGAGTCTCACCTTCGATATATTCGGTTGCGATGAAGTGTGTGTCGTCGGTTTTACCGATTTCGTGAATGGTGATGATGTTCGGATGATTTAGAGCAGAGGCAGATTTTGCTTCCTGAGCAAACCTTCTAAGACGGTCTGAATCATTTGCTAAATCTTTGAGCAAGACTTTCAAAGCGACCAGCCGTTCCAGTTCTGTATCTTCGGCAAGAAACACTTCTCCCATACCGCCTTTTCCAATTGCGGAACGGATTCTATAACGTCCAATTTGTTCGCCTGATGAAATCATTCGTAAAGTGAGCCGATTTTAGCACGAGACGAAAGTTTAATAAATACTTTGCTAATTGATAGGTTGGAAAAGCTCTAATGGAGTGAAACTGGTGTTGGTTAATCTGCTGAACTTTTTTACAGGGATTGAATCTTCTATACAATCAAGCGAGTAATTTCACTCCATATCAATCCTCAAAATTAAGACGCCAAATTTGAACTTAACCTAATTTGACTTTTTCATACAAATTGATTAACTTCTTTGTTTTCAATGAATTACGCTTGACTTTGCTATTTTTTTGTGCTAAGATTTAATTCTAACTTGAAGTTGATTGATTCGTTCAAATCACAGCTTCACAGTTGAGGTTGTAAATTAGAGTTTTAATGTTTAATATAAACAAGGTTTGAGCATCTGATTTTAGATTTTGAGAAAAAATTCATCTAAAATAAGTTGTTGATAACAAAGCATTTACGCACCCGTAGCTCAGCTGGATAGAGTATCTGACTTCGAATCAGAGGGTCGCAAGTTCGAATCTTGCCGGGTGTACCATTATTTTCAATAGTTTAGAGGCATCAAGTTGATGCCTCTTTTTGGTGACTCACACTTTGAATCACACCTTCAACTCTAATCTCACAAAATTCACCTAATTTCAAATTAGCTTTTCATTCAATCTTTCGAGTTTATAGCGAAATTTTAGCCAGAATGTTTTAGCATCTTTCGGCACAATCTCAAGAAACGAATCTATTTGTTTGATAACCGCGTTTCTTACTGTTTTGTCGGCGTTTTGATAGATGATTAGCATTTCGGCTTGCTGTCAGTCGAAATGGGCTTGTTTTGCCTGTTGTTTGTCTTGTGTTAAATTGTTCATTGTTTTAGTTCCATTCCATAGGGATTAAAAGAGAGGCTTTCCTAGCTTTGCGGTTTAGGAAAGCCTTTCGTCGTTAATTGGCAAATTTCAAAGATTGCCGGTAAATGTTTGCCGTTGCGCCCGCTACGATGTGATAACAAATCATTCCTTTTTCTGCTGCTTTGCATTCGCATTGTCCGAACTTTTCGCCGCCTTTTACGTCAAACGAAACGTAATAGACGTTTGGGTTATTCGCCGATTGAACGGCAAAGAATCTATCTTTGATAAATTTGACACGCGGCTTTAATTGTTTGCATTTAGCAATCGCTTTGACTGTGTTTTCTGTGGTTAATCTATATTACAGCAGATGTTTATCTAAAATTATGCCGACACAGCCCGAACAAGTTTTAGAAGATAATTTAGTCGCTCAACTCGTCAATTTGGGTTACGGCAAAGTTACCATCAAAGACGAAAAAGATTTGCTCGTAAATCTTAAATCTCAACTCGAAAAGCACAATAATATAACGCTCTCCGAAACCGAATTTGCAAAGGTTTTGAATCATCTCAATAAAGGCAATGTTTTTGACCGCGCTCACATTCTGCGCGATAAAATGCAATATACCAAAGACAGCGGGCAAAGCGGTTATCTTGAATTTATTGACGTTGAAAACTGGTGTCAGAATCAATTTCAGGTTACGCAGCAAGTTACGATGGAAGGCAAATATAAGAATCGTTATGACGTAACGATTTTGATTAGAACCTGCGCCACCAACACCAAGAAGTGGTGAAAAGTGGAAGCAAATAGTAAATACTAACTAATGGTGATTCTAAAAGCCGCCTAGTGCGAAAACTAGGCGGCTTTTAGTCCCTTATGGAGCGTCAAGATTTATTGCGTTTGCGAATATCACGTATGAGTAAAATACAAAACACTGATGCTGAAATAACCACGATAAGAACACTAACAAAAAAAATTAAATCTATGACTTGGGATGAACTAAATAATTGGATGCTGCCTATTACGGCGGCGACTTCCGCAATTACGTTTATGGTTGGTCTCTCAACAATATATATCGGGTATAGAGCGAAGTTAGAGAAAGACGAAAAAGTGCGAGCGCACGTAGAAAGAACGGGTAAGGTGGAATTGGAACTTGAGAAAGAAAAGAATGCCGGAAGAAAACTTGAAAAATCGCTAGCTCGTAGAGAAATACCAATTATCACTAGTATTGTGAGTGGTGTGGAAGTAACTTCCAATCTTGACCCAATTAAACCTTTTGCCGGATTGAATACCATAGTCGAATATCTACCAGATGTAGAGGCTAGTCGAGCAACACGGGATTTAGTGAATGCAATAAAAATTGCCGGGTGGAATGTAGTAAGTGTGGAAACAAATATCGAATTAGCAGATACGTTTTGGGATGGTGTTAACTGCGAACCGTATATGGAATTTATTGGTCGTAACCCGGACAGGGCGGGAGCGATTCGGGAATCCCACCGGAAATCGGTTGATGCGTGTAATGCACTTGCAGACTTCTTAAAATCAAACAATTGGGAAGCAAAATTGCGAACGGGCAAACCTGCTGATTTACCGCCTGATACAGTGCGAATCAGAATCGGATTCAAATCATTTCCGCGAGTGCCGCTAGAGCCAGAGGCAGAGCCATAACTAACCATCGTTAAAAGCCCAAATATAGAGGTTATGAATAATTTTGTCTCAAAACTGCTTAACCTTGTCTCATTAGTCTGTCTCATAAGTGCCTTTTGCAACAAAGCCCACAAAGCCATAAATATGGTTAAAAATCACTTATGACACAAATCTTAATTGTTTGATTTCGTCATAGCCTCAAGAATTTTTATCGAATTGAGAGTTTGCGCCGATTTTGCTTTGGTTGCCGCTGTTTCAAATTTTGCCGTTTGCGCCGTCATTTTTCGCACCTTTGCCAGTGATTCAATCGCTTTCAGATGCCGTTTTTGCACTTCACTCAATCGTTTGTCCCAATAAATTCCGTGTGTTAAAGAATGATTTCCGGTTGTCGCCTGGTGATGTTGCCTTTCAACGTAATACAAGCGCAGCCAAGTTATGCAAATTTGCCGGATTAGCAACTTTTCCAAAACAGTAGCGGTTTCCCAATTGAGTTCGTTGCGCAACTCTCTCAATTTCTTTTCAACCGTTTCATTTAGAAATTCGCTCGATTCAAAATAATCTCTCGAAATCATCAATTCACACTGGTGCGCCCAATCGCCGTATGTTTGCCAGATACTTGCATCTTCCTTCATCATTTTGCGCAAAGTTTGAATGTCTTCTTCTTTCGGATTCTTCTTGCTGGTCGCGGCAATAATCTCACTTAAAGTTTTTTCTGCTTGATTTGGTTTGGTCAATTTATTTTCTGCCATTTCTTTTTTTTCTCCATTCGCGGCTGCCGGTTTGATGGTAGCCGTTGATAAGTAAATGCGCGGTTATCAGTTCATTGAAGGCATTTTCAATTTCGGCAATTTCCTTTTCAAACTTTTCTGCTTTTTCACGGCGTTGCTGTTCCTCAAATCGTTTATATTCTTTGCTATCGGCTTCAATTTCATCTATTTGAGCGATCAACGAAGCAAGCTCGCCTTTACCATAGTATTTAGAGACAACGCGCTTGCCTTCGCGTTCCTTTTTATAAAAATAAATACTGTTTCCGCGCTTTTCATACGCCATAATCGTTGATTTTTGACAGTTTTCACTGTTTTTTAGGTTGTTTTTACCATATTTTTATAGCGAAGTGCCAATAAACATTGGCTTTTATACTTTTTTCGATGTCCGTTTTTTGTGCTACACATTTTTCATTGCCACGCTTTTCTAATTATTGGTAAAAAGGCGATGTTTCTCTGTAATATCTCTGTATTTTTCAATTGTTGCACGCTAACATTAGTAATTGTGTCTCGTTTTCATCTCGTTATTTTTCTCAAAACCTTAGCAATTCTTAACAGCTCAAACTTGAAATATACTTCAAGAAATCAAGTTCAAAATCTTAAGTTTTCTTAGATTTTTTCCAGCACGAAGTTTCGTGTTCGATGAATAATCAATTCTCATCATCCAAATTACGCCAGCCCGTATCATACGCGCCCTCAATAGAATTTACTTTCGGCATACAAAACGGTAATAACTTCACCAACATTTCAAGCCGTTCTTTCGGCTGTAACTGTTCGAGCGTTCCGGGCAACGATTCCAGCTCGCTGGCAACGACCGTCTTGAGAGTTTTCCGCAACTCAATGGTGATTCGGTTCGGCGTTCCGGCAACGCGCCCGCCTGTTTTCTTTCCGACCATAATCTATTTCACTCTACTTTTGATTCTCGCTTTTCTTTTTTTTAAGGTGTTCAGTTTGTTCACTTCTCTAAGTCACTTTCACGTCACTTTTGTTTTTTTAGAGTGTTGAATTTGTTGAATGTTTCGCTGTTCTTTCGTTGTTCTTTCGTTGTTTTATCGTTGTTTTCGTCTTGCATTCCGTCCCGCCGCGTGCGCGTGGAACAAGTGGTTATTTTGTTTAGTCCGAATGATACAAAATGCTGCCGTCCGCGTGTTGAGCAAGTCTTTGTTCTGTGTTCTTTCTGTGTTTTATCACAGTTTCATCGCAGTTATCTCGCAGTTTTTGACCGCAAACGGCAATCGCTCAAACAAACCGCCGACGCGCCGAACGTCTGAAACTTTCCCCGAACCGACACAAGCGAACCTTTCCGGATTTTCCGCGCTTTCACCTTTTCCGCGTCAGTCCGACAATCCGCAAAAACAACAAAGCCGCAAACGTCGTCGGGTTCTATCACTAACTTTAGTTGACCATCGCGTTTGACAACCTTTCGCACCTTGCCCGCGACGTCGAGAACCGCGCCGGAGGCAAAAAACAGCAACGAACGCACCGCTTCAATATCCGTGCCTTTCGCAGCATTGGCGATTGTCTGCAATGTAAACTTCTCAACTGTTAATGCTTTCATCTATTTCTTTTCTTAATGTTCTATTGCTTATCAGCGTTTTTTACCGGCAAAATATTAGGTTTTATTAGGTTTTCAAACTTATTTATTTTTCAGTTTTTCAGATTCGCGCCGCCGCGCTCGCTTCGCTTGTTTCCGTAATGTTCAAAGTAATCTAAATGGCAAATCCGTCCGGTTTATCCTTAGTAATTACTCTAAGGATAAAATGCCTGTTTTCGCGCATTCACGCTCATACTTTTTGATCGTGTCTTCCGAGAGATTGATAAACGGAAGTTTTCCGTAATCAAGACCGAATTTTGCTTTATACAAAAGATGCCCTGCTAACGTCAGAGGCTTTGACGAATCAAAAGTTTGAGCCAATTTTTCAAGCGTTGAATCATCTCTGTTAATGAGAGCTTCTAAGGCAAAAAGATTCATCGCATCTGAAATAATCTTTTTTGATACTTTGGCGGTTAAAACTTGATCGGCATTGTGATTAGGCAGACGCAAAGATTTTGATAAGTTAGCAACCGCTCGATTGTCTTTGTGTTCAATGCCGAATCGAAGAATCCCTTTGGCTAAATCTATTTCGGTTTCATCAGCCTTTTTATCCAATAAATCGTGATACTTGCTGTAAATGGAATACTTTTTGTTTTTGATTTTGCCTTTGTTCTCAAAATAAACGCCGGTGTTATTGATGGATTTGCGGTTATATTTTGGAATTTCGACATTATTCAACTCTTTAAGAACGCTCAAAACTTTGCTTTCTCCAATCTGAAAATCTCTAGTCGGATCGGCGCGTGTTACCCGTTCGCGCCGGGCATCAAAGTTAATTCCGGTTTTATACCGAACAAAATCCGAAAGCATCGGGAAAAACTGTTTCATATCCTTTTCATCGGGTAAAAATAGGTTTGATCCGAACATCCAAGCACCAATTGAAACTTCGGTTTTGAGTATCCAAAATCCTTTCGGAGATTTAGAGATAGTTAAACGTGGCTCTTTTGCGCCAACCTCGCCATTTAAGGCGAGCTTATAAGGTTCGCCGTCATATTTGCTGAAAAACGGTTGACAGCCGTTTCTTACAAGCAAATCAACATCCGGCGAACGCGCAAGGGTTTTTGATATGCCGACAGTATCAAACATTCTTCTCGGTTTAATTTCGCGCTTTGTATTCATTACTGTTAAGAAATTCGTCAAGATGCCGCTTATCAAATACCACACGGCGACCAATGCGAAAATGAGAAATCTTGTTTTTCGACAACGCCCGGTCAATCGTAATAACACTCACGCCGCAATAATCCGCCGCGCTTTTTCGATTAAATCTTTCTTTAGTGTTTTCAGTTATCATCTTTTGCCTCCAAAAAAAATCCGTAAATGGCTTGAACTGCCATTCACGGACTATGAAAACAAAATATAAAAGTGATTTATACGAAACGAGTAAAAATTTCTCTGTTCATTAGAATCAAGTGTTTTTAATGAATGAAAGAATCTTCGCTCCGTTCATCATCTAATTTAGAATTCTTTTCATCAATAATTCTTTTAATCGTATTTCCCCAATCTTTAGCAATCTCTTGGTGTAACAAAGAATAACTATTAAATTCAACGTCTTTATGCCCAAGTAAATCTGCCACTTGATAATAAATTACTACTTCACTTATCGTGTTGCGAAAATGTTTTTGAGCCTGTTTTTCGGCTTCTTCTTTACCAACCTTTTCTGTCCATTCGCGGCTTTGCTGTAAATACTTTTGCAAAGCTCGCAAGCCTACCGAATTATCATTTATGCCGCAAAATCGTGATGCGTGTTCTAACGCTATACTGGAAGGCATTGCTATGTAAGTATCTGGATCACCTAATCTTTTTATTAAATCTATCGGAAATTCTTCAAAACCGACAGCAACCATTTTTTCCCAATTGTTGAATGCTTTATTTTTCTTGTAGCAAATTTTTGCCTGCTCCCATTTTGGAAGCAATTCTTCATAATAAATTGAGATTAAATGTTTGGCGGGTCTGCAAGGTTTTTCCGTCTTCTCTACTTCGTCTAAAATTCTTTTTTTTAGTCTTTGTTTTCTTTCTTCTAATAATGATTCTAAAGCGTTTTTTGTTTGCTCTAACCGCTTTGCCTTTTTATCTTTAGAGACATTTGATGAATAGCTATAAGTTTCCGCCATTAACAATTGAGGTAAAATAAGTGGAACTTCGTTCAGTCCTTCAAGGGCTTCTTCAATTTCAATCGGGAAATTTTTAATAAATATGTGTGCGAACAATTCGGCAAAACTTTTGTCTAATTCTTTGCCGAGTTCGGTTGGGATTTGCGATTGATCTTCATTATTTTTGCTGAGTTCAAGTAAATCTTTGATAACTTTTATGCCTGGCTTGAAAAGCATAAATGTTGAAGCTCCGTCTTGGAAAGATATTGAAAGTTGGAATGAAACACTTCCATCTTTATTTTCAGATACATTTACACAATCTGGAAACTCAATACCTTTCAAGGCATCCCGAAAAACCGCCCAAGCCTTTTTATCCAATTCATCTTCATTTTGTTCCATAGCATCAATTTACCGATTCGCTTACTAATTCAGAATTTGCTTGTATTTGATAAGCCGACAAAACATCTGCAATTCTTGTTACAGCTTTAGTATTCGGATTAGTGTATCTGGCAAAAGAGTTTATTTGAGTGTAAGACAACGCGATAACAAAGTCGCTGTTTCGCCCTCACGTCCAATGATTTGTTAGGGCGTTTGCCCGTTCCGGCAAAGACGTTTTGGTTACTTCAAAACCTTTGCATCATAAACAACCTTTCCGCTGACGATGGTTAATATGCTGTATGTTTTCGGCAATTCAGGCGTCGGAATTTTGAAAATATCCTGCGAAAGCACGCTTAAATCCGCGAGTTTTCCTTTCGTCAAAGTGCCCTTTTCGTTTTCAGCAAATTCGGCGAACGCCGAACCGCTGGTGTAGGCTTTAACGGCTTGCTCGCGCGTGATTGCTTCGGTCGGGCGAGTGGGATGAATTGCTGCAAACATAATGTTCAGATAAGGATTCATCGGACCATCCGAACCGATAGCGATGGGAATTCCAGCTTCAGTCAAAGAACGAAGCGGTTGCAACCTCATTCCCCAACGCCGCTGAAACAACTCTGGCTCTGAAAAATGAATAGGATTTTGCACTACAATTACGCCAAATCTCCGTGCCCGTGCAATTAAATCGTCTGTCACGCCGTCACCGTGTTCAATGCGATAACGTAAGCTTTTCCAATCTGATTTCGCGCTCGTCTTTTCCATTGCATCAAAAACGGTTTCGGCACATCTGTCGCCTGCGCAATGAGCCAAAAATTGTTGTTTGAGAGCCAAAGATTCTTTAACCATTTTCAAAACTTCACTTTCCGGGAAATTAAGTTTTCCTTTCCAACCGGGTTTGTCACTATAAGGCTGACGCAAAGCCGCACCACGCTCGTAAGGTGTTCCGTCCAAAACCCATTTGACTCCACTTACCCTTACCTTCGAGTTTGGAAATTTCAGTTTGGAAATCATTTGAAATTCTGACAAGTCACGTTTCGTCGGCGAAGTCATTGCAAAAGGAATGGCGCGAACCCGAATCGGCAAATCGGCTTTAACGAGAAGTTTGGCAAAACGGTCAACCGACATCGAAGACATAATTTGCATTGACGTAATGCCGTAACTGACAGCTTCTTCCGCCATTTTTTTTAATCCCTTGATAGCATCAGCGTCAGACACTTGATTTACCAAAATCCGATTTGGCTTCCATTCGGCATATTCCCAAAATCTGCCATTGATTTTTTTTGAATCGGCAACTCGTTCAAAATGACCGCCCATTGGGTCTGATTCTTCTTCGGCAATCTGCAAAAGCGGCATCGCTTTCGAGTTGACGATGTATCCGTGACCATAATAAGCGCGAAGCAAAACCGGATGATTCGGTGCGATTCGGTCGAGCGCGATTCGGTCGGCAGTGTTGTCGGACAAAACATTGTTGCCGATACTGCCGAAAATCCATTGTCCGTTTGGCGTTTCCTGAACGGCATTTTTGACAGCTTGCAGTGTTTCTTCCCAACTTGGCTCAAGCGTTTTGAATTGCAAGTGAAAACCTTTCGGGTCAGGCATAAAATGAAAATGCGCATCGTTAAAACCGGGAACGACCGTGCGTCCCTGCAAATCAATCAATCTTGTTTTTGCATCGGCTAATTTTTTGACTTCATCATTTGTTCCGATGGCAATGATACGCTCACTACGAATCGCAATCGCTCGGGCAGAAGGTTTCGCTGGGTCTGCGGTGAAAACCTTTCCATTGAGTAAAATCAAATCTGCTGTTACTTGCTGTCCAAAAGCAGAAAGAGAAAATACTGCGCTAAGAAATACGACATATATAATGTTCTTCATTGTTCCTCTTTTATAACGGCGACTCACGAAGCGACCTAACGCTTGAGATGACGTAGGGCAAAACCGAATACGCGCAACGTGAAATTAACCGCGCAAGACTTTAAAGAGAAGCTGTTTTGCCCTCACGTCCATTGAATTGTTAGACCGCCGGTGCATAATCAGGAGGCGATAAGAATTCGATGCCGTAACGTGCCGAAATCTCAAATACCTTTTCCATATCAGGCGGTTCTTCCGACGGCAGCCTGCTTAACTCTTCAAAATACTTTTCCAATCCAGCAGGCATCAGCATCATCAGCATTTTAGCCGGTTCGCTTCCGACAACAGTAAAGGAGTGCGGAGCATTGCGCGGCAGATAAACAGTCGTCCCGGCGCTTGCCCGCACGATTTCGCCGTTGATTTGAAAGTCGACTTCACCTGCCACGACATAAAATGTTTCGTCTTCATTCCGATGAAGGTGAAGGGGAATGCTCACGCCCGGCGAATTATAATTCTCGACTAGCGCGTAGCTGCCGGCAGTGTCTTCGCCGGTCAACAAAATACGCTGTCTGTCGCCAAGCACGTTAAGTCGTTTGCCTTGCCCGTTTGAAACGAGTCGAACATTAGAAATAGTATCACTCATAAGTTCCTCAAAATTTCATCATATGTTGCGCGAAATATTATCACAAATTTCTAACCGGTAAGGCGGTCTAACGCTGGGGATAACCGGCGCGCGATCAATGTTGAGGATGAGAAGAACGCTGGATGCGCGTCCGGTTCATCCCCTTGTTAGGTGCGTCCGCTCGTTTCCTCATGCCTCCATTGCGATGTTTACCTTGCATGAGCGTCTTTATATGCTAGATCGCGGATATAAAAGCTGGCTACTTCAAACGCGAGTGGCGTCTGTCTTACCCTCTCACCATTAGCCAATATCACGACTGTCAGATTGTCGTTCACAAATCGCAGGAAGACGGGGCGGAAGCCTGCATTTGAGCCGCTCTTCCAAACAGCCCTGTGACCATTCACCTGCGCGGTAACCCACCCGAAGCCGAAAGCAGCACCTTTTATTAGTTCATCCCCGGGCTCGGTCTCCTTCACCGGCTGCCACATCTGCTCAAGACTGGACTTCTTGATTATCCTTTCCCTGTAAAGCGCGGCGTCGAACTTCGCAAGGTCAAGGACTGTGGATAGAAACGCGCCGCTCGGACGCAGGGCGAGGGGGATCTGCACGTTTTGCAGTTTGTCGCCGTTTATGACGTACCCACTCGCCCGGTTCCGCACGATGTCCGCCATGCTCGTCGTACGGGTCGCATTCATCTGAAGCGGTTTGAACACTCGTTCGTTCAGATATTCGCTCCACGGCTTACCGCTGGCTTTACTGATAATTTCCCCGAGGATGAAATAGCCGAGATTACTGTATGCTGCTTTCTCTCCGGGCTGGAACAGAAGAGGCAGTAGGTAAGCGGTTTTAATAACGTTGGCATCATTCTGAATCTTGAAATCGTCGTAACCGGGAGCTTCTTTGGCAACTCCTGACGTGTGCGAGAGCAGATGCCGGGCGGTGATCTTCTGCCAAGCATCGGGCGTTCCCGCGAGATATTTGCTGACTGGGTCGTCGAGACTGAGCTTGCCTTCTTCGGCGAGCAGCATAATCCCGGTAGCGATGAACAGCTTTCCGGTCGAAGCGAGCCGGTAGACGGTTTCGGGGGTAGCGGCGACATTTAATTCAACATTCGCCAGCCCGTATCCCTTCGCCTTAACGATCTTTCCATTTCGGATCACCGCAAGCGAGAGTCCCGGAATCTGGCGCTCCTTCATCTTAGACTTAATGAATTCGTCCACTCGGTCGCCACGAGCACCGACCGTTGCGGTCAACAGAAGGATGACGCTAAAAAGTGGGATTAGTTTATGGCGCATAACTTACCTCATTTTAGATTTAGTGAATCCCGCTCTTTTACCTATCTTCTCTATCTCTGCCCCCTGAATACTCGAAGCACCTAACGCTCCGCATCAGCGGGGCCGCGCGGGGAACTGAAAGAAACCGTAAGAGATTCGCTTCGCGGCCTCCGCTGCATGCGATTGTTAGGCAGCGAGCAGCGAGCGGCGGTACAGGTCAGGCACGCTACGGTCAATACCCAACGGCCAGCCCATCGCTGTTTCGTGGGTCAGTTGCGCCCAGTCTGACTCCACTCTTCTCCTCGATCATGATTCCCTGTGCGTCACCGAAATAACGCGGCTTTGCCGTCAGCTTGTGTCCAAGGACCGCCAGAGAGCGCTGCGTGTCACCCGAAAGACCATAAGGCTCATAAGATAGTTTGTCCGGCAGCCACTGATGATGTATACGTGGCGCGTCGATAGCTTGCTGGATGTTCATCCCATAGTCCACCACGTTGGTAATGACGGTGAACACGGTATTGATGGCAGTTGGACCTCCAGGAGTGCCGATCGTGAACCAGAGGCTGCCATCTCTCCGCAGGACAATAGTGGGAGTATTCGCCGAAAGTGGCCGCTTGTGTGGCGCGACAGCATTGCGCTCTCCTTGGATCAGACCGTATAGATTGGGCGACCCAGGTTTGGCGGCAAAATCGTCCATCTGATCGTTCATGACAATTCCGGTTCCTTTTACGACCACGCCGGAACCAAACGCCTCATTCAGACTATAAGTATTCGCCACTGCGTTACCTTCGGCATCAACTACGGTGAAGTGAGTAGTCTCTTGCGATTCATAACCCGCAGGGCGTCCCGCGCGCACCTCCTTGCTCGAAGAAGCTTGGTCTAGCTTAATCGTGCTGCGCAGTCGCGCGGCATAGGTCTTGTCTATCAGTCCGGCGACCGGCACCTTCACGAAATCGGGGTCGCCCATGTACTCTGCACGATCCGCAAACGCGCGGCGCATTGCTTCGGTCATCAGGTGATAGCGATCCGATGAGGCCCAGTCGAGCTTACCCATGTCATAACCTTCTAGGATATTAAGCATTTCGATCAGGACGGCACCGCCCGACGATGGCGGCGGCAGCGCGATGACTTCATAACCTCGATACGTGCCCCGCAAAGGCTCTCGTTCCTTGGCCACGTAGCCGCGCAGGTCTTCCATCGTGATCAGGCCGTTGTGCCGTTTCATGTCTTCAACGATCAGCCGGGCAGTCTCTCCTTTATAGAACTCATCTGGTCCACCTCGTTGCAGCCGCGCGAATGTTGCGGCGAGATCAGTTTGGCGAAAGATTTCGCCTTCATCGTAGAAATTTCCATCGCGGAGAAAGATGCGGCGCGTCTCCGGATACCGCGAAAGGTAATCTCTGTACCAAGGATTCCTGAGGGAGCGCGCCAGCCGATAGCCCAGGGGAAACCCATTGGCGGCAAGCCGGCGCGCCGGTTCGATCAATTCCGCCCAGCTTAGTTTTCCGGAACCATACTTGCTCAATGCCAGTTCCATCCCTCTAACCGTACCCGGCACCCCCGAAGCGCGATAGCCAACGGTCGAAGAGCCGTCGCCTTTGATCAAGTTCCCATCTTTGTCGAGATAGATGTTGCGGGTTGCGGCCCTGGGAGCCATCAGGCGATAATCAATCGCAGTCGTCCGCCCATCTTTCAGACGAATCATCATAAAGCCACTGCCGCCTATGTTACCTGCCTCGGGATAAGTGACGGCAAGTGCAAAAGCCACTGCAATGGCTGCATCAACCGCATTGCCGCCGCGCTTCATGACGTCGACACCGACCTGTGAAGCGATCTGGCTGGTCGAGGCGACCATACCCTGCTTTGCGCGGACCGGGTCGCGCGAGGCGGCGAGTGCTGTGGTGGTTACTCCCTGAGGGATCGGCGCAATGATTATTACAGTGAATACAAGTAAGAGCAGTTGAGACAACCTAGTTCGCACGGATAAGCGCAGAGAAACTCTTTTCACATTGAAACCCTCCAGATTTGCCTTACTATTGCACAAGAACATATTCACACCCTTGGACTGTGGCCTGTAGTGGCCTAACGCCCGGCATCAGCGGCGCGTACGAACCTTTTATGGTAAGAGACTCGCTGGATGCGCGTCCGCTGCATGCCGTTGTTAGGCGGTGTGGTCGGTTGCACCAAGTTACTTAATCTCGAACTTTTGGACACGCCAGTTCAACAACTCGGCGGCATAAATCTCCTCGCGCTCCCCGACCGCGAGGGCGTGCGGAATCCCGAATTGCCCCGCCACTTTCCCTTCCTCGCCGAATATACCGAAAATCTTTCCATTCAAATCCATTTTGAGAATGCGGTTCGCATACCCGTCAGCTACGTAGAGAAACTGCTTTGCAGTGATGAATAAGCCTTGTGGATTCTTAAGCCCGCCCCACTCGCGCAGAAAGTTCCCCTCAGAATCAAAGACTTGAATGCGACCGTTCTCTCGGTCGGCGACATAGACCTGGTCTTGTGCATCAATGACGACAGCATGAGGTATGTCGAACTCGCCGGGAGCCTTACCCTTCTTCCCCCACGCCTTTAAAAACCGCCCCGTGTGGTCAAACTTAACAACCCGCGAGTTGCCATATCCATCGGTCACAAAGATTTCTCCACGACTGTTAACCGCAACGTCCGTTGGTCTGTTAAAAAGTATTCCAAGCCGCGGGTCAGATTCTCCTGCCCGCCCCTTACGACCGAAGACCATCAATATGCGACCTTCCGGGCTGACCTTTAGAACGAAGTGGTCACTATCGTCCGTGAGCCAAAGGTTGTCATTGGAATCTACCCGCAAGCCGTGGGCATGTGTGATAATGCCGTCAAGTAATCCCCGCACGAATCTCCCACGATTATCGAACTCCATGAGGGGCATTTGACCACGGTGGAAAACAAAGATATGACCTTTGGAGTTTACCGCAACTCCCGATACCTCTCCGAAGTTTTTCCCGTCCGGCAGGATAAAAAAGTTCGGCACAGGTTTGTAAGGAAGCGTTGGCGGTCTATTGCTTTCCTGATTCGTCTGCGCGACCGCAGCGCAAGAAAGCCCAGCCAACAGAAGAACTATGAGTATACGTTTCATCATATATCCTTTGTACGAAGATGCCTAACTAGTTATTATACCGCAAACTTGCGGCATAAACCCGGAATAGGCACAATTCACCGCAATATGTCTAAATTGCTAGACTAGGTGCGGCACGAAATCCGTCTAAAACATTATAAGCAAGATTGACTAATTAACTGATTCGCTAATCAAATTAGAATTAGCTTGTGTTTGATATGCCGACAAAACATCTGCAATTCTTGTTACAGCTTGAGTATTCGGATTAGTGTATCTGGCAAAAGAGTTTATTTGAGTGTAAGACAACGCGATAACAAAGTCGCTGTTTCGCCCTCACGTCCAATGACTTGTTCGGTTGCGCGTTATCGGTAGCACAAAGCGTTGATTAGATTCTGCGCGAAATTAACTTTTTTTCTTTAACTCATCAAGTTCCTTTTGCAAGGCTTCAATAAATTTATTGAGATTGTTAATTCGGTTTTCATCAGTAGCTGTCGTCAAAAACTTTTTCAATGCTACAAGTTGTGCGGTTTTCAATGCCTGTTCTGCCGGAACTTCTATATCAGGCTTCACGCCCGTCCCTTCCCAATTCGTTTTAGTGACGGGATTGACGGCGCGTGCTGTCGGCAAGCCAATCCAAAAATGTTCGTTGATTCGCACAACATCTCTCGGATTTGCTCCGCCGCCTGTGGTTTCGCCAATCACGATAGCACGCTTCAGGTTCTTGAGGTCGTAGGTGAATCCTTCGGCTGCCGAAAAAGTTCTTTTGCTCGTTAAGATATACACATCTTTGCCAGCGTATCTTTTGCCCGGAACAAATGGCAGAGTCCAAAATTGCTGCGTAGCATTTCCTTCTCTGCGATAAAGGTCGCCAAGATGCACAGGCTCGTTGCCGAATAGGTAGCTGGCGAGCAACACAACCATCTCAGGACTCCCGCCGTCATTGCCGCGCAAATCAATTATTAAGGTTTCAGTGTGAGCAACAAAGTTCATTGCCGCGACCGCCGTATCAGCACCGTATTCAGTGGGAAAAAACAGATTTAAGCGTAAATAACCGATGTTAGCGGACAAACGCTCAACCTTCTCAAATCCGAAATTGATAGCTTCGCCGTAGTTGCGTAATCCTTCGCGTTCTGCGGGTGTTGGTTCAGTTTTCTTTGCGCGTATCTGTATCGGTTCAAAACTGTAGTTCACGCTCAAATGTTGGTCGCGGCTAACTTCGCGTAAAAGCGTCGTTAATGTTTTGGCTAGTTCAACCGCGCTTGTAATATGGTCATAATCTTTTCTTTGCAATCGCTCACGAACGGCTTTCTCAATCTCTTTGGCTGTTTCAGGAAAAATATATTGCTCGTTAAGTTGTTTGATAACGCTTTCAATCACTTCCGCACGAATAACAGCGTCAATGTTGATGTCAGGCTGAGGTTTTTTCGTTTGAGCAAGAACGGAGATTGAAGCCACCAAAAACAAAACAGTAAAACAACTGATAAGCCAAGCATTTGGAAACCATTTCATACGCACCTCTTTGAACAATTCAAGAATTTTCAATTTCGCTTGAAACACGCTTCAAGTTGTAAAAAGTTCCCGAACCGCAAGTAGGCGTGTTATGGCAATTCAAGAAAGCAACCGAACCAGTTATTAGACCGCAAACTTGCGGCATAATCCCCAAATAGTGACAATTTACCGCTTTATGTCCAAATTGCTTGACCAAGTACGGTACCCCATCTGTCTAAAACATTATAATCAATAAGACTAACTAATTAACTGATTCGCTAATCAACTCAGAATTAGCTTGTGTTTGATACGCCGACAAAACATCGGCAATTCTTGTCACAGCTTGAGTGTTCGGATTTACATATCTGGCAAAAGTATTCATTTGAGTATGCCCGGAAACTTTCATTACTTCCATTGGTGAAAGCCCGGCTTGAATCATTCGAGTTATTGCCGTATGCCTGCAATCGTGAAAATGAAAACCTTCGATTCCGGCATCACGGCAAGCCGACGAAAAGGAACGCTTTATAGTGTCCTTAATTCCAAATACAAGTTCATCAGAGGTTACGTATTGTCATAAAATTCTCACCTCTGGAAAAGCGAAGCAATCTAACGGCGGAGTTGACGTGGGGCGAAACCGCCACCAAGCCCGCTTGAGTTCAAAAGACAACGTGAAAAGAAAGTCGCTGTTTCGCCCTCACGTCCAATGATTTGTTATGCTCGCTTTTCATCTTCAGCACGCCACCTGAGAAGCGCATCTTTGAGCCATTCAGGAGCGTCGCCCATCGGCGGCATCGCTTCCGTGCGTGTTACTTCTTCAGCACGCCTCTCCATTTCCGCCAACGAAGGCACATCCCATTCTGCGCGTTCGGCATCGGAAGTTGTCGGGTCAACATCCCAAATACGCTGCCGCTTTCCGTCTGGCACAAGTTGCTTTATAGTGTCCTTAATTCCAAATACAAGTTCATCAGAGGTTACGTATTGTCATAAAATTCTCACCTCTGGAAAAGCGAAGCAATCTAACGGCGGAGTTGACGTGGGGCGAAACCGCCACCAAGCCCGCTTGAGTTCAAAAGACAACGTGAAAAGAAAGTCGCTGTTTCGCCCTCACGTCCAATGATTTGTTATGCTCGCTTTTCATCTTCAGCACGCCACCTGAGAAGCGCATCTTTGAGCCATTCAGGAGCGTCGCCCATCGGCGGCATCGCTTCCGTGCGTGTTACTTCTTCAGCACGCCTCTCCATTTCCGCCAACGAAGGCACATCCCATTCTGCGCGTTCGGCATCGGAAGTTGTCGGGTCAACATCCCAAATACGCTGCCGCTTTCCGTCTGGCACAAGTTGCGTCCCATATTTCTGCGGCTTGCCTTGATACATCAACCATCGGTCAAAAGTTGCCGCCGCTAACCAACGCGCTCGACGCAAACCAAGTTCTGCCGCTTTTTTAGCAAGCGTGTGAGCCTGCCAAATCTCTGCCACCATTTCGCCGTGATTAAGCAGCCACGCCGCAATATAATAATCTTCGGCTTCAGTTAATTCTTTAGATTCAATAATCATCTGAAGACGCTTTCGACGTTCAGCATCACGCTCGCGCAAAGCCGAATACTCTGACGTGCCAACCTGCGGATGATTTGTGCGCTCGTCTTGGTCAGCGCGAAATAAAGTTTGTAGCTCACTATTCATTTTCAATTTTCAACCCGCCGCAACTCAGAGGGAAGAGCATAACGCCGGAATTGAGCGGCTGCCCGCTACGAGCCGCGTTAAAGAAACCACACAACTTTGATGAGAGGTAAGCTGGCGGGCAGTCCGCTCGAATGACTTGTTGTGCGCGTGTTACGGCTCAAAGCGACATTTCACGAATGCAGCGTCATAGCTAAACACAAAAGTACGAAACCAATCAGAAGCAGCCAAGACCGCAAACCCTGAAAGAACTCCCAACGGTTTCTTGTTTCCTTCCAATTCTCCGGCGGATTCTCCACACTCCATTTTCCGGTTGCCGAGTTAATCGGAACATTAAAAATGATGGTCGAAACTAAGGCGGCGATAAACGACACTACCGCCGCCCACCGAATAATCCGTGCCGTTTCTTTGATCCCATTGAGATTTAATGCGTAAGAGATTGATAAAATCACGCACAGCGTCATTAGCACAGGCATCACGCGCC
>MWYY01000011.1 GCA_002050355.1 Acidobacteria bacterium 28-9
GCACTCACTTAAAAAGATTGCAGCGAAGAACGATTTGTTTTTCAAAGACCAAGAAAATGTTCGAAGCGGTGGTTAAACTTTATATTCATCAGATGAATTCCACCAGCATCTCTTTTGTTACATGACCACAAATATCAATTTATGTCGTAGTGATTATCCGGTAAAATAAACATTTTGTTAGGACGGCGAGAGAGTTTTTGCTATCGGCAAGTTTTATTCTTAATGAAGTTATTGGATCGGGCTGATTTGGTTTTTTTTTAGAACCAGCGCGACCAGCGCGTCGGCGATATATTTGCCGGAACGGTTGTCGTGCTCGAGCGGACGGGCGAAGCTCAGACGTTTTAAGGAACTTTTGCAAAATCAGTGAGGGATGCCGCGTTTCGGCATGTTCACTAAAAGACGGACTTTTAAGTTGACATTGCGAGTTTGACCGAGTGGGAAATCGAAGTGGTCGAAATTTTATTGCGGCGGCGTTGGGATTTGACTGATTTTTTTATAATATTTTGCAAGAGGTTGGCGGTTTGTGTTATCTTCCGTATTTCAAACCTCGATTTTCTTGTCCGAAACTCAGAGAATTCGGAGAGCGAGTAAAAGTGCAGAAAAACATTTTAGTTACAGGCGGCGCAGGATTTATCGGCTCGCATCTGGTCGAATGTCTTCTTGACGAAGGCGCTTGGAAAGTAACGGTCGTCGATGATTTTAACGATTTTTATTCGCCGTGTGTCAAACGCGCGAACGTTTCCTGCTTTTTAACCAATCCACAGTTTTCCCTGCGTGAAGTCGATATTTGCGACACGGAAAATTTGCGAAAAGTTTTTCTAGCAAATAAGTTCGATACAATCGTACATTTGGCGGCACGTGCCGGCGTCAGACCGTCGCTTCTCAAACCGAAACTCTACAGCGACACAAACATCGGCGGCACGCTCAATTTGCTCGAATTAGCCAGAGAATTCAAGGTCAAACAATTCGTTTTCGGTTCGTCATCTTCGGTCTATGGCGTCAACTACAAAGTCCCCTTCTCGGAAACAGACAAAATCTCGCAGCCAATTTCGCCGTATGCGGCGACTAAAGCTGCGGGTGAGCTTTTGTGCCATACATATTCACATTTATACGATATACGCGCCGTTTGTTTAAGATTTTTTACCGTTTATGGTGCGCGCCAGCGTCCCGATTTGGCGATACATAAATTTTCCCGTCTAATTTGGGAAAATAAGCCTGTAGAAATGTTTGGCGATGGCACGACACGCCGCGATCACACTTATATTGACGACATTATTGCAGGCGTCCGCGCGGCGATTGATTATAGCCGAACAAATTATGAAGTGTTCAATCTGGGCGAGTCGCAGACAATCGAACTGCGCAAACTGATAGAATTACTGGAAAAAAATCTCGGAAAACGCGCAGTCATCAAACGACGACCGATGCAGCCAGGCGACGTGCCGCAAACGTTTGCCGACATTACCAAAGCCGGAAAATTATTAAATTACAAACCGCAGACGAAAATAGAAGAAGGCATCAAAAAATTCGTCGGCTGGTTCTGCGAGCAAAATTCAAATTCCAAGTTCCAAATGCCCGATTCCATACTTCAGATTTCGGATTCGACATCTAAGATTCAAGTTTAGTTTTATCCTACAAGTTTTTGTGATTTGAAATCTGAAATTAGTAAAGTCCCTTTTCGCCTTTGGGTCTCGTGTTCCAACGCCTGTGAATCCACAGCCATTGTTCGGGGTAAGCACGGACATATTTTTCGACGAGGTTTGTAATTTTTTGCGTTAGATTTATTATGTCTTCTGCGTCATCGTCTGTTTTCGAGTATTCGACCTTTGGTTCGAGATGCACAATGTATTTTTTTTTCGACTCGTCCCAAACGGCAAAAGCCGGAAGCACGGCAGCGCCGGTTTTTAAGGCTAATTTGGCGATGCTCGTCGTTGTTGAAGCCGGAACACCGAAAAAGTCCACGAATACTCCTTCTTTTTCCTGCACGTTCAAGTCCGCTAAAATTCCCAACAGCCCGCCGTTTTCCAGCACGCGAAACATTGCCCGCGCTGATTTCGTTTTGTCCAAAGTAACCGAACCGAACCGCGTTCGCATCACGTCCACAAAATTTTCGACCAGCGGGTTGTCAATTCGTCTGACAAGTATATTCATTTCAAAACCGAACGCTGCCGGCAACAAATTAAAAACTTCCCAACTGCCGAAATGTCCGGTGAAAAACAAAACTCCGCGTCCGGCGTCATGCGCTTCGTCAAAATGCCGTTTGCCGACGACTTCGATTAAATCTCGAATGTCTTCGTGTTCGAAGCGCTTAAAATGCGAAACGAAACCGAGATGCCTGCCCAAAGATTCAAACGTGCCGCGCACGATTTTTTGCTTTTCGTTTTCCGGCAATTCGGGCATTGCAATCTCTAAATTTCGCCTGGCTGTTTTTTGCAATTTCGGAAAGCGCGAAGCGATAAATTGACCGACCGCTTCACCGAACCGCATCGAAGTTTCGAGCGGCAACGCACCGATTGCACCCAAAAGCGAACGAACGGCAAGAAGTTCTGATTTGTTTCGGAGATTGCCCCGTTTTTTCGGCATTAGAAAAATTTAATCACAGACAGACGCAGACGGATAAATTTTTGTTTTCTCTTTGTATAATCTTGTATCCAACTGCGGTTTCGAGAATTTACGCTGCGAGACGTTCCACGCGGTTATAAACCGTGTCGCGTTCGACGGCTTCAAAGCCCGCGTTTTCAATCATCTGAATCAATTCCTGCTTCGACATTTTGACTTCGCCGTCGTTTGCGTAACTGTGAGTCAGTTCGCCACCGTCCGTAATCGTTCCGTCAAGGTCGTTTGCGCCGAAATGCAGCGCCGTTTGTGCTGTCGCTTTGCCGAGCATCACCCAATACGCTTTGATGTGGTCGAAGTTGTCAATCATCAGGCGCGAGACGGCGATGGTTTTCAAATTATCAATCGCGTCCGGTCCCGGCAAACTCGATAAAGCCGTGCCGTTCGGGTAAAACGCAAGCGGAATAAAACATTGAAAACCGCCGGTTTTGTCCTGCTGTTCGCGCAATTTTACAAAATGGTCAACGCGGTCTTCAATAGTTTCGATGTGTCCGTAAAGCATCGTCGCGTTTGTTTTGATCCCGGCTTGGTGGACTTTTCCTGATAATTCCAGCCAACGATTGCCGTCGCATTTGTGGTCGCAAATGCGTGAACGAGTCGGTTCAGCGAAAATCTCCGCGCCGCCGCCCGGACACGAATCCATTCCCGCCGCTTTCAAACGCTCAATAACATCTTCATCTGACATTTTGTAAAAACGCGCGAAGAAATCCAGCTCAACCATCGTCAACGCCTTCAAATGCAATTTTGGAAATTCGCGTTTCAAAGACGAAAACAAATCGGTGTAATACTCAAACGGCAGTTTCGTGTTCAAACCACCGACAATGTGCAATTCCGTCGCGCCTTCGGCAACGGCGTTTCTGGCAATCTCAATTCCTTCGTCAATCGAATGCGTGTATGCGCCTTCCTGTCGCGCGCGTTTGTAAAACCCGCAAAATTTACAATCGGCGACGCAGATATTCGTGTGATTAAAATGCCGGTTGACGTTGTAATAAGTCGTCCGCCCGTGTTTCGCCCGCCGCACAAAATCGCCGAGCTTGCCGAGCGCGTTCAAATCGACGGTTTTATAAAGCGCAACGCCTTCATCAAAGCTGAGCCGCTCGCCGCGCTCAACTTTTTCCGCAATCAAATTCAAATTTTTATCGTGTGAAAACCGCATATATTTCTGTTATAATTTTATCAAAATCTCTCGTATCTATTATGCAAAACATTGAATATCTAAAAGACCGCGATGCCGTTCTCGTTCCCTTAGAACAATGGGAAAAGCTGCAAAGCGAACTCGCCAAACTCAAAAAGCGCGTCAAAAAATCGGAGATTCTGACCGACCTTAAAAAGTCTCTCGCCGAACTCGAAACCGATTTGCGCGACGAAAGTTACGACGCCGAAAAAGAAATTTCAGCCGCTGATTTCATTGCCAAATTAAAAGATGAGCAATAAAATCGTCGTTCGCCAAACCTTTCAAAAACAGGCGAAACATCTTGCAAGACGCTACAAATCTTTCCCGGAAGATTTGCAAAAACTCGTTGACCAATTAAAAGAAAACGCGACGCTCGGCACTTCTCTCGGCAACAACGTCTATAAAATCCGTCTCGCCATCGCCAGCAAAAACAAAGGTAAAAGCGGCGGCGCGCGTGTCATCTCTTACGTGTATCAAACAGCCGAAACCGTTTATCTGCTGTCAATCTACGACAAAGCCAACACGGAAAACATTACCGACAACGAGCTAAAAAATCTCATCGCGGAAGTCGAAGCCGATTTTCAATAAATTTCGCTCGCCGCGCTCGACTTTTGAGTGGATGAAATTTAATTTTGTATCAAATGAAAACTGCATAAATCTATTTTGTTTTTTTAGTAATTAAAAAATCTGGTGATTCAGTATTTCCATCATCTAGAGAATTTGCCAAGTGGAAACGAAATCTGAATCTAAATTTTCCAAATTCATAAGGTTCAATCAAACCATCGCCTTTAACCAAAATTCTCATCTGTGATTCGTTTACCAAAGAAAACTCTTCATTTGGATTAATCTTGCATCCTTCGGGAACATATCTTCCTTCTTTTACCAGCTTTCTTAAGTTTTTAACTTTTGCTTTTTCTTCTTTTATTTGCTGTTTACCTTTATTTCCGCAAGCAAAAACATTTTCAGATCAATAATTATATTTTTCGTCGAATCTTAACAGTCGAACGTCTTCCGTTTGGTCAGCATACTCATATGAACAGTCAAAATAAATGGGTTGGTCGCTAACATTTACAATTACCGGTTTTATATCTTCAAATTTTTCATATTTTTCTTGCAGATTTTTCCAAACAATCTTTGGCGTTTGCGACGAAACGCAAACTGCAAAAGCCAAAATAAAAGAAAAAACGATAAAAATTTTCGCTCGTTTCATAAATAACTCCTACAACAAATCACGCCGCTAAAACTTCGACATATTCGCTTTTCGACAAAGGCTTCGGAATCGCCGCGCCCGCGTTCTGCAAATCTTCGAGGTGAATTTCAATCGCTTCTTGAATTAACCGTTTTACTTCGCTTTCGGTTTCGGCAACCGCGACGCAGCCTTCCAAATCCGGCACATACGCGCCGAAACTCGTTTCGCCTTCTTCTATCACAATCATATAACGCATAACTTTTCTCCGAATTATTTTTTCAAGCCCGCTTGTTTCAAAACGCTGTTCAAAGTTCCGCTCGGAACATCGATGCTTTCTTCCCCGCGATTGTTACTGTTCCGCCTTTTTCCCGATGATGAAATTGACGATGACTGCCTTTTGTTCTCACAAGAAACCAACCGTCTTTTTCGATTAGTTTTATCAATTCCTTAACTTTCATCGAAAATTATTCACGAAAACCGCGCCGCCGAATGTTAGAAATAAAATCACACTGACAAAAGCATTGGTCGTAAAAAACGCTGCGTTTACTTGTGATAAATCGTTTGCGCGGACGAGCGTGTGCTGGTAAATCATCAGCGCGCCGACGGCGAAAACACCGACGAGCGCAAGCCAACCTAAATCCGTAACTAAATAAAGTAATATCAAAACGAAAAACGCCTGTGCGTGGAAAACTCTGGCAATCGTCAAAGAATTTTTGATGCCGAAACGCGCCGGAATTGAACGCAAACCGGCTTTTTTGTCGAATTCAAAATCCTGACAAGCGTATAAAACGTCAAAGCCTGCCGTCCACATCATTACGAGAAGCGACAGCAGAATCGGAACTTCCGAATCCAGCGAGCCACGCACGGCAATCCACGCCGCCGTCGGTGAAATCGCCAAACTCCAACCGAGAATAAAATGCGCCAAGCTCGTAAATCTTTTGGCGTAGGAATAACCGAGAACGCTCAGAAGTGCGGCGGGCGACAGCGCGAACGTCAGCCAATTTAATTCATACGAAGCGAGCAGAAATAATGCGACGGACGCGATAAAAAATGCCCAAGCGAAACTTACCGAAAGTTTTCCAGTCGGGAGTTCACGGTTTGCCGTTCTGGGATTTTCCGCATCAATTTTCCTGTCAATAATTCTATTAAAAGTCATCGCCGCCGAACGCGCGCCGAACATTGCCGCTGTTATCCAAACGATTTGCCACAGCGTCGGCAGTCCGTTTGCCGCTAAAACCGCACCCAAAAACGCAAATGGCAGCGCGAACACAGTATGCTCGAACTTTATCATTTCAAGCGTTGTTCTGAGTTTTTTGCCGAAAGTTTTCATTGTCATTTCAAATTTGAAATTAATCGCCCTGATGGAAACTTTACATCTGCCTCAAGCAAAAAGGCAGATAAGATGCTTGTGCTAACGGTAGAAAAGCAATCGTGATGCCAAACGAGAAGTTTAGCAAAATCACTTCTTTTAGTCTTGTTTGCTTGGCAATCTGCAAAATGTTCAAACATTAAATTGCAAAATGCTGTAATATAATTTTTGTTAGCGGCAAACTTTCTCACCAATGAACAAACACAAATTCAAAATCTAAAATTCAACCGGATGCCTTCAGGAAAAACACATGACGCAATAACATTCCTTCTGGCTGCGCCGACTTTCGCGGCGGTTTGGAAATTGACCGAACAGAATGTTTCGATTGCTTCAATTGTAACAATAGCTTTTGTTTTCGGCGGTTTGATGTTCGGTCCCGACCTTGATACTTGTTCGACGCAATACACGCGCTGGAGCATTTTTCGCTTTTTGTGGTATCCGTATCAAGCGTTTTTCGCGCATCGCTCGCGCTGGTCGCATGGATTGCTTTTCGGCACGCTGTTTCGCGTCGTTTATTTTATGGGTGTGCTGACGCTTTTAGGTTTTCTTTCAATTTATATTTATAGGGCAGCTTTTGGTGGAAACGCGGCGAGTTTGACGGAGCTTACGAAAACCTGGACTTTAATCGGCGAATTTGTCCGCGCAAGCATCGGCGAACATACGTTTTTGTCGGTATTTATCGGCTTGTGGCTCGGCGCCGCAAGTCATACTTTTACAGATATTGCCGGCTCGTTCGTTAAAACGGGAAGGAGCGGTGAGTTCATTTAACATAAATTTTCCCACAATAATACATTCTTGACTTGGAAAAATCCTTCACTTAGTCTAGCAATTTAAGAAAACACAGAAACATTTATATAAAAATAATAATAAACCTCTAACCCTTTCAAAAATCTTTATTGCGAAAATAATAAATACAAGAGAAATAATGATAAAAGACGAAATAAAAAAACTTATTACGGATAAAACTGCCTGTATCGGCATCATCGGACTCGGTTACGTCGGTCTGCCGCTGATTGTCGAGTTTGCTTTGAAAGATTTTCCGGCTGTCGGTTTTGAAGTTGACGAGAAAAAGACCGCCGACATCAACGCGGGAAAATCGCACATTGTTGACGTTTCTTCAGAAAACGTTCAAAAGTGTCTGGACGGCGGACGATTTCACGCAACGACCGATTTTGCTGAACTCGAAAATTGCGATGTTGTTGTTATTTGTGTTCCGACGCCGCTCAGAAAAACGAAAGACCCGGATATGTCTTATATTCTGGCGGCGGGCGAGCAGATAAAAAAATACGCTCGGCGCGGACAGCTTGTCATTTTAGAATCAACTACTTATCCGGGAACAACCGACGAAGTTTTACAGCCGATGATTGAAGAAGCAGGCTTAAAACTTGACGAAGATTTTCTGCTCGCCTTTTCGCCTGAAAGAGTTGACCCTGGCAATCCGCAGTTTCAAACGCACAATATCCCGAAAGTTGTCGGCGGCGTAACGAAAGATTCGGGCGAAGCAGCCTCGTTTCTGTATTCACAAATAGTTGACCAGGTTCATTTTGTCAGTTCGGCGCGTGTTGCCGAAGCCTGCAAATTGTGGGAAAACACTTTTCGCGCGATAAATATTGGTATGGCAAACGAAATGGCGAAAGTCTGCAACGCGCTCGGCATAGACACCTGGGAAGTCGTGCGCGCCGCCGCGACGAAACCGTTCGGCTTTATGGCTTTTTATCCGGGACCGGGAATCGGCGGACACTGCATTCCGCTCGACCCGCATTATCTTTCATGGAAAGCACGCCAGCACGGTTTTGATTCACAGTTTATTTCTTTAGCGGAACAGGTTAATTCGGGAATGCCGAAATACGTTGTCAAACTCGTCTCCGACGCTTTGAACACGGAGAAAAAAGCGGTAAACGGTGCGCGTATTTTAATTTTGGGCGTCGCTTATAAAAAAGATATTGACGATATGCGCGAATCGCCTGCGCTGTCAGTGATTGATTTATTGCGGTCGAAAGGCGCGGAAGTCGTTTATCACGACCCGTTTGTGCCGGAAGTTCATTTCGACCACGCTTATACAATCGGCGCGGGCGACCCGCTTTTTAATTCGAATTTAACTGACGATTTAATAAAATCAACTGACTGTGTAATCATCTGTACCGAACACAGCGGTGTTGATTACCCGCGCGTTTTGCAGCTTGCATCGCTCGTCGTTGACACGCGCAACGCTCTGAACGAAGAATTGCGCGACGGCAGTAAAGCAAAAGTCGTCCGGTTATAGAAAGTAGAAGATAGCGAAATAGCCGCGAATTATACAAATAGTGTATAATTCGCGGCTAAATAATTCTAGGACTATTTTTTATTTTTGTACGGTCTCCATCGGATAACCGGCATTTTTCCAAGCTGCCGTTCCGCCAACCAAAGCAAACGCATTTCCCACACCTTTTTCTTTCAAAATCTGCACCGCACGGGCGCTGGTTTGTTCAGCCGGTCAGGAACAGTATGCGATGATTTTTTTGTTTTTGGGAACTTCCGTGTAGCGCGTTTGAAAAGCCTCCGCCGGAATGTTTAGCGCGCCTTTGATGTGTTCGGTTTTGTAAGCGACTTCGGCGCGTGTATCTACAAAAACCACATCTCCGGCATCGAAAGACTTTTTCGCATCTTCGAGCGAAATGCGCGGCGCTTCTTCGGGAACTGCTGCAGTTTCGGCAGTAGCTGGAGAAGTTGTAGCGGCTGCACCTAAATTAGTATTAGTTTTGGCAATTTCCGGCTTGTTTGCTGTTGTTGCCGATTCTTTATTACAGCTTTGTTGTGCAAAACCGAATACTGCAAATAATAAAAACGATAAAATAAAACGCATATAACCTCCAAATTAGAGAACAGCTAAAAATGATAAATGAACAACCTTTCACCTTTAGTTATTCACTTTTCACTAGCTATTGTCAATGGTCGGCTCGCCGCCCGCAATTTTTGTCGGGTAATCTCCGTTCCAACAAGCGACGCACGCCGAGTTATTTTCAAAGCCGATGGCTTCGAGCATTCCTTCGAGCGAGAGATAACCTAAAGAGTCGGCTTCGATATAGCGGCAAACTTCTTCAACTGACATTTGCGCAGCAATTAAATCGGCTTTGCGCGGCGTGTCAACGCCGTAATAACAAGGCGAAGCCGTCGGCGGACAACTTATCCGCATATGTACTTCGGATGCGCCGGCTTCGCGCACCATTTGGACGATTTTTTTTGATGTTGTGCCGCGTACAATCGAATCGTCAACTAAAACGACGCGCTTTCCTTGTATCAAATCTCGAACGGGATTGAGTTTCAAACGCACGCCGAACGAGCGAATTGACTGACTCGGCTCGATAAAAGTGCGCCCGACATAGTGATTGCGAATAATCGCGTGCCGGAAAGTTATTCCCGATTGTGCCGCGTAACCAATTGCCGCCGCCACGCCCGAATCGGGAACGGGTACGACCAAATCAGCTTCGACCGGATGTTCAATCGCTAATTGTTCACCCATTCGGTGACGCGAATCGCTGACCGATTCTTCGGGAACTGCTGCAGTTTCGGCAGTAGCTGGAGAAGTTGTAGCGGCTGCACCTAAATTAGTATTAGTTTTGGCAATTTCCGGCTTGTTTGCTGTTGTTGCCGATTCTTTATTACAGCTTTGTTGTGCAAAACCGAATACTGCAAATAATAAAAACGATAAAATAAAACGCATATAACCTCCAAATTAGAGAACAGCTAAAAATGATAAATGAACAACCTTTCACCTTTAGTTATTCACTTTTCACTAGCTATTGTCAATGGTCGGCTCGCCGCCCGCAATTTTTGTCGGGTAATCTCCGTTCCAACAAGCGACGCACGCCGAGTTATTTTCAAAGCCGATGGCTTCGAGCATTCCTTCGAGCGAGAGATAACCTAAAGAGTCGGCTTCGATATAGCGGCAAACTTCTTCAACTGACATTTGCGCAGCAATTAAATCGGCTTTGCGCGGCGTGTCAACGCCGTAATAACAAGGCGAAGCCGTCGGCGGACAACTTATCCGCATATGTACTTCGGATGCGCCGGCTTCGCGCACCATTTGGACGATTTTTTTTGATGTTGTGCCGCGTACAATCGAATCGTCAACTAAAACGACGCGCTTTCCTTGTATCAAATCTCGAACGGGATTGAGTTTCAAACGCACGCCGAACGAGCGAATTGACTGACTCGGCTCGATAAAAGTGCGCCCGACATAGTGATTGCGAATAATCGCGTGCCGGAAAGTTATTCCCGATTGTGCCGCGTAACCAATTGCCGCCGCCACGCCCGAATCGGGAACGGGTACGACCAAATCAGCTTCGACCGGATGTTCAATCGCTAATTGTTCACCCATTCGGTGACGCGAATCGCTGACCGAACGCCCGAAAATTATTGAATCGGGACGCGAAAAATAAACATGCTCGAAAGCACAGACCGATTTCGGTTTTTCTTCAAACGGAAAAAACGAATGCAAACCGTTATCGTCAATCACCAGCATTTCGCCGGTTTTTATTTCGCGCACGTACTCGGCGTCAATCAAATCAAACGCACAGGTTTCCGAAGCGACGCACCAGGAATCCTTGAGTTTTCCCAAATTCAGCGGACGAAACCCGCGCGGATCGCGCACCGCAACTAACGCTTTGGGCGTCAAAAAAAGCAGCGAAAATGCGCCTTCAGTTTGTTTGAGAACTTTTGGAATCGCTTCGACCGTGTTCTCGGCTTCGCATCTGGCAATCGAATGCAGAATTGTTTCCGTGTCGGAAGTCGAAGAAAAAATCGCGCCCTCGCGTTCAAGCTCGGCTCGTTTCTGCGGCGCGAACGGTAAATTTCCGTTGTGGCAAATCGCAATTTGTCCGTGCTGGCAAGTAACAGAAAACGGTTGAACTTCGCGGATTGTGTTTGCGCCGGCGGTCGAATAGCGCGTGTGTCCGATTGCGCTCGCACCGTCCAATTTTTTCAAAACGTCCTTGGTCAGAACATCCGCAACCAATCCCATCGAGCGAAACTGGTGCAGAGTTTCGCCGTCGCTCGATACAATTCCGCACGCTTCCTGCCCGCGATGCTGAAGCGCGAAAAGTCCGAGCTGCGTGAGCGTCGAGGCTTCGCGGTGTCCGTAAATGCCGAACACGCCGCATTCTTCCTTGAATTTATCAAGTATAAAATTCATCATTTATATTTTCCCACAGATTAAAATTATTAAAAATTGGAATCTGTAAAAAAGCAATAGTATCAAGAAATCACAAAGACCGAAAAGATTAATGTCTTTCTTTGATATGAATTTTTTTAATAGCCAAAAGTCTTGACTTCAATCTTTCGCTGTAACTAAACTTGTAAAGTTAAATTTTTTGGGGAGGTAAAACACTATGAAGCTGAAACTTGGATTTTTAACGGCATTTTTCGTTTTTTCGTTATCGTCATCCGCAATGGGACAAGTTTTTATTCCGATTCCGCCGACTATCAATATGTCGAATGTGATTATGAATAACCAGATAATGAATCAGATTAGAAACAATGCTCTCGGTCAGCGAATTGTCAGTCAGAAAGTAATTCAAAATGCGGAGAAAAACGGTGTTAGCAGAACGAAAAAACCGGCTTTTACAAAAAATTATACTTTTCCAAAGGAACTTTCGTTTAAGCCTTCGGGTTATTCGGTAGTAGCCAAAAAACTGTCCGAAAATCAAAACGGGAAAGCGAATTCGGCAAATCCTCAGGAACTGGAAACTTTTTTCACGAGTTTGTGGACAAACTACTTACAATCGTTTCGGGAAGAACACGAATCGGGAATGCCGGTTTTTGATGTCTCCTCCGCGCTGACATTTTATATTTTTAACAACTATATGGTTATGAATAATCTGTCGAGTTTAGAAGCAGAAAAAACCATCGCCGTTTATAAACAGGTTTCAAATGTTTTATTAAATAATTCCGACATCAAAAAGATGAGTAATGAAGATAAGGAAATTCTGGCGGAAATGCTCGTAACGCTCGGCAACATACCGAATTTAGTTTATTCCAAAACGCAAAACCAACAGGAAGCGGCAAAAGCCGCTTGTGAAAATCTCGAAGGACTTTTTGGAAAAAACACCAATAAATTAAAAATTACGGGAAATGGAATCGAATTAAAATAGCTGATTTTCTCTGTTTCAGGCGTAAATAAGTTGTCAGTTCGTCCATATTAAAAGTCATTCAAATTACTAAAGAAGCGGCGGCGAATTGTCGCGGCGAGAACATAATTTGATTAAAACCGAAAAATCAAGCGGCTGGAAGAATTACGCCGCGACACGTCCCGAATCCAATTCTTCTAAAACCTTCGCGCTCGCAAAAACCTTTCATAATCACTTCGTCGCCGTCTTCTAAAAATCTTCGAGTTTCGCCGTTTGGAAGTTGAATCGGTTCTGTGCCGCGCCAGGTTAATTCTAAAAGACAGCCGCGCGCGTCTTTAGCGTTGCCGGAAACCGTTCCAGTCGCCATTAAATCGCCGGTTTGCAGATTGCAGCCGTTCGAAGCGTGATGCGTCAGCATTTGCCCGATTGTCCAGTATAAATCTTTCATATTTGAACGGCTTAATAAAAACGGTTCGGCGTTTGCGTCGCGCATTTTTTCGGTTTGCAGATACACTTCGAGTGTTATGTCGAAGCCGCCGGTTTTTTCGCTCGCGTCCGACGATAAATAATCAAGCGGCTGCGGATCGCCTTCGGCGCGTTCAAAAGCTGGAACGCGAAACGGCGCGAGCGCCTCCATCGTAACGACGAACGGCGAAATGCTGGTTGCGAAATTTTTAGCGAGAAATGGACCCAAAGGCTGATATTCCCACGCCTGAACATCACGCGCCGACCAATCATTGACGAGACAAAGCCCGAAAATATGGTCTTCGGCGTCTTCGATGGAAACCGGTTCGCCGAGTTCGTTGCCGTTGCCGACAAAGAAACCGACTTCCATTTCATAATCGAGATTTTTTGCTGGAATATACTGCGGAGGCGCGTTTTCATCAGCACGATTTTGTCCTTTCGGGCGCACAATTTCCGTTCCCGAGATGACGATTGAAGAAGCGCGTCCGTGATAGCCGATGGGAACGTATTTGTAATTCGGAAGCAGCGGATTGTCGGGGCGAAACATCGAGCCGACGTTTGTCGCGTGGAATATTGAGCAGTAAAAATCGGTGTAATCTCCGATATGCGCAGGCAGATAAAACTGCACTTCGTCAACGGGAATCAAATTTCTTCGCACGTTTTTCCGCGTTTCTTCGTCCGCTGTTTCGGACAAAATTTCCACCAGACGACGGCGAAAGGCGGCTTGCAAATTCTTATTTTTCTTCATTACCGAATGGTCGAGACAGTAATTATCGGCGCTGACGGCGATGTTAAAAGATTCGTCGTCAAACAGACAGCATTCGTAACAGGCGTAAACGTCAAGAATAAAATCGCCGACGGCAACGCCGACGCGGACGTTTTCATACGTGCAGGCGCGCGTGAAAACGCAAAACGGCAAATTTTGAATCGGAAAATCCGTGTCCGCCGCGTTGGCTGATTCAATCCAGCTTTTCAGATTCGGGTCGTGTGTTTCGTTTATCATAATAGTTGGTTGTAGATTGATAATCGGAAGTTTAAGATAAAATTTTCCTGTCAATTAGCGTTTGCTTCAGAGAATTCCAATTTCTCGTAAATCAGCAATCGGTTCTTGAAACGAACATGAACCAAACGAAATTATGTTTCTCTCGCGTAGGTTTTTCAATTGCGCGACGCTTAAAGTATATTTGCGCCGCCACGAAAAGCCGTTTTCGTCAAACGTAAAATTTTGAATTGATTTGTCTTCGAGAAGCTCGTTTATCAATTTTAACTCACAGCCTTTTTGCAAAAATCCGACGGCGAGAAAAACATTTAAAAAGCCGTGCATTGTTCCTAAAGGCGCGTCTTTTTCATACGTCAAAGGTTTCGTGCAGCGAAGCGGATGATGAAGTCCGGCAGTCGCTTTAAACGGCACATTTGCCGCCAGACAGGTTTGGATAAAGCGCGCGATTTGTTCAGCGTTCGGAAAAGTGTCGGCGGTTACGCCGCCGGTACGAATCTTGGCTCGTCGTCTGCTGCTCGCCAGCGTCGAAACCAAATCGCTTAGATTTTCGTCATTCGGAATTTCAAAATAAGTTTCCAGCGGCGACGGAATTGACGCGGCAATTTCTTTTATCAATTCGCCCGTATTCGCTTTAACTTCGAGCGCGTCGCAAACTGCATTAGGCGCATAAGACGTATTAAAATCTTTTATTCCACGAACCGTTTCGTAAATGTCTTTACTCGCCAAAACGCTCAATTTCCAAACTTTTCCGTCTTGTTTGAAAAAAACTTTTGCTTCGTCGGCGAATTCTTCGAGTCGTGCAACCGGCACAACAAAACGTCCGAGCATCCAACTGTAACTGCTGTTTTTATAGCGGGCGTAATTAGCAACCGCTTCATTCATCGGAAGCTGAGAAGGCGGAAAAAGTCCCGCATAATCAACGATTTCCGCAAGTAGTGCGCGAACCGACTGTTTGATTGGAGTGTTTGCCATTCGAACTTTTTATTTTACGCGAAGACGGAGAATCTGCAAGATTGAAACGCGGCGATTTTACCGGGACGAAATTTTTGTATCTCTAAAATTTTTAAACAAAACAAAGATTGAGAAAACGTAAATTGTTCGCAAATACAAACGCAGATTGAAAAACTTTCCGGTCAAATTGACCTTTGCGACAAATTTTATGTATAATTAACGTTTTTCGATTGGTGAGGATTTTCACCGAAAGCGAAGGAGACAATTACAAAAATGAGTTATGCAATTATCAAAACAGGCGGAAAGCAGTTTGCGGTCGAATCCGGTCAAACTTTGCGCGTGCCGACACTGGAAAAAAACGAAGGCGACACAATCGAAATCGCAACTTTAATGAGTGGTGAAGGAGCAGATTTGAAAGTCGGCGGCGGAACACTTAACGCAACTGTCATCGGACACGGACGCGGCGACAAAATCATCGTCTTTAAAAAGAAACGGCGCAAACAGTATAAACGCAAACAAGGTCATCGCCAGAATTACACGGAAATTAGAATTGATTAAGGAGACAAAGGTTTTAGGTTTTAGGTTTTAGGTTTTAGATTTGTCTGACACCTTATCCCTAATAACCCGACACCTAATTGAAATATGGCTCATAAAAAAGGTGTAGGTTCATCACGCAACGGGCGCGACTCAAACGCGCAGCGGTTAGGTTTGAAGAAATTTGGCGGCGAAAAAGTGCGCGGCGGCAATATTTTGGCGCGTCAGCGCGGCACAAAATGGAAACCGGGCAAAAACGTCGGACGCGGCAAAGATGATACGCTGTTTTCGCTGATTGACGGTTTCGTCAAATTTGAGAACAAAGGCACAAAAGGCAAATTCATTAGTGTTTACGCTGAAGGCGCGGCGGAATTGCCGCAAACGCAAACGGCGGAACTCGCCGCTTAGAAGTTTCGATTTTCAATTTGCGAGTTGCGATTCGTTCGATTCGCAAAAGATTTAAAGATAAAAAGCGCGACTCGCTAATAAAGTTTGGCGAGCGCGTTTTTTATTTTGTTAAATTTTTTATAATTTTGGTTTCGATTTGAACATCGCAAATCTTAAATCTAAAATAACCGATGTTTATTGACCGTGTAAAAATTCAAGTTAAAGCCGGCAACGGCGGTGACGGCGTGACTGCTTTTCGGCGCGAGAAATTTGTGCCGCGCGGCGGACCGTCGGGCGGCGATGGCGGTAAAGGCGGCGATGTTTGGATGGAAGCTGACGAAGGCTTAAATACTCTGCTTCATCTTCGCTATAATCCTGAACATCGAGCCGAGCGCGGCAGACACGGCGAAGGCTCAAACCGGCACGGCAAAGACGGCGCGGACGTGCTGATAAAAATTCCGGTCGGCACACAGATTTTTGACGTTGAATCAGAAGACTTGCTTTTCGATTTTACCGAATCGGGACAAAAGTTTCTCGCGGCAAAAGGCGGCAAAGGCGGTTGGGGAAATCAGCATTTTGCGACGCCGACAAAACGCGCGCCGCGTTACCATTACACGGGCAGACCGGGAGGCGAACGCGAGCTGCAATTAGAATTAAAACTCATTGCCGATGTTGGACTTGTCGGTTTTCCAAACGCCGGGAAATCGACTTTAATCAGCGTTATTTCCGCAGCGAAACCGAAGATTGCCGATTATCCGTTTACGACTTTGGAGCCGAATTTGGGCGTGGTTGATTTGGGCGATTACAAAACTTTTGTCGTCGCAGACATTCCCGGACTTATTGAAGGCGCCTCAGAAGGCGCAGGTTTAGGTGACCGATTTTTGCGCCATGTCGAGCGCACGAAATTGATTTTGCACCTGGTTGACGTTTCCTCTTTATCAAACAGAAATCCGGTTTCGGATTATGAAATTATTAATCACGAATTAGCAAATTATAATCTGGATTTGGCGAATCGACCACAGATTGTCGTAGCAACTAAACTTGATGCCCTGGACGAGCCAGAACGCCTTGAAAACTTACGCGCACAAGTGATAAGCGATGGCAAACCCTTCCTTGAAATTTCCGCCGTTGCCAACCAGGGAACGCGCGAGCTTGTAAATTTTGTAGCGCAAAAGTTGTACGAAATTGCTGAGGAGAAAAAGACAGAGCAAATTGATATCAGCTACGAAGAGCAGTGAAATAATTTTTGGAGAAGCCTTAACGCATCTAAATAGTTTCGACGACAATTTTGTTATTTACGTAGAAAGAAATCTAAATTGGTTCATATCTTAAACTTCCGAGAAATGAAAAAAATCGCGTTTTATGGCGGTTCATTTGACCCGCCGCACAACGGGCATCTTCAGGTTGCGCAGCGCTTGACGGAAGTTTTTGAGCTGGACGAATTCAGGTTTGTTCCAGCTTTTCAAGCGCCGCACAAGCGCAGCAAAAATATAACTTCACCATTTTGCCGCTACGCGATGCTTGCTCTGGCAACAAACACCGAAGCGAAAATAAAAATTTCAACCGTCGAACTAAACGCGCCCGAAAAGCCTTATACGTTTGAAACTCTTGGAAAGTTAAAAAATCAATTGCCGCGCGCTCAGATTTTCTTCGTAATGGGCGCTGATTCGTGGGACGAAATTACGACCTGGCGCGAATGGGAAACGGTTTTGACCGTTGTTAATATTATCGTCGTAACTCGTCCCGGTTACGCAGTCGAATTTTCGCGCGTAAGTGAAGAAATCCGCCAAAGAATCATTGATTTACGAAACAGAGTTTCAGTTTTTGAATTTCAGGTTTCAAATTCGAAATCGAAAACCGAAAAACTAAATTTTGAAACAAAAATTTATATAAGCGATGCTGTAAATATTGATGTTTCCGCAACTGAAATTCGCCGGAAAATTCGCGCCCGCGAAGACGACTGGCACAAGTTTGTGCCGCGCGCGGTTGCAAAATACATCGAAAAATACGAGATTTACAATTAACATTTACCATTTAACAAAATCCGTTACTGATAAATGTTAATTGTTAAATGTTAAATGAAATTATGGAAGAAGCACAGGAAAAATCTTTACAGAGAGAGAATTTAAAGTCGCTCGAACTGGTTGAAACAAAAACGCCTTACACCGATTTGGACGAGTCGGTGAAACTTGCTATTCTTTGCGCCAGCGAGAAGAAAGCCTTTGGTATAACCGCGATTGATTTGCGAGAGATAGCTAGTTTTACGGAGTTTTTTATAATCTGCAGCGGGGCAAACGTGCGGCAAGCGCAGGCGATTTCCGACGAAATCAACGAACGGTTGAAAAAAGAATCGGATTCGCGCTCGATTCGGATTGAAGGTTATCGCACGGGCGAATGGATTCTTCTCGATTACGGCGATTTTATCGTGCATATTTTCGAGAAGGACGCGCGCGAGTTTTACGATTTGGAGAGGTTGTGGCGCGACGCGAAAAAAGTTGAACTGCCGGAAAATATTTAACCGATAAGATTTTTGAAGTTAAAGAAAAACACGATTTCTCAAAAAAAGGACGACCGTTTATTGATGCATTTTCGTTTTGTTTGGGTCGGCAAAACAAAAGATAAGAATTGGCGCGCTTTGCAGGAAGAATATCTGGCGCGCCTTTCACATTTCATAAAATGTGAAATAACAGAAGTTAAGGACAGTTTACCGCACGAAAGCATTGAAATTGAAGGCAAACGAATTCTGGAAAACCTGAATCAAAGCAACTTCGTGTGTTTGCTGGACGTTGCGGGGCGCTCGGTTTCTTCTCACGAATTAGCCAAAGAAGTAGAAAAGTGGCAAAATCGTGGGTTTAAGGAAATCACTTTTGTCATCGGCGGCGCGCGAGGGATTTCCGGCGAAGTTGTCGAACGAGCCGATTTTAGTTTATCTTTATCGAGTTTTACTTTTACGCACGAAATGGCGCGCGTCGTTCTGTTCGAACAGCTTTATCGTTCATATACTATAATTAAGGGGTTTCCATATCAAAAATGAGTGAATTGAAAACTAAACAAATCAAAGAAAGACTGCTCGCCGAGCGCGACATTCTGGTTACAAAATTGAAAGGCAACGACCTTTCGGTTGACGATTCCGAAACGCCTGACCCGGTGGATTTGGCGGTTAGAAATTATTCAAAAAATGTGATGCTGGCGGTTTCGGAAAACGAAAGCCGACAGCTTATTTTGATAAACGAGGCGCTCGAACGAATTGGCGACAAAGAATTCGGCAACTGCCAAAATTGCGAAAAAGCGATAAATCCAAAACGTCTCGCCGCCGTTCCCTGGGCGCGCTATTGCCTGAATTGTCAGGAACTTCTCGAACAGGGCTTGCTCGACGAAGATTAGAAAGTGAAAAAACTAAAAATTAAAAGTAAAAATTTGAAATCTTTTAATTTATTACAAAACTTGTCGTAAAATTATTGAAAACTTTTTATTGTTTGTTTTTAGTTTTTTTACTTTGTATGCTGTCCGGAATTTACAACTCACTGTTAACGGTCGCCTATCCTCAAGCCTGTCAAATCTGCGAAAATAGCGTTGAAAATTCGTCTGACGGAATTGCCTGCAGTTACTGTTGGGAAAAGACGCAGGTTTTTTCCGGTGCGGAAACCTTATGCGGCAAATGCGGACGGTTTCTGCAGGCAAAACCGTTTGATTTTCAAACCTTTTGCCATCGCTGCGACGAACATTTTTACGATGCGGCACGAGCCGTAGGAATTTACGAAAATGCGCTTGCTGCCTTAGTCATCAATCTTAAACACGAGTCTTTTGTTGCAAAGCGTCTGCAAAAACTTTTTTTGGCGCGTTTTCAAACTTCCGACTTTCAAGATTCGAGTTTAATAATTCCCGTTCCGCTCTCAAAAAAACGCCTTCTCGAACGCGGATTCAATCAAGCCGCCGTCTTAGGCAAAATTTTGTCGAACACGACAAGCCTACCGCTCGACGAACAAAGTCTTACCCGCACTGTTCACACTCGTTTGCACCGTGCTGCGATGGATACAAAGGCGCGCGAAAAAAGTGTCGAAAACGCTTTCGAGGTAACGCGCCCAAATTTGATTGCAGGCGAAAATATCCTGCTAGTTGACGATGTTTTCACTTCCGGCGCAACAGCTTCCAACTGCGCGAAAGCGTTAAAAGAAAAAGGCGCGGCAAAGGTTTATGTTTTAACCGTCGCTCGCGCCGTTTGAGGAACGATGAATGTATCTTTAATTCATCGTTTTTTATGGTGCGTCATAAGCCGGAATTGGTAAATCACCGCTTGCGCCGAACTGTGCCGACTGAAATCCGTTGTTTGAACTTTGCAAAACATACCAATTTCCACTCGACGGATGAAAAACCGCAATGTCGTCGCGCCCGTCGCTGTCATAGTCACCCACAACCGGCAAATCGCCGGTTACGCCGAATTGAACTGCCTGAAATCCATTATTTGAGCTTCGCAGGATATACCAATAACCGGTTTGACCGCGATAGACAGCCTGGTCGCTGCGTCCGTCGCCGTCGAAATCGCCTTGCGCGGGCGTGTCGCCGTTTGCGCCGAATTGAATGGCGGCAAAGCTGCCGTTGGTGCTGTTGAAACGATACCAGACGCCATTGTCAGGTCGCCAGACAGCAATATCGTATTTACCATCGCCGTCAAAATCACCCGCCGTCGGTACGTCGCCGCTCAAACCGAATTGGACGGCGGAAAAGGCATTACTGCTGCTGCTGTTTAATCGATACCAGACGCCGTTCGTCGGTCGGAAAACCACAAAATCGGCTTTGGCATCGCCGTCAAAATCTCCGGCAACGGGAACGTCGCCGCTTGCCCCGAATTGAACCGAGCCGAACGTATTGTTGCTGCTATTGAGCACATACCAGAAACCGTTTGACGGGCGGAAAACGGAAATGTCAGTAATGTTATCGCCGTCGAAATCTTCAGGCGTCGGTATGTCTCCGTTCGAGCCGAATTGCTCTGCGCGAAACGAATTGTCAGAGCTATTGAGTATATACCAAAAAGAGCGGTCGGTAACCGGGCGAAACACAGAAAAGTCGGTTTTGAAATCGCCGTCGAAATCGGCATTCGCTTTGGCGCGCACGATTTTATCGACCGTTCCGCCAAGACCGACGACATAAAGTTCGCCGTCTTCGTCTTCACCGAATGACGGAATGTTGCGCGTCGTATCCTGAAGCAGAATTTGTTGGTTATTCTGCCACATCCAGATTTCGCCCGTACAATAATCGGCGTAAGTATATGCTCCGTTCGGCAGCGCTCCCTGTGTTCCTCGATAAACATAACCGCCCGTTATCGAACATCGCCCCGCCGTGTGTCTGTATTCGAGAATCGGCGCAACAAAGTTGTTCGGATTGCACAGTGCCGGGTCAAGATTCGTACATTGCGTCCCTTCATAAACGCGCCAGCCGTAGTTTCCGCCTTTTGTAATAATATCTACTTCTTCAATTGCACCTTGTCCGACATCGCCTGCCCAAAGCTGTCTTGTCGCTCTGTCGAACGACCACCGAAACGGATTTCTCATACCAACGGCATAGATTTCATCCGAACCATTAACACCGACGAATGGATTGTCCGACGGGATTGCATACGTCGGATTCGCGTCATTACCCGAAACGTCCGGCGTGATACGCAGAAATTTTCCTAACAACTCGTTGATATTCTGTGCATAATTGGTCGGGTCATTACCGCCGCCGCCGTCGCCCATTCCGATATACAGATTATACACTCCATTATCTTGACGAAATTCAATCATTCCGCCGTTGTGATTAGCGAACGGCTGCGGAACGATGAGAACGATTTTTTCACTATTCGGGTCGCCGACTGTGTTGTTTGTGGCTTTGTAACGCGCAATAACGGTCGCACCGTCGCCACGGCGCGTGTAGTTGACAAAGAAATAACTGTTTGCGGCAAATTGCGGGTGAAAGGTGAGTCCAAGCAAGCCCTGTTCGCCGCCGGCAACAATTTTCGAACTGATATTCAAGAAATCAGTCGGCACATTCGAGCCGGGTAAAACGACTTTGATAATGCCGCCACGCTCGACGATAAAGATGCGTTTTGAACCGTCTCGCGCATTAGTCAGCAAAAGCGGCGAACTCAAACCCGACAAATACGGCTGCAATCTAATCGTGAGAGGTGACGGAGTTGTTGCTAAAATCGCTAAACTGGAAAACAAAACAAGTATTCCCAAAATTGTAAAAAACCTTAACCTGCGCATTTGTAAATTTCCCTCGTAAATCATTCGCTTTAACGAATCTTTATACTTAAATTAAATTCTTTGAATTCTTAGACGCATCTTCGCTCAGTATAGTTTACTAGTTTTAGCTTTCCGCCATCAATAGAAAAATGGCAACGATAAAAACGCGCGCAAGAGAGCTTTGAGTTTTTGTTTTTGCCTTACAACTGATTCGACCGGACTTGCAATTAAGTTATATTTTATCAATCGGGTTGGTAGCTTGCCGGAATTGGGGCGTTAAAACTAAACTACCAGTTTCAAAAACGACCCTTTTTGAGACAAATAAAGGGCAAACGAAGGAAATATGCAACTTAAATTTTGGCTGACAGCATTGTTGTTCGGATTAACGGTTAGTGCTTTCGGTCAGACCACGTCCAAAGTCGAGGTGAAGAGCCTCAAAACTTACTTCGATGGCAATTACGCAGGTCAAAAACAGTTTTTTTTGCCTGCTGAAATTGGTATATTCCTACCGAAAGTCCTTTTGATAAAAAGGAAAAAGCCAGCTCTCCAGCTCAAAGCAGAAAATTTGTCGTCTTTTATAAAAGCGACGAGATTCCTTTATGCTTCGGAGTATTCGACTAACCAGATTTCCGATAGGTTGTGGTTCCCGAGCATCGAATACAGAGGCAAAATATACGCCTTCGCAGGAGAACATTTCGATGTCGAAGCGGACGCGAAAATATTCAATTCATTTTTGATGGAAAGCGGGTTGAAGGTCGAGAACGAGCGCGAAGCGTCTGAGCTGGCAACGCTTTATCTGACAATCACGCGCGGCTACCTCGAAAATGGTGGGAGGCTAATACTTCAATCGGTCGAAGACGTCCCTCTTTCATACCGCAAAGATAAAGAGGGCGAAACTAACAGATTAGGAAAAATAGTGGTTGCATTAAAAACCGCGTCCCTTAGTGACAGCTTCGACGTTGAGCTGTTTACTTGGGAAATGGCTCTAGGCAAAGTAAATAAGTGGATTTTCAAAATAAAAACGAACGGACAAATAGAAGTTCATACTCAAACGATTGGTAAACTTTAATTCTTTGCGATAACTTGTCTCAAAAACGCCCGTTTTAGACACTCCGAAGATGATGTGATTTTTCAGTGACCCAAAACCCAATTTAGGGGGTGGCTTTTGAAACTTTGATTGTGGGATGAGTTTTGGAACTCATTTTATTTAGTTATTTGCAAGATTCCCTATCAATCTTAATTAGTCCCAAAAACGGACGTTTTTGAGGCATTGCTGACTAGATGAAACCTTTTGGTTCATCTTGATTTCTCAATACATTTATTCTTAATATTAGTATAGGATGGCTCATAGCTAATAGTATTCACTAATTCCTTCCCATCCTGCCCGTTAAGCGTGGTAAAATAAATTCCTTTTTCCGCATAACTGTAAACATCGATTTCGGCATCTCTGGGAGCTTTATGAAACTTGTCCAAGTTCCACCCGAGACCTTCAATGGGTATAGGCTCAGTTAAAGTAATTTGGAAATTACCTACTGTGTCGGATGAAGGATTACATGTGTAAAGCACCTGTTTTGGTTCGACTTCATAAAAAACAAAGATTTCTCCAGAGTTAGTATCATACCTACAAGTAAGAATGCAGTTCTTATATGGCTTACCAAAGTAGTTTTCAACCTCAGCTTTTTTTGTTACTAGCGGGACAATTTTTTCCCACTCAAACTCCGTCCTTTTTGCTTCTTTGGTTTGGGCAAAACCTGACAAAGCAAATAATGAGAAACAGAACAAAGCAAGTAATTGTTTAATCTTCATTTGGTTACCTTATTTTATCGTCAATAGTCTCAAAAAGGGTCATTTTACAGACAATTATAAATTAAATCTAATTTATGACAAGCGTTCAAATCTGACATATTACTTAGGGCATCCGGCGGTGCTGAATTTACCGTTTCTCGATGCTGCGTAGCCCTGTAACCGTCTTTTATTGCAAGAGATTAGCTCAACCTACCTCTATCGCCCGAGCATCCGGTCTTCATTTTCCTTTTTCGCTTCAAATCAGTAATAAGCGGTTAAACTAACTCCGCAACCTAATCGAAGTTTGGTTTGTCCGTTACGATTGACTGTAAATGTTCTTTTCGTTTTACACGCGTCATTAACTTCTATATTGAAATTAACTGTCGTCTTCGTTCTTCCTGTTTTGAACGCTTTTGCAAACAACATATAGCTTGAACCAACATAATCCTTACATTCTTCAGGAATACCGCACTCGTCAACGTTGCCGCCTACAAGTTCTAATTTTCCCTTTGAATTATTATGAATTGAAATTTTCAATTTGTTTTTATATTTTCGATTCGGAATTAAAAATTCGACGGTGATTGTTTTCGCGCGTTCTAATTTTTTCTGAGCAAAAATGTGAGTTGCGTTGAAACCTAAAAATAAAACTGCAAGCAAAATTGGAAGTTTTCTCATAAATTTATTTGTGAAGTACCTGAACTCACAAAAACAGATGCCTTCAAGCTTTTGACTGTTGCTTTTGTCGAATAAACTGAATAATTTTATAAAGTTATAAATGTGTAACCTTAAATCTATTGTTTATGGGACTGATTTGCGGTATTTTGCCTGTATTTGAGTTATTATGCCGCAGTTTAGCGGTATAATAACTTGTTAGACGCTTTCATAATCTCAAAATTTCTAAGATTAAGGATGTAATAAAATGTTTCTCCTTCGCTATTCTATTGCAATTTGCATTTGTATCTTTTTAGGCTGCATCATCGCTCCGCCTATTTGTTCACAGCAATTACCACCGAACAACTCAAATGAGACAGAACGTGGTATCAAGCTATATCAGCAGGGTAATAACAGTGAAGCCATAAAAGTTTTACGTGCTGTAGTGCGTACAAATAAAGATGATGCGGACGCATGGTATTATCTTGGACTTGTAAATAATCGTGTCGGTTTTGCGGAAGCCGCGCGACAGTCGTTCATTATGACAATACGCTTCCGTCCGAACTTTGCTCCCGCATATACTGGTTTGGCTTACGCAGCTTTATCTACGAATAAGTTGAAGGAGGCAGATTTTGCTGTAAAGAAGGCTCTTGTACTAGGCGCAAATAACTCTTTAACACACTATGTTCTTGGAATGTTGAATCTAAGGAAGTATGAACATTCTCAAGCACTCAAAGAAGCAGAGGCAGCAATTGCTACTAAAGATGACTTCGCTCTTGGGTATTACCTGAAATCTCGTGCACTTATCCTTGCCAGTAAATTCAAGAAGGCTGCTGAAAATTTAGAAAAGTTCCTGCAATTGAATCCTGATGATGCAAACAGAGATATATGGCTCAGGGAGTTGAAAATTCTGCATCAATATAGCGATGCAGAACAAAGTCATTTGCCATCAGATTACAGCAATATCTATTTACCGGCTGAAGTGACGAGGAGAGCGCAGATTGATAGTAAATCCATGAAGAAAGTACTACCTGAAGAAAACTACACTGATCCAGTGGTTGCGCTGCTTCTAATTATTGCTTCGGATGGTACGATAAAGGATGTTCTGGTGCTTCAGCCATTCAACCGCGAAGCGACACAGCAAGCAATCAAAATAGTTCGTAAGCATAAATTTATACCTGCTATAAAAGATGGAAGGGGCGTTTCACAGTTTATACAAATAGAACTAAGATTTAGATAAAGCAAAGAGCAGGTAGTTGCAGCAATGGATGACATGGCTCGAATGCTTGAGGAGTGCAGAGGCAGATACCGGACGACCCGGAACATGGGAAGGCGTTCGTGAAGCGTGTTTTGCGGTCGGGTATAACTTCATATTTCGGGCAGAATCTTGGATAACCTAACAGCGCATCGAACAAGTAAACGGACGTGAGGGCGAAACAGCTCTCCCTACTCTCTGGCTAGCCCTTCCAGTCCTCCTAGTCTTCTTCACAGCGGTCTTTATCACAGATGCTTGTCTGCCCTGCCATTATAACCTTGCATCCACCTTTTTAGATATACATTCTATCTACCCTAAATTACTGAAAACAAGGAAATTGATGAAAAATTAAACACTGGTTACTATTCGGAATCTCCAAAACAGGCTAGTGGATTCACAAACTTAACCCGTTTTACATTTATGCCATACCCTATGTGAATTTACTGGTTAAACTGGCTCATCCAGCCCCCTGCTTTACCCATCGGTTTGTAAATTTTCTACCCCTCTCAACCTGCCTAACCTGACCTCTCTTGAAGACAACAAGCATAGTTATTGACTATTAATTACCGCAAAGAAGAAAAGTAAAATGTTGCCCCATGTTTATACTGTTAGAGAAAATAAGGATATTTCCTCTTTATCTTCTCTTATACAACTTGATAAAATGATAAAGTTCACTCTGCTAGCGCATTCTCTCTCTCTGGATTTAGTGGAACAGAATAATGACCATATTCTTCTGATTTTATTAAATCTCCAGCCGCAACAGCCGAATCTAACTTCCTACCGACCGTAGCTACACCCACCTGTCCTGTCAGACCTTTTACTATTTCGCCTCTTTTTACCCCTTTCCCTGTCGTAATAACGGCTTCTCTGACGAAATTAACTACCGCGTCATATTTAACGTCAACCTTAGTTTTCTTTTTGTCAGAGAGACTGGCGATAACTCTAAACCATCGCGTATTCTCGTTTAGTTCCATCTCAACCGGACTAAACTTTTGACCTTTAACTTTCGAGCAGGATAAAGCTACATTACCTTTTAGCTCTTTTGGTTGTTTAAGGTTGAAAACAACTCTGGACAATGCGCCGAAAGCCGACGCTCCGCGTCCCTTATAAGCATCTTCAGCTTGGAAAGAACCTTCAATAAACTTTCCTGTGTGGTGGAGCAATAAAACTACTGCATTGGCTTTTCTACCCAAGTTTTTTAGAGGTTGCATAACTTCTTTTTTAACTTTGGCGTTGTCGTTTTCATCTTCCATTATTGTTAAGGCTGATAATGTATCAACGATAATCAAATCAGGATTGAACTCTTTAGCTTTGTTAAGAACTACGTTCAAATGATCGGGATTCACCAAATCCAATGGTTCGTCACTTATTTCCTCGTCGCAGATAAAACACAGATTATCCTTGATCAATTCTTGCTCTTCTGGTGAGCAACTTTCGAGCATCCTTCTAATATCAGATTGTAGCTCTGCTTTGGTTGCCTCGCCGTCAACATACATCACTCTTCTAGCTTCATAATTTTCATTAAACAATGGAGAAAAATCTTTATTTCCTCCGGCAGCCAGAGACAGATTCAAAGCTAGGGTAGTTTTTCCGATATTAGTTGAAGCAATCATTAAACCAACATTGCCTCGACCTAAGCCAAACATTACTCTCTCTGGATTTGGAATATCCATTTCTAGGAAGTCTCTACAAGAAATACCAAAAGTATTCATAGTTTCTTGAGTTGTTGGTTCTTCTCTAAGACCCATATTTTCTGGAGCGAAATCATCAATATCATTTTCTATTTCTTGCTCATCAATTTCTATCGAGCCTTTGGTTTGTTCACTGGCTGTTACTTCAACATTCTCAGTTTTCTCATTCAAAAATTTAGCTTGAAATTCTTCTGCTTTAACGTAGGTAAAGAGGTTTTCAGCAGATATTTCTTCAGAATGAAACTTGAATAAAATATCATCCATACCTTTGCCCAAGTTCCTATCCCAAGTTAAAACAAATACAGATAGATATTTTTGTCTTAACGCTTCTAACAATTTTGATAACGCATCCCTAACCTCATCCTTTATTCCCCAATCCATATCAAAGGCTACAACAACTCTCTCCACACTAGGAAAAGTATTGTCTAAAGAAGCAACAAAGCTATCAGCTTTTAAGACAGTGACTCCACCCATTGCCATAACGCCTACGTTATATAACTGACCAATAATGTCAGCCTTTAACGCGCCTTCAGTCACAAAGATTTCGTTATTCTCTCTTACTTTTTCAGGATTGACGTAGTGCAATGGGGTGCCGGAGGAAGTTCCTCTTTCTTTATTGCTGGAAGATAACCAAAGATATTTTTGTTCACCGTCCTTATCCTGACGTATTTGTAAGCCAACAATACGACCTTGCTCATCTCTGTATGGAACGTAAAACCCAGGATAAGTTAAATGTAATGCCCATTTTCCGTTTTCAAAGTAAAAGCCTGGAATGCCTTCTAAATCGTAAGACTCGGCTAGTTTTCCGGCAACCTCAAACCTGTCTTCATAGGCTGGAACTGAGGCATAGAGATTTTGGGCTATCTTTGTATCGAACAGACCTCTTTCATTTAGTAGATTATCAGCGTGCTGTTTACTAAGCGTGAGACTATCTAGAAAAGTCGTATAAACTTCATTGAGCCTGTCAGCATCAGCTTTAGGAGTGTCAGGAATAGCCTTCTGAGCTACTTTAGAGACATTTTTAGCTTGTCCGTTTGAATTATCGAGGATATGTATGTAGCCCTTCCCATCTTTTGTATGTTTATCGCTGGCTACGTTTTTACAAATAGCTAATGTCCCGTCTTCTCTTTCTCTACAATGATAACGGCTTTTCTCGCCGCATATTTGGCAGATAATCATTCCTTTCTTAAATGGCTTATCGCCGCCGCTGTTATTCCCGAAATCCAATTTTATATCATTCATTTTATGCTCTCCTGTCTGGTCTTGCCTTGTCGTGATTAGTAAATGCTTTTAAGATTCTTTACGTGTTGCTCTTTATTGTTTCTGTTATCCAATCCAATAGAATCTCCAATTGTAAAAATAATCCTTTACATTCCTTTCTAAACAGTTTATAATAGAAAAGAGGTTGGTGTGTTTATCATAGCCCCCTTTCTTTGCGTTCTAAGGCATCTCTGACCGTCTTTTATGTGAAAAAGGTAGGTCAACTAGGCTTTGAGATTAAACGTGCTTAAATCGCATTTATAGCCGTAATCTGTGTTATTACTCTCCGCCTTAGCTCCCTTTTGCTCTCAGAGACACAGTTCTCCCTTGTCTGTAAGGGAAGGCGCAGTTTTAGCCACGCCTTCCCTTACAGACTGTTATGTAACTTATTCAGCTACTGCTAGTTCCTGATTGGCTGAAAACCACACTGGTTTCCTTCCATTTTTTCTAACCTTAGCTCTGCACTCATTACTGGATAAAAACTCATCCAGATGTGCCTTGCTAAAAATTACTCTCCGACCAACTCTGAAACACGAGATGCTTCTATCTTTTAACGCTCTGTCTATCGTTACAACACTAATTCCTAAATAATCTGCTGCCTCGCGTCTGCTATATCTTTGCTCTACATACACCGAACCGCTTCTGCTTACTAATTCTGTATTACTACCTATTTCCATCAGCAAATTCTCCTTTACTCTTCTCTAATTTTTCACTTGCTTTAGCGGCTCGACTTTGATACACTTATAATCAGTCGAGGCACACAAAAGCCTCCGTCAACGAGGTTCAAAATCTCATTGATAAAAAATCAAAAGGCTAGTTTCTTTGCTTACCACGGCTCTGGAAACTAGCCTTTTCTTTACTGTCTTTATACTACCACATTGAACTGGTTTTGTCAAGCCTAGTAGATTTCAAAGGATTTAGCTAAGTTATTTATTTGCAACAGTTAGTTGTATCATTTTGAATCTAAACGACTTACAATTGAACCCTAAAAAGCCTATTATAAATGGTCTGCAACAACCTTGGTTTTACCTATTATTTAGAGCTTCTTAATTTGATAATTCGCTTGCTATTGAAACTTCGTTCATAGCTTCTGTGTTAAAGGCAGACAATCTATCAGCGATTCTCTGAACAGCACTAGTATCTGGATTAACGTAACGTGCAAAAGTTGTCATTTGGGTGTGTCCTGATATTTTCATTATCTCCATTGGCGCAAGACCAGCTTGCACCATTCTCGAAATTGCTGAATGCCTTAAATCGTGGAATCTCAAGTCTTCAATGGTTGCATCTCTACAAGCTGACGCAAACGAAGTTTTCACTGTATCTGTTATGCCAAAGACAAGTGTATTCAAATCTTTTGGCGAGTTCTCCCAAAGCTGGGAAAGTTCCACAAAAACTCGCTCTGTCATTCCTATATTCCGTGCCCGTGCAGTTTTAGAGTTCATAGCAGTTACCGTAATAGTCCTAATTAAGAAATCCACATCCTTCCACTGGAGTTTCAGTATCTCTCCTCTTCTAATAGCACAATCTAAAGCTGTAATTATTATTGGCTTCAAGTGTGAGCGTCTGCCTTTACATTCTGACAATAGCCTTACTTCTTCTTCGTATGATAAAACTCTTTCGCGCCTGGTTTCATCTGCCTTTGATATTAGTGGCGTTCCCATTTCAAAGGGAGAATGAACCATCCATCCTGCTCTAGCAGCAAAGCGTAAGACAGCTCTTAATAATTCCAGTGTTCTATTAGTATCAGCGATGCTCCTTTCGCCACGTGCAGTAGGGGTTTTTAATCGAAATGCTTTGAACTCTTCAATGTCATTGTGAGTAATGTTGCGTATCAATTTCGCTCCAAAATGAGCCTTCAATACTTCTAAATAATGTAAAGAACCTGCCAGTGAACGAACTCCTCCTACTTTGCGCTTAGCCTTACCTTCACCGTGATACACAGCATCAAACAACTTCTTCTCACAATAAATAGCTGCAAGCTCTCTAAAGATAAGTTTGTTACCTTCAATTGATAGCTCTCCACGTTGCTTAAAATTATCAGAAAGTTCCTCTCTTAATCTTCTAGCCTGAGATTTACTTTCAGCTTTAGCAGTATATTCCTTTCGTTTACCACTCCCATCAGTGCGAATAATTCTTGCATACCATTCAAGTTTGCCTGTTACTTTATTTTTCTTTTGAATAATACCCCAATCACGGGAGCTTTTTTTAATCATTTCTTTAGACATTTACTCACACTACTCCTACTTTTACTCACACTTTCATTTGATTGTTAGAGATTGTTAAGGAGAAGTCAAGGCGACACAATATAAAAACAATCCTATATTTATTGAAGTAAACAGCAAAAGTGAAAGTTGCAGATATTTCCAGAAGATAGATAGTTTTCGGCTGTTAACCGAAGGGTTGTAAGTTCGAGTCTTACCTGCGGAGCCAATCTTTTCAATGATTTACGGCAACTATAACAGTTGCCGTTTTTCATTTTCCCTTTCTTTTTCCCTAATATTCAGTAATCTACTTAATTTTCCCTATGTTTTTGTTGTATTGTTTCGTTTAATCTTTCTAGCTTTTGTCTGAATTTGAGCCAGAAAGTTTTTTCATCTTTCGAGACGATCTCAAGAAATGAATCTATTTACCTGATAACAGCGTTTTTTTGTTTCTGTTTGCTTTTTTACAATGAATTAGCATTTCCGGTTGCTGTTAACCGAATGATCGTAAGTTCAAGCCTTATCTGCAAAGCCAATATTTACAAAAGCAAAGCGGGCGATAATGATTCGCCCGCTTTGCTTTTGTCCTTTATTTTTCCTTATCATTTGCACTTGCATTTTTGTTTCACCCTCTATTTGTCACTATTGAAGAATGTAATAAGGTAATAGCACAAGTTAATCTTCCAACAGTTAATAAAATTTTTGAACTATGCGTTTTTACTATTATTGTGGTTTTCACACGTAAAAATTACTAGAATGAAAAGCACTTTTCAAAACTACTGAATGAAACGGAATGTTAAATCAGTCTGACATCTTGCTGATAACTTTTTTGAATTCGGTTTCAGCGACCGAGTCGGAGAAAGCGCTTGCCGATTTGCTCGTCGAACAGATCGAACCGAGGATAAAAAAAATGCTTCGCGGCAAACTTCACGTTTCGTTAAAGGAAAACGATTTCAGTCAAAACAATCAAGACGCGCTGGAAATTGCGGGTGAAGTGAAATTGATTCTCGTCGGTGAACTTGGACGTTTGAAATCAAATGTTAACGGAAAATCCGTTCACAATCTGAATAGCTTTGTCGTCTCGGTTACGCTCAACGCTTACCGTCAATACCTCCGCGCCAAATATCCGCTCCGCCAACAACTAAAGAATAAACTTAGGTATTTGCTCACTCATCATCAGCCGTTCGAATTATGGGAAGATGGGCAAAACAGGTGGATTTGTGGCTTTAAGGAATGGTCGAAGCGGAACGATCAGGCCGAATCGGTGGCGGCGGAAACGATTCGAGCGAAAATCGCTGAAATGGCGAGCAGCGAAAATTTAAGCCACACGGCGCGAACGATTGATTTATTAATTTTTATTTTTGAATTTGCTAAAGTGCCGATTCTCTTTAACGAACTCGTTTCGATTGTCGCCGAAATTCAGGGAGTGAAAGATCAAAAAGATGTGTCCGAAGATGAACACGCCCGAATCGAACGGGAAAAGGCTATGGTTTCGGCGGATGATAAAACCGTCGTTACGTTTGAACAGCGAGAACATCTTAAAAAAGTTTGGGCGGAGATTGGCGAGTTGCCGCTTCGTCACCGCATCGCGCTGATGCTTAATCTGAAAGACAGGCAGGGCGATGCGCTCGTCTGGCTTTTTCCGATTTTGCGTGTCGCGTCGGTTAAACAAATCGCCGAAATGCTGGAATTTCCGCCCGAAGAGTTTGCTGCCGTCTGGCGCGAGCTTCCGTGGGAAGACATAAAAATCGCCGAGCGTCTCGGTTTGACCAGGCAGCAGTTACTTGTTCGGTATTGCGTTTATTTCAGCGCACAACGCAGCGCAGCGGCTTGCATTGGAATATGGTTGCCGCCGACAACGGCGAAAACCTTCTCTCCGTCAATTACTGCTTTGGACAAAATTTTATACATATGCATATTGCGATAGCCGCTCGACATTTGATTTATCTCGTTTGTAAAGATGCCGCCCGTTTTGGCAGAAGAGTTCAGCGGATCGAACCACGCGGAAGGCGCTTGCCACCAATGCGCCGGGCTTTTCCAATAACGCTTGTAAGCGGCGTCTAATTCATCAAGATTAGCAAAAGGCTTTTCAAAAACTTTCGCTTTTGCGACACGCTCCAATAGTTGTGTGATGGCGACGCGAATTTCCGGCTCGGACATCTTCCGGCGTTCTCTCAGACGCTGAGCCTCCCGCAGCACATAAAACAACATTACTTTCTCAGGGCTGAACTTTTGGATAATGAAATTCGCTTCATCTTGCGGGGGCGGTTCGAGCGTCACGAACGGAATGCCGTCGCGCGCGGCTAAAAATCGAACAAAACCGGATTCGCCGGCTTGTTTGATCGTTTCCTCGCGGTTTGCCGCAATCGGGCGATTCGGACCTTCATAAAAGGCGATTGTCGGTTTGACTTTACTCCACGCTTGTTCGATTTTAAGGAACTGCGGGTCGGCAGGATCAGAAGAATGCCCCGCGCCTAAGAAGTAAAGCCGTCCTTTAGACGAAGAAACCAAATCCAGTAAGAAAACAGGATTTTTGACTTTATACCGCTCGGGATACGGAATGAGTTTCTCTGAACACCGGGCAAGCAAATCATCGGTCGCTATTTTTTGCTGTGCTTGTAAAACTGACGAAAACATCAAAATTAATGCAGTAAGTAAAAGTTTATTTATCATAATCAAACCTTCTCAAGGGCTTTGTAAAAGCATATAGACATTTCGCTACCTTTAATAGTTGCTTGAGTTGAGAAAGATGCCGAACGCTTGAGATGACGAGGGGCGAAACCGCCTACACGCAACTCCGAGTTTAATGGACACCGTTTTTAACAAAGTAACGGTTTCACCTCGCGCGCGCCCAATGCTTTGTTGTGCCTTCGTTCAAGTTGGACGCGCCGGTTAAGTTCCTAATGTTTTACGCAGGGCGACTCTGTTATGTCCGGTGAAATACCAGTTTTCTAGCTCGCAAAAAACCTCATAGCCCTGTTTCTTGTAAAATCCCGGTGCTTCGTAACCAGCAGTCCATGTCCAGATATTCCTGATGCCAAGTGCCTCAACCCGGACTTCAAGTTTTCTAAGAGCTGCCGCTCCGAGTCCTTGTCCACGATAAGATTTCTCGATAAACAAGTCAGTCAAATAAAACCAGTTGTTGTATACACCGTTCCCTTTGTAGGCAAGTCCACTCGCAGAGCCAACAAAGGTTTCGCCATCCATAACAGTGATGCTAAAGCGCTCCTGAATTTCGATGGGATTGCCATTTTCGATTGTATGTTCATCAAAACCCGCGTTTACCTGAGCAAATTCTGTGTCAGTCACATCTCGCTCGAAAAAGCGTATAGTGTTCATATCGCGTTCCTCAGCAGCTAAATTCTCATTAAAAAGTATAAAATACAGTAACGAAGCGCGACGGCACAACTTTGTATTCGGCACGTTCTCAATCTTTAGGAGACAACTTCAAAATAATTAGTCGGAGTAAAATTATCCGGCATATTTTTTCAAAAATGCGAAAATATCGGCAAACATTTCTTCCGTTATGCCGTGTTTGACGTTCGGGTAAAGTCGAAATTCGGCATTCAGCTTGTTATCCTGATAGAGTTTTTTTGAATTGTCCCAACGCTCGACGGGCGTTTTGCCGAACAGCGCGAAGATTAAATCTTCATCCTCCTTTTCGTAACTGTCTCTGAAGATAACCGAATCGTTATCGTCCCTGTCGCCCAGAGAAATGAAAAGCGGAACTTTTCGCAAATTTTTTATATCCAAATCCGCGCCGGAAACCGCCCGCGCCGATTGGATAACGCAAAGCCTTTCCGTTGTAAGCGGCAGCAGGAGCAATCGCCCAACCGCCGGGCGAAACGATGACGGCGGCTTTGACGCGCTTCGGATGCAAAAAAGTAAAACGATTGGCAAACATTGCCGAAGCCGAAAACCCGAACATCAAAACGCGCTTGTCCGTTTCCAGTTTTTCCGCTTTGAGTTTCTCCCGCGCATCGTCAATCATTGCCGTGAGTTGTAAATCAAAACGCCTGTATTCTTTTTTATCCGTCAGCATCGAATCGCGGTCGAGCGCGTGCGTGTAAATTTTCCAATCGGTTTTCGGACGCGGGAACACGGGCATCAGGATAATCACGTTTACTCGCGCGGTCATAGTTTTGTTTTGCCCTATTTTCCGCTTCGCGTCCGCTTCGTGAACGGCAAAATCGTCGTCAGTCTTGCCCGCATTGTTCGGTATCACGAGAATCGTCTGCGTCTGTTTTCGCGCCCCGACTTCGCGCATCGCTTTCGGCACATAAAGATAATATGGATAAGAAAAACCTTTTGTCGGCTGGGCTTCAATTTTGACGGGTTCGTCTTGAAGGTCGCCGACGATCTGCGCCGGAGAAATGCTGAACGCTAATAAAACAAACAATAAAATATAAATGACTTTTTTCATAAAGATTTTAACGCTGCTCGTGAAAGTTTTGTTCAATACCGCCAGAAAGTGCCGAACGCCCGAATTGACGTGGGGCGAAACCGCCACCACGCAAGTTAAGGGTAAAAAGACAACGTGATAAGAAAGTCGCTGTTTCGCCCTCACGTCCATTGATTTGTTGGACGCGGCGTTAGGTTAATCTACGCAACTTGATTTTTACCTGCACTTCTGTTCCGTCGCGTTTCAGTTTCAACAGATATTCTCGCCCATCCTGCCTGAACATTTCACGAATTTGCTCCAGCGTAAAGTCCTTGACCGGACGATTGTCAATCGCCGTAATTATATCTCCGCCGCGCACTCCGGCTTCTGCTGCCGGACTCTTCGGCTTTACGTCATCAACCAGCACGATTGAAAGGTCGTCGCCATCGGCAACCAACTCCATTCCGCTCATATCAATCTCGAAAGGTTCGGAAACCAGCGCGTTCGGCTCAAGAATCATTCTCTTGCGCGAGTAATCAAAAATCGTTCTGAAACGACGGAAAACTTCGCCGCCAAGCAGCCCGTCGTATTTATTGCTGGCATAATCTCCGCGTGTTGCTTGCGAGAAACGCGCGATTGGATTCTCAAGTGTGAAGCGTCCCAAACCTATACTTTTAACGCGCCCAAGAAAAGTCTGCGCTGTGCCGCCAACACCGCCGATGCGGGTTTCGCTTGTTCGAGAAACGGATTTCAGAAGTTGATGCTTTTTGACGAACGGCGTATTGAACAAAACCGCGCCGGTTGAACCTGAATCAATCTCAAATTTACCGCTAATCGGCACTCGTTTTTCAAAGGCGAAACTCGCTTGAACAAACGGCAAATTCTCCTCAAACATTAGAGGAAAAATTTCGCCTGCTCCCGAATACTGATAGCTTTCGGGTTTGTATAAATTGATTTTTCGAGCGACGTAATCAATCTCTACAACAAACTCTTTGATAATGTCGTAGCCGATAACGCCGCCAATTTTCTTACCGAGCGGCGCGGAAAAAGAATCAATCGGAAGTCCGTAAATTGTTAAATTGGAGATTTCAATATTCGGAAACTGCATTGAAACCGTCTTAAATTTAACAGCTTCAGCCGTCCCCGCGCTGCCCGTCCCGACAATTTTACCGGCAGGTTTCAAGCGCAGCGTCTTGGCAAACTCGGCATCAATGACAGTGCTTTCCGCGCCCGTGTCAAAAATAAACCAAACAGGCGCGGAATCATTTACTTTCGCCTGCAACAAGACAAGATTGCTGGATAAATCGAATGGTATTTCGAGCGAACTGTTACCAGAGATGAATCGAGACTGCAAAGTCGGTGAAGCGGCTTGAGTGGATTTGTTTTTTTGGGATTGCGCGTTTGCTCGAACGAACGCCAAGAAAAGAAAAATCAAAATGCTGAAATTGAATAATCGAGCGCGAAACTTCATTCTGTAACACTACTCCAAATTTTACTTCCGCAGAAACACCGAAAAGCGTCCAACGACCGAATTGACGTGGGGCGAAACCGCTACACGCAAGCTCACAGGAAAAAGACAACGCCAAATGAAAGTCGCCGTTTCGCCCTCACGTCCAATGACTCCTATGCAAAGTCAATCGTCAACTAAAAATACCTCGCCGAGCCATCTTCGCTAATGCTTTGACAGTCGAACGAGGCATCGGTTTTATTACGCGCAGCGTAAAGCGCGAGAACAAGAAATTGCTCGGTGTTATCCACACTCCTATTCGGGCTTGGTTGTCCCATTTCGTGATACGGATGAAGGCGAAAATTAAGTCACACTGTTGGACGGGTTTGGCTTCATAGAAGTTGACCCAAAGTCATTGCCGACCTTCATCCCTTCCTGCTCACGCTTTTTACCAGCGTGAACATTATACACCGAACACTTTTGTTTGTATCACGACCTGTTGTGCGGCATAGCAATAGACATTCACCATAATTTATGGACTTACTTTCTGGCTAGGTGGACGAGCCGCACTTGCCGCATTGCGATACTCCGGTGTCCAGCGCAGCACTAAATAATGCGGATCGAGCGTAACCGAATCTGCGCGGAAATTTGCCGGAAAAGAAAATGACGTTTCCGCTCCGCGAACTTTCACTGTGCGATTTAGACGCTGACCTTGATTATTCCTAGCTTCAATTTCTAAAGCGGCTCGATAATAAGGTGATGTTTGAGTAATAACACCGCGTAATTTTTTGCCTTGCTGTTTCCACGTTAATTGAAACTCCGGCGCGCCTGTTCTCTCGAACCATTGTTCATAAAACCACCGCAAATTTTTGCCTGCGCCTGTTTCAATGGCTCGCAAGAATTCGCTCCATTTGATTTCTTTGAAGGCGTATCGGCGCATGATATTGTGAAGGATACGTTGAAACTTTTCTCTGCCTATCTCGCGCGAAAGCATATTAAATACGAGAAACCCTTTGTTGTAAGCTAAGTTGTGATGTTCTAAGCTCGAATTTAAATTCGATAGCGGATGGTCAATGCCCGCGCCGACAAGTTTGAAATACTGAAGCGCGCTGTAACCGGGGTCATACTCAAAACCCGTCCGCCGGTATTGTTCGGCGGCATCAGCGCCCGCTAAAGTTTCCACGACGCGCAAGCCTCCGTATTCCGCTAACGCTTCTTCCATATAAAGTCCGGGCGGCGTTTTCAACGCGACCCTATGCGGAAACCATTGATGAGCGAATTCGTGTCCGAAAAAGTTGTGAATGTATTTGACATGCTTCACATCGAAAGCGCGGCTGTTCGCCATCACAAAACCCTGCACTCCCGCTGCGTTAAAACCCGCTTTTTGCGCCAAATCGCGGGGTATTTCGACGAGAGCGAATTCGTCGAAAGGATAATTTCCGAACTCTTCGGTCAGCGCGTTGAGGATGCTCGAAATTCCTTCCAAATACTGTTCCATATTCTGGCGAGGTTTTAACAAATAAGCCGCTATCGGAACAGAGCCATTACGACGAACAACGGTGTAATTACCTGCGGCAAATGAAAAATATGTCGGATGAAGAAATTCAAATTTGAACGTGCCTTGCTCTGCTTCCTGATCTGAACTGCGACGATTGCCGGAGGCATAAACCGTCTGTCCAACCGGAACGGAAAATTGAAGCGTGCCGATGCCTTTATTAACTTCGCCGATAATCACCGGATACCAGTCTGCTCCCCACGCTGAAGCAAATGAAACTTCAGAGCCGATGTAGAACAGACTGGAAATCTGCTCGCCGCCGACATACGAGAAGCGCAACAATACAGATTGATTCGCAGGAATCGGGCGAACGGGGCGAACAACCCATTTAAGATTTTCATTGCTTGAACCTGTTTTATCAACTTTGGCGATTCCGGCACTCGCGGCAGGTTCTATTATTTCAACTGTGAAATCGTGCATCAACTCACTCAAAGACAGCCTGAGTTCCGTGCGGGATTTGTTAGCCGCAGGCAGTCGCAGCGTGCCTTTCGTTTCGAGACGGTGAGCCTCGGGCAAAACTTTGATGTCGAGATTATACTGAGGAAATGTATTAGTATAAATTTTGCTGCGCGAAGTTTGTCCTGAACCAATGCTTGAAAGTGAAATTAAAACCAAAAATATTGCAAAGAATTTTTTCATAAAGATGATAGTCTTCCGATTAAATTACTCGTTGTTCACAAAGCAAAATATCACGGAGCTACCCGCTCGTCTTTCACAAATAAAACCTTTTTAACAAAAATTAGCGCGAGCGATGAAGCGAGCGGAATTCGCGGGGTGTAATGCCGATTTGACGCTTGAAGATTCTTGAAAAATGAGCCTGATGTGAGAAACCCGCAGCCAAAGAGATTTCAACCAGCGGCGTATCGGACGTAGAAAGTTTATGGCAGGCGAATTCAATCCGAAGCCCGCGAATATACTCGCCTAACGTGCAGCCGTAAAACTTACGGAATTCTCGCGCCAGATGAACCGGATGCACGTCAACTGTTTTGGCGACATTGGCGAGACTGATAGGTTCCGAAAAATGCGCGTGAAGAATCTCTCTAACCCGTTTGAGCCAGTAGGGATGTTGACGCTCAGAGACAAGGCTCGAATGGCGTGACATCTCGGCAATAAGCTCAAATGACAATCCCTCTATGGCAAGCGGTGAGGCACTGTCCATAACGCGCATTTCCTTCCAGATGCGCGTCGCTAACATTGAAAACATTCCTCCGCGAAAATGATTAACCCGGTCAAAGGTTTTGGAAAAAGACTCTAAGGATTTAACCTTTTGCGGCTTCACTTCAATGAGAAAACAATGCATTCCGCCGCGCCCGTAATGATTTGCGTGAGCTTCGCCGGCAGGCTTGATAATCAAGCTCTGCGGGCTGCATTCAAAACGTCGCCTGTCGAGTATTTTTGTAAAAGACCCGTTAAGAATAAAAGCGATATTTGCGTGTTCGTGATAATGCCTAGCAAGTGTCTGGTTCGGTTTATGCACCGTCTCGGTGAAAGCGAACCCGTCAATTTCAAGGCTTTTAAGTTTTTGTCCCAGTGTAATCGGACTAAAACGAGGCGTTCCTATAACTGGGGCAATCCGCTTCATTAAAATTATCTCTCCTCTATTAGCTTAAACACCGCAGATACCAATTTTGTGACAAAATTTTCGGCGGGTCGAGAAACAGAAAAGCACCGAACGGTGGAGTTAACGTGGGGCGAAACCGAATACGCGCAACATAAAATTTATGAAAAAACGTAATAACAAAGTCGCTGTTTCGCCCTCACGTCCAATGATTTGTTGGGCGGCGGCTGTCGGGTGTCAACGCTCTTGTCCTTCTCTAATTTGAAAGATAAATCCAGTTATGTTTCGGTCAACTTCTTCAGGATACGAAAATCCGAGCATTTCAGCCGTTTCCTTTGCAAGATGTCGAAAAAGGTTTATCGTGGCGAAAAGGCTGTCCCAACTATCGTCGCCGTCAAAATGGGCGAAGGTTTGATGCAAACTCCTCCAAGTATCCGCGCTCGCCCACGACTTCATACCTTTTCCCATATAATACGTTTCGTAATCCCAGTTGTGTTTCGACTGCTCGTGCCACTCAATTATTTTCAAAAGAAACTTCTTTAAATTGCAGTCTATAAATTTCGCCAGCCACAATTCATCGCGTTTCAGATATTTTGCGACATAAGTTGTTTCAAACCAAAATTCATTGACGAGATTAACGAACTCGTTTTCATCAGGTTTGGCGTGTTTTAGCTTTCCAAAAGTCGGCGGCTTTAATCCCTGTGTTGTTCCGTCTTTATCCAGAAGAACTTTGAAACCCGTGTCTAGCTCGTCGCCGTCGGCTAACTCGTCCAAAACGTGCAAACCGTAAAAAGCGAAATCAACTTTTACTCCAGCTTCAAATATGACCAAGCGCGTCGGCACAATCTCGTCTTCGCGGGTGAACTTTTCCGGCACGCAAACCCAAACCTTTTCAATTTCAGACAACCACTGATTATTCGTCGTGTAAGGATGATGCGTTTCGGCAAAGACGCTAATATCAAAATCTGCAAGCGCGTCAACGGATTCGTTTCGGGCGCGAGAGCCTACCAGAAACAAGGCTCGAATACCTTTCTCTCGTTCCGCCCATTCGATTATTCGAGATAAAAGGTTATTTGCTTGATTCACGCAAGATATAGATTACTCGAAAACAACGCATCACGGGAAGCCGCCCAACGATTGAATTGACGTGGGGCGAAACAGCCAGCGACAACGTAAAAATTAACGGACGACGTTGATAAGGAAGTCGCTGTTTCGCCCTTACATCCATCGAATTGTTCGGCATTGCGTTATCCTTTAGCGAAAGACGTTAAATATCTCTTTCCATCATTTCCCAGATGCTTCATCGAGAAACCTGCTTCAACAGCATATTTACCAAGAGTTTCAGGGTCAATGTGTATCCACTCAAACCAATCGCTAACTTGGTCTTTATATTCAAATCGCAAAGTCCGTTCGCCCAAATAGCAACCTTTCGCAATTTTGTCTTGCGTATATTTCCGATAGCTTTCATCTTCGGAGTTGCGCGAGTCTATCGAATCCATAATAAGTTGCCCGCCGTCGGTCATCAACCCGTCAAGATGTTTGAAGAATCCGGCGAGTCCGCCTAAATTTTGTACAATTCCGATGTTTAGAATGACAAACACCGTGTCGAACGGTTCAGAGTAAGAATCGAAAACGTCGCCGACTCTGGCATCTCGACAACCGCGCTCGGACATCACGCGCACGGCTTTGGCGGAAATGTCAATGGAAGTCACGTCAAGCCCTCTGTCCTGAATGGCTAACGAATGAGTCCCCGCGCCCGCGCCAATATCAAGAACTCGTCCGACGCAATGCTCTACTGCAATTTTGTCAAGTTCTGGCAATCCGTCAGGGTAAAAAAATCGCTCGGCATAAATCGGCGGATAAGCAATGCCGTCGTCGCGCCGCAATAGACAATAAGCGTTCTTCTCACCGTTCAGATAATCAAGCATTGCTTGTCCGTGAAGTTCCATATCAGGCATATTCCGATTCTCCTAAATCGCCGCTTCCATTTCAAGAAAAGATGCCGAACGGCTGAGTTGACGCGGGCGAAACCGCTACGCGCAACTCCGGGTTAAACAAAATATGTTTTTATGAGGCAAGCTGTTTCGCCTCGCGTCCATTGATTTGTTAGACATCGCCTTTGCTATTAACCACTCGCGGTTATTTCTTCGCTGGAGGAATAAATGCTGGTCGGCTTAACTTATCCACGCAGGATGTATCCAACCCTTTGGTATCTCCCTTCAATATGAACTGTGTCATAACGCCGATGGCGCAACTTGGGAACGGGCTATGAGCTATTCCGTTCATAACGATGTGTAAGCTGTTCGGAAGATGTCGCGCTACTTCAGCACCATAAACGGGCGGTGTCACAGGGTCAAGCGCACCGGAAAAGAGAAGCACGGGCGCGTCTGAACGAACGGGAGTATTGTAATTAGCGGACAATTTCCCGCGTTCCCATGCTTTACAACTTCCTACCAAACTTTGAACCATAGTCGAACCGATAAAAGTCCCGTTCGTCTCTCGCGCAATATCTCTTTGACGAATTAGTGGAACATCCTCCGCGCAAGTGACACTCAGAAACATTCCTGTGCTTAGAACTTTTTCAATGCCGAGAATTTGGGCGACGATTGACTCAAAGGCTTTGTAGTCATTGGCAAAAGCACTACGGATAAGCGTCGGGATAAGACGCTGCGAGTTAGGATGGTATAACAAACGGCGCACTCCGCCGGCAAATACATCTCGCGTGATTGTGATTTCAACCGTTTCTTTGGTTCGCGGGTCGGTTACTTTGATTTTTGTCGGCGATTGGGCGAGTCGTTCAAGCACCGTTTGAAAATCCTGTTTCAGTGTTGGGAATGCCTTTGCACACGCTTCATCCGCCGCACAATCCGAGAATAAGCGATTGAGTGATTGCTGCCCGTCTCTCGGACTGTATAACGGATTCTTCAAGGTTAGCGGGAAAATGGCTCTTATCGTTACGGTGCGAACGTGCTTCGGATGCTGCCGAAGGTAAACCATCGCCGCGCGTGAACCGTATGAGCCTCCGTATAGATTGATGCGGTCGTAGCCTAACCAAGCACGAACATCGTCAATGTCATCTATGGCAAAAGGTGTCGTATAGAATTTAAGATTAGCCTTCTGCTCATGCTGTTTCCGACATTCCTCTACTTTCTCAATCGGCAAATCGCCAGCCAAAAACGCCTGAACCAATTCATTAGCTCCACCAAAGCTACAATCTAACGGGTTGGAGAGACCTGTGCCTCTCTGGTCAACCATTACAATGTCACGGTCACGGCGAATGTCGGCAAACCTTTGCGCGTTATCTTTCACGTCCTCTGTTTCCGCCTGTCCGGGACCGCCTGCAAACGTGAATAAAGGGTCTGGAGCAGGATTAGCAGACAAGGCACGAAGCACGACTACGTTAAGAGCGATTTTCCGTCCGATTTTAGAGTTTCGATTTTCATAAACTTCATATTTCCCGCAAAGAACCTCTCCATCAAGACCGGACACGTTGCAAGGCTTTAGAGGAGAGCGAGAGCCTGCCGATGAAGAAAGAGACTTATTTGGCGTTTGTGCAGATGCTTTCACGGAATTTATGGTTATTACTCCTAATCCGAAAAATAGAATAAATACAGAAGATGAAATTTTTAATTGAGTGAACACCGCGCCTCCATATGACTGAACTTTTTACAATACGAGATTCCAGAGCCGCTTGTTCGCAATAATTACTTTAAGAACAAGAAGATGTCTAACGGCTGAGATGACGTGGGGCGAAACCGCCAGAAGTCCGTTTGAGTTTAACGGACAACTAACCAAACAAAGTCGCTGTTTCGCCCTCACATCCAATGACTTGTTGGGCGGCGGTGTGGGATAAAAGCATTTTAGAATCGAAATCCTAACAGATTCCAATAATAGAAAAACGGTATCATCAGCAATCCGGCAAAAGCTACAATACTGAAGTAGATTCGTCGCGCCATAGACCAGTAATCTTGTTTCCACGATTTGAAGGCGAAAATCGGCAATGTTAAGCCAAGCAATGCCGCAAGCTGAAGTATACTTAGAGAGACATAAAGCGCGGATTCTATTTTGTAAGGGCGCAATTCGGGGTCGCCTACGAAATACCAGACAAGGGCAAGCACGGGACTAAGGATGACACACACGCTCGCCAAAAAAGCCATTCGCCAAGCCAGACGCGCCGGACGAGAAATCGAAGGTTCGCTATGCCTCGCTTTACGGAAAAAGCGGAGAATGAAACCGACGAGCGAAACGAAACAGAAGGACAGAAACAGGAAGAAGCCCGTCACCGCTAAGACTGCGTGAAGCGTGCCGCTTTCATACCACTTCAAACGGTCAAAACCTATCGGGTCAACTATCGAACCGCTCATCTGCATACGGTTAATGCTGCCGCTCGCGTCCACTCCGAATGCGAAATAAAAACCGTCCTCCGACCTGAAAAGCATCGGCTCTACTTCGACAATCCGAAAACTCTTTGCTCCAAGCGGCGGCAAACTGACGGTTAGCGTTCCGTCGCCGTTTGCGCTTACCCGCGTGTCTGCTCCCATATAGGCGAGCGTTTCGATTGTCGTGCGCGGAAAAAGATTAGGGCGATACAAACCCGTAAACCGTTCGGCGCGTTGCGTAAAATCCGGCGGCGGCGCGGGAAGCGAGTAGGCTTGCGCGGCTGGAAAGTAATGGTCAAGAAACGCCTGCATAAACTTTCTTCGCAAATCCTGATACGCGCCGCCCTGTCTGGCTGATAACACCATGTAAAAGCCGACGTTTTCTTCGGGCAGCAGGCAAAGCAACGATTGATGTCCGCTCAAGCCCGTGTGGAAAAGCACGCGCCTGCCGTTTGTATAATTTTCAAAGAAGCCGTAAGCGATGCCCGGCATTTGTGCGTGTCCCGTAAAATGTTGGCGGTGCATTTCACGCACAGTTTCTTCGGAAAGAATACGCGCATCGCCAAATTTGCCGCCGTTGAGATGCGCGGCGATAAAGCGTCCCATATCGGAGATGGGGGTAATCATCGAACCCGAAGGATACAGAAGCATCGCGCTGCTGTCCGCGCCGGAAGGAACGACATCGGGAGCGAGATGCGCCGGATAAGGTTGACGGAAACTCGAACGAGTCATACCGAGCGGCTGAAAGATGTTGCGCTCAACGTATTCTTCAAAAGAAAGACCGGAAATCGCTTCAACCAAATGTCCCGCCAGAGCCATTCCGGTATTCGAGTAAGCGATTTGCTCTCCGGGCGGGCGAATCCGACGCGGAACGTGCGCGGTGAAATAATCTCCGAGCGAAACGAGTCGGTCTGCGCCCGGCACGGTGTTGCCGAAAAGCCTGTCTTCGATGCCGCTCGTATGTGTTAGCAGATGACGGGCGGTAATAGGCGCGGAATAATTGTTCGCCAATTGAAAGCGTGTCAGATATGTATTGATGTCCGCGTCAAGGTTAAGTTTGCCTTGTTCAACAAGTTGCATTAGGGCGGTAGCTGTCACCAGCTTGGAGACGGAAGCGGCACGGAAAAGAGTTTGTTCGGGCGATACCGTCACATTACCTTCATCGTTAGCCTGTCCATAACCTTTTTGGAAGAAAATACCGCCATCCTTTACGACAACTAGCCCAAGACTCGGCATTCGTGAACTATCAGTCTGTTCGGCAAGAAAGCTATTGACCCAAAATTCAAACTCGTTTGCATCAGCCAACCGCCCGCTTTCATCTCTCATTGTCTGAACGCCAGTTTGCGACTTAGTATCTCGTCCCGCAAGAAAAGCAACTGTGATTAAACTAAAAATACAGATTGTTATTACTCGCCTCATGCGCTCATCCTTGTAGGTTACTAACGGACTTCGGTTTCATCTTAAAGAACTTTATATTACAAAGTCAACACAAACCTTTCATCTTTAACGAAATGTGGAGAGTAGCCGCCCAACGATTGAGTTGACGCGGGCGAAACCGCCAATACGCAACTTTGAGTTAAGCGAGCGACGTTTTTAAGAAGATAGCTGTTTCGCCTTCGCGTCCAATGATTTGTTGGGCGGCGGCGGTTGGCAGACGCGCATCATCCTAATAACCACCAACCACATATCAGTATCAGAATTAAGGGCGCGATTACTATTCCAATGATGGCAAGTAACGTCGCAAGGCTAATGAGCGACCAAAGGATGAAAGCTGCCTTGTCAGCGAATGATGCCGGACGGAGCGGTTCGTCCAATTTGAGCTTTTGGCGAAGGTCGCCGACACTGGATGAGAGAAGTTCATCGTTAAAAGGCAGATGATACAGATTGGCACTTTGCCTTCCCCTGAGAAAGGCTTTGTAAACACCTTTCGGATTGATAACAAGTCCCCACGCAAAACCCGATAAGTTTAGAAGCCATGCCGCCAAGCTTCGCGTGCATCCGGTCGCAACTTCCCACGCCCCGATTTCAGTCTCGCCCGATAATGAAGTGCCATATTTGGTGAGGATATGATGAAGGTCATGGTATTTTACGACCTTCACTCTGCCGTTGGTGTTCGGAAAGTAAAAACGCAGCAGCCCGTATTCTACTTTGACCCATCTATCATCGTATCCGCCCCAGCCAAAGTTATTAACGGCAAAGTATTTCGCGCGAGCATCACGCAGAGTTAGCTCTGGACTATAGGCGGTCATCTTCTTTTCTCCTGATTATTTTCTCCTGATTAGCGTTTCCTCGCGCGACAAATGTAGTATGTGCCAAACTGCGCTTCCTCATAATCAACATCGTCGGTCAATTCCCGAAGCTCATCCCAAGGGCGAACATCTGGATTTCCAAGCACCGTCAACCTGCTTGTCCACACGACGAACGGATGAAGCAGCTTGCCGAGAATGCCGGATGGAAGTTTAGCGTCCATGATGACAAGGCAGCCGCCCGGACGCAACTGATTCCAAGCGTGGCGCAGCGCATCCCTGTGATGAGGAATGACAGCATACGAAAGACTGAAGATTGCGCCATCAACAGGTT
>MWYY01000035.1 GCA_002050355.1 Acidobacteria bacterium 28-9
GTGGCTTTATGATGTTCGCACCTGAAAGGTGCGTCGCTCCTCCGCCCCTCGGTCTCGCCAATCTTGTTTTTCTCGGCTTGACTGGTTCGTGTAACTACCTTGCCGATGACATTTGACGGAAAATATAACCGAGATTAATCACCGCATCGGCGCGTGTCAGGTAATCGGGCGAGGCGCGAGACCTCGGCAATATCAATATGAAAATAGCCAATCGGATAATGCGCAAACTTTTTCTTGACCGGCTTTTTATCGCCAACATCCGGCAGGCGGCTAATACCGTGCCGCCGCAACGAACGATGAATGGCGGAGCGAGTCAAATGAGCAATACTCTCTTGGCAGAAGGCGTATGAAAATTAAGGCGCAACATAACAAGTAAAATGACCACCGCCAGAGGCGGTGGCTTTATGATGTTCGCACCTGAAAGGTGCGTCGCTCCTCCGCCCCTCGGTCTCGCCAATCTTGTTTTTCTCGGCTTGACTGGTTCGTGTAACTACCTTGCCGATGACATTTGACGGAAAATATATTTGCTTGTTCTCAACTTTGAGAAGATATTTTGTTCTGGTTGCTGCCCGCGCCTCACTGCCTTGTAGAACCACTGCCAGAGGCAGTAGATTGATTCTCTATTCAATGGACGTGAGGGCGAAACAGAGACTTTGTTATTTAGCTTGTCCGTTAAACCCGAAGTTGCGTGGATTCGGTTTCGCCCCACGTCATCTCAAGCGTTGGGCTTCTATCTGTGGCGTTGTATGTATGCAATAATTTGAAGATAAGTCTTTTCAAAACGGAGGTCTGGGATGGCAAAATACCGAAACGAACTGCCGCAATTATCTAATAAAATCTTTCTCACTGACGGCGGCATTGAAACTACTCTTATCTTTCATGAAAATCTGGAATTACCCGACTTCGCCGCCTTCCATCTGTTGAAAAACGTGGAAGGCTATGAAGCCTTACGGAAATACTTCCGCACGTACGGCTCTTTGGCGCAAAAATACAGAGTCGGGTTTATACTTGAAAGCCCAACGTGGCGCGCTAATCCCGATTGGGGCGCAAAACTAGGCTATTCCAAAAGCGCGTTGGCTGACGCGAACTGTAAAGCCATTGAGCTGGTTAATAAGATTCGGAGCGAATTCGAGAACGAAACAACCAAGACAGTGATTAGCGGCTGTGTCGGTCCGCGCGGGGACGGATACAATCCGACCGATGTAATGTCTGCTGAAGAATCTCAACAGTATCACACGGCGCAAATCAAAACCTTCAGCGAAACTGATGCTGATATGGTCACAGCTATAACGATGAACTATGTCGAAGAAGCAATCGGAATTGCGCGAGCAGCCGAATCAATCGGTATGCCCGTAGCGATTTCCTTTACTGTCGAGACGGACGGCAAACTGCCCACCGGTCAGACTCTCAAAGCTGCCATCGAAAGCGTGGACGAAGCCACATCAAATGCTCCCGCTTATTATATGATTAACTGCGCTCATCCCACGCACTTTGAAAATGTCTTGATCGCCGGTGAACCCTGGTTAGAAAGAATTCGCGGTATTCGAGCCAACGCATCCGCCAAGAGCCATGCCGAACTCAATGACAGCGAAGAACTCGACGAGGGCAATCCAATAGAATTAGGTCGTCAACACCGCGAACTTTCGAGTAAATTGAAGAACCTCAACGTGCTTGGTGGTTGTTGCGGGACAGATCACCGTCACGTTGAAGAGATTTGCAAGGCGGTGTTATTCTATAGTTAAAACATCATTTGAAGAGGATTTGGGTAAAATTGGGGCGTGATATAAGTTGCGGCGAAGCCCAATATATCATTGGATGTGAGGTAAAAACAGCGACGTTGTTTCTAGGTTAGGTTGCATGTGTTTTTGCCCGCGTCAATTCGGGCGTTCGCTTGTGATTGGTAAGCGAGCTAGGAACGCATCAATCTTTTTCGGGAAGAAAATCCCGAAATATTTTGTCTAAATTATCGTCAACTGCAACTACTTGGGAGAAATACTATGAAAAACTTAAAAAACCAAATGTTGTTTTTTCTAATGCTGTCGATGACTTTCGTTTTTGCTCCAAGTTGTCGCGCTCAAGTTGCAACCGATGAACGAAAGACGCAAACCAATTTTGCCCGTGAAGGAGTTGTCAGTTCAATTCGTAATATGACCGCTAAACGAGCGGCGCACACGGCGACCTTACTCGACAACGGCAAAGTTTTGATTGCGGGCGGTTTTGTCGGCAATGGCGGCGGTTTGTCTAGTGTTGAACTGTTTGACCCGACGAGCAACACTTTTACATCGGCGGAAAATTTGACATCCGCTCGCGCCGGTCATACGGCGACACGGCTTCCGAACGGAAAGATCTTAATTGCGGGCGGCTACAACGGCGATTATCTGAACAGCGCGGAAGTCTTTGACCCGACCACGAACAGATTCTCGTCAGCCGGACGAATGGTTACAGCGCGAAGCGGTCATGTCGCCACGCTTTTGAACGACGGCAAAGTTCTTCTGGCTGGCGGCGTTGGAACGGGCTGGACGTTTTTGGCGGACGCTGAATTGTATGACCCAAAGACCAACACTTTTTCGGCGACGGGCGGAATGACGGCGGCGCGTGAATCGCACACGGCGACTTTGCTCAAAGACGGAAAGGTGCTGATTGCAGGCGGTCATAAGGACAGACGTTCGGCAATTACAATTTATACAAGCACCGAAATTTACAATCCCGCGAACGGGACTTTTACGGCTGCCGGAAATTTAACCGTTAAGCGACACAAGCACGATGCTACGTTGCTGGCAGACGGCAGAGTTTTAATCGTCGGCGGCTCGGACGAGCGCGACGGCGACGGTGCTTATCAAAATGCGGAAGTCTTCAATCCGGGAGGCGGCAGCTTTACGGCTGTCAAAAACAATATGAACTTTGCCCGTTACAAATTGCAAGGCACGGCGATACTCCTGAAGAACGGCAAGATTTTGATTGCAGGCGGCGCAAATCGGGCAGAAGTGTTTGACCCCAAGACCAATAGTTTCTCATTTACAGGCGGCGATATGGGAACGAAACGATTGTTTGCGACGGCAACGCTTTTGAAAAACGGACAGGTTTTAATTACGGGCGGCTACACGGATGGCAACATAGTCAGCGCAAACGCTTGGATTTATCGGGCGTGATTTTCCCTGAACGCGCCGTCGAACAATTCAATGGACGTGAGGGGCGCGGGCAGCGACTTTCTTGTTACGTTGCGTATTAAACTTTAGCTAGTCCGTTGCCGGTTTTGCGCCGCGTCATCTTCGCCGTTCGACAGCTTAACTTGTATAATCGGCGAACGAAAATTAAGCTAATTCTATTATGAACAAAGATACAGCATTGTTGATTATTGATGTTCAGAACGGCGTTGTAGATTGGTCACAACCTTCATCCAACGGAAACGAAGTTCTAAAAAGTATCAGTAGCTTGCTGACTAAAGCACGGGAGTCGAATGCTTCGGTTATTTACATTCAACACGATGGAGAAGATGGTGGACGGCTTGCCATAGGTTCATCAGGTTGGGAAATCCATTCTGAAATTGCTCCCATTGACGGAGAGTTAATCATTCGCAAGCGTGCGTCAGACTCGTTCTACGAAACGCCGCTCAAAGATGAACTGGACAAAAAGGGAATCGAGCACCTTGTCGTCGTTGGTTGCAGAACACAGTTTTGTGTGGACACAACTTGTCGAAGCGCAACGAGTTTAGGCTATAACGTAACGCTGGCTAAAGACGCTCATACTACAATGGATGACGTTTTGACAGCCGCGCAGATAATCACTCATCACAACTCGACGCTTGATGACTTTGGTAATGATAGATATGTAATCACGGCAAAGGAATCGAAGGAAATAGCTTTTTAATAACTGGCATACTCCGGGTTATTTACTTGGGTTATTCAAAGTCGAGCGGCTCGATTTTCAGTGATGCTTGTTTGAGCGAAACTTCCGTGTCCTTGCAAATAATTTTGATTTGTTTGAGTCTCTGCGGATCGATTATGCGAAACGAGATTAAAATTTCGTCAATGCTGTGGTCGTGGCAAATCTTTGCCAGCGAGCCGTTTCCGCCAAAGACGCGCAATCCGTGGATGACTTTATCTTTTTTCAGCGGGTCGTCGTCGACAAAACCGACGGGCGCGTAATCCCAGCTCGGATTGTTTTTCAACTCGCGCAAAACCATCTCGCCGCCGTCGCCCGCGCCGTAAATCAAAACCTTTCGTCCTTCTTTGGAAATCGGCGAGGGCAGAAGCTGGCGCATCAAGCGAAACGCCATACGGCTTCCCATAAGCGAAAAAAACAAAATCAGCGCGTTAACAACAAAAACAGTCCGCGAGTAAAATTGAAAGCGGTACAAAAGTAAAATCGCCAGAATGCTCAGTATAGAGCCGAGCGCAACGCCTTTCAAATAAGTAACAAAATCCTGAATGCTCGTATAACGCCAGATGCCGCGGTAAACGCCGACGATGAGAAACGCGGAAAGCTGCAAAACTACTAAAATCGGCAGCGATTTGACAAAAAGTATCCAGGTTTCGCTTTGTTCAAAAGAGCCGAAAATCAAAATATACGAACTGTAATACGCAAGCGCAATCAAAATCGCATCCAGTAGGACTTCAAAAATTCGTCGCTTGTGCGAAAGATTTACAAGAAACCCGAAACCGACTTTGTTTTGCAGCGCGAGCGCTTCGTCCTGCTCTTTATAAACCTTAACTTTTGAGAGATATACGCCGACAATCGTCAAAATTAAAGTAAAAGCCGCAATCAGCGCGAAACTTTGCGTAGTTTCAATTTGATTAACGAGTAAGGAAAGCGCGCCGGCAGCGATTGCCAGAGCATAAAGCAGCAAAACCGCGTTTCTTTCCGAAAGTCCGAGCGCGACTAATCGGTGCGATGTATGGTCGCGCCCGCCTTCGGACGCTTTTCGCCCCCAGATTTTCCGCAGAACCGTAACAAAAGTAGTATCAAAAATCGGTACGACAAGAATCAGCGCGGGAACCGCCAAAACTGAAACGACACTTCTCGAACGTCCGCCGACCTGTGTCATCAAAACCGCGCTTGACAGAAAAAATCCGACAAACATCGAGCCGCAGTCGCCCATAAAAATCGAAGCCGGGTTAAAGTTAAATACCAGAAACCCGACGAGCGCGCCGATAAAAACCGAGACCAAAAGCATTTCGTCGGTTTGTCCGCTCGCGCCAAATCCGATTGCCAGAGTAATGGCGGCGATGGCTGAAATTCCGGCGGCAAGCCCGTCCATATTGTCGAGAAGATTTACCGCATTCGTGATGCCGATAAGCCAGAAAGCAGTGATGGCAATGTTAAGAATTTCCGAATTAGTCAACGGCAGAGCCAACCCGAAACCGACGATTATGCCGACGCCGATGAATTGTCCGACAAGTTTTTGATAAGGCTTGATGTGAAGAATGTCATCAATCAATCCGACAAGAAAGAGAACGGTGCTGCCGGCGAGGATAACCAGCGATTCTTTCGTAAAGGGAACGGCGAGAGCATAAACCAAAACGGTCGTCAAAAAAATCGCCGCGCCGCCCATCATCGCCGTCGGACGCTTATGCCAGCGGTCTGCTTTCGGCGCAGCAACATAACCGTAACGCCGCGCCACAGCGCGAATCACATACGTCGAGACAATTGACAGCAAAAATGAAAAGACAAAAGCGAAAAGCACCTTTATCTGTGGAGTGAACATAAAAATCAGCCTCTCCAAAAAGGTTTTAGAATGAATTCAAATTCGCGCGTTAAATTTTTCAATTCTTTCAGAATGTTGATTCAGAAGCATATCATAAACTTCGGCAATTTCTTTGACCATTGTTTCAGCACGAAACATTGGATCAACGTGCCGACGCCCGTTTTCGCCCATCTGCGCCCGCAAATCCGCGTCTTTCAGAAGGCGTGAAACGCTTTCGGCTAATCCTTTGTTATCATACGCCTCGACCAGATAACCGGTTTTATCGTTAATCACCACTTCCGGCGCGCCGTCAATATCAAAGGAAACACATGGTTTGCCCATCGCCAGAGCTTGCGGCAAAACACGCGGCAAACCTTCCCTGAGCGACGTATGAACGACGACATCCATTGCCGAAATCATTTCAGGTATTCGCTCGCGGTCAATCAAACCGGCGAACACGAAATTTTCTAAAATGCCGTAATCGCTTGCACGTTTTTGAAGATGTTCCAGCAGAATTCCGTCGCCGATGAGAAAAAATCGCACATCGGGAACGCGCTTGACGATTTCCGGCGCGGCGTCCATCAATTGGTCGTGTCCCTTGAGCGGAAAAAGTCGGGCGATTTTGCCGACGACGGGCGCGTCTTCTGGAATTCCAAACTCGCTCCGCACCTTTCGGCTGTCAAATTTTGCATTCAAAAACCAATCGAGTTCCATCCCGCTGTAAATCGTGCGAAATTTTTCCGGCTTATCAACTCCGGCGGCGACCGCTTTATCAACAATAATCTGCGAAACGCTGATAAAAAAATCGGTTATCGGCGCACACATTTTTTTTATCCCGCGCCACGATTTGTTGATAAACCAAGGCTGGTAATCGTGAAAAACAAGACTATGCAGAGTGTGAACGATTATCGGCGTTCCGGCGAGCCACGCGGCAATGCGTCCTAAAACTCCGGCTTTTGACGAATGCGTGTGAACGATGTGGTAACGCCCTTTGCGAATAAGACGGTAAATTTTCCGAAAAGCAATTAAATCCGACAATGGATTGATGCTTCTGCCCATTTCGGGAACGACAATCAGACAGGATTTTTCACGCGCCATCGAGAGCAATTCGCCTTCACGCCCCCGGTCAATCCCGCTCATCAGAGTTACTTCGTATTCCGGCATCGCATCGAGACCGATGACCGAAAGCAGCGTATTTTCTTGCGCTCCGCCGACAATCATTCGCGTTATGATGTGCAGAACGCGGATTGGTTTTGCGTCCACGCCAGTTTTTTATTCCTTAAATTTTCTTTGTAAATGTTCGGGTAAATTCAAACGTTTGCCACGATTAAATAATCGCGGTCGAGATTTATCCATTCGTAATCGGTAATGCCTGCTTCAGCGAGAATTTTTTTAACCCGTTCTTCACGATAAAGAAAAAGCGGCGTTCCTTTCATCCAAAAACGCAGGCGGCGCACCGGCACGCGAAATTCGACGGCTTTCGGAAAACTCAAAATCATTTTGCCTTTCGTCAGTTCGCGCATCTTACTGATAATTGGTACGGGATTTTCAATGTAATCAAAAAATCCGTTGGCGGTCGAAGCATCAAACGGCGCTTCCGCATCATCAACAATTTCGGGAAATGCGCCGACGCGAAACTCACAGCGGTCAGCGACATTTTGTTCTTTGGCAAGCTCTTCGGCGATGTCAATCATCAGTTTGGCGAAATCTACGCCGATGACTTTCGCTGCGCCTTCTTTTGCGAACGCCAGACAAAATCTGCCCGAGCCGCAGCCGACATCCAGGATTTTTTTGCCCGCAAACGGTCGCAATTTCTCGACGTTTATTTCAAGCCGCTTCTGCACGACCCCGCGCCAGAAATCGTCTATAAATTTTCCGACAAAACCTTTTTCCGTTTTGTAAATCGCGTCGAACCGCTGGGCGTCCTCGTCAAAATGGTCGCGCACTTTGCGCTCGACATCGTTGGTTGTTTGATTTGACATAAAATTTAATTGATATTTAAGACTTCCCTCATCGGCGCAAAACGAAAATCTCGCAGCAGTTTGCGAAAACGCTTTTCCGTCGCGCCCAAATTAAAATAATGCGTCGCCGAAATCCGGCGCGGCAGCGGAATTCGCGGGTGTTCGGGGTCGAGTTCCCACGGATGCAGGTAAAACGTAAACGGCTGACCCGAACGATTTACGGCTTTCAAAAATTGTTTCGATAGAGCATACGGATAAATGCGAAAATACGCGCCGCCCGCAATCGGCAGAGTTACTTTGCCAAACTTCAAAGTCGAAACCGGAAACTCCATAAACTTATGCGCGCCGCGCTCGATTTCATACGGAAAACGCGGTGCGCCCGCAATTCCGTAACGATAATTCAAAACGGGGAAAATACTCGAATCATACCGAATGCCGAGTTCGCCCAAAACATCCAAAGCCCACAGCGAATCTTTCGTAATCGAAAAAAACGGCGCTCGATGTCCGACGACTTTTTCGCCCGTCAAGTTTTCCAAAAATCCGACTGCTCGCTGCATTTCTTCTCTATAAACTTCCGGCGTCTGCTGATAAATCAATGTGTGCGAAAATCCGTGCGTCGCAATTTCGTGTCCTTCGGCTTTTATTTTTCTGACGATTTCGGGATGTTTTTCGGCAATATAGCCGAGCATAAAAAACGTCGCTTTCGTGTCTGCTTCGTCCAGAATCTGCAAAAGTTTATTGCCGACAAAATCTATCCGGTCTTCAAACTTGTCCCATTCGCTATACGGAATTTCTAAACCTTGATACCAATCTTCAAAGTCAATCGTCAGAGCGTTTGTGAAAGTTTTTTGTGCCATAACTTCTTTGTGTTTTACAAATCGCTAAATTCCTTTTGCAACTTCGCGGTGATAGCGAATTTAATATGACTGCCGATTTGATTAACCACCACAAATCCTGCTTTCAGCAATTTTCGCTTAACTTCTCGAAAAGGCAAAGACTTCACATGGCAACCTCAAGCTCGATTTTTTGAACTTGCGGTAAAACTGTAGCGACAGGCGGCGTAAAATGCAGAGCCAAAGCCTCGCGCAAACTTTCCAGAGCTTTTTTCTCGGTCTTGCCCTGTGAAGCAATATTAACTTCTAAACACTGTGCAACAAACCATTTGTCTTCTTGCCGGACTATCGTAGTAAAGGTCTTTCTCATAATATCTAATCTTCCATCTGAAAAATCGTAAAAAAGCAGACATCTATACTCGTTGCTTTAAACTTAGCTAACAAACTGCTTTCATTAGACAAATCGGTAAAGTTCAATATACCAAAAAAGCAACAAATCTCAATGCACGCGGCGAATCAGGCGATGGTATAGATATTCCCAAATTGTCGGATGATAACGAAGTTTGGAAGATAAGTTTTTGTTCTCCTGCTGTTGGACAATGACATTGCTAAGCACATTCCGTACTGCCCGAATTAAAGCTGGAATGCCCGCACCGGTATGCAGATGCGGATAAGTCGTGAAATTATCCCACTTTGAAACATTGAAATAAACTTGTTCGATAATTTTTCCGGTGTCGATTCCTTCGTCAACAAAATGCACGGTCGTTCCGACCAAATCCGGTTTGTCTTCGGCTAAAGCCCAGTATGCGCCGTGAACGCCACGATATAATGGCGTGATTCCGGCGTGCATATTGATAAAACGGGCGTTGACGCAGTTTAATGTTTCGCGATTGATGATACGAGTTCCGTTGACGACGACGACGCGCGGGTCAATCTCGCGCAATTTTTGTCTGGCTTCTTCGGAATTGACTGAAGGAACGTGGATAACGTTTTCCGGCAAACCTTCACGCATTTTGTATTCGTTTTTGATTTCGGCAACACGCCGTTTGCTCAAACGCCGCAGCACCGGAACAACGGCGAGCAAAAACAAAACTTGTCCGGCGACCGGCACGACGCCGAGCTTTTTCATACGTCGTTCTAACATCTGCCGCCGCGAGACGGAGTTTTCCATTATCACCGTTATTTCGCCGAAATTTTCCCGCAAGGCGTTATAGACGGCGTGCGTCGAATCACCGTCCGTGCAAAGCAAGACAATCGGCTTTTCCTGTTTCATAACAAATTAAAATTTATAATTTTAATCGGCAAAATCACGCGCCGTCAGCGCAACCTCAAGCATTGATAAGGAACGAAGGTCGTGACTTTCCCTATATTGACGAAAGGTTTTCAAAATTTCACGCAGAAAATCCAAATTCTCTTGCAAGTTCACACCGAAATTGTGCGGATGCCACCACAGATGGAAAATCTCTCGCTTTTCGGCAGCATAGGCGATGCCGCGCTTTATTCGTCGCAGACGCAATTTTTCGAGCCGTTCCATTTTCTTTGAAACGGGACGCAAAAACAGGCTTGCCGGAACATTGGCGACGTTTCCTGACCAAACGTTCTGCCATTTAAAAGTATGAGTTCCCGCCATATTAAAATAAGAATCCGCTATGCGCGCCGCGCGATAAAACGGATGTTTCTGGTTTTTATCCGAAATTTGATACATCCACGCTTTCTGGTTGCCGCGAAAACAAATGATGTCATTTTCGAGTAAAACGCTTTCGTAATCGGAATTACACTGGTTGCGCGGAAAAACAATCGAACGCGGGCGCACGCCATACGGCTTGGCAATCGCCACAGCACTTTGCAAATCGGCGGCAAAAGTTTCCTTGTTTTGTCCCGGTTCGAGACAGTAGTAATGAGAAAAGGTGTGCGTCCCGATTTCCTGTCTCGGCGTTTCTTGAATCTGCTTAATCAAGTGCGGCGCATAATGCAAAGGATCTAACGCTTCATCAGCGCCGACTTCCTCGTCATAAGGCGATAGAGAAGCGTCGTCGTAATCTGGTAAAACCTTTGGTTTATAACGATTTAACTCGTTTTTTGATTTAGCGAACAGAAAACCGACCGTCGCCCAAGTCGCGGCAACTTCAAACTCTCGGAATAAACCCAGCAAAGCGGGAACGACTTGCTGTTCGCCAAGCAAATTTTGACGATATACGCCGGTCGCCGAAAAATGGTCACGAACGCCCCAATGCAATTCAAAATCCAGCGATATGACAAATGCTCCAAAATCCGGTTGTTTACGCAGAAAATCCAAATTCTCTTGCAAGTTCACACCGAAATTGTGCGGATGCCACCACAGATGGAAAATCTCTCGCTTTTCGGCAGCATAGGCGATGCCGCGCTTTATTCGTCGCAGACGCAATTTTTCGAGCCGTTCCATTTTCTTTGAAACGGGACGCAAAAACAGGCTTGCCGGAACATTGGCGACGTTTCCTGACCAAACGTTCTGCCATTTAAAAGTATGAGTTCCCGCCATATTAAAATAAGAATCCGCTATGCGCGCCGCGCGATAAAACGGATGTTTCTGGTTTTTATCCGAAATTTGATACATCCACGCTTTCTGGTTGCCGCGAAAACAAATGATGTCATTTTCGAGTAAAACGCTTTCGTAATCGGAATTACACTGGTTGCGCGGAAAAACAATCGAACGCGGGCGCACGCCATACGGCTTGGCAATCGCCACAGCACTTTGCAAATCGGCGGCAAAAGTTTCCTTGTTTTGTCCCGGTTCGAGACAGTAGTAATGAGAAAAGGTGTGCGTCCCGATTTCCTGTCTCGGCGTTTCTTGAATCTGCTTAATCAAGTGCGGCGCATAATGCAAAGGATCTAACGCTTCATCAGCGCCGACTTCCTCGTCATAAGGCGATAGAGAAGCGTCGTCGTAATCTGGTAAAACCTTTGGTTTATAACGATTTAACTCGTTTTTTGATTTAGCGAACAGAAAACCGACCGTCGCCCAAGTCGCGGCAACTTCAAACTCTCGGAATAAACCCAGCAAAGCGGGAACGACTTGCTGTTCGCCAAGCAAATTTTGACGATATACGCCGGTCGCCGAAAAATGGTCACGAACGCCCCAATGCAATTCAAAATCCAGCGATATGACAAATGCTCCAAAATCCGGTTGTTTCATAAATTACTGAAATTCGCCAACTCAAATAAAACATAAATTTTAATCAATAAATTGCTGAAACCAAAGTTCGAGCATCAACAGCGTCCATAACTGCCAAACGTGGTCGCGTTTGGAGTTGATATGTTCCTGAACAAGTTGCGTAACAACCTCCGGTTTGACCAAACCGCGACTTAAGCTTTTTTCAGAAAGCAAAATTTCGCGCAAAAAATATTTAAGTTCACCACGAAACCAATGCGTTAAAGGCACGCCAAAGCCTTTTTTCGGGCGGTATAGAACTTCACACGGAACTAAGCGGCTCGCGGCTTTTTTTAGAAGGTATTTCGTTTCACTACCGCGAAGTTTTATCGATTCGGGCAAACTTGCGGCAAACTCGATAACCTTGTGGTCGAGAAAAGGCGAACGCGCTTCGAGCGAATTAGCCATCGAAGCAATATCAACTTTAACTAACAAATCATTCGGCAGATAAGTCATCTGGTCGGTAAGCATTGTTGCGTCAACAATGCCGTTGCCGTTCGAAGAGTCAAACCATTGTTTCAAAAATCGGGTTGAGTCAAAAGCGCCGATTTGCCGCTGAAAATCTTCCGTGTAAAGATTTTCCTTCGAGTCGTGATTAACGGGGCTGACCCAGCGAAAATATCTTTCGATCTTCGGCAGTGACGCCGCTTTTAAGAACCGTTTCAAATCACGTGCCCGGCTGCGTTTGATTTCGGATGTAGGCACAAGATTGATGGCTTTTTCAATTAAATTCGCACGCAGAAACTTCGGCAAATAATGATATTTTTCAGCCAGACGCATCGCAAAATAGCGCTCGTAACCGGCAAAACTTTCGTCGCCGCCGTCGCCATTCAAAGCAACTGTTACGTGCTTTCGCGTTTCCCGTGCGACATAATAAGTGGCAATTGCTGAAGGGTCAGCGTAAGGTTCGCCGTAATGCTCAACTAACGTCGGCAAAATCTCAAGCACGTCGGGCTTGATGATAAATTCGTGATGCTCCGCGCCGATGTGTTCGGCAACTTGTCGGGCGTATTTGAGTTCGCTGAAATCTTCTTCTTCAAAACCGATGGAAAAGGTTTTAACCGGCGACGCGCTCGTCTCAGCCATCAGCGCGACGACGGTTGAAGAATCAACGCCGCCCGAAAGAAAAGCGCCCAACGGAACTTCGCTGATTAAGCGCATTTTGGTCGCTTCGCGCAAAATCCTGAGCGTTTCTTCAATCGCTTCCGGTTCGCTGATTTTTATTTTTTTGGTAAAATCCGGCAGCCAATATCTCTGCATTTTGATTTCGCCATCTTTCCACCTGAGCCAGTGCGCCGGTTCGAGTTTGCGGATTTGTTTGAATGCAGTGTGCGGCGCGGGAACGCAAAGATACGATAAATAATGATGAATCGCCTCAAAATCAACTTCGCGCGAGATGCCCGGATGTTCGAGCAGCGCGCGAAATTCCGAGCCGAAAATTAAATTGCCGTTTGGCTGGTGAGAGTAAAGAAGCGGTTTTTTGCCGATGCGGTCGCGTGCAAGAAAAAGTGATTTATCTTTTTCATCCCAAATCGCAAAAGCAAACATTCCGCGCAAGTGTTGAACGCAATCCGCGCCGTATTTGTCATACAGATGCAGAATAACTTCCGTGTCGCAATCGGTGTAAAACCGGTCGCCCTGCTTTTCTAAATCTTTTCTTATTTCCTGAAAGTTATAGATTTCACCGTTAAAGACAATCCAGGCAGTTTTGCTCTGATTGTGCATCGGCTGCGCGCCGTGCACGATATCGATAATCGAAAGTCGGCGCATCGCCAGCCCAACGTTTTCATTGATGTAAAAACCGTCGTCGTCGGGACCGCGATGCACAATCGCGCCGTTCATCTTTTCAAGCGTCTGGCGATTAATAACCTGCGAGCTTGTGTTGGCTATGCCGACAATTCCACACATTTAGTTTTACAGCTTCTATACACTATTTTGCTTTCTGAGTAATTCCTGTCTCTGCCACATCCGCTGATTTTGAGTTCTTAATGAGAGTTTTTTATTTTCACGTTTCTCCCACAAAAGGGTTATACCGACCGCGACGAAAATAAAATAAAAAATCTGCATCTGCGCGCGCATACGATACGCCGTTCCAACATTTCCTTGAAAAATCGAATACGAGAGAGTGAGCAATAAGGTCAGAAGTGTAATGCTTATCGATTGACGCAGTTTAGTCTTTAAGGTAAACCAGATTCCAATCACCATAAAAGGAATCAAAGACCACCATACAAGAACTTCGGGCAAAGTTATCGTCTGCCGAAAATTAGCCACTTCCCACGGAAAAGGCGCGAGCATCAGATAAGTCAAACCAAGCGGGAGAACCTGCAAAGCGCCGGTTGGCGTTGAAACGTCAATGTCCTGTCCGTATCCTGATTCGGCGGACGTTGCCAGGTCAAGCCGACTGTTTTGTAACCTTTCCAAACTGCCGTAAGTTTCCAGATTTGTCTGAGCATTGCGCAAAACGCCTAAATAAGTTAAGCTTAAAGTTATAACAACTAAAACCGCCGCCTGTTTTACTATCGAACTTAGCGATTTTTGAGCGCCCAGAAACAGAGCGCCGACAATGGCAACGGCAAAAGCGAAAAATATATAAAAACGAAGCGTGTAAATCCCGACTAATGAAATCAGCAGCGAAATAACATCGACATAACTGAATTTTTTTTGTAGAGAAAGAAGATTATTTATTGCCAGAGCAATCAGAAAACAAATAATACCGTCTTTAAGACCTTGCGATGACCAAACGATAAGCGAGGGAAATACGCCAACCAATACAGCGGAAATCTGAGCTACTCGAGTATTTGAAAAGATTTTCTTGGCGCACACATAAATCAAACAAGCGGTTGCCGCGCCAAGCACTGAATTAAAAAGCTGGATTGCAAGTGGATTTCTACCAACTACCGAATAAATTGCCGCAACTATGTAAGCCATTCCAAATCCGCTGCCCGAAGCTCTGGAAGCATGGTCCAGGTAAAACGGGTCAATTTCCGTCAAATAACCAAACCACGAGTTATATAAAGCGTATCCCGCTTCATCGTAGGTTTTGGAATCACCACCAAAAAATTCCTGAAGTTTGAAAACGTAGGTAACAGTTGCCAAAACTACTCTGAATATCAGCGATATAACAAATACTCTTCGTAAAAAGATTTTCTCATCGCCTTCAAAACTTTTGTTTATAAGGAAAACGACAAACACGGCAAAGACAGACCCGAATAAAACGGCTAGAGGTCCTGCCGGGTAAGCAATAATCATTACGCCAATAGCGAAGATAAATAATATTAATGCGAGTAACTTATCCATTTACTAAAACTACTATTTTACGACCGTACGAAAGACTTCAATCACTTTCGGCATCATTTCTCATTCAGTGTCGGCGAGAAAACCGTTGACTCCGTGCCGAATGACTTCAGGTTTATTCAGCTACTTTCACCAGATTCTGCTTTTTTTGAAGTATGCTGGACGTATATAACTCTTGATATTTTTTGACAATAGATTTAATGCTAAATGACTCTTCTACATGCTTGCGTCCAGCCTTTGCAATCTTCTGTGTTTTATACAAATTTTCTCGCGCGTTATGAATTGCATCTGCCAATTTTGTCGAATCTTGAGACGGAACCAAAAAGCCTGTCTGACCGTCAGTAATAATTTCAGGAACTCCCCCAACAGCGGTTGCAATAACACATTTTCCGGCTGCCATTGCTTCTAAAACAGCAATTCCAAGTGGTTCTAGAACGGAAGCATGAACATACAAATCTATATCTTTTAATAGAGCCGGCACATTTGGTTGATAACCAAGAAAACTAACATTCTCTTCCAGCTTTAATTTAGCAGTTAATTCTTCAAGTTTTTTGCGCAAATCTCCTTCACCGATTAAAAGTAAATGAATATCATTGTATTGAGATACCAACTGCGCCATTGCCTGTAGTAAGTATTCGTGTCCTTTTCGTTCATTAAGATTAGCCACAAAAGCTATTAAATATTTATCAGGAAAGGTTTCTCTCAATGTAGATTTATTATTTTCATCGTCAAAGGGTTCCAAAAGGATGCCATTATAAATTAGTTCTATATTGTTATAACTTACACCTTGCTCAAGTAAATCATCTTTTACGGCATTGGAAATTGCGATAACTTTAGTCGCTTTTCTAGCAACATAAGCGTCAAATTTATCCAAATATTTATGACCACCATGATAACAATCGGTTGTATATTGACGAGTTATTACGCGAACGGGAACTTTAGCAATTCGTGCGGCAAGTTGTCCGACAATAGAGCCATGAAGCAATTGCGTATGAACTATATCAAAACGTTCGCGTTTCATAAAAACAACTAATTTTTGTATTATCTGAGGCAAATTCGTCCAGTCTGTCCCTTTAATTTCAAAACACTCAAGATTGCGCTTGCGAATTTCATTCGCAAAAATATTATTTCCTTCGCTAAAAACGGTGCAGTATGAAACCGAAAATCTGCCAGTATCATACTCTTTTGACATATCGAGCAGAAATTTTTCTGCGCCGCCAATGGCAGCTTTATTACTAATCAAATGCAAAACTTTGATAGGCATAATGATTTTGTTATTACTTATCCTTTATTAATTTCGAGTATAGATTTAAATACCTATCCGCCATAACTTCCACCGACAAATCTTGACACGCTCTTTCTCTTGCGGCGCGTCCAAGCCGTTCTTGTAATTTCGGATCTCTAAGAATGTTATTAACAGCTTCAGCTAATTTATCACCATCTTCAATACTGATTAATAGACTATTTATATTATCTTGGCACAAATATTCATTAGCCGGAATATCTGTCGTTACAATTGCCAATCCAGCTGCCATGGCTTCAATTAGCGCAACAGACATTCCCTCCGTCAGAGATGGAAGAACAAAAACGTCAGAAGCCAAAAGATACTCGGTTGGATTAGATTTAAAGCCTAAAAAATGAATTGTTTCATTTAGTTTTAACTCGTTGGTTAGAGATTTAATTTCGGATTCTATATCAGGAAAGCCGCCACCTTTGCCAAGAATAAGCAAATGCGCCAGTGGATTTTGCTTATGTATTTTCTCCCAAGCTTTTACCAAAACATCAAGTCCCTTTTCCGCGCTTAGCCTGCCGGTAAAAATAACGATTTGTTCGTAAGGTAAATTTAGTTTAGCTCGATAAGCGTTTTTAATTCCGGATAAATAAGCTGCATCCTTTGGTATAAAAGTGGCGTTTGGAACAAGTTTTATCTTTTTCGACGGGATGCCAAGACTTTCAACTTCCCCCTGCATTTCTTTGCTTAGAACCGTCCAAAAATTAGCTTTGTGAAATTGCCAGACACGCAATTTACGGAAAGGCGTTTTTCTTAAACCATTTACTTCCCCTAATTCTCCAGAACGATGCGCTGCTACTACAACAGGCTTTCGTAGAATTGTTTGAGCTAATAAGCCAAGCATTGCAGGAGCATAAATTTGTTGGCAATGAATTATGTCATAATCATCCCGATGACGAATTAGCCATATTAAACCGTCGAGTAAATAGGATAAAGAATTAAACACGACAAAAAATCGGTTGAAAGTCGGTGTCCGGTGAAGCAACGTTCCATTGCGCCGCTCGTTTCGTTGAAGACTAAAATAATTGCGACAGCAAACCAGGGTTTTATATCCGCGCTTGTCGAGTTCGTTCAGCAAACAAAAGGAAATGCTTTGCACGCCGCCGGTTGGCGAGTCAAGGTCGGTGACTAACATACAAACGCCGAACTTATTCGTTTGGATTTCTCCCCGCATCGTTTCGACATTTTTATTTAATGAGTTAATTGCCACTGTAGATTGACTCATATTTGATAAGTTTTATTTGCGAGCGTCTCTTCGCTAATGCTTTAAGTTCCAAATTTGGTTCAACATTAAGTTTTGCGAAGCTTAAAACTCTATATTTAGAATCCTGACCGCTCTTAAGATAACTGCGGTATGAGTTAAATTTGCGTCAACTTTTTAGAGTAGCTGTTTTGCATCCGTCAATGAATTCCACTCGCTAATTTGGCTCTCCAAACGTGGTCAATTCTGTTAATTCTATTGTTGTAGTTTTGTAATTCCATTGACTTAGAAGACATTCAACCTTCTTGTAGGTCATCTCTCCGTCTACATAGTGATTGGTGCGAATTGCCCAATGAGGTTTATATTTTTTTATTGTATTTACCGCTCCTTTGATAGCCTCAATCTCGCTGCCCTCGATATTCATCTTAATAAAAATCTTGTTTTTTACATCTATATCTTTCATTACTTTGTCAATCGTTGTTACAGGCACTTCGATTTTTTCCGCCATGTCGCCTTCATTTTCAGTAACGAATGAAGAACCTAATTCCCTCCCTGCTTCAAAAGTGAGACTCGTGTCCTCGGACCACAATCCTTTAGTAATTATAGATACATTTGTGACATTATTTAGCTCAAGAGTATCACGCAATCGCGGTAATGTATGTGGGTCCGGTTCAAAAGCAAACACCTTCCCTTTATTTCCGACTTTTTTGCTGGCATAAACGGCAAAAGTTCCGAAATACGCCCCGGCATCAATTACTATATCGTTTTCCTTAAGCGAGATTTTATAGAAGTATTCTTTATCCATTCGAAAACGATGAAATGGATTTTCCTTAAATTTCATTTTTAATCCTTCTTTCTCGACATAGAAAATGTTGTCTTTGAAATTGATTAAAAAATCTTTTTGCATCTTATTATAAAAGAAGCAGCGCAAGTGATTCTTTAGCGTTGAGTCGGGTATAACCCGAAAAACGATAGAAACAAATCGGTTCATAATAAATTTTGTAAGTTTACACAAATTCTGAAAGTGAATTAACAATCAAATTCGACGAAATTTGAAAACTTTGTTCAAGATGGCAAAAGCTCTCGCAACTAGCGTGTTATAGGTTACGTTATATTCGATATTAACTGTCTTTTCCATGCCACCGCCGGTTTTTTGCGCCCACGCCCAATCCCCTTCGCCGTGAATTTTAAAGTTACCATAATTGGGATGCTGCATGACCAGCAGTTGAAAAACTTCTCTGATTTGAGGCGTGTTCAATTCGTCTTCGGACAACTTTCGATGCGTGATGCCGTCGGTTGAATCATTTCCTTTTTTACCGGCGGAAGCATATGACCAAGCATAATCGTCAAAAATTATCCAGCCGTCTTTCTTTAAGAGTTTATCAACCATAAAGAAAGCCGCACCGTCTATCGTCCAATTTTTCGGACCATCAATAATACATAAATCATACTTTGGAAGGCATGTATAACCGTCTGTATTGGCTTTTATCTCGTTTCTTAAAAACCAATTATATCCGGTTTTTTCACGAACGATTTTGACATTCTTCAACAATTTGGTTCTCGCTAACAATTCTTCTGCCGAAGGGCTGAACAGTTCATTGGCTTCGAGCAAATCAACGCAAACCAATTCCCCTTCCAACTTTTCTTCTAGCGCAGCGGCAATATAGCAAGAAGCTGTTCCGTGAGCGATACCCAATTCAAGCACGTTTTTAACATTATTATCAATGATAAAATCGTATAGCTTTTCCGCGTTACGTGGGTTGATATAAGGAATGCCCGCTACCTGCTTCTGCACTTCATCAAATTTCATACTGGTTTTTATAATCGAGCCGAAAAATTTTGCTTAAAACTGTTATAATCTCTCTAAAGTTTATGAGATTAAAAGTTCACTCTGAAAATAATAGTCTGTCTAATTTTCAACTCTCAAGGTTAATTGATTTCATATTCGCTCAATTAATTTTACTTTATACAACCATCAAAATATAGATAATAAACAAGAAAGATAAATTAGTAAAATTATCCTAATTAGCACAAAATTAATACGTGGAAACCCAATTACCAGTCAATATAGATGAAGCGCTTCGCGAAAAAGTCAAAAAATTTACGGTTATCTATAACCAGAACAAAGATGGTCAACAAGAACCAACCGAAATAATCATAGTCCCGACGGGCGGCGACCTGTCTCGCGGCTTCGAGCTTGCCAAAGAGCTTTTAGCGCAAAATCTTGCGGTTAGACTAATCGGGGAAGGCGTAAACTTACGTTGGACGCAGCCAGCATGGGTCCGAGAAACAGGGCAATTGTGGCTAACAGAGTTGGGAGCTTATCACACGAAAAAACTAAAAGAAACAGATTGGATTCTCCAAAAGGACATAAAAAGTTGGTTAAATGAAGTTTTGGGCGAGGTCATTACCGGACATGACTCCGGCAAAGTTTTTCTCGGTTCTGCCTTAACCCGTCTTTTCGCCAGCAGCGATAATGCGGGTAGTCTTCCGGTTTTGTCTGAAATTGTCGAATTGCACGGAGTAAAAAATTATTACTACATACCCGGCACGCAAGTGAGCGCAAAGCAAATAGAACATCTAATTGCAAGTGTCGGCGGAACATTAAAGACTGTTAAATCGATGTCTTTTTCAGCAATGCGGCTTCGTATTGTCTCCCAAGGTTTTGCTTGGATGGCAGCAGTTATTTTAAGACAGCTATATTTTCACAACAAAGAAAAACCTTCGAGACTTAGATTAAATAAGCTCAAAAAACAGCACAAAGTCAACTCTAAATATTCGTCGTGGGCAGTATTATTCGCTGATTTCAAACGAATGAATTCAATGGTCGTTAATTCGTTTGTTCTTCCAGCACTTGAAAACAAAGAACCAGTGGGGATTTTGCTGGCAGGAAGATTGGTCTTGGGGGAAATTTTGGGAGTCGAATCGAGGGAGCAAACAGGAAACGATAATTGGACAGGTTTGAGCGAACTTGAAGCTCACCTACCAGAGTGCAGAGTAGAACAAATCGTCAGTGTGGAGTCGTGGTTGGAGTTATTTAAGCTATTCGTTCGTTTCTTGAAAAAGGCAAGTGCGGCAATTTTTCGTATTGCGTGGAAGCCGACCTATACCGGAGAAAAATTCAAGTTTGACTTTTCAGAAAATTGGGTTGATTTAATCACAATGCTTACGCAAGATGTTTACCAAGCCTTATCCACAGAGATTGCGACAGATAAAGCTACATTACGAAACGACTTTCAAGGTGCAACCGTTGTCTTCGCTGTCAATGGAGCAGTGCCGTTCTCGATTGCAGACGCAATGTTACAAAGTGCTGGCGCGACGACGATTGATTTTATTCATGGTATTCCAGGAACTTGGTTAGGTATGATTCCAAGTATTTCATCAATTCGTGAAGTCCAAATCAAACCTAATATAGACACAGAAATCTCTGCCGAACAAAAAATCACAGTTACCAAGACTCGTTGCCCAACTGTTTTCAAGCAGACTAATAGCAGCAAGCCTGCGCGTAATATTCTTCTGACGACAAGCTATGCTTTATACTTTTCTAAATATAACGGCAACATTCCGTGGCTTCCTTTTCAAAAAGAAATGCTGTCGGTTGTTCCGATTATCAGAGAACTTTTCCCCGACAGATTTCAATTTCGCTGGCGCGCGCATCCGTGGGATTGGAAACCGGCAGTTGAGCAGACAAAAAACCGCGTGGGCAACATCGAGTTATCCGAGGGACGGCTTTTGAACGAAGATTTGGAGTGGGCGGACATTGTTATTTCAAGTTTTTCCACGGTTTTGGGCGATGCTCTCTGGTATGATGTGCCGGTTTTTCTGCACACGGCGCCGCTGTCGGCGGACATTCCGGCGGTCTTGAGTTTCGATTCGTCGCGCCGGTTCTTTCTAGCTTCGGAGATTCGTCTTCCGTTTCTCGAATGCGTCAAAAATCTCGACTCCGGCAATCCCGAAGCATTGGCTTTTGAAAAACAAACTCGCCGCGCCTGGTTTGAGACGGCGGAAGATGAAGCATCGAATCAAGCCGCCGACTTTTCCCCCGCGCGAAACCTGGTGTAAAGCGTCGAGATTTGGCGATAACTAAGACCGCTTCCGATCAGCATCAGTCCGGCGGCAAAAAACAGCAAAATTATTTTTGCGATTAGAGCCGCCGCCAAATTCTCGAATGTGAACCAGAAAGTTCCCGCCAAATAAGCAGCGACGGCGACGATTATCATCGAAGATACGGCAGTCCAGGAATAAGGCAGTTTGTCTATCCGGCGCGAAGCGAAATGGGCGGCAGCCGCCATCATAAAAAACGCCAGCGCGGTTGTCGCGGCGGTCGCCCAAACGCCGAAATACGGAACCAGAAACCAATTCAGTATCAAATTCAGAACAGCCGGCGGAGCCGCTAAAAATATCATCCATTCAGTGCGCCCGCCGTTTTCAATGACGCTCAGCGACAAAATGTAAAAACCGGCGTATGCCCAATAAGCCGTCGCGATCAGCGGGACGAATTTCCACGCTTCGTAATACGCCGGACTCGCCATAATTTTCAGAGTCTCCGGCGCCAGCAGGGAAATTGTCAACGCCGCTAAGGTGACAATCGTCAGATAAACGGACAAGAGCTGCGGCAGCCGCGCGCGAAACAGCGGGTCTTGGTATTGCTCGTAGTAGGCGGGCGTAAATGCTCCGCGTAGAGACACTCCGACTACGCCGATAATCGTTCCGATAGTGTAAGCGAGCGTGTAGATACCGATTTCCGAGGTCGAGACGAAATAGCTCAACACCCAGCGATCCGATAAATTCATCGCCCACATAAAGAAAAGATACGGCACCGTCGGCGCGCTCAATCGCAGCGCGCTCCGCAGATGCTTCCAGACGACCGTTATCTGCCGCCACGAATCGAACCGCCGCGCGATGATAAAATGCGAAATCAGCGAGACGATAAAAAATCCGATTGCCTGACCCTGCAGACTGCCTAACGCTCCGGCTTGCCGCCAGACGACAAAATAAATCGTAAATCCGGTGGTGATGAGAAAAAAAACCGTCGTCAAAATCGCGTATTTTGCGGCTTTCTGCTCGGCATAAAGAATGGCTAACGGTATTTCCTGCGCAACATTCAGCAGAGCGACCCAAACGGCGAGACGGATATACGGATGCCAGGGAACGGTCTGGAAAACGTCTCCGGCAATGTTCGAGCCGACGATTTCAAGAATCCCGACGATCAGCAGGGGGACTATTAAAAACCACAACCAAATACTGCTCAAAAGTTTTTGATACTCATCCTTGTCTAACTTGAAATAAAATAAATTAACGGCGGCGTGCAAATTGACGGTAAAAAGAGGCAGCAAAACACCGTAAACGGAAGTGCAAATGGCGATTATTCCATAATCGGCAGGCGACAAGTGGCTCGTATAAAGCGGCAGCAGCAGAAAAGCAACGCCGCGATTGAGCATCGAAGCTAAAAGATACAGCGACGAATTACCGATGAACTTTTTCAGCACTTATTTAATTTCGGTTGGAAGAGGAAAAATTTTAGTCGAGCAGCATTTCTAGGCGATCAAACTCCAGTCGAGCGGCGTTCCGCGTTCGATGTCGCGGCTGGCTCGGCGACTCAAAACTTCATCCAGATGCTTCGGCGCGAGTCCGTTGCCGGGACGAATCGAGCGAACATTTCGCGCGGTTAATTTCTCGCCCGCTTTGACATCTTCGACGACGAACAGCGAACGCCGGAAGATGCGGCTTTTCGATTCTTTTTCGCTCACGCCGTAGTTGACTTTTCCAAGAGCTTTTTCCACCGTGCGGACGGCTTCGACCATCGCTTTGAATTCGTCCGGTTCGAGCGAAAAAGCCGTGTCCGGTCCGGGCAAATCGCGCGACAGCGTAAAATGTTTTTCGATGACGCACGCGCCCAAAGCGACGGCGGCGACCGGCACGGTAATGCCGAGCGTGTGGTCGGAAAGCCCGGCGTGAACGCCGAAGGCTTGCGCCAGATGCGGAATCGTCTGCAAATTCATTTCTTCGGGCAGAGCCGGATAAGCACTCGTGCATTTGAGCAAAATAATATTTTCCGCTCCGGCTTCGCGCAATGTCCGCACGGATTCTTCAATCTCGCCGAGCGTCGCCATTCCGGTTGACATAATAATCGGCTTTCCGGTTTGGGCGACTTTTCGCAGAAGCGCGTGGTCAATCATTTCAAACGACGCGATTTTATGCACTGGCACGTTCATTTCTTCGAGAAAATCAACTGCCGTATTGTCGAACGGAGTCGAGAAAAAATCTATTTCGAGTTCGTCGGCGATTTCCTTCAACCTCGGCTGCCAATCCCAGGGCGTGTAGGCTTCCTGATAAAGCTCGTATAAATTTCGCCCGTCCCACAAGCCGCCTTTGATTTGAAACGGCGGCGCGTCCGAATCAATCGTCAGCGTGTCGGCGGTATAAGTTTGCAGCTTTACCGCGTCCGCGCCCGATGCTTTTGCCGCCCGCAGAATCTCGACCGCCTGGTCGAAATCCTGCCCGTGATTGGCTGACATCTCGGCGATAATATACGCCGGATGTCCCGCGCCGATTAATCTATTACCGATTTTAAAACTGTTCATAACTTTAATTCTCCGCCAATTTCCAAACGAAACTTTCCGCTTGCCGTCCCTTAATTTCAGTCGAGCCTTCAAGCTGGAAACCGGCGCGGAGAAACGCCTTACGCGACGCTTCGTTGCCTTCGATGACGAGAGCCGTAATTTTCCGGCAATCCAAATCCTGTAAAGCCCGCCGAACTGTCAGCCGCAAAATTTCGACTCCTAAACCTTTTCCCCGATGCTCCTTTGAAATTGAAAAACCGATTTCCGCCGATTGTTCGTCCGCCGCCCGGTCGTAACGAATTTGTCCGACCGGCTCGTCGTCTTCGAGCAGAAGATAAAACCGCGTCGTCGGCGAAGCAACGCGCCGATTAAACCATTCGAGATGCGATTCCCAATTAATTGGCTCAATGTTGAAAGATTGCTCGCGCACCGAACGGTCGTTCGCCCAATGCCAGAACAGTTCGGCATCTTCGACGGTCGCCGCCCGAATTGATAATTCTTCCTTTCGGTCATTCAACATAGCAAAATTTCAAGCGTTAAGTGTTGAAAGCAAAGTCTCGACGATTCTGTTTCTGCCGCGTCCGTCAACAATCTCGCCGCCGCGTCCGCTCATTCGCTCGCGCCTCCGCGCGTCGCTTAAAATCGCGTTTAATTTTTCCATCAGATTTTCCTCTGAAACTTGCTCGAACCAGCCGAGGTTTTCGGCGAAACCGATTTTGTTCAATCCATCTGCAATTCCCGTCTGATTGTCCGCTGTTATTAGCAGCATCGTCGGAAGATTCATAAAAGCCGCTTCCCAGCAAGTGCTTCCCGCCGCCGAAACGCAGATGTCCGCCCAAGCCATCAACTCCGGCATATTTTCCGCGTTGACGATTAAATCAATGTCAGCCGGTGAATTTTCGATTGCTTGTTTCAACGCGGCAAGGTGCGGATTACTCGCTCCGACAACGGCTTTTACTTCCAGATTTTCAATCGCCGCCCATTTAACGGCGCGAATTACTTTAAGCGTTTGATTATGAAAATCGCCGCCGCCCATCGTAACTAGAATTCGGCGGGCAACAACCGGAATTTCGCGCTGCCGATTTCGCCGTTCTAAAAATTCGTCGCGCAAAAGAGCGTAGGTCGTTCCCAAAAATAAAATCGTATCTTCTGGGCAATCGTAACGCAACTTTTCGGCATTGATATTCTGATTCAAAATCGCGTCCGTTTCATAAAACGAAATTTGCGCCGTGTCGTCAATCGCCAGCACGCGATTACCGTTCGCCCGAATTTTCTCGTGAAATATTCGGTCAAAGTGATAACCGTCAACCGCGCACCACGCTCGCGGATAATTTCCCAAAACTCGCCGCGTCGTCTCCCAATCCGCCGGATGCGGATAGGAATTCTCAACAGCGACGACGGCGAAGTTTTCTCGTTTCAGCCGCTCGAGCAAATCCGCGCTCGCGCAATTCGTTACAAAGACAATCGCGCCGCCCGCCGACTTCCAGCCTTGCGCCAACGCCAAAGACCGCATTAAATGTCCCGTGCCGATTGCGCCGTTCGCGTCGGCGCGAACGATTAACTGTGATTGGGTGTCGGCGACCAAGTTTCGATTCCTTTGTTGATTTGAATTAGTTCGTGACGCGAGCGAAGATGAGCGATGATTTCACGATGTGAGAGAATGCGCGTATTTAAGTCGAGTTCATCGTAAAGTCGGCGAATCAAATCTAAATCCGCCGCCGTATCAACCGTCAGACGTAAATCCGAATTGTCTTCGGCATCGCAAACTTCGCGTCGCGCGAATAGCTCCGGCTTCTCGCTGTGCAGAACGACCGTCACATGCTCGCGGGCAGCCGCCGACTTTCCAAAGCGATTCATTCTATGCAGCGTATCAGTGAAAAACGCCTCGACATCCAGCCCGCGCGGAAAGGTTCGCCTGCCGGTGTTGCTGGCGTAATCGCAATCGTTCGCATTGTCAATCAACTCCATGATAACCAAATCGGTTATCTCCTCGTCTATCAGCGGACAGTCCGCCGTTGAGCGAATCACGACATCGGCAGCCGCTTGTTCAGCCGCTCCGACGTAACGCCCCAGAACGTCGTGTTCACTGCCACGAAAACATCCGATGTTTTCCTGTCGGGCGAGTTCTTCAACCGGGTCGTCATCGCGATTCGTCGTCGTCGCCAACACAATCTCGTCAACTAACTTGCATCGCCGAAGACGTTTGAGCTGCTGTTTCAGCATCGGCTCGCCGCCAATTTTCATCAGGATTTTGCCGGGCAGACGAGTCGAAGTCATTCGCGCTTGAATGATGATTACTTTTTTCATAGCCGCCGACGTTTAGGCGATTTTCCGCGCGATCAGCCACAGGTGCGAGGACAATCCGTTGTCAGCCAGAAAAGTTTGAAACGCATCGCCGACCTGTTCCCACTCGTCAATTAAAACTTGCTTTAAAAACGGGTCTTCCAAATCGAATTGACCGGATAGAGATTTCTTTCTGACCAATTCGGCATCTAGTTTGCCGGGCGTTTGCACTTCCAGAACTTCAAAGCCGCAGCGTTCGACCAGATGAGAAAGTGATTTCGGATTGAAATAATTGAGGTGTTCGTGGTCAACCGTGTCGGTCGCCGCTTGCATCACTACCACATCGAAACCTTTGCCGCTCGGACACGAAAGAATCAGCAAGCCGCCGACGGGCAGAACTTGCGAACAATGCCGAACGAAATCTTCAGGCGAAAAGATGTGTTCGATAGTTTCAAAACTCGCTACAACACCGACACGCTCAACTTCGTCAACTTTCTCAATCGGTTTTTCCAGAACCTCCAAACCGCGCTGACGGCAGGTTTCCGCTAAATCCGGTGTCGGCTCGACGGCATAAATACGCTCGAACAAATCGAGTTTTTTTATTTCCTCGCAGAATGTGCCAAACCCCGCGCCGATTTCGAGCAGAGTTTTTTCCGGCACGCCAAAACGCTCGCAAAATTCCGCCGTCCGCTCGGCGCGCGGGCGAAAAATCTTTTCGCGCCGCACCGATTCTGAAGCCGGAAAAATATGTTTGTTCCAGTAAGCGTAATTTTCCGATGTGGAATAATACATCTCCAAAATTTCCGGTGTCGGACGTGGATTGACGAACATTGTTTCGCACTTGTCGCAAACGACGTAGCTAATGGTTCTTTTCTCGAATGCGAAATGCGATTCGACCGAATCGCACGCCGGACAGCCGACTTCGACGAATTCGGCTTTGCGAGCGAGAAGTCTCTGCAAATCAGCTTCGACGCATTCAATTTGTCCTTTGAGCAGATGGTCAGGACGAATATCGGTTTCCTTGAAAGTAGGAACGGCTTTTGATGACATTGGTTATTAAAACTCCTTGATTATTTAAACGCCGACGATTTCGGGTTTTTGATATTTTACCGCGCCGTATGCCGAGGGTTCGCCCCAGATATTGTCTTTGACCCATTGACCGTTTTCCACGCGCCAGACGCGCGGGTCGCGGAATGAATCACAGATGTAGTCGAATTCATCTTCGGTCATATTAACGTATTCGAGCCAGCGGTTCAGGTCGCGGTATGATTTTACGTGGTCGTATTTTCGCACGTTTTCGATTCCCTGCTCGCGCGTTATCGCTCCGGCGCGAATATCTTTGCACGAATGGTCTGAGCCGCGCCCGTAACCGAGTTTAACGAATTTAAGATAATCGTGAATGCCGTTTTCGTGCATATCGTCGAGATTGGAAAACATCCGATACGTGCGCTCGAACGGCTGTTGCGCCGGTCGCCAGCCATACAAACCCATCATTAACTTGGTATGTTTATTAGCATCCCACGGAGCGAAGTTGCTCAGATAAATTCCGCGCATGCCGACCTCGTCAATTTCTTCGTCCGACGGATATTTCGCCCACAGCAAATCTTTTTCGCGCAATCCCTCTTTCAAATCGGCGCGTCCGAGTTTTTCAAGTCCCGCGTCGGTAAAATCGTTCCAATCGTAACCGCGCTGTGCGTGTTCGAGCCGAAACTTTGCCGTGAATTCGACGAAATCATTGTGCGAATACATTCCGCCCAAATCCATAAAACCGTGTTCGCCCCACATCATCAGCGGAACTTTATAGCGGACGGCGACTTGAATCGGCACGGTGAAAATCCCGCAGTGATTGTGCCAGTTCATATCGCCCTGCAATTTGAAGCCGAGCCGATTCATTTTAACGAGCGTTTCGATTCCCGGATAAACAATAATGTGGTCGCAGTCGAAAATCTCGCGCATCCGGTAAAGATTGTATTCGCCTTCGGGCAGATAATTGTTGCCGTGATATGTCACGAGCAAAACTTTCAAACCTAATTCTTTGGCGGCGACGTGCGTTTGCCAGTAGCTGTCTTTGCCGCCCGAAACCGGAATCACAATGTCGTAATTGCTTTCCGAACGATATTCGCCGGTCAAATCAACGAGCATCTGCCAACGCTTTTCCCAATTGACATCGAGCTTTTGTCCGGCGATGCGGCAGCCCGAACAAACGCCGTTTTCGTCAAATGTGAGCGGCGTTGCGCTGACCGCCGGATAAACGCATTTTGTGCAGTATTGAGTAGCCATAATTTTGAATTACGAATTACGAATTACGAGTTATGAATGTCGGAATGTTTTCCAATTCGTAATTCGTAATTTGAAATTCGTAATTAAATCCTTACGTTCACGCCCGCTTTTGCTAAGGCGCGTTTTCCGCCTCTGTCCGACAGTTCTTTGAAATGCCAGATGTTGGCGGCGGCGACGGCGGCGGCTCCGGCTTTGATGCCTTCGGCGTATTGTTCGTAAAGCCCGACACCGCTGCAGGCGATCACCGGAATCGTCGTCGCGTGGGCAACTTCCGCAATCAAATCCAAATCGTAACCTTCGCCCGTGCCGTCGCGGTTAATGCTTTGCAGCAAAATTTCGCCCGCGCCGCGCGCTTCGGATTCCCGCGCCAAATCCGACGGCGTTTTTCCGGTCGCCTCTTTTCCGTTCGTAATAAAAACTTCGAGTCGCCCGTCGGCGTGCCGGAAAGCGTCAATGCTGACGACAATCGCCTGGCTGCCGAAAACCTTCGCGCCCTGCGTGATAAGTTCCGGTTTTTTGACGGCGGCGGTGTTCAGCGTAATTTTGTCCGCGCCGCGACTGATTCGCGCCCGCATATCGTCAACCGTGCGAATTTTTCCACCCCAGGTCAGCGGCATAAAACAAGTTTCGCTCACAGCTTCGAGAATTTGCAGCGGGTCGCCTAAATCGCGGATTTTATGGTCGCCGCGCCGCAAATCATATTTGTCGTCCGTGCTAATGTCAATGTAAATCAGTTCGTCAACCGTCCATTCGTTAAAGCGTTCAACTTCATGAATCGGGTTGCCGATAATTTGATGAAACTTAAACAGTTCGCTGCGGACGAGCAGTCCGTTTTGTAAAAGCAAAACCGGAATCAAACGATTTTTTAACATAAAGCAACCAAGAGAAATTAATCAAAGCCAGCGCAAAAGTTGACTGAGCAATTTTTCGCCAAGCATTTTTCAGTCGTTAGATGCTAGATCTAAACTTTTATTTCAACTTGGGAGAATTCGCATTAAAATTCTATTTCCTGATGTAATTCGTGCTGTTTGCTTTCAGGAACATTCATCGCTTCCTCGCGCATATCAATTACTTGCAAAACTTTTTCTGCGTTTTCCAATTGGCTTTTATCGTATTGCGAGTGCTTCCACATATCAATTGCATATTTCCTACGTTTGAGACCTTCTATAAATCGCTTTAGATGATTGTCTTCGCTTTTGGCATATCCGATAAAGTAAGCAATCCGCTCGCGGTCAGCCCGCAAGAAGAAAAATTTAGGAACAAACCTGACTAGTCTATTAGGAAAATAAGTGTTAGGTGCAAAAGACAATCTCATATTATTTCCGGCGTGGCTGGTTCGCATATTCCAAACGACCAAATCGCCCGGTTCGCTCAACACGTAAAATGGTTTTCCGACACCAGTCTTGATTGTGTGGTGCGATTTGTCACGAATCGCCAAGCCTTCCGAGTGAGTTACATGGTCTTGCAAATAAATGCCCATTCGCAAAAGAGTATATGGAGACTGCCAGTCGGGAGCGGATTGATTAAACCGATCGGTATTGTCTTTATGAAACCAGGATGACGCTACATATCCGACAACGCAATTGGAGTCTCCGCAATAGACGGGTTTTTCCGTGTCCAGAAGCAATTTGGCAATAAAAACCAATCGTTCGTCGTAAACAAGCGAACTTGTTTCAGGAAACGACAGCAAATCGCCCTGATGCTTTTCCGAGCGCGTCGCCTTGCCGGCTTTTCTCAAATCTTCGATTTCGCTTTTGGCGAAGACGTTTTTAATATGAATCCAGCCGTGTTCATCAAAAAAGGTTTTCGTGTTTTGGTCAAGAGTAGAATAATTAAAAGTTTTCATAATCGTTCGAGTAAAAAAAACTAATTCGGCAGATTAACGAAATTTCGCAGCACCGCCAAACCTGCCTTGTGACTTTTTTCCGGGTGAAATTGTACGCCGAAAATGTTTTCGCGTTCCACGCTCGCCGCGAAGTTCATACCGTGATTGCACACGCTGGTCACGAGTTGTTTATCGTCCGCGTCGAGAACGTAGCTGTGAACGAAATAAAATGCCTGCGGATTTTTCATTCCGGCAAACAGACGACTTTCGGGTGTGATTTCAACATCGTTCCAGCCGATATGCGGAATCCGCAAAGATTGGTCGCCGTTTGTTTCCATTCTGATTGATTTGCCTTTGACAAAACTTAATCCTTCGGTGTCGCCGTGTTCCGTTCCTATGCTTGCCAGAAGCTGCATTCCGAGGCAGATGCCGAAAAAGACTTTGCCCTTGCCGCCGACTTCTTCATTCAATTTTTCAACCCAACCGGCGGAACGCAGATTTGTCATTCCATCGCCGAACGCGCCCACGCCAGGCAGAATGATTTTATCGCCGCGTTCGAGTTCCTGCGGATTTTCGGCAACGAACGCTTCGCCGCCGACTGCTTCGAGAGCGTTTTTTACCGAGCGCAGATTGCCCATTCCGTAATTGATAATCGCAATCATAAATTCTTAACGGTGCCTGCCAAATAACCGTTCACTTTTAATTTTATTGCAACGCTTCTCTAATCGCAACGGCGACGCGCTCGACATCCGAATCGTTCATCGCAGGAAACAGCGGCAGGCTTAGACAGCCTTCATAGTAATTTTCCGCGTTCGGAAAATTGCCTCTGCGATAGCCGAAATTTTCTTGATACCACGGCTGAAAATGAACCGGGATGTAATGAACCTGCGTCCAGATATTTTGCGTGCGTAGATAATCGAGAACTCGTTTTCGCCGTTCCGGACCGCCGGAAAACATCGCCACTAGCAAATGATACGCAGATTTTTTATCGTTCGCTTCAAGCAAAAAGCTGACATCTTCGCTTAAATCCGCAAAAACTTCTTCGTAAATTTTGACGAGTTCGCGCCGCCGCTCGACGAACGAATCAAGTTTTTTCATCTGCGATAAACCGAGGGCGCATTGAATATCGGTAATCCGGTAATTGAATCCAAGAGTTTGCTGTTCATACCACCAAGCGCCTTCGTTGCGAATTAATTTGTCCTGGCTCTTTGCAATGCCGTGCGAGCGTAATTCCAAAAGCGTTTGATAAATGTTTTCGTCGTTGGTTGTTACCGCGCCGCCCTCACCGGTCGTGATGAGCTTGACCGGATGAAACGACAAAATCGCCATATCCGAGTGAAGGCAAGATGCGGCTTTGTATTCTATGCCGTCGTCAGAGTAACTTGCGCCCAAAGAATGAGCCGCATCTTCGATAACCATCGCGCCATATTTTTCGGCGATTCGCTTAATCTGCGGCAAATCGGCGGGCTGCCCGGCAAAATCAACCGGCACAATAATTTTTGGTTCGTATTGCGCGCACACTTCTTCCAAAGCATCAACGTCAATATTTACCGTATTCGGATTAATATCAGCAAACCTTGGAGTTCCACCGCAATAAGCGATGCAGTTTGCCGAAGCAACGAAGGTGATCGGTGACGTTATGCCAACATCACCTTTCTTGACACCAGCCGCAAGAGCCGCGATGTGTAAAGCTGATGTTCCACTATTGACGGCGACGGCATATTTGGCGCCGCAGTAATTTGCAAGAACTTGCTCAAATTCGGCGACAATCGGACCTTGTGTCAGCAAATCACTGCGTAAAACTTCTACAACGGCGGTAATGTCATCTTCGTCAATCCACTGTCGCCCGTAGGAAAGTGGTTTTTGTGATGCCGTTTTATCTTCTGTTTTCATATTTTCGCGTTTAGGATTTATGCTTACATTGTAATAAGCAAAAGTTTCATTTGTTAATTTTTACCATGCTCATCTATTTTCCCCCAACCAATCTCTTGACACTCAAATTACATGAATGAAGCGATTTCATCACTTGACTGAGCGAGCAGTTTCTTAAGGTCTTCTACGGAAATATTATTATCTTTTGAAGAGTATTCGCTAGTTAATACCTGAGTGAATTCTTTTTCTTCCCGCAATTCGGGCAATACAGGCAAAATCACATAATAATCACCTTGTTTAACAGTTCGAAAACATTCTTCCTCCGATACCATTATTTCGTGGATTTTCTCGCCCGGTCTAATACCCGTAACAATTATCGGCAAAACCTTTTCGCCCATCAACGCTTTTGCCACGTCAATTATTTTTGCCGCTGCGACTTTCGGGACATAGGTTTCTCCACGATTACCATTGGAAATTGCAGCAAAAACAGTGTCAACTGCTTTATTTAGACTTAAAAGAAACCGCGTCATTTCTTCGAGAGTAACGGTTATCGGTTGATTGTTCCGCACTTGTTCAACAAACAGCGGGACAATCGAACCGCGCGAGGCGATTACATTTCCGTAACGCACGCACATTAAGCTCGTGTCCGAGCAGTCTCTGTTAGCTTCAATCAAAACTCTTTCCTGCAGTGCCTTTGTCATTCCCATTACATTGATTGGTTTACAGGCTTTATCGGTAGAAATTCCGATTACCTTTTCAACCGGCAATTTGTTTTCACGAATCCCCCGGACAATATTCTCCGCTCCGTAAATGTTCGTTAAAATAGCTTCAAAGGGAAAATACTCGCATGACGGAACTTGTTTCAGCGCCGCTGCGTGAAAAACAACGTCCGTCTCGCGCATTGCCGCCAGCAACGCCGGATAATCGCGCACGTCGCCGATGCGAAAATTTAATAAATCTTGTGAGTTTTGATAGATAATATCATCGGTCGCTTCGCGCAAATGCATAAAATCAAGCCGCATATAATGCTGCTTGGCTTCATCGCGTGAAAATACCGTAATGCGAGCCGGCTTTCCCATCTCGCCGCTTAAGAGCCGCTTGACCAGCGTCTGTCCCAGGGAACCCGTCCCGCCGGTTATTAATATTCTTTTCCCTTCTAGTTCCTTCATAAAAATTTTCAATTTTTCCGAGCTTTTGTTGTTTACCTTGTAAAAGAGCAAACCACAGCCCTTGCCACTCTTTAATCAATTAATTGTAAACACATATTAGAAGCCATCTCAAAAATAGTTTCTCAATAAGATAACGATACAAGCCAGATGAACAAAGCCTAAATAATTATCGGTATGATGCTCGTAACGAACAATAATCCGCCGAAAGTTTTGCAGCCACGCAAACAGTCGTTCAATTTTCCAGCGTCTTTTGTAACGACGAAGTTTCCGTCCGTCCTGCGTCCTGGCTTTCTTTCGATTGGCTTTATGCGGCGCGATCAGTTCAATGTCGAGTTTCGCCAACTCGGCATCCAATGGGTCCGAATCATATGCTTTGTCGCCAATCATCTTCTTCGGTCGCTCATCGGTAAAACGCCGGGCGATAGTTTGCCGGACAAGTCGGACTTCATGCGGCGAAGCACTCGTTGTGTCAACGGCGAGAGGAAGACCAAAGCCATCTGCCACTGCCATGAGCTTCGTGCCTTTGCCCCGCTTGGTTGCTCCCACTCCGAAGCCCCTTTTTTAGCCGAAACGAATGTTCCGTCTATAAAGCATTCGCTTAAATCGAGCTTGCCGCGAGCGTGTAAATCCTCTGCCAAAGTTTCCAACACTTTCCGCAGCCGCCCGTCTTTAACCCATTGCTGGAAACGGCGATGGCACGTTTGGTATGGCGGAAACCTTTCGGGTAAATCACTCCATCGTGCGCCGGAACGCAGAATCCAAAGCACCCCATTTAAGACTTCGCGTTCAGCCCGGCGAGGTCTGCTGCGCGTTTGGATAACATCAGTTTTATCAAATAACGGTTTAATCAAAGACTATTGTTCATCGGCTAATTCTTCGTGTCGTGCCATCTGCGAAGTTTATCAAACAATTTTTGAGATGGCTTCTAGCAATTGTCACAGCTAAAGGGTAATAACAAAAAAACTTAAAAGTATTTTACCAAGATTTAGTACATCTCAGCCCAAACCATAATCCAGGGCGGAATGGATTTCGGCTGAGATGTAGCAGTTAAAACATAACGAAAAATATGTTGAAATAGAACGAAATCTCACCATTACATATTTTACAAAACACTTTATTGACTTGAATTTCCATTCCTTAATTATACTACTTTATGTAGTAAAGCCAATCTTTCTTTTGCTGTTTTATTTTCTATATTTTCAAAGGCGAGTTCGATCGTCTTAGCAATCGGAAGTTTGCCGGCTTCCCAGCGGTAAACAGTATTTTGTTTAACGTCTAACATTTCAGCTAATTTAGTCTGAGTAAGACCTAACTTTTCTCTTCTTTCCTTCAATTCTTTACCTTCCATAAAAACAACTTAACATAATTTACAAAAACACTGTAAAAATTAGTAAATTTCTCTTGACTTACTACTTTAAGTAGCTTACACTACCTAAAGTAGTAAAGGTCGGTGAAGTAAATCAAGCAAAAAAGACAAATAGTTTTATAACAATAAAATTATTCTTGTCGGTCAAACTATACAAATACAAAAAAAATAAACTGAAATGACAAAGAATAATAAAGTCAAAAAAGGTGGAATAGTTAGAGTAATTATTGAAGTTTGGGGTGAAAATAAATTGCCTATCTATCGTAAATTTTACACGGGAAGCATTATTGAGGTTGTTGTTTGCCGGAAGAGTTGTTCTTACGTAAGAATTTCAGGATTAGATAAACTTATTCCGGTTGACGGAGTAATTCCATCTTTAGACTAGAGAAAGCCAATACCACTTATCCTAGACTTTTTCCACTTGCCTTATAGCAAAAAGAATATGGATGAAAGTAACGTAACTCATAGAAGCAAGGATGTTTGATTGCACACTAAAAAACAAACTAAGAAGTTCACTTCTTTTTGCTCGCAAAATAGTCTTTTGCCCTTTGCAGATCTTGCTGTGCAGGCAGCGCCCCTTTCTTTGAAAACCACTTTCCATTCGGATACATATTGAAATTTTTTGTTGCAAATCGGTAAGCAATCGCATCGTGAATCAAAAAATTACTTTCTGTTATCTCCCTAATTTTTTGAGAATTATCAATACTTTTATCGTTCATAGATTCTTCTGCCAGCTCCTCGATTCAGTTACACTCTTCATGAAAGTCTTCGGGCTTTATATTGCTTTCAACTAAAAGAGCTTTGTAATAACCCCGGATTAATAAAAAGTTTTTCGCTGAAATAAAAACGTGTGTTTTCAAAATAATTTATCGACTCGCTTGCTCAGTTTGCTCATCGGTCTTCCTCGTCATGTTTTACGACCTGCTCGAGCATCTCAAGCCGGTTTTCAATGTCCAGCATTTCTAAACCCTTCAGAGACTGTTCAAGTATAATTTGGGCGCAGCGGATCTCAACGCTTGGATTCTCGCAGGTTAAGTTTCTTTCTAAAGTTTCAATCGCCTGGTGTGTAACGCTTTATAGTTTGGCAACCGTGTTCTCCAGGATTCCGCGCCGCATCTTCCAATACTCGTGCAAAAAGTTTTCATCCTGCATCCACCGCCAGTAGGTCGTAACATTTATACCGGCTTGGGTGCAGGCTTCATCAATTGTTTTTTCAGTTAGCAGGAACGCTATCAGCTTTTCCTGTTTACTGGTTAATTCATCGGAATTTTGCATATCATTTTCATTCGACAAGGAGGAACTTCTCCCTTCTTTATTACATGTCCGGAGTTGGCTCAATATCTATCCTTAGAGTTGATGATGAGAACTAAAGAAGAATTACTCAATCGCTTTGCACCTCAAGTAGAGCGTGTATTTTATCATTTGCGACTCCATTTTTACCGCCTCGCGTATCTGCCTAAACCTAAAACCTGACCGTTGCCGCGGTTCTGCGTTTTCTGGGCGTCGAGCTTGCGCTCTTCGAGGATGCGACGCTGCAGGGTCATATCCTGGACGCCCTGGTCAGTTATCTGTTCGATTACGGCGGTGCGCAAACTCTCGGGCATCAGCACTTCACGCTGTTCGGCTGGTGTTAGCGGGATGTTATTGAGCAGTTTCTTAAAATATACCATCTGGATGCCCTGGAAAAAATCGTCGTTTATCTTCAAAATATCGTCCACCATCTCGCCCGTTGCTGTCAGTACTGGTTCGCGCCAACGGAAATTTGAGAACTGATAGCGCATCAAGTCCGAGTCGTGGAGTTCGTGCGGCTGCAAGACATCTGGGTAGGCGCGCGGCGGATAAATTACGCGACCGTCTCTGATTGCCGGAGCCTTCGTTTCGTCGTCCGGGGCAAGTATATATGTTCGGGTGTAGCCTTTGTGATCGGGTCGAAACAGATGCTCTTTGGTGTAATCAACAGTGAGCGCACGGGTAATATCTTCGATTGAATCTTTTCGGGACGGATTCGACGGTATGAACGGAAACGCGAAAACTTCGTTAAAAACCTGCCTAACAGTATCCTCCGAGTGAGACATTGCACCGGCAAAGACTTTATATTCGCGGATAGCCTTGAGTGCCTTAGAGAATATGTCAATTTTCAGATAACTCCTTTCGAATTCTATTCGGGCGGCATCCGTTGCAAAACTCTGTCCGATGTTGGCGCGCTGGTGGGAATTAGAAACAATATCACGCCACGTTATTCCATTCTCGGCATTCGGCGTGAGCGTCGATAGAAGCCGAACCGCGACATCTTCCGGCATTTGGTTGGCTGGAAACGACAAGGGAACATAAAACGTGATTGCCGGTATTCGCTTGTTCTGACTACTGACGGCGATGAACCCGGCAACGTTAGCGTGCTTCTCAGTCTTCGTGCGTGACCAATCGTTGAATACCGCCTTGTACCAATCCTTCCACGCGTCAGGTGAGCCGTAGACGGCAGCTCCGAATAGGATATGACGTGCGTGTTGTCATCGTAATTGTGTAGAATCAGCCCTTCTTTTGACTGTTTGACCTCGTGCTGGCACTCGCGCAGGAATGCCGGAAGTCCGATTGTGTTAATTTCCTGCTGGCAACGCTCGATGTCGTAGAAGTCCCAGGTCGGCGTGCCGCTCGTGATAACGTCCTGGACGATTCCGTTTACGGTGCGCGTCTCAGTTTCGAGGTCGATGACCGCCGGTATCGGAGCGGTCGGTTTTCTGTTGGTCAGAACTCTCGCCTGCCCGGAGTCAATGCGGTACATCACCGAATAACGGCTGTTAAGATTCTGCGGGAAGAATACGAGCGTATCCGATTGGCGCATCGGAAGGACTTCCAGGGTCAGCTTCTTAAAACGGGCTTCGGAGATAACGGGACTGTCCTCTCGACCGTCAATGTCGCTACCAGATCTAAGCAATCATTTGATAAAGCGTTCGCAAAAGCCTTTCCGCAGTCGGGCGATCAAGGAATTCTTTTCCCTGATCTTGATGATTAGTTTTTCATTGGCAAAATTTTTACGGTTCTCCTGCCAACGAAAAATCGGGCATTCTCCGTTTAGATTGATATGCTGATTTTGAAACAAAGTTTGGAAGCGACGACTACCACGCGATGCCATAATCTTCGCCGTGATTGCTTGAGCCGCCCCAAAAAGTGTTATGCTCGCGGTCAAAAAAGATGGCGTTGATTGGTCCCGATGTCCGTTCTTCAAACGTCAGGTCGTAGCCCATTTTCTTCAGCTCATTGCGCGTCCATTGCGGCATTGAATTTGCCAGCAGGATTCTTCCCGGACGCGATTCGTGCGCCCCGAACGAGCTTCGCATCTGAAAACTGTTGATATTCGGAGCTTCGGTCGCTTCCTGCACGTTCATCCCGAATTCAACGACGTTCAGGAAAAACTGTAAAAGGTTTTGGTCCTGGCTGTCGCCGCCCTGAACGGCAACCGAAAGAAACGGTTTTCCTTCTTTTAAAGCTAAGGTCGGTGTCAGCGTTACGCGCGGGCGTTTGCCCGGCTCGATGACGTTAAAGGGATTTTCGCTCGCATCAAGCACAAAACTCTGCGCCCGCTGACTCAGACCAATTCCCGATTTGCCCGCGATAACCGCCGGAATCCAGCCGCCGCTCGGCGTAACCGACACGACCCAGCCTTCGGCGTCCGCCGCCTCAATCGACGTTGTGCCGGAGTAGAACGACTTATCAAACTGCTCGTGCGAAGAGCTTGAAACGGCATCTTGATTGAACCCCGAACCGCGATTTGAGGGCGATGATTGCCACTTCTCCAGAAGATTACGATAGGGATTGATTTGATTTTGAAACGGATACGGGTCGCCGGGTTTGATTGCCGGGTCGTTGCGCTCCATATTAATCAGTTTGCTTCGTTCTTTGGCGTAAGGTTTTGAAAGAAGTCCTTCGATTGGCTCGACGGGCGCAAAATACGGGTCGCCATAGTAAAAATCGCGGTCGGCAAAAGCTAAACTCATCGCCTGATAAATTGTGTTGACATATCTCGCGCTGTTAAAGCCCATACTTTTCAAATCGAAATTCTCCAGAATGTTGAGAGCCTGCAGCATCGCCGGACCTTGCGTCCAGTGAGTCAATTTATAAACTTCGACTCCCTTGTAAGTGGTTTTAACTGGTTCTTCGATGCGAACTTTCCAGTTTGCCAAATCTTTGACCGTGATTAAACCGCCTTCTTCCTGCGTGCCTCTGGCAATTTCACGCGCAATATCGCCTTTGTAAAAACGGTCGTAAGCGGCATAAATCGCATCTTTTCGATTCTTTCCCTGCACGAGAGATTGTCGTTCTGTTTCTACTAACTTTCTTAAAGTAGCGGCTAAATCGGGTTGACGAAAAATCTCACCAGCCGACGGCGCTTCGCGCGTTTGTCCCAAATGCGGCAGCATTACGGCGCGTGAATTGCGCCACTCTTTCAAACGCTTTTTCTCGCGTTCGATGGCGTTTGCCGCCTGCGCTTCAATCGGATAACCGTCGGCCATCTCGATAGCAGGCTCTAGAATATCTTTCAAACTGAGCTTGCCGTATTCGGCGAGCATTACCAAAATGCCGCCCGGCGTTCCCGGCGTGACGGCGGCGAGCGCGCCGTGTTCGGGAGCGTATTTCATTTTTTTCTTTTTATAAAACTCGGCGGTCGCACCGGTCGGCGCAACACCGAGGGCATTAATGCCGATGACCTTGCCTGTTTTCGGGTTGTAGATAAGTGCCTGCGTTTCGCCGCCCCAGCTTAATGTATCCCACATCGTCGAGGTTGCTGCGAGCATCGCACACGCGGCGTCAACGGCGTTTCCGCCTTTTTGAAAAGTCATCGCTCCAGCAGTGGCGGCGAGCGGTTTGCCGGTAATGGCGACCCAATGCCGACCGTGAAGAACGGGTTTTACAGTGCGTTGCGCATAAAAACTGTTTGGAGCAACTATGATAATTAGCAGTAATATGAAAACCGCTATGCTATGGCGGGTTGCAGATATTTCTCCAGAAGGAAAAGCAGAAAGTTTTTTGTTCATCTTCATATAAGAATATTAGTATCTTACCGGACAAATTGTAGATTAAAAGAGCGGCGAATTTAACTTAAATCCGCCGCTCTTTAAGAAGCAGATAAAATTCTTTCAACCGAAAATTATTTTTTAATGACAGTCATTTTCTCACCCGCGAGAGATTTAACCAACTTGTCTAAAAACTCCTGACCTTCGTAAAATTCCCGAACTCCGAGGCGTTCGTCTCTGCCGTGCGCCCGGTTGTCGTCAATGTCGCTGAAAATCCCGGAAACGCCGTACATCGGAATGCCGATTTGCCGGAAATAAAGGCTGTCGGTCGCACCCGTTCCCATAATTGGAACGACCGGAACGGTTTTCCACATTGAGCGCGTCGCGTTCTCGATCGGGCGCACGATTTCTGCGCTCAGCGGCGACGGCGGGCTCGGCTTCGGTTCTTTGATAAATGTGACGGCGATGCGTTCGTCGGCGAGAACTTCGATTAATTTTAGGTGAACATCCTTGGCATTTTCCTGCGGCAGAATACGGCAGTTAACCGTTGCGCGGGCGGTTTGCGGCAAAGCGTTTTCGGCGTGTCCGCCTTCGAGTTTTGTCGCCACGCACGTTGTCCGCATCAGCGCGTTGTAATAGGGCGAAACAGACAGACGCCTTACCGCTTCCGCATCATTCGCCATTTCCGCAATTGTTTTCATATCCGCTGCGGATTGTCCGGTTTCAATCATCGACATTTTTTGAAAATAGCCGCGCGTAACTTCGTTGAGATTGACGGGAAAATCAAATTTTGAAAGACGTTCGAGACCGGCGGCAAGCTGATAAATCGCGTTGTCTTTTGGCGGCAGAGAACTATGCCCGCCTTTGTTTTTTATTTCGAGCAGAAAACTTTGATAAACCTTTTCGCTCGCCTGCACACCGTTAAAAAGTTTGACGCTCTTGCGATGCCGCCCGCCGCCGCCTTCGTTGATGCCGAATTCGGCTGAAATCAAATCGCGGTGATTGTCGATAAGCCATTTCGCGCCGTTAAAGTCGCCGCCTTCTTCATCTGCCGTCAGAGCGAGGATTATGTCGCGGTCGAACTGCGCGTTTTGCTGTTTGTAACCGATGAGATTGGCGACGAAAATCGCCGCCATCGCTTTGTCGTCGCCGGTTCCGCGACCGTAAAAATAGCCGTCGCGCTCGGTGAGCTTGAACGGGTCGAGATTGTCCGACCAATCTTCTTTGCGCGCTTCGACAACATCAATATGCGCGAGCAGTAAAAGCGGCTTCGCTTTCGGGTTCGCCGAACGGAAACGCGCGACCAGATTTCCCTTGCGATTGTTTCCGGGATGAACCAGAACGCGCACATCCGCTTCGGGAAAGCCTGCCGCCCGAAATCTGACCGCCATCGCTTCGGCAGCCTTCGTCGTATCGCCGACCGAATCGGTTGTGTTTATCTCGATTAATTCTTGGTAAACGTAGCGCAGCAACTGTTGTCGCGTGTTCAATTGCAAAGTGTCGGATTTTACGGCTTGCTGGGAAACGGCGATGGAAACAAGCGAAAAACTTAAAAATAACAGAGATGAAAACCGGCGTGTTACGTTGAAAAACATAATTTTATCCTTTTAGTTACAAAACAAAATAAAGAGCGGCGATTAGAAATATGCGGAATTCAAATTTTTTCACAAATTAATAAAGCGAGCGAATCCAGCCGCCGTCAACCGGAATCGAAGTTCCCGTGATATAGCTCGCTCGTTCGGAAACGAGAAACGCGGCGAGCGCGGCAAATTCGCGCGGTTCGCCTAAACGTTTCATCGGAATTTCCGCTTCCCATTTGGCATTAGCTTCCAATGTGCTGATGCCTTCTCTTTCAGATGTTGCCCGCGCCAGTTCTTCCATTCGTTCGGTGCGCGTGTAACCCGGTAAAATGTTGTTAACAGTGATTCCGTCAGTTGCCACTTCGTTTGCCAGCGTCCGGGCAAACCCAGTTACCGCCGCCCGCAAACTGTTCGACAACATCAGATTATCTACCGGCTGCTTGACGGCGATGGAAGTGACGTTCAAAATCCGTCCCCAACGCCGTTCCTTCATTCCGGGCAACACCGCTCTGGTCAATTCCAGGACGCTATTGAGCGTCAATCGTGTTGCGTTATCCCACATTTCGCGGCTCAAATTCTCAAATTGACCGGCTGGCGGTCCGCCCGCGTTAGTTACAAGAATATCAATTCGTCCGAATTTTTCGATACCTGCTTCAACAGCTTTTGCTATATCTTGGATAATGGAAACATCGGCGACGACAGGCAAAACGGATACGCCAGATGATTTGGCAATTTGCCCGCTGACACGATTCAGAGTTTCCGCATTGCGAGCGCACAGCACAAGCGACGCGCCTTCGGCGGCAAGTTCTTCGGCGACGGCGCGACCGAGACCTTTGCTTGCCGCCGCGACGAACGCGACTTTTCCTTTGAGTCCTAAATCCATAACTATTTTTGTCTCAAATAATCATCAGTTTTTTCGAGCCAATCCTGCCGCGGCGGACTAAAAATATCCACGTCGAGCGTGTCTTCGAGCGCTTCGGCTTTGTGCGGAACGTGCGACGGAATATGCAGCACTTCACCGGCGCAAACATCAATCGTTTCCGATTCGTCTTCGCCAATCCAGAAACGCAGCACACCTTCGAGAATATAAGTTAGCTGCTCGTTTTCGTGCGAATGACACGGCACGATTGCGCCTTTTTTCAGATAAACGTGCGCCAGCATCATCCGGTCGCCGGTGATAAGTCGCCGGTCGAGCATTTCGGTGACGTTTTCTTTCGGCATATCGTCCCACCGATACCACTTTACAGTTTGCTGTTGAGCCATTCGATTCTCCTGTGTTTTCAACGATTATTTTGCCCTGGTTTCCAGAATGCGGCGGGCTTCCGTAAAGCGTTTTTTCAAATTATCCACTTTCGCGCCCGTATAACCCTGTTCGAGGCGTTTTTCGGCGATTTCCATCCAGCGCAGAAGGTCTTGCGCGGACACTTTCGCCGCTGCCTGGTCGAAACTTCCCGTTCGTCCGAACCAGATCGGCGCGGTGTGCGCGAACGGGTAACTGTCTGCCATCGGCGGTCGGGTCGTGCCGCCGTAAATTCTGGCGGCAATCCAGCCGCCGTCGGGAGCGTTTATTTTCCCCGCAAATGTTTTGCGTCCCGCAACGCTCAATCCCTGCCCGCTCCAGACGATTTTTCCGTTGACAATAATTTCAACTTTTTCAACCGGCGCGGATGATACTGCTTCGAGTTTCCACTCGATCTGCCTATTTGCCGCCGCGCTGATAATTCCGCCCGCTTCCGCGCCGCCCGCGCTGAATCTCATTAGCGGACCGTTGGTAACGAAACTGCGACCGCGCCTGACGGCTTCGAGATAATTTGGCAGGTTCATCGCGCCGTCGGTTTTAGCGTAGATGCGCGTCGCCCCGATTGCCATCGTGCGGTAAAAATTGTGCATCGTGTCGCTTCCGGCGGACGGCGTGATTGGAATTCCGAGATTGAGCAGCCGATACCACGCTTCGCTCGTG
>MWYY01000036.1 GCA_002050355.1 Acidobacteria bacterium 28-9
GAATTGCGGACTCGATTCGCTGCCCGTGCCGCTCGTCAAATGCTCGGCAGCGCCGCCGTTTCGGGAAACTCGCCACAAATCGCCCGCGAATGCGAAAACGATGTCGGTTCGATTCATAGTCGGCTGGCGAAACAGCATCGGCACATTGTTCTGCGCGTAAATGGCGACAGATGCGACGAATAAAATTAAAAGACTCAAGACGAATTTTTTCATTACTTTCTCCTGTAAATAACTCAATAAATAACTTTACTGTTTTCCTAAACCCGTTCCCTTCAAATAATCGGGGTATGCGGGGCGCTTATATTCCTTCGGCGGATTTTTCTGTAATTCGCTCAAAAGGTATTCGACGGCTTTTTCTAACTGCGGGTCGCGTCCCGCGCGCCACATTGCCGGGTCATATTCAACTTCGATGTCGGGCGCGACGCCGACGTTTTCAACTTCCCACTCGCCGTTCAAACCGTAAACTGCGCCGTTTGGAGCGCGAACGCTGCCGCCGTCCATCAGCGTCGGAATTCCGGCTGCCGCGACTAAACCGCCCCAGGTGCGTTTGCCGATAAGCGGACCGACACCCAATTTTTTGAAGAACCAGGGCATCGCGTCGCCGCCCGAACCGGCAAGCTCGTTTATGAGCATCGCTTTCGGTCCATAAATTGCGCCCGCCGGAACATTCCAATCTTTGCCGTCGCGGAAAGCAATTCTACCGAGCTGCGCACGGTTTAAATATTCGACGACGTAATCGGCAAGCAGACCGCCGCCGTTAAAACGCTCGTCAATTACTGCGCCTTGTTTATTGGTCTGCGAGAAGAAATAACGGTTAAAGCTCGCGTAGCCCGCGCCGCTCGTATTCGGAATATAAACGTAACCGAGTTTGCCGCCGCTCATTTTATCAACGGCGCGGCGATTGTCTTCAATCCACGCCAAATTTCGCAAGCCATTTTCGCTTCCTGTCGGAACGACAGTTACTTCACGCGCATTTTTCCCGTCCGCGTTTGAGCTGACTTTAATAACGATTTGTTTTCCGGCGGTGCTTTCAAAAAAGCGATAGACATTATCCGTCGCACGAACTTCACGCCCGTTGACAGCGAGCAAATAATCACCTGCTTTGACGTTCACTCCCGGCGCGGTCAGGGGTGCGCGTGCCTGCGGATTCCAGTTTTCGCCGTTATAAACACGAGTGAAACGATAACGTCCGTTTTCTATTTTATAGTCCGCACCAAGCAGTCCGACGGATACGACGTTGGTTCGCGGCTGGTCGCCGCCGCCGATATACATATGCCCGACCGTGATTTGGTTGAGCATCTCGCGGAATAAATAATTTAAATCGTCGCGGTGAACGATGGCTTGCAGATACGGCTCGTAAAGTTTTTTAGCTTTTTCGATGTCGAGTCCGTGCAAATTCGGGTCGTAGAAAAAATCGCGCTCGCCGCGCCAAATTTCATTGAACATCTGCTGCCATTCGACGCGCGGGTCAACATAGACTTCCATTTCGCCCGTTTTGACGATGCCTTCGCCCGGTCTGGGTGGAATGACGGTCGAGATTAAATTCCAAACCGGACCTTGCTGGAACAGCATTTTTTCGCCGTTCGCCGAGACGCGGAAATTGTTGATGCCGGTTTTGACTTCTTCAAATTTGCGTTTGTCCAAATCGAATTTGTGAATGGTTAAACCGAACGTTCCGGCAACCGGCGCGGCTTGCGGAATTTCCGAAACGTAAAGCGTTCCCGGTTTTCCGGCGTAAAGGGCATTATAGTTGCGCGTCGGGATTTGCGAAATCGAAATGACTCGCTGGTCAATGCCGTCCAAATCAATGCGCGTCGCTTCGACTTCTTTTTTGGCGGGTGGGTTCGCGCCCGGCGGCGTTGGTGTGGGCGTCGGCTGGTCAGGCGCGGGCTTATCCGCAGGACTTTCCGGCGTCGGCGAAACGGTCGGCGTTGGTTCGGGCGTTTCGTTCGGGTTTGGCGGCGCAGGCGTGTCGTTCGGACTCGGCTGCGGCGCTGGCGTCGGCGTAACAGTTGGTTTCGGCGCAGGCGGCGTCGGCGTTACTCCAGGCGGCGGTGTGTTCGGTTTTTCCGGCTCGATTTTCTCTTCGTCGCTTTCCGGTGCGAGCGGCGATTGAATGTCGTTTCGCAAAACAATCGCATAGACGTTGCGCGATGTTTGATGATTGATGCCCGACAAATCCGCGAAACTTATCGTCGGTCCGACGTTCGTGCTGCCGGTAAAAAATATGTATTTGCCGCTTTTATCGAAAACGATGTAACGCGCGTCGCCCAAACCGTCGGTTACTTGATTTGTCTGATTTTTGTCGAGCGAATATAAATAAACGGCTCGCAGGCGATTGTCTAATTGTTTGACATAAGTAATCCATTTCGAATCAGGCGACCACGAAGGCTCTAAAACGTCGTCGAGTATGCCGTAAGGATTCGCATCAACTCGCGCATTTTTGCCCGTTACAACGTCAACATACCAGAGATTCATATGATTGTCGTTGTATGCGATTTTTTTGCTGTCGGGCGACCAGACGGGCGACGAGAAGAACGCCGGTTTGTCGCCGAGAGATATTTTTTTAACCGCGCCCATTCCCGTTTGGTCGCGCAGATGAAGCATATATTCGCCGGACTCGTCGGAAAAATACGCGATATATTTTCCGTCAGGCGACCATGACGGGTCGCGTTCCATCGCGTTCGTAGTGTTCGTCAGATTGCGCGCGTCGCCTTTATCGGCGGGCGCGGAAATAATGTCGCCGCGCGCTTCAAAAACGGCGCGCACGCCGGTCGGAGAAATGTCAAAACCGGCAATTCTCGAACCGACTTTCTCAAAACGCGGACGCACGCCCGAAAAATCTCCGGCTACTCTAATATTTACTTTTTTCTCGTTTTTAGAATTGGCATCAACTGTGTAAATCGTGCCGAACTGTTCATAAACAATCACGCCGCCTGCGCCAGCCGAAGCATATTTTATATCGAGTCCCTTGTTATCAATCGTCTGCTCGACTTGTCCCGATTTCGTATCGAACGAGAAAAGCGAAACCGAGCCGCCGTTTCTGTCCGACAAAAAATAAATTCGGTCGCCAATCCACATCGGGCATTTGTCATTTGAGTTCTCGCGCGGCACTTTTTCGACGGTTGAATCAGAAAGTTTCGCAATCCAAATCGGCTGTGTCTGTCCGCCTTTATAGCGTTTCCAATCGCTTTGCCACTGTGAAAGAGGTTCGTAAGCAATATATTTTCCGTCGGGCGAAAGCCAGCCTCTATCAGCCATCGGCAGGGGAATTTCGCTCGGCAAACCGCCGCCGTCAATCGGGAAAGTGTAAAGGCGCGAAAAATTCGAGCTGCTGTTGCGCGTCGAGGAAAAAAGAATGTTTCTGCCGTCGGGCGTCCAACCGGAAACTTCATCCAAAGCCGGATGGTACGTCAGACGTTTTGGAACGCCGCCAGCTGTCGGCATCGTATAAACGTCCGTATTTCCGTCGTATTCGCCTGTAAATGCAATCGTATTTCCGTCGGGTGAAAAATACGGATTACCCTCGATACCGATTCCCGTAGTTAATCGCCGTGCATCGCCGCCGTTTTTCGGCACAATCCACAAATCGCCCGCATATGAGAAAACTATATCGGTCTTGTTTATCGCCGGTTGGCGGAACAACGTCGGTTTATCGGTTTGTGCGGAAAGCGCCGCGCAACCGACGAGCATTAACAGAACAGCAAAAAAGACCTTTTTCATCAACATTTTCTCCCGTAGAATCTCTCAAGGTAATTTAGTATTTGCCTTTTTACCCAAGCCTTTGATTTTTGTGATAATCCGGGCGAGCCGGACAGTTATACCGCAATGACGGATTTTTGCAAAGTTCCTTTGTCGGATATTTATCTGCTTTTTACAACGGTGATTTACCGTAAGCTGTCGAAATACCGGAATGAAAATTATTTTGGTCGCGGATACGACGCCGTTGTTTTCCAGTCTACAGAACTTAGCGCAAAGATTTTTATTATTTTAGAACGAGCAATTTATATAACTATTTTCGTTCTTTACCAAGATATTTTCTATATGGGGTAGAACGAATCAGCACTAAAAAAGTTTCAGTTTTACCAGATGGCGAAAAAAAAATTTAACATCCGGTTGAAAAATACCTAAAAAGAAACTAATCGAACTAAGGAATTTTGGTTATAAAAAAAGGCTTTTCATTTCTGAAAAGCCTTTCTATAAATCGAATAATATTTTAATTACCAAGCGCCGACCAGACGTGGATTCGCTTTTTTCTGAAGCAATTTTCGCAATTTCAAACGCGCTTTGTGCAATTGCGATTTTGAAGTTCCGACCGAACAACCCAGGATTTTCGCAACTTCTTCGTGTTCGTAACCTTCGACATCGTGCAGAACAAATACGTTTCTGTAACCGTCCGGCAACAGCGCAATGGCGTTTTCGATCGCAATTTTATCGACAATCGGCATCCGTCTGTGATTTTCCGTGCCGCTGACTACCTGAACCGGCGTTTCGCCTTCTTCGGTCGTCTTTTCAAATTTCACGTTTCGTTTTCGGAAGTGCATTAAAACCTGATTGACAGTCAAACGGTGCAGCCACGTTGTAAAAGCCGAGTCGCCGCGGAAACTGCCGATCTTGCGGTGCAGTTGGATAAAAACATCCTGTGTTAAATCCTCGGCTTCAGTCGCGTTCTGGAGCATTCGCAGACAAATCGAATAAACTCGACGATGATGCCGGTTGTAAATTTCTTCAAATGCCGCCATATTTCCCTGTGCGGCTAATTGGGTTAATGCAAAATCGTTCATTTCGCCTGACATAACTTTTTTGTTTGATTCGGTAAATTTTTTTTCTTGACTCGCGGCAACCTCTGCTTGCTGCCAAATCGGAAATTCTAAATTTTTGGTTATGGTTGTCATTTATCTATTATTCCCCCTGCGTTTGTCCTATATCAATTCGCGTGCCAAAAGTTTTTTTTATAATGGTTATAAATTATTCCACGCCGCCGCTTTAATTTTGTTTCATTTACCGGACATATTTTTGTATTCGCTGCTCATCTAAATCTGGATTTAAACAAAACCGTGTAGTATTTGACGCACCGCATATACGGTTTTGTCAATGTATGAAATTGTTGCTGATTACCGGTGTTTTCCCCAGTAATGTTAGTATATTAATTAAATTAAGTCGGAAAATTTGAGAGCGGGAAATACGTAGTGATGAAACAGAGTCGGTTTATAAAATCTTTAATTTTGATTTGCGTTTTTGTCTTGGTGACTTGCGGCGTTTTTGCGCAGGAGAAGAGTAATTCACCGATAAAAAGTCAGGAAGTTTCGGAAAGCGACGGCGTTCCGGTTCTTATCAAACATCTTCCCGATTGGGAAAATGCACGAAACCGTGCGGCGTATATCTTAAATCCGAGCGATTTACGAAAAGCGCTGGGCGAGCGGCAGGTTTTTGATTTGATTGATTTTGCAGGTGGCACGGAAGCCGTTACCGCACCGTTTCCGCAAGGCAAACTTCTCATCGTCGAATACGCCGCGCCGCAATCTTCAATCGAAGCCGACAACAAAATCAAACAGAGATTAACAGAAATCGGACAAAGCGCCACGACTGTCTATCGCCGCATTGGAAACTACAACACTTTTGTATTTGATGTCGCCGATGAAGGCTCCGCAAACGGCTTGCTTGACCAAATCAAATACGAAAAAACCGTGCAATGGTTAGGCTCCGACCCATATGCTTTCAAACGTGCCGAACGCGCTTTTATCGAAACAACTTCGAGCCTTTTTCTCTCAACGGTAAAAGCAATCGTCGGCGGACTCGGACTTTCGGTTCTCGTCGGTCTCGGCGTCGGATTAATTTTTTATCGCATGCGCGAGCAAAAACGTTCAAATACGGAAGCGTTTTCCGACGCTGGCGGTATGACGCGGCTCAACCTCGACGGTTTGACCAACCAAACTTCGGCAAACAGATTGCTTGGAGATTAGAAAAGGCAAAAGGTAATATAGTAAAAATTAAGCATTCGATAATTTTGCAAACGGCTCCCAAATAAATTGAAAGACAGTTATCGGATTTTGCCTTTTATCTTTTTCTTTTGCCTTTTTAGTTTCTACTTTTATGGTAGAACTTCGATTAATCTTTCAATATCTTCACGATTGTTGAAAAAATGTGGCGCGATGCGAATGCGGTCGTTACGCGGCGAAACGATTATATTTTCCTTTTGCAGACGTTCGGCAATTTTAATCGGTTCTAAACCGCCGCGATGTTTTATGCAGACAATCTGCGATTTTTCGCCGCTTTTTCTTGAACTGACGATTTCATAATTTTTTCCCGCGACCAGCTCACATAAATAATCGGTTAGTTCTTCTAAATAATTTTTTATATTTTCCACGCCGGTTTCGGACAAAAGTTTCAGGCTTTGCTCCAAGCCGTAAAATAGCGACGCCGTTCCCGTTCCTGTTTCCCAGGCAAGCGCGTTCGGCTGGTAATCTTGCTCGACATCTTCAAAATTCCAGGCGTCCGCCACGCTTATCCAACCGACAAGAGTCGGCTCAATCCGTTCTCTGGCTCGGTCTGAAAGATACAAAATTCCGCATCCTTCGGGCGAGCAAAGCCACTTATGACTTGCGCCCGCCGCCGCATCAACAAACTTCGACGGCAAATCGAGCGGCAGCGCGCCGAACGCCTGTATAATATCAACCGCAAAAAGCGCGTCAACCGCTCGCGCCGCTCGTCCGATTCGTTCCAAATCGGCGCAAAAGCCTGAAGCGTATTGCACCGCACTGATTGAAACGAGCTTTGTGTTTTCGTCAATCAAACCGACAAATTCGTCCAAATCAATGCGCCCGTCTCTTTCGGGACAAAGCCGAAGCTCAACTCCGAAACAATCGCGTATTCTGCGCCAGGCGTAAAAGTTAGCGGGAAATTCGCGTCCAAAACTGACGATATTATCGCCTTTTTTCCATTTCAAACCGTTGGCGACGGTCGAAAAGGCATCGGATGTATTCCGCACAAAAGCGATTTGTTCGGATTTGACTTTGAGCATTTCCGCCGCGATTTGGCGCGCGCGGTTTTTCGTGGCAACCCATTCGCCGAAATTAACCGAGCCGTTTTCGCTGGCGTCCCGAAGCTGCGACATTACGGCTTCGACGGAGACGGTCGGCGGCGGCGCAACCGCAGCGCTGTTTAGATATGCGTATTTTTCTGTTGCGGGGAAAAGTTTCCGAATTTGTTCGTTCAATTGATTAAACTCCGTCTGATTTTTTGACAAGGCTTTCTATTACCGATAACTTTAACTCTGAGTTTGAATAATTTTCCAACTCGAAAGCTGAACCTTTACATCGAAACTGCTTGATTATGTTCGATTTTCAAAGAAAAAACCAATTCGATTTCGGCACGCACATGGCGGCGGACGACCGCGACATTGAAGTTTACCGCGTAAAAAATGAGTCGAGACAAGGACTTTGGACGGAAAGTTTAAAGCTGCTGCGCGACGTTATTCTAATCGTCGCCGTTTTGGTTCTTCTCGGGGTTTTTGTCGCGCAGCCCGTCGTCGTCGAAGGCACTTCGATGTTGCCGCAGCTTCACGACGGCGAGCGTCTGCTGGTTGATAAATTGGTTTATTACAAAATAAAAAGTTTTAGCTGGGGACATCTCGAGCGCGGCGACGTGATTGTTTTCTGGTATCCGCGCGACCCCGACAAAAGCTACGTTAAACGAGTAATCGGACTTCCCGGTGAAACCGTGGAAGTGCGAAACGGAGTGGTTTTTATCAACGGGCAGGAATTAAAAGAACCGTATCTTGAGGCTGAACGCAATCAGTCGCTGCCGAGTTTCCCGCTCAAAAAGGTTGATGAACATTTCTATTTTGTAATGGGCGACAACCGCGACAACTCTTCGGATTCGCGCTATTGGGGAACCGTTCCCGAAAAATATATCTACGGCAAAGCGTTTTTCCGCTACTGGAATCCGTCGAATATCGGTTTTATAAACCACGCTAGATATAATCTCGAAGAAGTAAAACCTGACGAGATTCGCGCCGAAAGTGATGAATAACCCCAAATGAATTTAGCAAAAGAAGCGATTTTAGTTCTCGAAGACGGTCGCGTGTTTCACGGCGAGTCTTTCGGCGCGGAAGGCGAAACCTTCGGCGAAATAGTTTTCAACACTTCGATGTCGGGCTATCAGGAAATTTTGACCGACCCGAGTTATTCTGGACAAATCGTCTGTATGACGTATCCGCTTATCGGGAACTACGGCGTCAACGAAGCCGACAGCGAATCGCGTCGTCCTTGGGCGGAAGGTTTCGTCGTGCGCGAAGCGAGCCGCGTCGCGTCGAATTGGCGTTCGACCGAAACTCTCGATTCATATCTAAAGCGCAACAAAATCGTCGGTATCGAGCATATTGACACGCGCGCTCTGGTTCGTCATATCCGCGAAAAAGGCGCGATGCGGTCAGTGATTTCTTCAACAGATTTGGATGAAACGAATCTTTTGGAAAAAGTGCAAAACTCGCCCGAAATGAAAAACCGCGAGCTGGCAAGCGGCGTTACAACCGGAAAAGTTTTTGAATACGAATCAAACGGCGCTGAGAAATTCCACGTCGTTTGTTTTGACTTTGGCGTGAAAACAAATTCGCTGCGCGAGTTTGCCCGCATCGGCTGCAAAATAACCGTCGTTCCAAGCGACGCTTCCGCTGAAGAAGTTTTAAAATTAAAGCCAGACGGAATTTTCCTTTCAAACGGTCCGGGCGACCCGGCGGCGATGAAAAAAGTCGTTGCCGAAATCGAAAAATTAACCTTAGAGAATATGCCGATGTTCGGCATCTGTTTAGGACATCAAATTCTCGGGCAAGTTTTCGGAGGCTCTACTTACAAACTAAAATTTGGACATCGCGGCGGCAATCAGCCGATAAAGGATTTGACAACCGGAAAAATTGAAATTGCTGCGCACAATCACGGTTTCGCCGTCAAAGCGGAAAGTCTGCCCGATAATATCGAGATAACTCACCTTAATTTGAATGACAACACGGTCGCCGGACTGCGTCACAAAACTCTGCCGGTTTTCTCCGTCCAGTATCATCCCGAATCCGCGCCCGGTCCGCACGACTCGGAATATCTGTTTGAAAGATTCATCGAATTGATGAAAGAAAATCGTCAATAATTTTCTTATATAAACTTACAAACCTCATGTTTACCTCGTATTTGTAACGTTCGATTTGAATGTTTGCCGCAAAACAGTAATAATAACCCTTTTTGAAAAACGTCATATTTTATTAACAAGACAGAAGAGGGATATAAAAGTGTGGAACTTTGGTTAGTTTTTATAATCAGCGGTCTAGAAATCGGTTTCGCCTTCTTTTTGGTTCAGAACGTGATGAAGCGCGACACCGGAACACTGTTCTAATAGATCGAGGCAATCATATAGTTTGTATAGACGGTTAATATTTTAGGGCTTTAATACAGTAATTTATTTATCAAAATAGGTGGTTTTTAATGGAATCTACAATTCTTTATCTGATCCCGGCATTAGGGGTTTTGGGGCTAGTTGTGATGGCGGTTCAATCTGCGTGGGTCAGCAAGCAGGCGACCGGCGATGAAAATATGGTTGAGCTGGCGACTTATATCGCTAACGGCGCGATGGCGTTTTTGAAAGCTGAGTGGACGATTCTTGCTTATTTCGCGGTCGTTGCCGCAATTCTTCTCGGCTGGTCTGGAACGTTAGTCGAAACTTCTTCGCCGGTAATCGCAATTTCATTTCTTATCGGTGCGGTATTTAGCGCGACTGCCGGATACTTCGGGATGAACATTGCGACAAAAGCGAATGTCAGAACGACGCAGGCGGCGAGAACTAGTCTGAAAGACGCGCTCAAAGTAGCTTTTACCGGCGGAACGGTGATGGGACTTGGAGTTGCCAGCCTGGCAGTATTAGGTCTGAGTACTTTATTTATAATCTTCTACCAAATCTATGTTGTGAGCGCCGGCGGTCCGGTGAACGGGGTTGCCGCAGTAAATGGTATTCCCATGGAAAAAGCGATTGAGGTTCTTGCCGGATTTTCTCTCGGTGCTGAATCAATCGCTCTTTTTGCCAGAGTCGGCGGCGGTATTTATACCAAAGCGGCTGACGTTGGAGCAGACCTTGTCGGTAAAGTCGAAGCGGGAATTCCTGAAGATGACGTGAGAAATCCGGCGACTATTGCCGATAACGTCGGCGATAACGTCGGCGACGTTGCCGGAATGGGCGCGGATCTTTTTGGCTCTTTTGTTGCCACGATTCTGGCGACAATGGTTCTCGGACGCGAGATTGTTGTCAGTGATAATTTTGGCGGTCTTTCTCCGATGCTTCTTCCGATGGTGATTGCCGGAGTCGGAATTATATTTTCTATCGTCAGTTTTTCACTGGTGAGAATTTCCGATGACAAAGGCAATGTTCAAAGAGCGCTGAATATTGGGAATTACACTTCAATTATTATTACGACAGTTGCCTGTTTCTTTATTGTGATGTGGATGATGCCTGCAAATATGACCCTCAGAGGTTATAGCTTCACAAATTTGGGAGTTTTCTATGCAATCTTTGTCGGCTCCATTGTCGGCGCTCTGATGAGCATTGTGACTGAATTCTACACATCTATGGGTTCACGTCCCGTTAAATCAATCGTTCAACAATCCGATACAGGCGCCGCGACAAACATTATCGGCGGTCTTGCTGTTGGAATGGAATCTACTTTGGTTCCAACGCTTATTCTGGCAGCCGGTATCTATTCGTCTTACTACTTTGCCGGATTATACGGTGTTGCTATTGCGGCGGCAGGCATGATGGCAACAACGGCGATGCAGCTTGCAATTGACGCTTTTGGACCGATTGCCGACAACGCCGGTGGTATTGCTGAGATGAGTAGACTTCCAAAAGAAGTTAGAGCAAGAACAGATATTTTAGATGCAGTTGGAAATACAACAGCTGCGACAGGAAAAGGTTTTGCTATCGCTTCAGCCGCTCTTACAGCTTTAGCATTATTTGCAGCTTATGTTGGACTTGCTGGAATTAATTCAATTGATATCTATAAAGCAGACGTTCTCGCAGGTTTATTTGTTGGTGGAATGATTCCTTTTATCTTTTCTTCTCTTTGTATTGCAGCCGTTGGTAGAGCGGCAATGGCGATGGTGAAAGAAGTTAGACGGCAGTTTAAAGAAATTCCGGGAATTATGGAGTATAAAGCGCGACCGGAATATGAGAAATGTGTAGCTATTTCTACTAAAGCATCTCTAAGAGAGATGATGCTTCCTGGCGCGATTGCTTTAACTACTCCGGTTGTCGTCGGATTTGTTTTTGGACCGGAAGTTCTCGGCGGTTTATTAGCAGGTGTTACTGTTACAGGCGTCTTGATGGGGATGTTCCAAAACAATGCCGGCGGAGCCTGGGATAATGCTAAAAAATCATTTGAAACCGGCGTAATGATTAATGGGAAAATGCAGTATAAAGGAAGTGAAGCTCACAAGGCGAGTGTGACGGGTGATACTGTCGGCGACCCGTTCAAAGATACCTCAGGACCTTCGATGAATATCTTAATTAAGCTGATGAGTATTGTAGCCTTGATTATTGCTCCACATATTAATGCTAATGTAAATAAAACAACTCCTCACGCAGATATAATTCCAAAAGCTAATATGGAACAAACAGTTAAAGTTACTACCGAAAAGAGATTGTAAAAGAAATCGTGTAATTGTTCGTTAAAGAACACCCTTGCTCCGTTCTTTATTCAATTTAATAAATCGCCGCCGACTTTAGCTGGTTGGCAGGATTTTCACAAAAACAAGCGGCTTTAGCCAAATTTTGATAAAAATATTTTTCCGAACATCTCCAGCTGTTTTGAAAGACTTATTTTTTGATTTTGGCTAAAGTCGTTTCATTATTTGTAGCTTTTTTAGCCAAAACAAAAATTTACATATTGAATATAAATTTTCTTGCACAAATGAATGTTTCTTTGTTGGACCGAACGAAATAAGCTACAATATCCGCAACCAATCTTTCAAAATCAATCCGCAGGAGAAAATCGAAATATGAAATCTTTCGTGAAAAAGTCGTTTGTTTTTCTGTCAATTCTATTGCTTTTCGCGTCCGTTCATGCGCAGCAGACTTGGACGCCCGAAATGCAGGTGAAAATGAAAGTCATCGGTTCGCCGCAAGTTTCCCCGGACGGCAAGCGCATCGTTTATACGGTCAATGAAGCAGTAATGAGCGCGGAGAAATCAGAATTCGTCACGCAGATTTGGCTGGCGAACACCGACGGCGCGAGCGCGTTTCAAATTACATACGGAGAGAAATCTTCGACCAATCCGAAATGGTCGCCCGACGGGAATTGGCTCGCCTTTACGTCAAACCGCAAGGACAACAAAAACAATCTCTATATTCTACGTTTGGGCGGCGGCGAAGCCGAGCCGCTGACTGATGTTAAAACCGGCGTTTCGAATTTCGATTGGTCGGCGGACGGACGCTGGATTGCTTATACGATGTCCGACAAAAAGAGCGACGAGGAAGAGAAAAACGACAAAGGCAAAAACGATTTTCGGTGGGTTGAGGAAAATCAAAAAATGTCGCGCCTGTTCGTCGTTTCGGTGATGAAAGATGCAAGCGGCAAACGCGAGCCCCGACAGTTGTCGACGGAAAATTACAACGTCAGCGGCGATTTCGATTGGTCGCCCGACGGCTCAAAGATTGCTTTCAGTCATTCGCGCTCGCCCGTCGCTAACGATTGGACGACTTCTGATGTTTCTCTGGTTGAAGTTTCAAGCGGTAAAGTCAAGCCATTTGCTAAAACTGCCGCCGCCGAAATCAGCCCGCGTTTTTCGCCCGACGGCAAATGGCTTGCCATTTCGGTCAGCGATATTCCGGCTCGCTGGGCTTCCAACGAAACGATAAACGTCTATCCGGCGACGGGCGGCGCGCCGAAAGCTCTCGCCTCTTCTTTTGACGGTCAACCGAACATCGCTGGCTGGTCGCCCGACGGGAAACGCATTTATTTTACAGAAGCGAAAGGCACGCGAACACGAATCTACGCGGTCGATGTCGAGGCGAATAAAATCGCGGAAATCAACGAAACCGACGAAGTTTTGACCGCCGTCAATCTGAATCGAACAGGAACAATGCTCGGTTTCGTCAAGCAGAATCCCGAAAATCCGCCTGAAGCATTTGTGTCGAAGATTGATAAATTCGCGCCCGTCCAAATCAGCCGCGCTAATTCCGACACGCCGAAAATGCCGATTGGCAGAACAGAAATCGTCAAATGGAAAAGCAAGGACGGCAAGGAAATTGAAGGTCTTTTGACTTATCCAGTCAATTATCAAGCCGGGACGAAAGTTCCGCTCCTTTTAAATGTTCACGGAGGACCGACCGGAGTTTTCCAACAGACTTTTATCGGCGGACGCGGTTCATATCCCCTGGCGACTTTTGCTTCTCGCGGCTACGCGATTTTGCGCCCGAACCCGCGCGGCTCGAGCGGTTACGGCAGGGAATTTCGCTATGCCAACGAGAAAGATTGGGGCGGGGCGGATTTTCAGGATTTGATGAGCGGCGTCGATAAAATTATTGAAATGGGCGTCGCCGACCCGGAAAGATTGGGCGTAATGGGTTGGAGCTACGGCGGTTTTATGACTTCGTGGATTGTTACGCAAACCAAGCGTTTTAAAGCGGCTTCGGCAGGTGCGCCTGTTACGAACTTAATGAGTTTTAACGGCACGGCTGATATTCCGAATTTTGTGCCGGATTATTTCGGCGGGCAATCGTGGGAAAATATGGAGATTTATCAAAAGCATTCGCCGATGTTCAATGTCAAAGGCGTCGCTACGCCGACTTTGATTCAGCACGGCGAAGCCGACGTGCGCGTTCCGATTTCTCAAGGCTACGAATTTTACAATGCTTTGAAAGCGCAAAACGTGCCCGTGCGAATGGTCGTATTTCCCCGTCAGCCGCACGGTTTAACCGAGCCGAAAATGCAGATTGCCGCGATGCAGTCAAATCTCGATTGGTTCGAAAAATATCTCGGCGCAACTTCGGCGCAGAAATAACAGGAAGAAAACTAACCGTAGATAAACGCAGATATAAGAAATGATTTATCTGCGTTTATCTGCGGTTAGTTTTTCTTTATTTTTGTCGTAAATTTTCTTATGAAAACAATTAATATCAAATCAAACAAGCGCGAGGAAATGATTGAAATCACTTCGGAAGTTGAAAACACATTGCGCGAATCCGAAACAAAAGAAGGCGTGTGCGTTCTTTTCATACAGCATACAACCTGCGGTTTGACGATAAACGAAAACGCCGACCCGGACGTGAAAAGCGATATGCTTTTGTTTTTAAAAAATTTAATTCCGCAATTCTACGAAGGTTTTCGTCATTCTGAACAAAATTCCGACGCTCATATCAAATCCTCTTTCGTGGGTTCGAGCGTAACAGTTCCGTTTGAAAACGGCAAATTGCTTCTCGGTCGCTGGCAGGGAATTTATCTGTGCGAATTTGACGGGGCGCGTGAAAGAAAAGTTTTGATGAAAATTATCTAGCCGCAAGTGAAAACGGAAAGTGAAAAGGTGGAAAGGTTTTTGGTATTACAGCAAACACCTTTTCACTTTTCTTCATTTTATTTACCGCTTTATAACTTTCCTTCCGCTTCCTTCTGACGAATGTCTTCGTCAATCGTTTCTTCATCGCCTTCCGCCGAGCCGGGCGTTCTTCCCGGGTCTCCGGTTATTGCTGACGACGACGCTTTGTCTTTTGCCTCGCCGTTTTCGTTTGAAGAATTTTTAAGTTTATTTTCTGTTTCGTTTTCGTTCGATTGATTTTTTTCACTCATTATTTTTCTCCTTTTTATTATTCGATTTTTGCTCGATACCAATTCAAATATACACAAAGCCAAAACGCTTGTCTCTCATTTTTCCGTGTTTCCTTTCGCTATTTTACTCGACTTGAAAATTTTTCCAATTTCCGCGCCAATCGAATTGTTCGAGTGTGCGAAAGCGTTTTTTGTAATCGTAAAACGAATTTCCCTCGTAAGCGTAACCCGAATAATAAAACTTTTTGCCGCGCGCGCGAGCAAAGTCAATTTCAATCAGCATCGTGAAAATGCCTAAGCTGCGCGCGCCGTCTTCCGGTGAGAAAATCGCGTAAACGCTTGATGTTGCAGTTTCTCCGACATCAAAAAAACTTGCGGCAAGCAGCCTTTCATCGTCGAAAACACAAATTTCTAACGCTTTGCAAGGCGTGTCGGCGGCGTCGGAATCGAGAAAATCATAAATTGAAAACGGAGCGTCGCGCTTGAACCGGCGTTTGTGTCGATTGAAAAGAATTTCTTTGTCAGGCGTTATCTCAATCGAGCGAATGACCGTTTGCAAATCCTGATTTTTCCTTAAAATTCGACGCTGACTTTTAGAAAAGGAAAAATCTGAAAGTCGAATGCGAAGTGGAATGACGGGGCGAATTTTGCCCGTGTAAAACCCGAGATTGTAACGAAAAAAGTGCGTGCCGAAATGGCGCCAGCCGTCTGCCAAAAGTGCGTCTAATTGCTGCGGCGAAATCTTTGGAGCGTAAAATTCTTCGTTTACAAAGGAAAATTTATTAGGGAGCATCAGTTATGGAAAAAGGTCGAGAGCAAAACCGATGGACGCGCCCAAAACTTATCAAATCAAATTTGTATCTAATAATAAAAGACTTTTTCAATTCGTGTCCAACAATTTTTTGTGCATTTGTCAATTTTCTCGCGGCGTGTCAAACTTTTAGGTTTGAAGGTGAGGTAAAAAAATTGTTTGTAGAGAGTAAAACGAAAACAAAACTGCTCAAAAGAATGGGCGAGGCTATCCGCGATTTTTCGATGATTCGAGACGGCGACCGCGTGATGGTCTGTCTGTCGGGTGGAAAAGACAGCTACACAATGCTCGATTTGCTGCTCGACGTACAGAAGCGCGCACCCGTCCGATTTGAAATTCTCGCTGTCAATTTAGACCAGAAACAGCCCGATTTTCCCGAACATATTTTGCCTGATTATTTGGAAGAAATCGGTGTTCCGTATCGCATTGTTCAAGAAGATACATACTCAATCGTTACGCGCCTTGTTCCCGAAGGCAAAACTTTCTGCTCGGTCTGTTCGCGCTTAAGGCGCGGGATTCTTTACAACGTTGCGATTGAAGAGAACTGCACAAAAATCGCGCTCGGTCATCACGCCGACGATATAATCAACACCTTTTTATTAAATTTATTTTTCGTCGGACAATTAAAAGCGATGCCGCCGATTCTGCGTTCCGATGACGGAAGAAATACGGTCATTCGACCGCTCGCATACGCACAGGAAAAAGACATCGCAAAGTTTGCTGATGAAAAACAGTTTCCTATTATTCCGTGCAATTTATGCGGCTCGCAGCCGAATCTGAAACGCGCGCGTGTCAAACGATTGATAAACGAATTGGCAAAAGAGATTCCGCATGTTCGCTCGTCAATAATGACGGCGCTTACTAATGTTACCGGCTCGCATCTGCTCGACACGGAGCTTTACGATTTCGAGAATTTCGCGCCGCTCGTTAAAGAGTTAAAGCCACTCCACGGCAGCGTCGAAAAAGAGTTGGACGCGGTTTTCGATCATTCGGAAGCGGAAATTGTTACAAATTTGTTAGCGAAGATTTAGAGTAAACGCTGCAATCTTCATTACAGGATAAATCGAAAGAAAGTTTTCTAAAACTTCCAAGAATTCTTTAAACGGCATTAATCGTTTTTTCCGAGCATTTCAATCGCTTTTAACATACGCAGAGTGTTTCGGTTAACGTGCAGACCGAGCGCCATCAAACCGAATATCAAAATCGTATAAACGGAAAACGACGCGATAAACAAAAGCAGATGAACGCGGTTGGAAAAATCCGCGAGCAGCAGAAATGCGCCGATAAAAAGCATTTCGACAAGAGCCGCGCCGACGAAAGCAAGGTTATAATTGCGTTCGTTATATTCGATTCGATTGAGCGCATTTTCACGAATCTTATTGATTTTTTCTGACATAAAATTCTCCTTTTTATTTGTGAATAATGTTGTAAACCACTGCGGAAACTATAACCAGCGCTTCGAGAATTGCCAAAGTGATGATTATTTTTTTCGTGCTTATGTCTTTCACAAGTTTATTGCTCCTTTTTTATTTTCTGCCGCAAACTCGCCAGTCCGTAAGCAAGCCGCGATTTGGCAGTTCCGAGAGAAATATCCAAAATTTCAGCCGCTTCGCTCAGAGACATTTCATCTAAATAATGCAGAATCAAAACGGCACGGCTCGCGGGCGAAACTTCTGAAATCAATTTCGGAATTTGCGCGATTAACTCGGGTGCGTAAATTTCTTCCGCCGATTCGGCTGAGAGCGTTTCCAGAACTGTTTCGTCGCGGATTTGCTCCGTCCATCGCTTTTCTTTTTTCAAGTATCGAAATGCTTCACGCGACGCGATGCGATATGTCCAAGCCCGAAAAAGTTTCGGATTCTCCAACCAGACGAGTTTGCGGTAGATGATGATAAAAACTTCCTGCAAGATATCTTCCGCCAGAGCGCGTTCGCTGACGAGCCGGTAAATATAGCGAAAAAGTGGCGCTTGAACCGTTTGCAGAAGTTCATCAAATGCCCGTTTGTCGCCTGACTGCGCGCGCAATACCCGAAAAATCTCCTGCTTTGGATTGATTATTTTCGCCATCTACTTATTAAGAGATTGGAATTAATAAAACTGTTCGGATTTGTTTTGAGAAATTTTTGCAAAAAGTTTTCCACAGGTGGAAAACTTTTTGTAGATTGTGAAAATTTACAATGACAAACAATAAATTATCACAAATAAACGCCGCTGATTAATTTTCAGAAGAATTTAATCGGCGGCGCTTAGTAAAATATTTTTAAATTTTTACCAATTCGTTTCCGTGTTTTTCTCCGCTTCGCCGTGTTCGACAAGAAATCTTTCGGCGTCAATCGCCGCCATACAGCCCGAACCTGCCGCCGTTATTGCCTGGCGATAATAATGGTCTTGCGCGTCACCGCAGGCGAAAACGCCGGGAATGTTGGTTTTCATCGTGCGACCTTCGGTTTTTAAATATCCGGTTTCGTCCATCTCGAGAACGCCTTTGAAAAGGTCTGTGTTCGGTTTGTGTCCGATAGCGACAAAAACGCCTTGCGTCGGAAAAATTGACTCTTCGTTTTTCTGATTGTTGAAGATTTTCACGCCCGTTACGCCTTCGTCTTTCGTGCCGAGAATTTCGCGGATTTCCGTATTCCACACAACGTCTATTTTCTCGTTGTTAAAAACGCGCTCCTGCATAATTTTCGAAGCCCGGAACGAACCGCGGCGGTGCATTAAGCTCACTTTCGAGGCAAAGCGCGTCAGAAACATCGCTTCTTCCATCGCCGTGTCGCCGCCGCCGACGATGACGACCGGTTTGCCTCGAAAAAAGAAACCGTCGCAGGTGGCACACGCCGAAACGCCGTTGCCGCCCAAACCGACGGGCGCGGGTTCTTCGCCCGGAACGCCAATCCATTTGGCGGAAGCGCCCGTTGAGATTATTAAAGTTTCCGCTTTTATAACAGTCGTAATATCGTCGCTGTCGGCGCTTTCCTTTGCATTGAGCGTGAACGGTCTTTCGGATAAATCGACCGAATCAATCCAGACGTTTAAGATTTCCGTGCCGAAGCGTTCGGCTTGCGCCCTAAACTGGTTCATCAACTCCGGTCCCATAATTCCATCTGCAAATCCGGGATAATTTTCAACGTCCGTCGTGATTGTAAGTTGTCCGCCCGGCTGCGGACCATCAATGACAATCGGTTCAAGCTGCGCGCGCGAAGCGTAAATTGCCGCCGTCAGTCCTGCGGGACCCGAACCCAAAATAACCACTTTGCGATTGATTTCCGTCTGCGCCATAAAAATTTACCGTTCTCCGTATTTAAAGATGTTTGCTGTAACAGTGTTTTTACAGTATAACTATCAAATAATAAATTAGTCGAATTTGCAGTCAAACGCTTTATTTCGCTTTATGATGTTAGAAGTGAGCAACTTGATTTTACTAACTTCTACAACTAACATCCGACATTTGAATATTATGCCCGATTACGAAACAATCTCAGTTGAAAAACGCGATGAAGGCATTGCCGTTTTAACGATAAACCGTCCTGATAAACTTAACGCCCTGAATTCAAAAGTTCACGCTGAAGGTGTCGCCGCACTCGACGAATTAAGAAAAGACGATTCTGTCAGAGTCTTGGTAATTACCGGCGCGGGTGAAAAATCTTTTATTGCGGGCGCGGACATCGGCGAGTTTGCCGGAAAAACTTCCGTAACGCAAAGAAACGTTTTTCAAGAGCGTTCGCTTTTTAATTCGCTTGATACGTTTCCAAAACCTGTGATTGCAATGATAAACGGTTTTTGTTTGGGCGGCGGCTGCGAACTAGCTTTGGCGTGTGATTTGCGCACGGCGAGCGAAAAGGCGCGCTTCGGACAACCGGAAATAAATTTAGGCATAATTCCAGGAGGTGGCGGAACGCAACGTCTAACCCGTTTAATCGGCGAAACGAAAGCGATGGAAATGATTTTGACCGGCGATATGATTGACGCGCAAACAGCGTATAATCTCGGCTTGGTCAATGATGTTTTTCCGGCGGAAGAATTGGAAGAAAAGACGTTTGCGCTGGCAAATAAAATCGCTGAAAAAGCGCCGATTGCGCTGCAAATGGCGAAAGAAGCCGTCAAACTCGCTTCACGCTCAAACTTAGACGAAGGCTTGCGTCGCGAAGTTGACCTTTTCGCCGTCTGTTTTTCAACCGAAGACAAGGAAGAAGGAGTTGCGGCGTTTCTGGAAAAGCGCAAACCGGTTTTCAAAGGAAGGTAAAAACAATTACGAATTTCAAATAACGAATTAATCCATTGTTTTTGCACAATCGAAAATTTATGATTAGTAATTCAAGAAGAGCGTTTGCTCATTCGCAATTCGTAATTTATAATTCGTAATTGTTTTCGGGGTCGTAGCTCAGCTGGGAGAGCGCATGACTGGCAGTCATGAGGTCAGGGGTTCGATCCCCCTCGACTCCACCAAAACATCTTGATTTCTTGGTATTTTACAATGATTTACGAGAAAAAAAGGCAAGCCTTAAACGCTTGCCTTTTTTGCTTTGTGTGCCTATAGTGTGCCAACCTGAAATTTACTTGAAACAGTCTCATAAATAGTCATGCTAAATTTAAAGCATGGCAAAAAGTGAACAATTAACGGATGAGCAATGGGCGATACTTGAGCCGCTCATTGCCGAACCTATCCGCCGCGACGACGGACGCGGCAGACCGTGGCGAGAAAACCGCGAAGTGCTTGACGGAATTCTCTGGATATTGCGAACCGGTGCGCGATGGCAGGATTTGCCTGATAGATTTCCGCCATACCAGACTTGCCATCGTCGTTTCCAAATGTGGGTTAAGGACGGCACTTTGAAAAGTGTGTTGGAGAATTTGGCGGAAGATCTGCGGACGCGCGGAGAACTGGATTTATCAGAATGTTTTATTGACGGAACATTTGTTTCGGCTAAAAAAGGGGCTTCCAGGTGGGAGCGACCAAGCGGGGCAAAGGTACGAAGATCATGGCAGTAGCAGACCGCGCTGGTTTTCCTCTCGCCGTCTACACTGATTCTGCTTCGCCGCATGAAGTCCGCCTTGTTGGAAAAACTCTCGCCGAAGTTTTTACCAGCCAATCGCCTGCGCGATTGATTGGTGATAAGGCATATGATTCGGATCCATTGGATGCCGAGTTGGCTGAACAAGGCATTGAATTGATTGCGCTGCATAAAGGCAACCGACAAAAAGCTAAAACGCAGGATGGTCGAAAACTTCGCCGGTATAAGCTGTAGTAAGTAGTCGTGCAAAATTACTCTGACATTTTATCGTTTTTTCGCTAAAATTCAGAAATGCGATTCATCAAATTATCAGAATCTGAATTGAAAAGTTTGCAGCAAGGTCAACGCTACGGCAAACATTTTCTCTTTCGAGATCGTTGCCAATGCCTGATTCTATCCCATCAGGGACAGACGATTCCGCAATTAACCGAGCTGTTCAAAGTTCATCGCGTCACCATTTATGAATGGTTTAACCTGTGGGAATCGGGCGGCATCGAAGCCCTACATAAAAAGCCGGGGCAAGGTCGTCGTCCGAAACTTTCGCCCGCCAACCCGCAACACGTCGAGCGAGCGCGGGCATTAGTGGAAAACGAAAGGCAAAATCTGAAAGCCGTCGTTGCTAAACTATCGGCTGAACTCGACATTGAGATGCATCCCGATACGCTGAAACGCTTTTTAAAAAACTTGGCTACACTTTCCGCCGATTCCGCAAATGCCTCAAGAAAAGTCAGGACGCAAATCTCTACAATGAAGGCAAAATGAATCTCCGGCGTTTGCGGCAACTATGCGCTGACGGTCATCTTGACCTTTATTATTCGGACGAATCCGCGTTTTCGATGAATCCGTGTCTGCCTTACGGCTGGCAGGCAAAAGGTGAAACCATTGGTATCGTTCCGCAGGGAAACCGAAAAATCAATGTTTTCGGCATCTTCAGCTCAGATAATTTCGGCTTTACTAAATTTTCCGACCAGAATATTAACGCCGAGTTCATCATTTCGGCAATCGAGGAATTTGCTCAAAACCTGACACCTGACAAACCGGCGGTTTTAGTTCTGGATAACGCCGCAATGCATCATAGCCGGTTGTTTCGGGAAAAATCGGTAAATTGGCAAGCAAAAGGTTTGTTTGTCTTTTAACTGCCGAAATATTCGCCGCATTTGAATTTAGCCGAAACTTTTTGGCGTAAAGCAAAATATGAATGGCTGAAGCCTTCGGATTATTTTTCATTTGAGAAATACAAAGAAAAATTAACTGAAATTTTTACAAATATCGGCACGAAATATCGAATCAATTTCAAAGAGCAAAAATGTCAGCCTATTTCTGCCTGACTACTTAATACACATAATCCTTGCTCAGTCGCCGGTTTCGATTCAACCAGGAGAAGGTTCGCTCAACAATCCAGCGTTTCGGAACTATGACAAAGCCCTTCAATTGGTCGTTCCTTTTGACAATTTCAAGTATCCATAAACATTGCGCGGCAACCCACACAATCAATTTGCCGCGATAACCGCCGTCTGCCCAAATCAGTCGCAGAGGCGGCATCTGTTCTTTGATTTCTGAAAATAACATTTTCGCCCCGTCGCGGTCTTGAACATTGGCGGTTAAGACTTTGGCTTTGAGCAGCAAGCCAAGCGTGTCAACCAGAATAATGACGCTTCCTGCCTTTAACACGCTTGCCGGCATCATACCCCTTTGAGGCGGCTTGTTCATCGGTTTTGACTGATTGCGAATCAATGATCGCCGCGCTCGGAGCGGCTTGTTTTCCAACAGCAAGTCGAGTCTTTTGTCGCAGTTTGTCATTGATGGCAACAAAGCATTCCGATTCACGCCACAGGCGAAAGTAATAATAAACGGTTTGCCATTTCGGATACTCACGCGGCAGCATTCGCCACTGACAACCACTGCGTGCCAAATAACAAAGAGCATTGAAAATTTCGCGTAAATTAACGCAACGTTTTCGCCCGAATCGTTCGGGCGGTGGTAACATGGTTTCAAGCAATTTCCATTGCTCATCGGAAAGGCGGCAAGGAACTCGATAATAAAGCGCTGACAGACCTCGACCGCGTTGTAAATTTTATCACCGAGCTTAAATTAAACGGTCAAAATCTTTTACTTTTCGGCTTTGCCGACGACGGTCAGAACAGCAATACGAATCTAAATCTTTCACAGGAACGCGCGATGGTCGTCGCCGATCAGCTTACGCGGCGCGGAGTCATGCCGACGGTCGTAACGGGATTCGGCTCCAGTCTTCCGGTGGCGTCCGGCTCGACCGAAGAAGGACGCGAGAAAAATCGGCGAGTCGAGTTGTGGTTACGAAAATAGCCGTCAATTCCGTTCATCTTTTGAAAAGGAACATCACCGGCATTTCGCAAAAGACATCTAATTAACAGAAATTTAGCAAAAATGTAACATCCGAACTGATAAATTAGAGTGCTAAACCAAAAATTAAGCGCGGGGTTCTAACTTTTTATGTTGGAAATCATTTTAACTTTAGCCGGCGGTCTTGTCCTTTTTTTATATGCCGTCGGAAATTTGTCTGAAACCATCAAAGACTGGGCAGGCGACCGGGCGCGTGATTTTATCGCCCGTTTTACGCGCAATGTTTTTACGGCGATAATCGTCGGAATTGTCGTAACGACCATTTTGGATTCTTCTTCGGCGGTAATTATTTTGACGATTGTGCTGGTCAATGCCGGAACTTTAACCTTCAAGCAGGCAATCGGAATCGTAATGGGCGCGAATATCGGCACGACCGTTTCGAGCCAGATTATTGCGATGGATGTTGGGAAATATTCGCCGATTGCTTTAATAATCGGTTTGATCCTTTTGATAATCAGCCACAATCCGAAAATCAACCGCACGGGAAAAATTCTGCTTTATTTCGGAATGCTCTTTTTCGGACTTTACACAATGGAAAACGCCGTCGAGCCGCTCAAAGGCGAGCCGCAGTTCTCCGAGTGGATGAGCGGTCTGGAAAATCCGCTTTACGGCGCGTTAGTCGGAGGTCTTGTAACGGTGATTATTCAATCGTCGTCGGCAACGGTCGGAATGGTGATTACGCTGGCAAAACAATCTTTGATAACTCTTCCGGCGGGCATTGCCGTAATGCTCGGCGCGGAACTCGGAACTTGCGCCGATACGCTCCTGGCGACCATCCGTTCCAATCGGCAGGCACTTAAAACAGGTATATTTCATCTGTTTTTTAATTTTGTAACAGTCACGCTTGGACTACTTCTGTTTGTTCCGTTCGTAGCTTTGGTCAAACAAATTTCGGGCGAGAGCGATATTAAAAATCAAATTGCTAACGCTCATTTATTATTTAATGTTTTGGGAGTTCTGGCATTTGTCGCTTTCGTTCCATTTTTTGAAAAGGTTTTAAATCGTCTGCTTCCCGACAAAGCGCAGGAAAAACCGAAACTACACGAAGCGGCTCAACCAATTTAATTTCCGCGCTGTTGTCAATTTTTCGTATCGCCTCATCAACTTTTCAAACTGATATTTTTGCAGAAGAATCTGAAAATCAACGTCAGTAGAGATATTCCGGCGCGGGCTTCGGTCGAAAGAATCGCCGACCAAACCGGAAACCTAATGGACATTTGTGGTCAGCGGTTCGCCGATGACTGTTGACCGCCGTCTGCCGGTGGTTGCCTGTCTCGGAACACGGTCTTCGCGTTTCATTGCCAGACGAAACGCCGGGCGCATACTTTTATGACCGAGAATGCCGCACAGCCACACTGCCCGGCGAAGCCACTTCGGACCGCCGCCCTTCCAATGCGCCGAGAGTGGCTGCACGCCAAAGCCGTCGCCGGTGTCAAAATGCACACGGTCAAACCAACGCCGTCTGCCTTCGGGAAATTCGGGGTAATGTTTTAGGATTTCGACAATCGAGGCGAGTTGCCGCGAATGAAGCGGCTGCCGGTATTCTGGCATTAAAACGACTTCGCTCCGCCGGTCAACGCGAATTTCTTCGGCGAATTCGGCAAAAGTTTTAGCGTTGGTCAAATTAAGAACCGTGTTCGCTTTTCCGCAGTGACGGTCGCCGCCCGTCACAATCGGCATATTCAAAGATTCCGCCAACTCGATGACGGCTTTGTTTTCCGACCACGAACGAAAACCGTTTATTTCAAAGGCGTGAATCCATTTTCCGTGTTCGTGTAGGAAATGTTCGAGCAAATCGTCGTGGCGTTGCTGCCCGACGATTTCAATGTCCCAGAGCGGATGATTTAAGACAATCAAAACTTCCGGTATTTCATCGAGCAGCGCAAAAACCTCGCGGAGTTTTTCATTGTTCGGACTTTCTTCGCTAAAAGTGTAATCAAGCAGTTGCTCGGTAATTTCGACAGTCCGTTCCGGCGGCAAATTGTGAACGCCGACGTGCAGGTAGGCGTATTCAAACGGCACTGTCCATTCCATCGAAATTGGGGCTTGAGCGTGGTTGTTTTGTTCGCCGACTTGCAGATTCGCGTCGATACAATCGTGGTCGGTAATGGAAACGACGGCTTCCAAATTCATTCCGTTTATTTGTTCTTTTTCCAAACGGTAGACTTCATTTCCGGTCAAAGGCGGCGACCAGTAGCCGGTTGAAAAATCCGGCTCTTTTCCTTTACGCCCGAAATAGCTCAGACATTCTTTTTCCCAAAAATAAGAAACGATGGGAATTTTAGCCGCGTAATGCGGCACGAAATCCAGCATCTCTTTAGAATGTTCGGTGTGACAGTGGAGAGAAACTCCGGTTTTTGCTTCTCTCCCCAAGTCCTTAGCCTTGTCCAAAATATGTAAGCGCGTCTGTTTTGAGTTCATAAAATTTCTCCATCTAACAAGCGTCAATTTTTCCGCCGGAAAAATTGACGCGAAATAAAATTCCTAATTTTGAATTCAGCGACGGATGCGACTATTCAGCAGCAGTAAATTTATGTGGCGAAAAACATCCGTTTATATTTCTCGCTCATCGCCCGCAAATGGAAAATCACGAAAAAATCAACGGTTCCGAATTCCCGGTCGATTGCCGGTGCGCCGCAGATTTTTACGCCCATTTTCAGATAAATATTGAAAAGGCTCGGCAGTTCGATACGGTCGGTTGCGGCAAAAAATTTGTTGATTGGAAAGGCGCGTTTCGGGCGCGGTCGGACACAAATTGTCGGATGAAGATGTCCTTCGCGCTCGATCTGCTGAAAAACTTTTGCTCCGATTGTCGAGTCCTGCGTGAAAACCGAGCAGCAGCCGAAAAAATAACGTTTGTTTGATTGTTTTAGGTAATGCAGCAGAGCTTTCAATAACAAAAAGAGAACTTTTGAGTTGCGGTGTTCGCGCTTGATACAGGCTCTGCCGACTTCGAACGCCTGCGGCAAAATTTCGGGCGGTAAATCTTCGAGGCTGAATTCGTTGGAGGCGTAAAAACCGCTAACATTTCCGGCGGCTTCAATCGAGTTTATTCGATAAGTGCCGATTGTTTGACCGGTTGCTTTGTCAACGATAATAAGGTGTTTACAACCGGCATCATACTCGTCAAAATCAAGTCCGAGCGCCATTTTCTTGTTCGGCGCGGCGGAAAGTTCGACGTTGAAAACTTCATATCTGAGGCGCAGCGCAGATTCAACTTCAGCCGGTGTTTGGGCTAATTTCGCCAGATAGCGACCTTCTGCGATTTCCGAGGTGATGACTTTTCTCACTACCCGGGAAACAGGCAGTGTTCTTGTAAAACCAATTAGCTCATTGTTGATGACCATAAAATAGTTAAACAATGGAGTAAATCAATTTTTAACAGGCGGCGGTAACCGAAGAGTTACACTTGCATTAACATTCGGTTAAGATTTTCAACGGACGCAAAACTTTGCGTCTATTTCTTTTTTCGCTTCGATGAATTGTTTGGATTATTCAAAGTTTTAATAAAATTTAATCAATACTTAATGTCGAATTCAACACTTCTTAACAACGCTTTCTCATACTTGATGTCTAAAGAAAAATTTAGACAAGGAGAAGTTTTACAATGCAAGAACAAGCAGTTGCACCTGAAACTGATGAAGTCGAAGCGTATTTATACGAGGAAAATCATACTCCCGAAGACATTGCGGAACGCCTGCGGGAAATTGCCGATATGCTGGAGAAAGGCACGGTTACGCTCGGTGATAAAACATTCGAGATTCCCGAAAATGTCGCTTTCAAATTGGAACTCGAAGAAGAACACAACGGCGACATCGCGCCGATTAATTTTGAAATCGAAGTCGAAATCGTTTTTCCCGTCGTTTTGGCGGACTACTAAAAAGGAGGAATTATGGCGAAAGAATTAATTTTATTTCAAGAACATCACATCACGAGTCGGGATAAAGTTGCGAGTCGCTTGCGCGAATTGGCGGACAAGATTGAGGACACAACTTTTCTGCTCGGCGACCACGAAGTAGCGTTGCCGGAAGCGGTCAGTTTCAAAATCGAAGCCGACCACGAAGATGAACAGGGAAACCCGGTAACCGAACTCGAATTTGAATTACGCTGGCAGCCGTGGGCTGAAATGCCTGCGATAGCTCAGGAAATTGCGGCAAACTAAAATTTTGTGTCAGCAAAGACACCTGTGCGCGGGTAATTCCGCGCTTTTTTATTTTTGGTTTCAAGTCTGATGCTGAGATTGCCGAAGATAAATCGGATTCTTCACCGCCGGATAATTCTTGCAAAAAATAAAAAGTTGATAACATACAGATTATTGCGTAATATGAACGTCGCCCGCGTCAATTCGGACGTTAGGCATAAAGAGGTCACATGGCTCAGCTTCTGATTACCATCGCTGCATCTATCTTTCTACTCATGGGGGCAGGACATGGCGCGCTCACGTTGAGAGACCTAAAGCATCCAAGGGCTTTCACGCCGCCAGACCCCGCGTTACGTCAGGCAATGGAGCAGTCGAGCATTCGTCTTCACCCAAGTATCAACCTCTGGAGAGCGTGGCTCGGCTTTAATCTGACTCATAGCTTGGGACTAGTCCTCTTTGGTGCTGCATTCTTGCATGTCGGCATCTTTGAGCCAAATGCCTTCGCGTCATCGCTACTAATTCAGGCTGTCGCTGTGCTGGTATCCGCAATCTATTTGGTTCTATCTCTAAAGTTTTTTTTCTTCAAGCCAGTAATCGGTTCAACCATCGGTTTGGTTTGCTTCATTGTTGCGGCTGGCTTGGCATATGCCTAACAAGGCGCTCCAGCCGACCGTTTCGCTGAAAATGCAGTAATATGAGTCAGCAAAAATTGAGATTTTGTCTTTTATCTTTTATTATTTTGCTTTCGGCTTGTCAGCATAATGTTGTTAATCTGACAAAACAGACAGAGGAGAATAATTCGGTGGAGACAACTAACAAGCCTTTAGGCGGTCAGCTTGTTCACACGGCAACTATGCTGGTAGTTGCAGATATTGGCGAATCCGTAGCTTTTTACCAAAACAAACTTGGTTTTGACGTGCGTGAACACGACGCGCACATTGCGTTGTTGGCTCGTGATTCAATGTTGCTTTATCTTATTCCTGAGAGTCCGCCGACACCTGACAAACCGTCTGTTACGCTTGGCATAACGAATACAACTGAACGAACATCGGTTAATCTGGTGTTTCGTGTTAAAGATTGTCGGGCGGCATACACCGAATTATCCAAGCTCGGAGTGCAATTTCTTACGCCGCCGCAACAACCTTCGTGGGGCGGTTGGCGAGCGTTCGCCCGCGACCCAAATGGTTATTTGATTGAAATTGAAGAACCGTAAAACGACGCGAGGTCTTATTTTACGGGCGGGCTAACAAGTCAGCTATGAAAGAAGCAGTCAAGCACAGAGTCTGACCTGCTCGCCGATTTTGCTTTCTGCGGCGGGCTATGTTGATATTCGCCGGATGGCGTTTCGGGTTTGGCGAGAAAGAGCGTTGAATTGAACCCAAAAAGTTGCCGATGATGCCTATTTGCAGTGACCTCTTTCAAAATTTGAACTAGCTTCACTGTTCCAGTCAGCTATTGGAGACTTCGCTCGTTAAAGAGCGGTCTATGGTCGTATCGGGTAGTGGCATAGAATGACGGTCGCCTATCCATTGGACGAAACTCATTCGGCTTTGTTGAAAACGCCGAGCGGTTTATGACTTTGGTTTGGAGACTAACCGCCACCCGCCAAGCATTCACCTTTTGGCGACAAATGGTTAATCAATCGGTTCTTTATCAAACAAACGAACGCTCCGGGACGTAAGTATTTTACGACGATGGAGGCTCAACTTCAATCGAAGTCGCAAGCCCGTCTTTCATCCTACCATTGGACGTGAGGGCGAAACAGCGACTTTCTTTTCACGTTGCGCGGTTACTTTCAGCTTGCGTGAATTCGGTTTCGCCCCACGTCAATTCAATCGTTATGCTCTAACACCTTTCGTTAGTAACATCTTTAATTTTCCTCAAGACTATTTTTTGTGCGTTCCGGTCAAAGCCGTCGCCGCGCCAAGCCCGATATAAACGCTTCCGGCAAAATAACGCTGGGCGCGTAAAAATCTGATACTCCCGCGCAGCCGGTTGCCGATGCTTCCCGCCGCCAGCGCATAGACCGTATCGCTCAAAATTCCAAGAAAAACTAAAATCATCCCTAACAAAACGATTTGCATTGCCACCGCGCCGCGAGTCGCGTCAATAAACTGCGGTAAAAATGCGAAAAAGAACAAAGCTGTTTTCGGATTAAGCACATTCACTATCGCGCCCTGAAAAAAGACGCGGCTCAAACTTGTTCTTTTAATTTCCTCGGTCGGTTCGATTTTTTCTTTCGTGAGCAAAGTTTTGATACCAAGATAAATTAAATATGCCGCGCCCGCGTATTTTACGATGTCAAACGCTAACGCCGATGACAACAGCAGAGCCGACATGCCGAAAGCCGCTGCCGCAACGTGAAACAATGTGCCAAGCTGAACACCCAAACTCGAAACGATTCCTGCCGCGCGACCTTGCTGAACGCTTCGAGCGATAATGTAAAGCGTGTTCGGTCCCGGAATGAAAACGAGAATCGAAGCGGCTGCAATAAACAAAGACAGTGTTGACCAATCAAAATTGTTGTTAATCATAATATTTTACGCAGGATGAAACCTGTCGAGTAAGTCAGCATGTTCCGAATCACGCTGCGCGTCGAACCAATGCGGATAAGTCACGTAAACCAACTCCGTATCCTCCTCTGCCTGATAGACGACTTTCGAGCCGTTGGTTAGGAAAATAAGCTCGCCTGCCTTCGCCGTTTTCGCTCCATCTGCCGAGGAGACGGTAAAAACACCTTTAGTAACGACGAGAACTTCGTCATATGTAACAGTCCATTCATTATTCTCGCCTTTGTCATAACGGGCGAAGCCGACGCTCATCGTATCGCTGTTAGACGCATCAACGACATCACCGAGAAATATCTGTTGGTCGCCCGACTGATGCCACGTTGCCGGGTCTTTAATCGTAAAATGTTTCACGCTCATAGAACTTACTCCTTATCATTTGTTAAATCTAAATTCTGCTCATTGCTTTGAAAAAAGTAAATTTTCGACAGTATTCTGAAACTGTCCACAAGACTATTTCTTGCTTGTTCCTAATTTGAGTTCAGGTTTGTAGAGCGTCTTCTTTAGCATCTCCGCCAAAGATACGCCTAATTTTTCCAGCAATTCCTTCATCTTTTCATCCGTCATTTTCTCGCCATCGCCGTCAAACTTATCGCCGACAAACGAAACCGCGATTTCCGAAGACAGAACGTTTACGCCAACGCTCATCAGCACGCCGCGCAAATGTGACAGAGAGCGTATGCCGCCGAAAGAGCCGGGCGAAGCCGTTATTATCGCCGCCAGCTTTCCCTGAAAAACATCGCTCCATTCATATCTGTCGCTCTCGCGCGAAGCCCAATCAATCGCATTTTTTAGTGCCGCCGGAAGCGAGCCGTTGTATTCGGGCGAGGCTATTAATAACCCGTCGTGTTCGGTTAAGAGCCTCTGAAAACGAAGCGCGTTTTCGTCAAAGCCTTTTTGCGCGTGGTCATCCGGGTTGTAAATCGGCATTGGGTAATCGCGCAAATCAACAAAAGTTACTTCCGCGCCCGCTTTTTCCGCGCCTCGAATTGCTGTTTGAACAACTCGTTTGCTGTAAGAATCTTTGCGGAGACTTCCCGCAAAAGCCAAAATTTTAGTTTTGTTTCTCATTTGTGTATTCCCCTTCGTGAGCTTCTCTCGTTTTCTCCAGAAGTTCGATTATCTGTTCAATCTCTCCTTCGTTTAGACCGCGAAACGCGGCTTGATTGGCTTCTTCAACCGGCGCATCGAGCAGTTCCAAAAGATTCAATCCTTTTTCAGTGATCCGGCAGTGAACACAACGGCGGTCTTCCGGGCGAATCTCTCGCGCGACCAATCCTTTGGCTTCCAAACGGTCAATCATCCGCGTAATGCCGGGTGCGCGTTCAATCATTCGCTCGGCAATCGTCAAAGTCGGCAACCCGTCCGGTTCTGCGCCGCGCAAAATCCGCAGCACATTGTATTGCTGTCCAGTAATGTCGAACGGCGCGACAAGAGTTTCAAAATAATTTTTCACCTTATCCGTCGTCCGAAGCAAAGCAACGTAAGCGATTCCGCCCGGTGTGGGTTGAAAGCATTTCTTTTTATCGTTTTTTGGATTAACCTTTACCATTGAAATCTACCTTACCTGTCAATAGTTGATTAGTCAAGTATAATTAACTATAAATCTAACTGTTGTAAATTTTCGTCAAGGATGGAAGCGTATTCTAAATCGGATTTCTGTGAGAGGCTTTTGTTTTGAGCAGATTCTGCGCCGCCATTGCGCCATTACCGAGCAACGCCTGCGCGACGAGCGCAACCAGCAGAAACGCCACATATTCGTAACCGCCGCCCGGCGCGGCATATAACCAGCCGTTTGGATAATGCGTCAAAATCGCGCCGAAAATAATTGGCACGAGCAGAATTGAAACCAATTTGGTCAGCACGCCGAAAATCAAAGCGATGCCGCCGAGAGGTTCACCGGCAAAGACCGGATATGCCGTCCAGCCCGGAAATCCATGGGCAGCGAAAAACTCTGCCGTTCCCGGCAGCGTCATCGCTCTCATTATAACGTGCCAAGAACAGATATAGACGTAGCACTTCTTGGACATAGTTTGCCGCCCATCCAGCACGAAAAAGATACCACTCCCCGAAAAGTTATTGAATGCAAATTAATAGTGTTTTATAAACAATTTATAAACAACAGGTGAAGTTAGCCGGTTGTTCGATTCAATGCGGGTTGGCAGATTTATGGGAGTAGTCGGTGATGAGAAGTTTTGTATCCATTGCAGCAATTATAATTTTTTTCATTGCGGCATCGCTGTTTTCTATTAAAGCCGTGGCGCAAACAATAGAGGTGCGCGGTGAAGTAAAAGACCAGCGCGATGCCGTTATCGTCGGCGCGAAAATCATTCTGATAGGTGGTGACGGTGTTGCCGATAATTATGTGAGCGACGGTGAAGGTCGTTTTCACATAAAAAGATTAAAGCAAGGCTCTTACACTTTGCGTATTGTTGCCGAAGGTTTTGGCGTATATGAGGAGATTTTGAAATTAGATTCTTCAGCCGCACCCTTTCGTTCGGCTATCATACTTTATCCTTCAATCAAAGAAACGGTCAGCAGCAGTGACAACAATTTTGAAGTCGCGCTTGACCCGGCGCGGGCAGCCGGAGCGCAGGTTTTGTCGGAGCAAATGTTGAAGTCTTTGCCCGATGATCCTGACCAGTTTAGAGATTTATTGCAGTTATTAGCCACCTCGTCAGGCGGCGTGCCGGGTGAAGCTACTGTTTCCGTTGACGGCTTCACTATCGAAGGGCGGTTGCCGCCAAAATCATCCATCCGTGAAGTTCGCATTAACAACAACATTTTTTCGGCAGAGTATGACAAGCCTCCCTATCGCGGCGGGAGAATAGACATCTACACCAAACCCGGAGCAAGCGCGTTTCACGGAACGGGATTCTTTAACTTTAACAACTCTGTCCTCAATGCGCGTGATGTTTTTGCTCCGCAGCGCGCGCCGATTACAACCAAGCGATACGGATTGCAATTTGGCGGACCAATCACACGCGGAAAGTCGGGTTTTCTTTTTGACTTCGAGGCGCGGGATATTGACGAATCTACAACAATCAATGCAATCGTACTCGATAACAATTTTCAAAAAACTTCTCTAGCCGGGAACGTGCCAACGCCAAAGAGTCTTTTATTTGGCTCTCTACGCGCAGATTGGCAGACGAATCAAAATCACACTTTGATATTTCGTTACGATACGGATTTAAATCAATCAAAGAATCAAAATGTTGGCGGCGACGATTTGTCATCACGCGCCGTCAACAGTCGCAGCGCAAATCACAGCTTCCGTTTCACCGATACGGCAAATATCGGGCAAGCGGGCTTTAATGAATTCCGCTTTGGAATGACTTACTCTTTCATCAGACAACGCGCCGCATCCAACGCCGTTGCCGTTATCATTCCCGGAGCTTTCAACAGCGGCGGGGCGACGCTTCAATCATTGACGCAGAAAGAATGGCGTATGGAGTTGACCGACAATTACTCTCTTGCCACAGACAATCACAGTTTGAAAATCGGAATACAGATTCGCGGGCAGAAAGTTGACGATGCACAAGCTGAGAACTTCAACGGCAGTTTCTATTTCGGCGGCGCGTTTGCGCCACAGTTAAATGAAAACGGTCAAGTCGTTGTCGGGACAAACGGCGCGGCGGTTCTCGTCAATATATCAGGGCTTGAGCAATACCGTCGCACGTTATTGGGTCTTTCGGGCGGAACGCCGACGAGATTTTCAATCGCTCGCGGCAACCCGTCATTGAAAATAAAGCAGTGGACTTTCGCGGGTTTTATCCAAGACGAATGGACCGTGCGGAATAATGTCTTGTTGAGTTTGGGGCTGCGTTACGAAGCCCAAACAAATCCGACGGACAAAATCAGTTTTGCTCCGCGTATCGGCATCGGCTATTCGCCCGATAAAAAACGCCTCTGGGTTTTTCGCGCCCGCGCCGGACTTTTTTTTGATCGCCTGACACTTCCGCTTTCACTCGAAACACAGCGTTCGGACGGCGTGCGCGTCCAGCAGATTTTGATTGATGCTCCGTCTTTCCCGAACCCTTTTCAAAGCGGCAACGCGGAAGATGTTATCACATCGGCGCGTCAAATCAATCCGCAACTGAAGCCGCCGACTTCCTTTCAGTTTCAACTCGGTTTTGAGCGACAATTGCCGCGCGGCTGGAAACTTGATACGAGTTACTACATATCGAGAAGTTGGGGAATGTTGTTATCCAGAAATATCAACGCTCCGATTATCGGAGCAAATGATGACCCCGACACCGCGCCGCGCCCGTTCGGTATCAAGAAGAACATCACGCAATTCGAGTCAAGCGGGAGTCTAAAGGGACAGGTTCTTTATGTCGGCATCAGTCAAACGCGAAGCCGGCATTTTAATCTCTTTTCCGGCTATCTGTGGTTTAACTTTCGCACAAATGCGGATAAGCCGTTTTTGCAGCCGCAATCGAGTTACAACCTACAAGCTGAATTGGCTCGCCCAATCTGGCAAGCGCGACACAGGGCTTTTCTCGTCGGGCTTTTCAATCTTCCCCGGAAATTAAAAGTTTCCGCGGAACTCAACATCGCTTCAGGCACGCCTTTCGACATCACGACGGGACGTGACAATAACGGGGACGGAAATTTCAATGACCGTCCGGGATTGGCTCAAACGGGAAACCCGAATGCGATTCAAACTCGATTCGGCTTGCTCGACCCGACTGTTCTTAACGGCTCGCTCGGACGCAACATCGGGACGAATCCTTTCAACGCGACCTTGGATTTCAATCTCAGCCGCACATTCGGATTTGGCGGCAAGAACGGCAAGTCGGAACAAAAATATCAACTGACGCTGAACATCCGCGCCAATAATTTGCTCAATCGGGCAAATCTGTCGGATGTGGACGGATTTCTCACATCGCCATCTTTTGGTTCGGCTAACAGCGCGGGCTTGGCAAGACGTATTGAAATCGGAGCGAGGTTCACATTTTAGTTTTTATTTAATGGAGAAAAAGATAATGAAAAAATATGCGTTGTTATTAACTCTAATCATACTGAGTTTTTCAATTTTGAGTTTTGGTCAGGAGACGAATACCGGCTCAAAAGATAAAGCAAAGAAGGATGAAACGCCGACGATTCAAATCCAACCGCAAACTGCTTTGGTGGATGAAGTCATCAGCATTCGCGTCACGAATCTCAAGCCGCTGCAAGCTGTAACAATCAAAGCCACGATGATTGACCGCAGAGAACGCGAGTGGATTTCGCAAGCCTCTTTCACAGTGTCACAAACGGGTGAAGTTGATTTAAACAAACAAGCCCCGACAAAAGGCAGTTACAGCGGCGTTGACCCGATGGGGCTTTTTTGGTCTATGGATTTAACTCCGAATCAACCGAACAAACCTTCGCAGCAGTTAAAACCTCTGACTAAACCGACGACAACAAAGTTTGAGGTAGTCGCAGACGATAAAATAGTCGCGTCGGCAAATCTTATACGGCATCATCTGGCGAAGGATGTGAAAGCGCAAGAGGTGCGCGACAACGGATTAGTCGGAAAGTTTTACGCTCCGACCGCTTCCGGCAAACTTCCTTGTGTTCTCGTGCTTGGCGGTTCGGAAGGCGGATTACAAAGCGCGGAAGTTGATGCGGCATTGCTCGCTTCGCATGGATATGCCGCATTTGCTCTCGCCTATTTCGGCGCGGAAGATTTGCCGAAAGCTCTTGACCAAATTCCAATCGAGTATTTAAAAAAAGGGATTGATTGGATGGCGGCGAAAGACGGCGTTGACCGCGCGAGATTGGCTGTGATGGGAAGCTCGAAGGGAGCGGAGTTGGGGTTGCTATTGGCTTCAATGTTTCCCGAACTAAAGGCTGTTATCGCCGTCGCGCCGAGCAGCGTCGTGTGGGAAGGCATCGGAGATATGGGACCGGGAACGGGTTCGTCGTGGACTTACCAAAACAAACAAATCCCTTTTGCCAAGCCCGTCATCACGGATGAATTTATGAAACAGGATTTCAGCAAAGCCATCAATGTCGGGTTGATATACAAAGAAGGATTGAAGAACAAAGAGGCGGTTGAGAAATCAGTTATTCAGGTTGAAAAAATCAATGGTTCTATTCTGCTGGTTTCCGGCAAAGACGACCAACTTTGGCAATCGTCGTTGATGTCGGAGATGATTGTCGAGCGATTGAAACAACACAAGCATAAATTCCGCTACGAACATCTGTCCTACGAATCAGCCGGACACGGCATACGGCGACCATACTTTTCAACGATGCGTGCCAATAGCGGGAAACTGTTGTTGGGCGGAACGCCGCAAGGCGACGCGCAGGCGCAGGCTGATTCGTGGCTCAAGATATTAAAGTTTCTCGCAGAGAATTTACGCCCGTCAGGGAGGCAATAATTTTATGTTAAAGATAAACAAACAACTCGAAAATTACGCGCTGACTTTTATTATTTTAGCGTTCGGCTTGTGCGCTGTTTGGTATGCGAATAAGAAAACCAACGCGCAGCAATCTCAAGAGGAGATTAACGCGCCAGCCGCGCCCGTGGTTGAACCGACATCTCAACCAAATTTGACTATCCAAAACACTAATCAGCCTTCGACGAATGCGGAGCTGCAGCAGCCGTCAGATTCGCCGACAGCGATAAGGCAAACGGCTCAGAATCTGCTGCCGTTGCTGCCATTGCAGATTGAATATGAGTATGTGCCGTCCTACTTTATGCAATGGCTTCCCGGACACTCAAAATATTCCCAGATTGAAGCGTCTTTCAGCGACGCTGAAGCTCAAATTATCACTTTAGTTTTGACAGAGAAAACTTCCGGGCGGCGTGTGAATTATTGCAACTCTGAGGCGCGGGTAAAAGCATTGACGAACGCGGGAGAGGCGGCGCGAATTGCAAAGATTGATTACCGAACGTCAAACAAACTCGGTCAACTGCCCGCGCACGAATTCGCTTTTACGGACGAACAAAATCAACCTGTGCGCTGGCGTTTTACGATGGCTGCGCCGGTGTCCGAACAGGGAGCCGGACTGACACCGCAAGAAAACGGCGCGGGTTGGGTTTTGATTTATCGTGACTTGGGAACTGCGGCGGGAGCCGGCACAGCCGTCCAAATCGGCGATCAAACCATCACCGCAGATGCGTGGACGGAAATCAGCTCGCCGCCTTATTTCATCGCTTATCGCGGAGTCTATGCCGACGGCATAGGCATCGCGGTCATCTTGCCCGTCGAGGAAAAATGGCGCGTCGCCGCGTCGCCCGCCGACCTAAAAACCGGCGCGAAATGGACGTTTGAAAACGAGCGCGGACAAACGAAAAACTTTCAAGTAACCGAAGCGAGCGGCGACGAACTAACCGTCAAAGAAATCGGTTCGCAGCAATCTTCACCTGTCGAAACTGTTATGAAATTAAAACAATCTGCCAAGGGGCTGCTTTTGCGTTCCGTAACGCTGACCAGCAAAAACAAAACAATGCAATTGAACTTTTCATCAGATTTAGACTTTAACGCCTCAACTCCCGCGACGGTTGCATTTCAAATTAACCAAAACGGTCACAACAAAATCCTGCACGGCAGCGTATCAGTTGAGAAAAAGGATGATGTTGTGAATCTACGCTGGCAGCCTAAGTCGCCCGATTGGGCTAAGTCCCGCGTCTTGAATTCATCAATAAGGATAACGCGATGAGAGGAAAACCTATCTCTTTGTTGGCAAAATTGGCTGAACCGAATCCGAAACCAACCGACGCGATTGATGACAATGCAATTGTGATAGTTGAAAATCTCTACAAAAATTACGGGGATTTATACGCGGTTGACGGGATTAGTTTCGAGGTCAAGCGCGGAGAGATTTTCGGGTTGCTTGGACCGAACGGCGCGGGGAAGACGACAACCGTCGAGATAATCGAAGGGTTGCGCCAATCTGATAACGGGCTGGTGCAAGTTTGTGGCTTTAATCCGGCGACGCAGACACAAGAATTAAAACAGCATATCGGCGTGAGTATGCAATTGACCGCGCTTCCCGACCGACTCAAAGTGCGCGAAGCTTTGCATTTGTTCGCTAGTTTTTATCGTTGGCGTGTGAATGTTGATGAGTTGTTGCAGTTAGTTTCATTGGAAGAAAAAGCCGAGAGTTTTTTCCATACGCTATCTGGCGGACAACAGCAACGGCTGGCAATCGGACTGGCAATCGTCAATGACCCGACAATTGTTATTCTCGATGAGCCGACGGCAGGGCTTGACCCGCAGGCGCGGTTAAATGTGCTAGAATTGATAAAAACTTTGCGCGAGCAAGGACGAACTATCATCTTCACCACGCACTATATGGAAGATGCTGAAAAACTTTGCGACCGGGTAGCAATTATTGATGAAGGAAAAATCATAGACATAGACAGCCCGCAACACTTGATTGCCCATTCACATAAAAGTTCGCGCATCGCATTCAATACAGCCACGCCTCTCACTCCGGCTTTGCTGCGGCAAATCCCGTTCAGTGAAGGCTTGGAGATAAATTCAGAAGGTTACGTGCTGCAAACGACAAACTCTCCGCACACAATTATGGAGTTAATCAAGTGGCTGGAAACAGAGAAACAAGAGCTTGTTGACCTGCATGTTAAGCGTCCTTCGCTGGAAGATGTATTCATAGAACTGACGGGCAGGAGGCTGCGAGAATGAGAGCTTGGTTGAGTAACCTACTTATAGAATTAAAACTTATTTTTCGGGACAGGCAAACTTTGCTTTTAACGTATCTCTTTCCGCTTTTCTTTCTGTTTTTGTTCAGCACCGTCTTCGGACGCGGCGAGTCAAAAACAGTAACCGCACTGTTGCCGGGAATGCTCTGCATCAGTGCGATGGCGAGCGGTTTTTTCGGATTGAGTATCGGCTTGGTGGCTGCGCGTGAACGCGGCATTTTGCGACGCTATAAAATCGCTCCGATAAATCCATCGCTGCTAATTAGCAGCCAATTGGTAACGCACTTTCTGATTTCTCTTTCAACGCTTATATTGCAGATTGCGTTGGCACATCTCTTTTATGGCATCACGATAGCGGGCAGCTATGCGAATTTGTTTTTGATGTTGAGCGTGGGCGTGCTTGCTTTTCTCTCTCTCGGGTTTGTGCTGGCAAGCGTAGCCGAAAGCGTCAAAGTTGCTTTCGTCGCGGCTAATTTGTTTTTCTTCCCTTTGATGTTTCTAGGAGGCGCGGCACTTCCTAAGTCTATGTTGTCGCCCACGCTGCAAACAATTTCGGGCTTGCTGCCATCAACTTATCTGGTCGAAGGGTTAAGTCAGGTGATTGTAAATGGCGAAGGATTATCAAACATCGTTGTGCCGCTGGTCGTATTGCTTCTGACTTTTGCAGCGTCTTTATTAATTGCGGCGAGATTATTTCGTTGGGAAACATTTGAACGGCTTTCATGGTCGCAGAAATCTTTAGCCGCTGCGATTGTTTTCATATTTGTCGTCGCGGCAATAGTAACCTAAAGGAAAATGAGAAAGCGTTATCGGAATCTGCTCGTGTCACTTTTCGCATTGTTATTGGCGAGTGGCTGCGCTTCCGTCTCGGCGCAAAGCAAAAACGAGAACCCGTTCTTTGTCTTTGAACAATCGCGCAAGTTGCTGCGTGAACACGCAGAGCAGCTAAAACGCCAGACGAACGCTACACCCGATAATCTTGATACGCAACTCAACCTGGGTCGCACACTTTTTTTGTTGGCGTTGGAACAAGACGACGAGGCACGACAACAGGCTGAAACGTTTTTCAACAAACTCTTAGAGCAAAATCCCGATAACGCCGTCGCGCTTGCCTATCGAGGTTCGCTTCTCGGTCTCAAAATCGGGTCTCAAGCCGTGCCTGAAAACGAAACTGTCCAGCTAGGACAGCAATCGCTATTCGATCTTGACCGTGCGGTTAAACTTTCACCGGATTCAATTGAAGTGCGCCAGATACGCGGTTATGCAAACTTTTTTATGCCCGCTAGTGCCGGACGTGAATCTATCGCAATAGAAGATTTCAATCACCTGATCGCATTGCTCGCTCAATCGCCCGACACCAAACATCAACGCGCAAAAATTTATTTAATCCTCGGCGATGTTCACCGCAAAAGGAACGACCAATCGAACGCCCGCGCCAATTGGCAACGCGCAATCGAAATCGCCCCCGAAACGGCGACCGCCGAAACAGCAAAGTCGCGTTTGTCGAATCAGGGAAAACAAAAAGAGACTGACGAAACAAACTTAATAGATTTAGTTGCGTTCTTCGGTTTTTCAATCGGCACTTTGTTATTCGGGCTGCTGACGGTGTTGATAACACGCGACGTGATACGTTTGCGGCGGCGGCGAGCGATGTTTTTGTCTTTAACGGTTTCAGGCATTTTATTGATTTGGAATGCCGCGAGCTTGACATTTGTCATCGCTCAGGCTTTAGGCAATGAAAAAGCGAAACCGTTAATTGCGTGGACTCAGAACCCTTTTCTGTTGGCTCTCGCGTTTGCGCCGATTCCGTTCGGATTGCTTGCCGCGTGGCGTTTGTATAAAGCGACCTTTATGGATATTGTCATCAAACGCGGCGCGGCTGTTTTGGCGATTCTCGTTTTCGCATTTCTTTATACGCAGCTCATCGAGGCTCAATTATTTTGGACGCTGCTCAGAGTTTCCAACCCGACTTTGCGTTCATTTTTTTTCGCCAGCGTCTGGGTCGGCTTCTTGTTGTCGTTTCCGACTTTACGCAATTGGATTTATCTGATGATTGACAGGCATCTTTTCAAACGCCGCGACTACGCCCGCGTTCTCGACAAGTTTAATGAGAAGCTGCGCTCTGTAACGGACGAACAATCGCTGCTCGCAACATCCGAAGATTATTTGCAAAAGGCTTTTTATGCCGAGTCGGTTCGCTTTGTCGAGGCTTCGGATGAATTGAAGGCGAAACTTTCAACGGCAGCGGATATTGTTCTTCGCCAACAGGTGAAAGATGAATCGCTGGAAACGGAGTTTGCTAAACACAGAGCGGAACTCTTGTTAATTATTCGAGAGCCGGAAGGCGCGAGCGGCTTTTTCCTGTTTGGACAACGCGCTTACGGACAAGGTTATTTGAGCGAGGAGTTGAGCGTATTGCGTGCCGTTGCAAGGCAAATTAGCCAAGCGATTGAAAACTTGCGCCTGCACGAAGCAAAACGCCAACACGCGATTGCCGAAGAGGAATTGAGAAAACTCGTTTCTCAAGCGGAACTGAAAGCCCTGCGAGCGCAAATTGACCCGCATTTCTTTTTCAACTCCCTGAACTCTGTCGCCGCGTTGATTCATCGCTCATCGAGGCTCAATTATTTTGGACGCTGCTCAGAGTTTCCAACCCGACTTTGCGTTCATTTTTTTTCGCCAGCGTCTGGGTCGGCTTCTTGTTGTCGTTTCCGACTTTACGCAATTGGATTTATCTGATGATTGACAGGCATCTTTTCAAACGCCGCGACTACGCCCGCGTTCTCGACAAGTTTAATGAGAAGCTGCGCTCTGTAACGGACGAACAATCGCTGCTCGCAACATCCGAAGATTATTTGCAAAAGGCTTTTTATGCCGAGTCGGTTCGCTTTGTCGAGGCTTCGGATGAATTGAAGGCGAAACTTTCAACGGCAGCGGATATTGTTCTTCGCCAACAGGTGAAAGATGAATCGCTGGAAACGGAGTTTGCTAAACACAGAGCGGAACTCTTGTTAATTATTCGAGAGCCGGAAGGCGCGAGCGGCTTTTTCCTGTTTGGACAACGCGCTTACGGACAAGGTTATTTGAGCGAGGAGTTGAGCGTATTGCGTGCCGTTGCAAGGCAAATTAGCCAAGCGATTGAAAACTTGCGCCTGCACGAAGCAAAACGCCAACACGCGATTGCCGAAGAGGAATTGAGAAAACTCGTTTCTCAAGCGGAACTGAAAGCCCTGCGAGCGCAAATTGACCCGCATTTCTTTTTCAACTCCCTGAACTCTGTCGCCGCGTTGATTCATCGCGCGCCGCGCCGCGCCGAAGAATTGCTGGAAGACTTGTCCGACCTGTTTCGTCATTCATTCAAAGAGCGAAAAGATTTCATCGCCTTGAGCGAAGAAGTTTATCTGGTCAATATTTATATGAAAGTAGAACAAATCAGGCTCGGAGAAAAATTGAGTTTTCACAATGCCGTTGACGCGGACGCGCTGCCGATAAAAATTCCGGCGTTATGTATCCAGCCGCTAATTGAAAATGCCGTCAAACACGGACTCGGCAATTCCGCGGGCGGCGGCTCAGTCACGTTATCCGCAACATTCGCGGGCGGGCATCTGCACATTAGCGTTTCAGACACGGGCATCGGAATTTCACCAACCGTTTTATCAAACATCTTTTCGCAGGGTGTCGGATTGCGTAACGTGAACGAGCGATTGCAGCGCATCTATGGCGAAAAAGTCCGTTTGCAAATTGACAGCTCGGCGATGCGCGGCACAACGGTTTCGTTCACGATTCCGCTCGCTGGGCAGGCAGTTCACAAAACCATCCAAGTCCGAGAGACTTATGCGGAGCAATAAAAGATGTCTTTAGTAATCAACTCGCTTATTGTTGACGACGAACCTTTGGCGCGACAACGGCTGCGGGATTTGCTTGCAGAGTGGCAAACCGTCCAAATCGTCGGCGAAGCTGACAGCGGAAGAGATGCCATTCATCAGATAGAAACACACAATCCCGACCTGGTTTTCCTGGATATTCAAATGCCTGACATTGATGGCTTTGGCGTGTTGCGAATGCTTCAAGTGGACAAACTGCCGTTAGTCGTTTTTGTCACTGCTTACGATGAATATGCTATCAAAGCCTTTGAAGTCAATGCTGTGGATTATTTGCTCAAACCAATTCACCACGACCGCTTGGAAAAAGCCATAGCTAAAGCCCATGAAAATTTGGCATTCCGTCAGACAACCGATGTTGAATTACAGACTTTGTTGAAAAATACCGTATATCCTCTGACGAAATACTTACAACGCCTGCCGGTGCGTTCTCAGAATCGGATTCTAATTCTCACTCTCGAAGAAGTCACTTCTTTAAGATTAAATGACGGCTTGGTTTACGCCACGACTGTCAATGGCGAGTATTGGACTAAATATACAATATTCACAGAGCTTGAGGAGTTGCTCGACCCGCAAATCTTCCGGCGTTTTCATCGTCAGACTATTGTTAATCTAAATCATGTCCGCGAAGTTTCTTCCTACGACAAGAATTCCGCACGACTTACGCTTAGTTGTGGTCGTCAAGCGGTTGTCAGCCGAAGCCATATAAAAGAGTTCCGAAAAGCGTTTAGTTTGTAATTAAATTTTCATATTCTTTGCTTAAATGTTTAAATTTTACAGTTTAAATCGTCAGGCATTGCTAAAAGCTCTGAAGAAAAAATAGCCGATGATTCCCTCGCCGCTTCCAATTTGGGACGTGGCGCGCTTCGCCTGAAACCGGAAAAGTGCTAATTTCAAGAGTAAAAGATGTGCAGAGGAACAACATTTATGAATATGCAGGAGTTCGCTGATGCGCTAGCATCAAAAGATTTAGACAGATACTCGCAATGGTTTGCTGATGATATGCGGCTTTACACTCCGATTCACGAAGAGCCGACTGTGGGCAAGCAAGCCGCTTGCCAGATTTTGCCAATGGTCTTTTCGC
>MWYY01000030.1 GCA_002050355.1 Acidobacteria bacterium 28-9
GTTGTAACGACGTTCATTTTTTACTGCTTGCGGTTAATTGCGCGATTCATTACCAAATCGCGGATTTCGGCAACGGCAACGGCTTCCGACGACGTAATCGGCGGTTCGGATTTTTGTTTGATTGATTTATAAAATTCCTCGATCAACTGCCGCAAACCCGGATAAGCTGACTCGCGCCGAACTGTTCGCCTGGCTAAATTAAGGGTCGCCGCCGAAAAGTTTCGCACCGCCAAATCAAACGGATGCAGAATTTTTTTCGCTCTCGACGCGCCGCCCGGTTCGATTATGGAAAATCCGTGAAAAAAGTCGAGGTGAATCGTGCCGCTCGTCCCAAACATCCGAAACGTGTTCATCGTCGGGCGCGAGTACAAGCTGATAAAAATCGAAAGCGACGTTTCTTCAATCTGCCCGAAAATTCGCAATTCCCCCGCAGCGGGATGCGCAGCGTTCCAACCGGCAGTGGTAATATCCTTTTCCAAAAATTTCTGCATCACCGAGAGCGGATGCGGCAAAATATCAACGGCGGTCGAATCAATTTGTTCGGCATTGAGTCCCGCGCCGCCTGCGGAACAAATGTTTGCTTCGAGATGGACGAGCCGCCCGATTTTCGGCAATTGCTTTTTCGCCTTCGCCGCGCCATCTTGAAAGGCAAATTGATGAACCGGGCAGAGCAGCGAATTTCGCCGCGCAGCTAAATCGTAAAGCCTCGATGTTCGTTCGGCGGTTGCCGCGAGCGGCTTTTCAATTAACAAATGAACGCCCGCTTCGATCGCTGTTTCGGCAATCGCTTCATGGCTTCCAGTCGGCGAACAAACGTGCAGAACGTCCAAATTTTGCCCGGCGAGCATTTTTTCGGTGCCGCCGAACGCTCGTGCCTTTGGATATTCAGCGGCGAGACTTTCGGCTTTCGCCTGATCGAAATCGGCAAACCCGACGACTTCGCCGCCCGCTTTTTCGAGAGCGTGGGCGTGCCAGCGTCCCATCAAGCCCGCACCGACGATTCCGGCGCGAATTTTCGGGTTGGCGCCGGTTTTGGCGCGAGCCGTCGGCGCGTCTGTTTTTTCGCCAAGTTCTGCGGTCATTTCGAGTCGGTCAATCGTCAGCGGTGCGTCAAATTAGTCGCTATGTTAGATAATCGCTGAGACGAATCGTTTGGCGCGCTTCAGCCGCGTCGTAGGCGGCGAAAACCAGCGCGAGAGTTTTTCGGTTGTCGGCAATTGTTCCCGGCGGCTCGCTTCCGTTTTTTATCGCGTCAACGAAATTATTAAAATGATACGCCGTCGAAGAGGCGAACGGGTTGATGCCGTCTTTAGCGATAATTCTTGATTTCGTGCCTTTTTGCAGAACCGCTTTTCCGCCTTTGACGAAATTCAAGCCGAAAAATGGAAGTTTCTGCCGCGTATGAAGTCCGGCTTCAAATCGCACTTCGCCGCCGATTGAAGTATAAACCGAAGCGTTTTCGCCGTCGAGCCTCATATCGAGATAGCGTTCGGGCGAGTTGCTCAAGCGGTTCAGAATAATCGAAGCGGCGCGTCCGTCTGCGAATTCAAGCGTGATCAGATTCAAAGCGTCCGAGTGAAACTTTGCTAGAGGATTCGGCATTTGCGCCGAAATCGCCGTTGGTTCCTCGTCGAAAAAGAATCTGGCGAGCGAAAAAACGTGAATGCCGAACTCGAAACACAAACGCCGCTGCAGTTGCCCGCGCCAATCGGCTTCGGTCACTTCATCCGGGTGAAAAACCTGCCACGCTTGCAAAAACAGCAGTTTGCCGAAATCAGGCGTGCCGATTATTTTTTTCGCCGCCAGATGAATATTCATATACGGAAACTGATTGTTGACAACAACGTAACGCCCGGCTTCGGCTGCGGCGCGAATTAATTCGTCGGCTTCCGGCAGACTTTCCGCTACAGGCTTTTCGCAAAAAACATGGCAATTGTTTTCCAATGCGATCAAACTTTGCTCGATATGAAGCGCGGGCGGTGTGCAAATCGAAACGATGTCGGGCGCGGTTTGTTTTATCATCTCGCGCGGGTCGCTGAAAACTTCCGGCAAAGCGAATTTTTCTTTCGCTTGTCGGCGGGCTGCACCGTCAACATCGCAACCGGCGACGACTTTAATTTTGTCCGCTAATTTTTTATAAGCGGGAAGGTGAATATTTCGCGTTACCGCTCCTAAGCCGATAATGGCGACGCGCAAATGATTATTGTCTTTCAATTTTTCCGTCCAAAAATATGCTGAAATTTATTCGGGCTTCTGCGCTACAACGTAAAAAGCCGCGAAGGGATAAACCAGATTGCCGCCGCGCGACTGCACCGTGCGGCATTTCTCCGTGAATTCTCGTTCAAGTAATTCGACCTTTTCGGGCGCGGCGGCGGCGAGACGTTTGCGGGCGATGCTCGAAAACGTGCGTTGTATTTCCCAGAATTCCTCTGGTGTTTCCAGTTGCGCCTGATGACCTTGCCAATCGGTTTGTAAGACCTTGAATCCGGCAGATTGAACGAGTGCCGCGACGCCTTGCGTGCGATTGTGCGAATGACTCGCCAGATGTGATTCCTCCGGTTCATCGGTTTCCGGCAAATGACGTTCGACCAAAGAATCCAGAAAATTCGGCGCGACAAGCTGTTTTCCCTGCGAGCGGCGCAGTAGGTCGGGAAGTATCTTGAAGCGATGTATTAAACCCGAAAGCGAAATCAGCGGCGGGCTGCTGCCGACTGCGACGACTAATCTGCCGCCGGGACGCAGCACACGAAAAATTTCCCGCAAAGCCATCAGCGGATTCGGAAAATGCAGCAAGGCGAATAAGGATAAGGCAATGTCAAATGTTTGCGCTTCAAACTTTAATTCTTCGGCATCCATTCGGCTGAATTCGATTTTTCCCGCGAGTCCCAGCCGTTCGGCTTTCGCCGCTGCCGTTGCCAACATCTCTTCGGAAAGGTCTATGCCGTGGACTTTGCCGCCCGCGCCGATTTTTCCCGCCGCCTGCAAAGCGACTACGCCCGTCCCCGTGCCAACATCGAGAACCGAATGCGGCGACCCGATTTCGGCGAGCGAAACCATTCGCGCCGCAAGCGAGCTGGAAAGACGTTCGGTAAAAAAATCAAATTGTTCCGTGAGCGCATTATAGCTCGCCGCGTCGCACGTTTTGAATGTTTGAGAATCGAGTGTTTTTTGCATTTTATTACGCTCAAGAAATTTTTCGACGCCGATTTTTCTTAATTTGCCAGCGGAGTCATCAAGTTTAAATACTTTCGCGTCAAAATTCGCCAATCGTATCCGGCGGCGCGTTTCGGTCCATCTTTCGACATTTGGCGCTGCCACGCTTCGTCGCGCAAAACCGCTGCTATTCCTTCTTTCAAAGTTGCAATTTCCGCGTCTTTCAAGAGATGAGCGATGCCGCCTGCGAATTCAGGGAAAGCCGTATTATCAAGCGCAATTACGGGCGTTCCGCACGCCATTGCTTCCAGCACCGGCATTCCGAATCCTTCATAAGATGATGGGTAAACGAACAAATTCGCCGCGTTATAGACCAAAAACATCTCTTCGTGCGTGACGTAATCGAGAACGAAAACTTCATCCCCGATTTTCAATTCTTCGATGACTTTGCGAAACGGCGAAGTTCCCGGCAAAGAAGCTCCGACGATGAGAAGTTTGTGGGGAAATCCGTCTTTTTTCAGTTCGGCAAAGGCTTTAATTAAAGCCGAAAGATTGCGCCGTTCGGTCGGTTTCCCGACATACGCGATGAAGGAAACGTCCGCGCCGAAAACTTTTTCGCGCCATTCGGAAAGTTTTGCGGCATCATTGACGGGACGAAAAACTTTGGTGTCCACGCCCTCCGGCACGACGTTTATTTTGTCCGGGTTGAGACCGTAAAACTTGACCATATCGCGCTTGCTGTATTCGCTGACGGTCGAGAGCGCGGTCGCCCGTTTCGCGCTTAAACTGTAAATCATTCGCGCTTTGTTCAAAGTCCACCAGTCGAACGCCGGCGGATAACCTTCATAAGAGCCGTGATGAATTAAAAACGTCGGGCATTGCGCCGCGAGCGGCGAAACATAGCTCGGACACAGCAAAAGATTTTTGCCGCCGTGTGCTTTCGGCAAAGTCACTTGTTCCCAAGCGGCGAACGGAAGCGGCGACGGCAAAACGACGTTAGTCGCAGATGGCGGCAGGTAAATATCTTCGCCGAGCGGCACGGGCGTATAAACCCGAATTTCGTTAAAAGGATGTTGCAGTTCGCCGAAACAGCGAAGCAGCGCCTCGATGCAGCGCGCTACGCCGGAGCGTTTAACGATAAGCCTAACTCCGTTGACTCCAAGAATCATTTTATCAATCTTCACCTGCCAAATGAAATTTTATTTCGCAGCTCGTAAAGCGCGAACCGTTCTTCTTTGCTCAAAAACAAAAGCAGACTCGCCGCGAAAAGCGCGAAGAAGCCGACTTTTAAGACGGACACTGTGATGTCCCATTCGTTGATTTGATTGCAAATCCAGCCCGTCATTAGCAAAATAAACAAGCCGTAGCCGATTAGCAAACTTAAATTTCGCGGAGCGGAAAAGCCGTGTTTGATTTTCAAACGAATAAAAGTCAGCGAAAAAATCGCCAGACTCGAAATAACGCTGCCCAACGCAATGCCTTTAATGCCGTAATGCGGAGCTAAAAACCAGGCGAGAACGGCATATCCGATTTGTCCGCCTGTAACTATCGCGGTGTAAATTTTCAAATCGTCAAAGCCTATTAAAACCGCTTGATGCACGCCCGCCATCTGCGTGACGAACTGCGCGAAAATGAAAAGGAAAACCAAATTTCCGACCGAAGCGAATTTTGTCGAAAACATAATCGCTAACAGTAATTGCGGAAACATCACGGCGGGCAATGAAACTAAACACAAAATGATCGCCATTTTCCGCTGAAATTCGGCGGCGCGGCGAATTTTTTCCACTTTTTCGATGTTGCGGTTCATTATCGGAGTCAGATACAACCCGTTTGCCGGATTAAGAACCATTCCGATGGCGACCGATAGAACCAGCGCGCCTTGCAGCAGTCCGGTTTCCGTTTCACCGAAATTGGCAAGAATCGCATAACGCGCGACGAGCAGGGACAGGGAATAACTGACCGAGCCGAAATAGAGCATCGCCGTAAATGAAATAATGTTCGGGCTTTGCCACAACTCTTTTAAGTTTTTGGTGCCGTCGGCGAAAAACGGCAAATCCAATCTTTTCCAAAGATAAGCGGTAATTCCGAGCGTGACGGCGATGCTCGCCAGCGAGCCGCCAATGAAAAGCCCGAAAATACCATCTGCGAAAATTCCCGCAATCACGGCAATGGTCGTCACGGCGTTGGTGATAATGGCGAGGGCTGCGGAAGCGCGGTAATTCTGCGCGGCGGCAAAGACGTTGCTGAAAAATCCGCCCAAAATCAGCGTTGGGAGCGACAGCAAAGCGACGAGCAAATATACATGATATTTTTCAATCTCCGCGCCGAATATCCCTGGTCGCAGAAAAATCAAACCGGCGACCAAGCCGGTTCCCGCCGACGCCAGCAAACCCAAAAGCTGAAAAAATCCGGCGTAACATCTTTTGAACGCTTCGTGTCCTTCGCTGTGCGCCTTCGACAAAAATTTAACCGAGGCGAGCGGAATGCTGAAAGCCGCGGCGAAAGCGACGAACTGAACGGTCTGGTCAATCGTGCTGACGACTCCGACCCCAGCCGGTCCGAGCGTGACGGCGACGACTTTTGAACGAACGAACTGAATGACGATGGCGACGGCTTGAATCGCGCCGATGCTGAGAATAACCTTGAGCATTAAAAAAATTGTTTACATCTGCAACGCCGGCAAACGGCTGGTTGAAGATTAAAGGCTTATTTCTCCGTCCTCTTCGACTATCCCTTCGAACAAATCGGTAAAAGCCTGTTTTCTAAAAGGATCGAATTTCTTCGAAGCGATAAAGTCTCGCGCGTTCTCACGATAAGCCGTAATTTGCTCTTCGCTCAAAGACTTTAAAAACGCTCGCAATTCTTCGTAGGTTTTAAATTTTCTTTTATCAATGAAACAATTTTCCGGCACATAATCGGTTATGTCAGGCGCGCCCCAGTAAATAGGTATCGTTCCGGCAAAAAAGCAATCAAATATTTTTTCTGTAACCCAGCCCTTCAAAATCATATTTTCGTAACATACGGCGAAAGTGTATTGACTTAGCGTTTCGGATTTTGAACTCGAAGTACCGCGATAAACTTTTCGCGCGGCAACAAGCAACGGATCCGGGCGCAGTTTCTGCCAGTATGTCAGCAAAAAGTGATGCATTCGGCGCAGCGTCCAGGGCATATGCGTAATTCCGACCCGAAGCGGAGGTTTGTCCCAGCCTTTGCCGTACAAATCAATCTCATCGGTTCGGCTGAAAAATTCAACCGCCAGCTTTCTCTCGGTAGTCAATTCCCGCCAATAAAGCCGCGGCAGTTTATTAGCGTTAATCATCACCATAAATTTACGGTTCCTGCGATTCCACTCCGCTTCATGAACGCTGTCAAAGGATTGCGCCCAGCGAAACGAGCGAAAGGGCAAAACTTCGCCAACAAAAGGCTTGAGTGATTCACCGTCGCTCCAAGACATAAGGCGTTTGAAATAGCGGCTTGCTTCAGGAAGAGCGCTAAACAGGCGCGGTTCGACATTCGGACATTCCACCGCAAAGTAAGCACTTAATACAACGTCTTTTCGTCGCGCGAGTTTTTTGTAGCGATGAAGCATTCCCATCGAAACATATATATTCTTTACGCCGTTTGCTTTTTCAGGAAGAAAATCAGCCGTGTGAACTTTTATGCCTTTCGCATTCAAAGTTTCACGCAAGTGCGCGTAAGGAGCGTGTATGCGATCACCATTCAGACGACCGTCATCGACTATAAATAATTTATCGCCCAGGAAGTGATGTGAAGGCGGTTCGATGTATAGTGCTACTCGTTCATTTTTATTCATAAAGTGACTCTCTAAATAAGGTAAATTCTTTACCATTAGAGAAAGTTTTAATTATTAAAGTTTTTCACCCCGGTAAATTGCTATCTGCTTTTTTTGCTTAATTATAATTCTTGACGTGCCAGCGACGGTAAAATAAATCCGCGAAAAAAGATATTCTCGGAATCCGCAAAAGCGTGCCGAGCACCAAGAACAAAACCAAAAGCCGTCCGCGCTGAACCGCGTCGCTTCCCAGCAGACGATTTATTTTTACTTTGTTGAGAAAACCTACAGCTTCCTTATTTTTTCCCAAAATGTAATGGTTAACCGCCACCATCAAATTATCTTCCGCCCGATGCGCTTCGTGAGCGCGCATCGCTTCAGGCGTTGCCAGTTGGCTGCCTCCTTCCGCCAAATGCTGGTCTAGAATTAAAAAATGTCTTTCCTCTTCCGTTCTGACGCGGTAATAAATTTGCGAGGAGTTTTCGTGTCCGTGGCGATACGAAAAAAGATATTCGTGCAAAATCCCGATTGGATGTCGGCGCGCGATGCGCAGCCACATTTCCAGATCGGAAGCGATTTGAAACTCCGCGCCGCGAAATGTTCCGAGTTCTTTGTAAACGGACGAACGCACCATCGCGCCCGGAGTCGGCAGAAAGCGGTTTTTGTATTTCAGAATGCCGTTCAAAACCGTTTGATAATCCAAGCAAGATTTTGTTTGTAATTCTCTCGGAACGGTCAGCCGATTGTATTCGCGCCCTTTGGCGTTGATAAAAATGTCGTAGCAAAAGACTGCGCCGACTTCGGCGTATGTTTCTAAAAACTCGGCTTCCCGCTCGACTATCTTTGAATCGTAAACGTCGTCGGCGTGATAAATCGCCGTGTATTTGCCGCTTGCAAGAGCAACTCCGTCGTTGACATTGCCAAATTGTCCTTTATTTTGCGATTGGCGAATGTGTTGAACTTTATCGCCATAGCTCGCAATGATATCTGGCGTAGAATCAATCGAGGCATCATCCATCACTAGAATTTCAACATTCCGGTAGGTTTGATTGACAATCGAATCCAAACTTTCGCGCAGATACTTTTCGCCGTTAAAAACCGGAACGACGATAGAGACCAGCGGCAGATTTTCTTTGTTTTCAAAAGTCATCGTATCATTTTTCGATTTACCTTTCGGTCAAAAAGACTCCCAATTTCGGCGCGACTTTTCCAATTTACCGCTCGAAAGGTCGTCCGCCACTCGCACTATTGCGCCGAGTCCGACGAGCCGGTCGGTTAAATGACTGCCGATGAAGGAAGCGCCGCCGGTAACAAGAATTTTTTTGTCATTCCAAAAACTCATATATTTGTGTCCAAAAGGGATATTTATAGTTGTTTGAATTTGATTATTTCTCTTTGCTATCATGCGATTCAATAAAAGATATACATTCGCTGAGAATCGTCTTAAAGTCTCTGGCGGAGAACCCTAACTCTTTTTGCGCTTTGCTCGAATCATAGTATTGGAAACAACCGGCGAGCCGGCGCGTGACGAAGGTGATTCGCGGGCGGCGACCCGAAACGAGCGCGACTGATTCTAACATCGCAGCCGCCAATCCGACCACGAGGCTTGGCATTGGAACAAAGCTTCGTTTTAGATTTTGCTGCTTTGCCGCGAGTTCGGCAATCGCCTTGAGCGATAAATTTTCGCCGCCGAGAATATATCGCTCGCCGGTTTTGCCCCGCTTTAGCGCCGCCATAATTCCTTCAACTACATCTTCGACGTGAACAACGCAAATACCTCCGGTAAAGTACGGAAGAATTCGAGCCTGCCGCACTTTTTCCACGTGTTCCGCGACGCGAAACTTTTCGCCGTGCGGTCCCCAAATCGAACTCGGATTGACGATCACCGCGTCGAGTCCTTTTTCAACCGCGTCAAGCACAATCTCTTCGGCGCGTTTCTTTGAAATATGGTAATTGAACGAAGAGTTTTCGAGATTAAATCGAAAATTTTCGTCAGCCGGATGCACGGCGCTTTCTGGAATCCCGATAGCTGTAATCGAACTGACATAGACGAGTCTTTTCACGTCCGTTCGCCGACAAGCTTCGACAATATTTTTAGTGCCTTGAACGTTGGTTTGGTTTTGGATTTCCTTTTCCCGTCCCCAATACATTCCGTGCGCGGCGGCGTGAAACACCACGTCGTTTCCGGTGACCGCTTTCTCGACCGCTTCGGAATCGCCGACATCTCCGACTATCTTAGTAAATTTCAAACCGGCGAGAGCGTCTGTTTTTGAGGTGGGTCGGCACAAAATCGTCAAATTGTATCCGTCTTTCGCCAAACGACGGCACAAATGCGAACCCAAAAAGCCGGTTGCTCCCGTAACCAATGCATTCATATTTATTTCCGCTTCTTTTTGTGTTATACCGCTCTTTCCGTTCGCGGACGATAACTGATGCTCCGGCTAAACCATGCTTTCGCACCGAAAATAATCGCTCGCGCCGCCAAATTGCAACCTACGTCAGCCGCGCTTTCTGCCGCACGGTAAAGCGATGATATATTGCCCGTCCTTTTGAGAATTCCTTTGCGGTTGATCAAATAATTTTGAATAAATTGAGCGGTTCGGTGCAGGCGATAAATCTGCGCGACCGAAAGGTTTTCATTGCCCATAATAGCTTCGTGGCTGTTAATGTAGGCTAAATCGTCTTTTTCGGTAAGTCCCTGTTCAATCGCCCAATCTCGGAGTTTCGTGCCGATAAACGGAGTCGCGGCGGTAAACTGAATCCAGTGCGGTTTGATTTTGAGGGCGAATTTCATCGAATCAAAAATTGTTTCAATCGTGTCGCCCGGCAGCCCAATGATAAAGAACCCGAAGGTTTTAATGCCGAGTTCGCGGCAAAGCGTAAAATGAGAAGCAATATGCTCCGGCGAAATCGGTTTTCGTCCGACGCCTTCCTGAATTTCCATATCCGAACTTTCGACACCGAAATTTATGCCCTCGCAGCCCGCCGCCGCCATCGCTCGCAAAGTTTCTTCTTTCAAAAAGTCAATTCGTGTTTCGCAACGCCACTTGACCTTAATTCCGCGCGCGTTTATTTCCTCGCAAATCTTTAAAACTCTTTTCTGGTTGAGTGAAAACATCGGGTCGCGGAAGAGAATATAACGAATGCCGAGATCATTCACTAAATGCTCGATTTCATCAACTACATTTTCCGCTGAGCGGTAACGCCAGGGAAGCCCTTGACCGACCGGATATGGGCAATAGTGACAGCCGATAGGACAGCCGCGCGATGACCAGATAGGAAGAAAAGCCGTTTCGGAGTTCGTCGAAGATTTCGGTAGACGGTATTTTTCGTAGGGCAGCAGTTCCCATTTCGGAAACGGAAGTTTGTCCAGTTCGCGGATAAAAGGCTGGCTGGAATTCTCAATCCATTCTGTTTCCCGACGAAAAATCAGCCCGTTAATTTCGTCTTCGGCTTGTTCATTGAGCAAAGCCTCGACGGTTTCGTCCGGGTCGCCCTTGATGATGTAATCAATAAAATCTTCTTTTTGAATTCTGCCGAGAACTTTTGGAACGACCGGACCGTAGATGACGAGATTTGCGCTTGAAACTTTTGCTTTTATCTCACGACAAACGTCTAAATCCCAATCGAGAGTCGGTGCTGACGTGCGAACAACGACGAGCAGTTTTTCTCCGTCTTCGGCGGCACTCAAGGCGGCTATTTTTTCGATTAATTGCTCTTTCGTCAGTTCGTGGGCAAGACTTTCCAGCACTGTCATCGGGAAATTTTTCTCTACTAGGTAGCTGGCAAGGTAAATCAAATCCAGCGGTGGGAACGGTGTCGCTCCCAACGGAAACATCTGACCGAAACCGCCCATCGAATCTTTGTTCGAGACGTATCCGATAGGGCTGGGAGGATTGACGATAATTGCATTTGAAAATTTCATATTACTCTCCGTTATCAGCGTTAATTACTTTTGGCATTAATTGCTTTGCCGTAAAGGTCAACCATTTGAATGGCAATCTGTTCCCAAGTAAAATTATTTAAAGCATAATCGCGCAACTTTACCGATTCGAACTTTTGGCGTTCGCCAATGACTTCAAGGATGGCGTTTGCCAATGCCTCCGGATTCTCTTTAGGTACAAGCCGTCCTACAGTGTCATTAACAATATCTTCCGGTCCTCCGCATTTTGTGGCAACAACAGGAGTGCCGCAAGCAAGAGCTTCGACCAAAACAGCGCCGAAAGTTTCGGTTCGACTTGGCAATACGAGCAATGTACTTTCGCGCATATACTGGGCGACTTCAGACGGCGTTTTGATACCCGCAAATTCAACATTTTTACTCAAACCGAGTTTTTGCGACATTTCCTGTAAATTCTGTTCCTCCGTTTGGGAATTGTGGTAGAAGCCACCACCGACAAGAACTAGTTTTAACTGAGAATTGTGTTTGACCATCTGATGCATGGCTTGCAGCAAAATGTCAATTCCTTTGACGTGTCTCATAAAACCGACGCAAAGAATTTGATTCGGATTCGGCTTTTCGTTTTCGCCTAGGGGAGTAAATATATCGACATCCGCTCCATTATGAACAATGCGAAGTTTGTTTGTTTCGCCCGTAAAATGAGCGATGGTTTGACGGGCGAAATTACTGACCGCTACATGAAAAGCGCATTGACTCGCCGCCCAAACCGCCTGCCGCCGAACTCGTGGGTAATTATTCATCCATGGAATCCAGGATGCTTGCTCCGTGATAATAAACGGAACATTGTATCTGGCGGCTAATTTTGCGGCGACCACCCCGTCAGGATAACCAAAGTAGGCGTGAATCATTTCGAACGGAAATTCTTCGCGCAGACGGTCGACTTGACGAAGAATGCTCCAGTAATACGAACTGCTTTCAAAATTATAAGTTGAATAACCCGGTCCGGTTAGAAAGCGCGGATGAAAAACTTCAAATCCGTCCGCGCTTTGATTTCTCTCAACCGAACGAAACTTCGTAAATCCGTGTAAGCCAGGAAGCGGCGGACAATATGGCGTCGGAGCGATAACCTTTATTTCGCACAACTGCGCCATATGCCGCACTAATCCTTCGACCCATAATCCTAAAATCGGAGTTACGCGATTCGGATAGTTGCGAGACAGAACCAAAATTTTGTGAGAAGGATTTGAACTCATCTTAGTTTTTACAATTTTTTATGGGTCAAGACTAGATAACAAGATTAGATATTTCGCTAACTTATATTTTTATAACTATTTACAAGCAAAAAGTATACGCAAAATTTTGGCGGGAAAATTTGAAATTATCAAACTCAAATTTTCCTTTTAACTGCCCATTTCTGCGATACTTTTCCTGGACAAGAAATATAATGCTACTTTGCTTATCTAGTCTTGACCGTTTTTTATTTACCGGCGGACTTTTGGCGTTTTAAGAAAATGACGGCATTATAAATCCATCCGATTAACAGACCGGACAGATAGCCGATAATAAATCCATACACCGCGCCAATTAAACTACCGGCAAAAGTTACTGAGTAGCCGATAAAGAATTGACCGAGCAAACTTAAATGCGGACCAACAACATCGCCGCCCTTGAAGACCAGCCAATTAGTGGCGACAAAGATAATCACTGCTCCGGTAATGCCGAGAACAAGCCCCAAAATATGACCGTTCAGGCGTATTATGGCTTTCTTTAAAAGCTGCTCTTCGGAATCATGGGGGCTGGATTCATTCATATTTATTTGGCGGTATATGGAATCTGCCTCGTCTTGTGTTGTCATTGTTTTAAGCTATCCTTTTGGGAATTATCGGTTGAGTCGAAGCGAGCAGAGACATTTCGCCATCGTCATGCTCTTTAATCTCTTCATGATATTCATTATCCACATTTACTTCCCAAACGTCATAATTGGCTCCCAAAATGTTTTTAACCGCGAGCATTGCAGTCAGCATCGAGTGGTCTTGGTTATTGTATTTGTGCATTCCGTTCCTGCCGACGAGATGCAAATTTCCCAAACCGGCTAAAAACTCCCGAATGGTATTGATGGCTTCAACGTAAACCGAATCGTAAACCGGATAGGCTTTCGGCATTCGTACGACCGCTCCCTCCTCGACATCCTTCGGGTCAACCAGTCCTAAAATACCTAACTCTTTTGCTCCTAGAGCAATCAAATCTGCGTCCGAGGTTGTCCACAAACCGTCACCCTCAAAGCAGAAATACTCAAGTCCGAGACAAGTTTTATTCGGGTCGGGAACCATTTGCGGACTCCAATTTTTAAAGTTTTGAATTCTACCGACCTTAACTTCCGAGTCGTGAATGTAAATCCAATTATCCTGAAACAAATCTGCTTTATTGACAATCAAGGAGACGGTCAAAAAATCTCTGTAAGCGAGTTTATCGGCGGCTTGTTTGACTTCCGGCGGCGGCGGCGGCGACATCTTCTGTACTAACTCCCGCATTGGCATACTGCTGATAAAATCCGTTCCGGTGACGGTCTCTTTGCGTCCGTCAACGTCTAGCTCCAAAGCCGTAACTGCGCCTTCTTGCCAACGGATTTTCTCGACGCTCGATTTCATTTTCAAATTGCTTCCGCGCGTTTGAATATTCTCTGCCACCATCTCCCACATCTGTCCCGGACCTTTTTCTGGGTAGTCGAATGCGTCAATCAAGGTTTTGATAATTTCGCCTTTGTTTTTGGCTTGACCGGAAAAAATCGCGTTTTTGATGGTCGCAATCAAAGATAAACCCTTGATGCGTTGCGCCGCCCAGTCCGCCGAAATCTCATTGCAGGGAATTCCCCAAACTTTTTCCGTGTAAGTTTTGAAAAATGTGTTGTAGAGTCGTTTGCCGAAGCGGTTGGTTATCCAATCTTCAAACGAAGTTTCGTTTTTTACGGGAAACCACTGTGCTTTGAGGTAACTACCGAGCATCAAAAAGCTATTTAAAATTCCCAACCCAAGCAGCGCGTTCGTCGCCTTGAGCGGATAATAAAAAAACTTCTTATTGTAGTAAATACGCGAGAGCCGCGAGCGGTGCAAAAACTTTTCCTCGCCCATAACTTCGCGCCACATTTCGTCAACGGCTTTCACTTTTGTAAAAAAACGGTGTCCGCCGATGTCGAAAAGATAGCCTTTATAATTAACCGTCCGCGAAATGCCGCCGACCACATTATCTTTTTCGAGAACCACCGACGGCACATTCTCTTTGCAAAGCTGATAAGCGGCGGTTAAACCGGCGGGACCGGCGCCGATGATGACAACTTTTTTTTGATTGGTTTCTTTCATCTGAGAAAAATTAGAGTTTACGGATGATCAATAAAATCATTTACGGCGGACACTCTGTTTTTAAGTTTCAACAACAGCAAATAAAACGCGACGACGCTGTTTCTCAAAAAGGCGATTAACCAGCCCAAAATAAAACCGGAAACGAAGCCGTATAACAATCCGATGAGGCTGCCGGCAAACGTTACTTTGTAACCGATAAAAAACTGACTCAACAAAGCCAAGTTCGGACCGATTACCTCGCCGCCTTTAAAAATCAAAATGTTTGTGGCGAGAAAAATAATTAAAGCGAAAAGCGTTCCGACCGAAATTCCCAGCGCGATCGAATCGAGTTTAGCCAGAGTTTTGACTATTAATTCGTCGGCTGCGCTGGAAGTAACCAGCCCATCTGTTCCATGTGAAGTTGGTTTCATGATAATTAACCGCTGGAAAAAAATATTGTTATATTTTATTCTAACTCTTAAGCGGTATATATTTAATAGCCGCTTATTTATGTAATGCACCCCGTTAATCAAGCTGATTGAGAGCGAGTAACTTGATTATTTTTGAACCACGCGCTTTCAAATGCGTTGGGCGTTTTGTAACCCAAAGCCGAATGCAAATAATTGTCGTTGAAATATTCGACAAACTTTTCCATCTCTTTTGCCAGTTCCTCAACCGATGACCATTCTTGAAGCCAGCAGAGTTCTTCCTTGATGGTGCGAATCAGCCGTTCGGTATCAGCGTTACCCTTTGGATCGGCGTAAGCAGTAAATGCCTGTCGGATGCCGATGGTGCGGCACTCGCGCATAAAAGTCAAAGATGTCGGCTGGCTGCCATTGTCGCTCATTAAGTTCAACTCCAGAAAATCCTGTTCCCGGATGCCTGCGGGGAACTGACGGCACACCGCCCGATTCACCGCTTCGAGCCAGTCGGCGGCACGGCTGCGGTCAAAGACCTTTACGCCGAGTATCTTTTTCGTGAACCAATCATTAACGACCACTAGATAAGCCTATCCCTCAGCCGTCAAAACTTTCGTCATATCCACGCCCCACCAACTATTCGGGCGGTCAGGACGTGGCTTTGATTGCCGACTGGTCCGCTTTGCCTTGAATTTCTCATCGCCTTTGACCAGTAAATCGTTTTCCCGCAAGAGTCGGTAGACGCGCTTTTTGTTGATGACCAGTTTTTCGACAAAGACGAGATACGCCCAAATTCTTCGATAACCCCAAAACGGATACTCCGCTTTAAGCTGCCGGATAACCAGCAAAACCACTCGGTCCGATTCTTCAATTGCCTGGCTTCGCCTTCGACGCAACTTCACCAATCGTTTTTTTTAAGCTCCAGATGAAGCTCGCCGACCATCGTTTTCAGCCGTTGATTCTCGCGCTCAAGTCGCTCTTCCTTCTTTGACTGCGACTTGGTTTCAAAGACCTTCGGAATATTCTCTAAAAACTGTTCGCGCCATTTGTAATACTGCGTTTGATGAATCTGATATTCATTGCAAATCTCAGACACGGCACGACCTTTTAAACCCTGCAAGACGATTTTCGCTTTATCTTCAGCCGTCCAATTGCGTCCTTTTCCCATAAAAAGTATTCTCCTATTCGGTTAGAATACTCGCTCTGAATCAGCTTAGTCTTAGCGGGGAGCAGTATACTACCGACAACTGACTACTGATTTCTGCCCGAAATTGAAACGTCGGAAGCGGCGCCGAAATCGACCGAAGAAAAGCCTGCCGTGCTTCCGTTGATAAACCAGGTTCCGCTGCGATAAACGGCAATGTCTGATCTGCCGTCGCCATCATAGTCGCCCGGAACTGGAACATCGGTTGAAATTCCGAACTGCACGGCTTGAAAGCCGCCAGTGCTTTGCAAAATATACCAAACGCCGTTTGACGGTCGGTAAACCGCAACGTCGTCTCGACGGTCACCGTCAAAATCTGCCGGAACAGGTTTATCCTCTGCCAAGCCGAAAGAAACAAACTGAACTCCGCCGCTCGATTGGTTGATAATCCATTGACCGTCGCGGAAAACGGCAATGTCGGTTTTTCCGTCGCCGTCGTAATCCAGAGGCACGGCAACGTCGGTGCTGACGCCGAATTGAACGACCGTAAATCCGTCGCGGCTGCGGTTTATATACCAGTTTCCCGTTGACGGACGATAGACAGCCACATCGATTTTTCCGTCGCCATCGTAATCCGCCTCGACCGATTTATCACCGACAGCACCGAATTGGACGGCTTGCAGATTTCCGTCCGAACTTTTCAAAATATACCAAACTCCGTTTGAAGGACGATAGACGGCGGCATCGGATTTGCCGTCGCCGTCAAAATCACCGACGACCGGAACGTCGCTTGAAACTCCCCAGTTGACAGCCGTAAATCCGGCTGTGCTGCGATTTAAAAACCAGTTGCCGTCGGCGGGGCGAAAAACGCTCAAATCGGTTTTGCCGTCGCCGTCGAAATCGGCTCGGGCTTTTGAGTTCGCTTTTGGAATGTTGCACGAGTAATCGCCGACAACTTCAACATCGTCTATATAAGTTCCTACACCAGCAGTTCCCGTATCTGCGCTTGCGTTCCAGCGAAATTGCACGCTTTGTCCTTTAGCGGACGCGGGCAGATAAATTTCTACGTTTGTAAATCCATTTGAATTGCCCGTCCACGCTTTGCGCGCCGCGTTAGGGAAATTGCCCGCGGCAATATAACGCGGATATGCGCCGGAGACGAATTTTCCGCCCGCTTCGATAATATCTTGATACGCGCCCGAACCGATTTTTATATCGAGCGTCGTGCCGTCCCAACCGGCTTCGGTGTTGTAATTTATCTTAAATTTCAGTTTCGCCGCCGAGACTGATACGGGTACAGTCGGCGATTCGATTTGCGCCAAATAAACGTCGTCTGGGTCGGGCGCGAAAATCGCATTTGGCGAGCTGACAGAGCTACCCGTTGAAGTTGTCCACCTGATTGAGCTTCCCGTATTTGGATCTGCGGCGGAAGCCGTCCAGCCATTGGGAATTGTCGGCGCGTTTACGCCGTCAAATTTCTCTACGAAACTCGCGGACGCATTCGAGTTGCCGATTAACAAATCGCGCGTTTCGGTTTTCGCGCCGAAACTGCTGTTGATATTAAATGTTAAATTCAAAAGCGCGGCGCAGGATTGTCCGGCGGGAACGGTGAAACTGATTGCCCGCGTAACTGTCTGATTATTCGTAATATCGCCGTAACTTGCCATTCCGCCGCCAATTATTTGAAGCGTTACGCCGCTTGCCGTTTTGCCGGTTGTGTTAGTCAGAGGAATGTTTAATGTGATTGATTCGCCCGGGTCGGCAATGCTGTTATTGTTTCCGGCTGTGTCATTTACTGTGAAAGTCGGTGTTTGAGCTATGTTCGGTAAATCAAAGGCTTCGGTTGCAGAAGCGTTATTCGCACCGCCGCCCGAAGCGGCAATCGAAGCGCTAAAACCCATTCCGCGAATAGCAAAACCAGCCCAAACGTCGGCAGCGTCAGCCGCAGCTTCCTGCGCTGAAGGATTTGCTTGCGCCGCCGCAATAATTGCGTCGCGCTCCTGCAAAAATGTCGGGTTTAGCGGAGAAAGTTTCATTGCGTCGGTTACAATTTGAAGCACTTTGCGATTGCCGATTTCCCAACCGAGCCGTGTTATAAATTTAGCGCGCACTTCCCACAAGGCATTGCTCCAGATTTCTCCGGCAGCGTGAACCTGGTCGCAGAATGTCGAACCGTAAGAGCCGCGCGGGAAAGCGCTGATTGTTCCGATTTCCTTCGCGGTTCCGATTTCAGTGTTGCAAGTAGGATTAAGATGACGGAAGGTTAATGGGTTGTGTGGTTTTCCGTTTGCTCCGACAGAAGCCATAATTGCTTTTGGAAAACGACGAATGCCGTAATAATTATTTGCCGTCAGTCCGGGTTTTCCGAGATAAGTCGCATAAGTACCCATCGGATAAATTCCGTCAATCGGGTCGGACGCTTGAGAAAGCAGCGAAAGGGCGTAAAAATCAGACCAGCCTTCGCCCATTGCGCGCGCCATATTCGTACTCAAGCCTGCTGAATTGCCGTGCAGACGATTTGAAAGACCGTGCGTGTGTTCGTGAATAACTATGTCTGCGTCCAGGTCGCCGTCAAAATCGGGACTGGGACCGTTCCACAAGTACATCTGCATTTTTCCGCGCTGTCCGTCGGCAGGCGTGGAGAAATTTGCGTTGTTGAAGCAGGGAGGTTCTGTACATCCGTTATTGTCCTGCGCTTCAGCCGAAACACGGTCATTGCCCGCACCGCCGCGCCCGAAATTATCCGTTTGAAAATTGAATGCCGATTCGGTAAAGCCCAGACGATACATTTCGTCGTGATACCAGTTGCAGACGTAAAAAAGCTGCGTTACCGCGCCGTTTTGAAAAGCGGATATCGGATAAGTTTGAGTTGCCGGATTTGGAACGTCGCCCGTGTTTGTGTTCGGATTTCCCGGCGCGTAATCGAAAACAAAATTACGGTTCGGGTTTCCCGCAGCTCTGCCTTTCGGGTCAATGCCGTCCGTGGTGTCGCGATCAATTCCGGCGTCGACGGCGTTGCCTTCGGTCTCGTTGCCGCCGTCGGTTATCCAGCCTTTATTGTTAAAAGAATACGGCGCTTCATTACCGACGCGCGTAACCGTCATACGGGCAAGCGCTGTGCCCTGTGTTCCCAGAGCCGGATTGACCGAGCCTGGACTAAACGAAAACGGATTGTGAGCGACGTTTATCATCGCGTTCGGGTTGGCGTAAACGCTAAAGGTCGCCGCTTGCGTCTGGTCTTCGGTGATATTTTTGCGCCAGAGCATCGCGCCGGTTTCAGCGTCAACAATAACGTAATAGGCGTTCGTCGCTTCCCAAACCAGGACGCGCCAGGACGGACGCGCAACTCCGCGTTCAATCGGGAAATACATTTTTTCGGCGGTTATCGCCCATTCGCCTTCTCCGAAAACTCGTTTCAAATCGGTCGAAGCCGCATCGTTCGGCGTGATGTCGTCGAAGTTTAACGGATAATTCAAATTTCCGGCGGCAGATTTCACAGCGTCAAGCGAATTACCAAACTCGTTTGACATATTTCGATAATCTAAATCAGGCGCGAGATTATTGATGACGCGCACAATCTCGCCGCTTTTTGCGAACGCCGCCTTTATCTCGCCGCGAAAAACCGGAACGCCGTTGATTTTTTGTTCCAGATGCGTAAACGAAAGATTTCCGTCCGGGTTTGTATAATCGGCAATTTGTTCAAGCCCGATGTTTTGCGAGTCGCTAATGCCGAGTAATTCCTTATTTTGTTTGACAAAACCGCGCAGAGCGTCGGGACGTTTCAAATCGGACGCCGGAGCTAAAAAGGCGCGTCCGTTTTTCACATCCGGCGCGATGACTTCGGGAATCTTTAAATCTTCGTTGTATTCAACTTTCAGATTCGGAACTTTTTTCCGCAGCGCGTTTTCTCCGTATGCGGCTTTGTCCGTTTCAAATGCAAGCGCCGACTGGCTTTTCCCCGTCGATTGGCGAAATTTGTTCAAAAAACCGGCAGTCTCCGTTCGCTTGTCTGTGCGAATGTCGTAATTTTCCAAGCCCTGCTCGCTATTTCCGGTGTTTTGCGGGGAAGCGGAGTTTGTGGTGTTTTTATTCACCGCTTGTGAAGGAAATTTAAAGGGCAGAACGATTATAAACGCCGCCATCAAACCTAAAACGACTAAGCAAAGCAGAAGTCGGCGACGGTTTTCGGCGTTGGAATTTCTGTTCATAAAGAATCCGTGCAAAGCAAACGAGTTTTTGTATTATAAGACATCCGGCAATTTTCGGATACCAAACAAACGGCACACTGGAAAAATTCGGCATCAAATAGATTTATCAAAACAATTTGTTATGATTAAAGTTAGGCATCTTTGATGCTGAAAAACGAAAGAAGATTGAAATAAATTCAACCGAATAGAGAACTTTATTCTGACCAAGATCAAATTTTAAGTCAAACGGTTTTTTACAGACGATTACTGAAAACAAACGAACGTGGAAAAAATTTTCGGACGCGACGGACTTATCTCTCAACATCACACAGATTACGAATACCGGCACGGACAAGTAAAAATGGCGGAAGCCGTGCTGCGCGCCTTTGAAGAAAAGAAACATTTAATCGTCGAAGCAGGAACCGGAACGGGAAAAACGCTCGCTTATCTGGTTCCGGCAATTGCGTATGCGCTGGCAAAAAACAAGCGGGTTATTATCTCGACGGGAACAAAAAATTTGCAGGAACAATTGATGGAAAAAGACATACCGTTTCTGCAAAAGGTTTTGCCGAAAAAATTCACGGCGTCGTATATGAAAGGACGCTCGAACTACGCCTGTCTTTACCGCATCGCCAAAGCTGAAATGCAGCCGATTTTGGAAGGCTTGGACGAGATGGATTACTTCGAGGAAGTTCGCCAATGGGCGCGCGAATCGGAAACCGGCGACCGCGGCGAACTCGTAAATCTGCCGGAAAACATTTCGTTCTGGAGTCGCATAAATGCCAAATCGGAAACTTGTCTCGGACAAAAATGCCCGGATTTTGAGCCGTGTTTTATCACCAGAACGCGGGCAAGAGCCGAAGAAGCCGATGTTTTAATTGTCAATCACCACCTTTTTTTCGCCGATTTAAATTTGCGCGGCAACGAATACGGGCGCGTTTTGCCTGATTATTCAGCGATTATTTTTGACGAAGCGCATTTAATCGAAGACATCGCCGCCGATTATTTCGGTTTTCAGGTGTCGAGTTTTCAACTGGACGAAATGGCGCGCGACACCGATGCTTTGCCGATAACCGACGCGATTGCAACCCGTGATTTGACAAAACTTGCCGCGAAGATGATTGGTCTGGCAGACCAATTTTGGATTCGCTTTGCGCAAACTCGCGGGCAGGACGGCAGATTTCCGCTCGTTCCGAACGCTTTCGCGCAAAAAATAAACGGCGAAATTCAACCAACGCCGCTCGGCGAAGCGTATTTCGCTTTAGACACGACGCTTGAAAGATTGGAAACCGCGCTCGACCGTTTCGCGGAAAAAATAACCGAAGCGGAAAATTTAATCAAGCGCGTTCGTCAAGCGCGTTTCGACCTTGAATTCGTCTGCACGCAAGCCGAGAAAAATTACGTCTACTGGCTGGAAAAACGCGGCAAAGGAATGTTTCTCCGCGCCTCTCCGATTGATGTTTCGATGCTTTTGCAAGATAAACTTTTTGATAAAGTAGAAACCGTCGTAATGACTTCAGCGACGCTTTCGAGTAATGGAAAATTTGATTTTATCAAAGACCGTCTGGGTTTGGAAAACGGCAAAGCCGACACACTGCTCGCGCCTTCATCATTTGATTATCAAAAACAGGCGATAATTTATTTACCGCGCGCGATGCCCGACCCGCGAACGCCCGAATTTACGCAGCTTGCCGCGTCTGAAATCGTCAAACTCATCAACATCACAAACGGGCGCGCCTTTGTTCTCTCGACCAGCTTGAGTTCGATGAACGCGCTTTACGAACTCGTCTCAATGCGCGTCAATTTCCCGTGTTTCGTGCAAGGCTCGATGTCGAAAGCCGGACTGCTCGAAAGATTTAGAAAAACGCCGAATGCTGTTTTGTTTGCGACATCTTCATTCTGGCAAGGCGTCGATGTGCGCGGCGAGCAACTCTCGTGTGTGATAATCGACAAATTGCCATTCGCCGTCCCCACCGACCCGATTATCGCGGCGCGAACCCGTTTTATAGACGACAATGGCGGCAAATCATTTTTCGATTACAGCGTTCCAAACGCCGTGATTACATTAAAACAAGGCGTTGGGCGTTTAATTAGAAGCGCAACTGACAAAGGCGTTATCGCGCTGCTGGACCCGCGCTTGAAAACAAAATCCTACGGCAGAGATTTTTTAAACTCTTTACCGCGCACGAGAATTACGTCAGAATTAAAAGACGTGGCGCAAATGTTTAGCGGAGGTGAAGCGTTGAGCCATTACGAAAGCGAGTGAAACCACTATGAAAAATTCTATTTTTACAGTTCTGTTCCTGGTTTTTGCTTTTGTCGGTTCGGCAAAAAGCCAAGCAACAAATTCAATCGAATCAAAACAAACCGACGGGGACAAAATTTATAAGTCTAGCGAGGTTGATAAAAAGGTGGAAATTACTAAAAGACCAAACCCTAAAGCAAGGGGTTGCAAAGGTTCTGGCATAGTTGGACTCAGAGTCGTTTTACGTAAAACGGGCAAAGTTACCGATGTAGAACTGTTTAGTCCTTCACCGTGTCAAAAATTTAATGAACATGCAATCGAGGTGATTACAAAATTTAAGTTTAAGCCAGCAATTAAAGATAAACAACCTGTTTCAACAATTGTCGTAATTCAGTTTATGTATAACACTTATTAATCATAATTTTAGAATTTTAATGAAATTTCTCTTGTAAATATGGCATCATTTTACGAAGTAATGATTGAACGCAATTTTTCCAGTGCGCACCAACTGCGTGGTTACAAAGGGAAGTGTGAAAATCTGCACGGACACAATTATAAAATCGAGATTTTCGCGCGCGGCGCGGAACTTAACAATATCGGTTTGCTGGTTGATTTCGGCGACCTCAAAAAAGCCGCTGATGAAGTTGTCAATTATCTCGACCACCGTAATATTAACGAGCTTCCGCCGTTTGATGAAGAACTGAATCCTTCGGCTGAAAATCTGGCGTGTTTTATTTTGGAGTATATCGCATCGCGCGTTGAAGACGACCGCGTGCGGGTTTACAAAGTACGGTGTTTCGAGACGCCGACCAGCGTTGCTACCTATCAAACAGAGTAATTACATTGTCTTAAAATTAAGCTGAGAACATAAAAACGATTGCTGGTAGTAGATTGGAAAGAAGGCTAAAGTATTGTTTTCTTTTTGTGATTATAGAGAAGTATTCGTTTTACCAAAATTATATAAATTATTACCGCGCCGAAAAACCTTGAAATTTTTTGCTTTTTCCTTTAAAACTCAGTAATTTTGTTTGTTTTTACACTGAAACTTCACAACTCGGTTTTATGAAATTTAGTATGAAAAGTTTTATCACTATTCTTCTGTTGACAATTTTTTCAGTATTTTCCGCTGCCGCTCAAACCGGCACGCAGGGCAGCGTCCGAGGCATCGTTAAAGACCAAAACAATTCAGTCGTCGCCGGTGCGCGCGTTTTTCTCGGCAATACGCAAACTCGAATCGAGCGCGAAACCATCAGCGATGCTTCAGGCAATTTCTCGTTTGCAAATTTAGCTGCCGGAAATTATCAAATCCGAGTTACGGCAGAAGGTTTTGCGACCGAAAAAACTCAGGTGGCGGTTTCGTCAGCGGCGAACGGCAGCGTTGAGATTGTTTTGGAAGTAGGCGAAACGACAGTTACCATTACGGCTGAAATCGGACAAGCTGCCGAGCGAGAGAACGTTCCGCAAGCAATCAACATAATCAGTTCGACGGAAATTCAGCAGCGTGCAACCAGAACCGTGTCGCAAATCGGCAGAGAAGAAGCCGGTTTGAACCTACAGCAGACCAGCCCGACCATTGGCGCGGTTGTCGTGCGCGGTTTAACAGGAAAAAACGTCGTCAATTACGTGGACGGCGTGCGCTATACAAATTCGGCGCAGCGCGGCGGCATCAATACGTTTTTCAATTTGAACGAGCCGAGCAATTTGCAGTCAGCCGAAGTTTTGCGCGGACCGAACGGTGCGCAATACGGCTCGGATTCGCTTGGCGGCACGGTCAATCTTTTAACGAGAAATCCAGTTTTCGGCACGGACGATCCTGAATTTCACGGCGAAATCAATCCGTTTTTTAACAGCGTGGATACGAGTTTCGGCAGTTCAGCGTTTTTCAGTTACGGAACAACCAAACTCGGCGGTTACACGAATCTCAATGCAAGGCGCATCAATACGCTGCGTACGGCAAACGGGCTTGATTCACACTCGGCGTTTACGCGATTTCTCGGCTTGCCTTCAAATATTATCAACGGCGAGCGCTTGCCTGACACGGCTTTTACTCAATACGGCGGCGCGTTTCGCTTAAATTATGCGCCGCGCGAAGACCGGCAAATCAGTTTTTATTATCAGCGCAGTCAACAGGACGGCGGCAAACGTTACGACCAGCTTTTGGGCGGCGACGGAAATTTGATTGCCGACTTGAGAAATCTGATGCTCGATTTTGGATACGTGCGTTACGTTAAACAAAACTTCGGATTTTTCGACAGCGCATCTTTTACCGCGTCTTACAACAGCCAGCGCGAAGAGCGAGTCAATCAAGGCGGGCAGGGAAATCCGCTCGGCGACATTACGCATCAATACGAGCGAACAACGGCGACCGGATTCAGCACATTTTTCGACAAGGAACTGCCTTTCCGAAATTCGTTTCTTGTCGGCGGCGATTTTTACCACGAAAAAATAGACTCGCCAGCGTTTACTTTTAGTCCACTAACAAATACGTCGGTTCTATCGCGTCCGCGCATACCGGACGAAGCACGTTTCGACTCCGGCGGCGTGTTTGTGCAATACGCCTGGCAAGCGATTCCCGACCGTTTGCGAATAACCGGCGCGCTGCGCTACGGCGGAGCTTTTTATAAGGTCAGAGCCGAAGATGCACCGCTCGTGAACGGCACAAGACTTTTCGACGACGACCGCCAACGCTTTAATGATTTTTCCGGCAGAATCGGCGCAGTCGTCCGCGCGGTTGGCGGTTTGCGTTTTGCTTTAAATTACAGTCGCGGATTTCGTTATCCGAGCGTAACCGATTTGGGAACTTTAGGACTGACCGGCGACGGTTTTGAAGTCGATTATACGTCTGCAATAAATCTGGGCGGCACAATCGGCACGACTGCCGGAAGCGACGCGGTTTCAACCAATTTGCCCGTCGCCAGACAGGAATCCGAATACAGTAATAATTTCGACGCAGGCGTGCGCTACGCAAATAAACGTTTTGATGCAGAATTTACGGCATTTCGGCTCGATTTAACGAATACCATTACGAAACAGGCTTTGATTTTGCCGCAAGGCGCGGTCGGACAATTTTTGGGCGACCAGCGCATTTCCAGTCAACTGGCAAGCGGCGTCGTCTTTGTTCCGGCTTCGACAACACCGGTTTTGGTTCGCGCCAATTTTACTTCGGCAAAAATTTACGGCATCGAAACCGAACTTGAGGCGCGCATCACGAGAGACTTGAAATTTCAAGGAAATTACACATACATTCGCGCCGAAGACAAAGACACCGGACTTCCGCCGAATATCGAAGGCGGAACGCCGCCGCCGACCGCGTTTTTGAGTTTGAAATATGCGCCTGCGGGAAGAAGATTTTGGATTGAAGGTTACACTACTTTAGCGGCGCGTCAAGACCGTCTTTCAAGTCTCGATTTGTCGGACAGACGCACCGGCGCGACTCGTTCGCGCTCGCAAATCGCCAACTTTTTCCGGCGCGGCGCGTGCGTTCGCGGATTGACAAACAACCCGGACGGAGTTTGCGGAACAGGCGACGAAACGATTTTGCTGCCGACGGGCGAAACCCTTGCGCAAGTCCAAACCAGAGTTTTAGGAAGCGCAAACTCCGCGCCGCTTTTCACGTCTCTGCCGAGCTACGCATTATTTAACCTGCGCGGAAACATCCGAATTAGCGAGCGTTCGAGCGTTTTTATCGCGTTTGAAAACATCTTTGACCGTTTTTACAGAAATCCGAGTTGGGGCGTTGACGGCGCAGGCAGAAATTTCACCGTCCAATATCGGTATAAATTTTAAAAAACATTTCTTCTTCTAAAAATAAAAAGCAGCCCGGCTTAATAAAACCGGACTGCTTTTCTCTTACTTATCCTCTCTCTTCTGTCAGCAATTTGAGAAAGCCTCAAAATACTATTGATAAGCGTAGAAAGCGCTTTTCATAATCGAAACAGACGATTGCAATTGTTTGCTGAACTTATTTTTGTATTCATCTCCAGGGACGTACGATTTTTATCAATTTAATAAAATTAGAACTAGCTTAGATTTAACAGTTAATTCTAAGCTGTCGTCAAATTAGAACTATAAGAGAGATATGTTAATTCAGGAAAGGGTTAGATGGTTCCCTAAAAATAAAAGTTAGAACAATAAAGTGTTACAAAACCTTACTATTTTTTCCATCTATTAGTTGCTATTAAAATCCAATAATAAACTTGAGGAAAAACCTGGAGAAACAAGCATACAATAATGCTTTAAAAGTGTAAATAAAATTTTGGATATTTGGTGTATCATAGATGAAAACCTTAATCATGTTCAATACATGAATAAAGGAACATTATTTTAGCAGCTACGATCTTAATTACCAGGAGAAGTAAAAGATATGACAAACCCGAAGAAAATTGAATCTAACCGAAAGAATGCATTAAAGAGTACCGGTCCGAAAACGGAAGAAGGTAAGAAAGCTTCACGAATGAATGCTCTAAAGCATGGAATACTTTCTCAAGAAATTCTTCTTCCAGGTGAGGATGAATCAGCTCTAATCAAATTAAAAGAAGGCTTCTACAACGAATTTTCTCCGGTAGGAGATTTCGAAGAGATTCTTGTTGATCGGATCGTATCATCAATATGGAGACTGAAACGGTTAGGTCAAACAGAAGCATCAATCTTTAGGTCGTATGAAGCAGACAACTCTTTTACGATATTTTCGGATAACCTTTCTACTCTTGGTGCAAGCTTTATTCGGGATGGTAACGGAGCTAATGCCTTTTCCAAACTTTCCCGTTATGAGTCGACTATTGAACGGGGTTTATTCAAGGCTATTCATGAACTGCAGCGCATTCAAGCCGCCCGCCTAGGTAAAACCGTTTCATTGCCGATCACTGTTGACATTGACGTTACTGGAGTTGACACCGAGCCATTTTCCTAAATCCTATTTTGGCTTCGTTTGGTAAAATCTAAGTTATGCCTAAGAAGTTGGACAAATCATTTACCGATGATTTCCGCTAACTTATCTTGATCTGTATTTGATGGATTCGCTTTCACAAAGAATTCCCATTTGCTCAACCAGAAATACTATTCAGAAGTTTTATGAGCACTTTTTCGTAGCTAAACGAATTAATAGCTAACTCACGTGCCCCTTTGCAATGCTTGTCGTATTCACTGTTTATCTTTTCGATTCCGTCTAAAACCTCTTCTTTTGAAGAAAAAGCTAAAAGCCCTCTGCCACATTCGATGAATTTTGAAAAACCCGTTTCCTGAGTCAGAACCGGACGCCCGCTTGCTAAATAACAGGCGCTTCTTTCGCTGAACCACCCGCTTAGGCTCGAAGTATAACCGTGTTTAGCGATTGTCCATTCCGCTTTTGAGTTTTGAATAAACTTTTGATATGTCCAGGGCGTGCGCGTCGGAATTAACGGATTTGTTATTTTCCAATTTTTACTTTGCAAAAAATCTCCAGGCGCGGTTTCGCTTCCCAAAGCTAACTCGAATTTTTCCGTGGTCATTTGCGGTAAATCTATATATCCGTCAAACGAAGCGGATTTCATACCGAAAGTTTGTCCGTTGTATTCAAGCGTTCGATAACTGTCCCATTGGATAACAGTTGTCCAGCGATTATTTTTATTACCTTTGGTAAGTTTCCAAGCATCAAGCACAATTGGCTGGCGAGTCGGTTTCCAATCGAATCCGTCATCGGGAATTGAACAATCCTCGGCGTCAAAATTCTCGCCAAAGGAAAAAAAACAATTGTGTTTTGCGGCGAGTTTGTGAGCATTTTCGTCCGTTAAATGACGAATTTGCGTAAAAGCCGGGTCGGTGTCGATAAAAACTCTTTTGGGAATCGGCAGCAGCCAATCGCGCATGGGATTGACGCCGGAAAGGTTTAACAAAACATCGGTTGATGCAAAAAAATCGAGCATTTCCGCTTTGGTTTTGCCGAACCATTGATTAGTGTGCGAGTCATAGTAGGTCCAGAGATTATTTAAGTTTAATTTTTTGAAAGCCTTATCAATAAAACGCAAGCCATAGCTCGGGTCGGTATTCATTTCATTGGTCAGAGGATTGTAGCAAGCCGCATAATCGTCGCTGTCTTCGAGGAAAACAACGTCGTGTCCGAGTTTTTTCAGTCCTAAAACGTATTGCAGATGATGCCACGCCAGACCGCCGAGCGGACCGCGAACGATGTAGCCAAGGACTAAAACTTTCAGTTTTGAGTTATTCATTTGAACAATCTAAATTAATTGATGTTAATTGAATTTCGCTTTTATGGGATAGAGAAAAGCGCTTAGCTGAACTCCGATTGCCTCAACCGAGAAACGCTCTTCTATTGATAATCGTGCTCTTTTGCCCATTTGACGACTTAGTATCTCGTCGTCTAAAAGCCGACCCAAGGCTGTAGCAAAAGCCTTAACGTCTCCCTTCTGAACAATTAAGCCGCCTGATTCTTCGCCGTCTTTCAGAAGATCCTTCATACCCGGAATGTCAGACGCAACAACGGGTAATTGGCATGACATCGCTTCAAGCGGTGCGACCGCAAATCCTTCGTGGCGTGAAGGAAAAACATAGACATCGGCTGCGCTTAAATACCGTCTTATGAGTGCATGATCATTTAAATACTTTTCCAACCAAATTAAACCTTGCGGCTTCATCTCTGCAATTCGCTCGCGTAGTTCATCTGCATTATTTCCTGAACCTACCAATAAAAGCTGAAGTTCTCGACCCAATCGCTCATGATAAATACTTTGCCATGCTCGAAGTAAAATATCTAACCCCTTGCGCCGCAAATCAATGCGTCCGTGCCAGACAGCAACGCGAGCGTCTGGCGGTATTCCAAGCAAAGCCCTTGCCGTATTTCTCTCTTCTGCAACCCACTCATTTAAATCTACCGGGTTAAAAATTATGGCTATGTTTTCACCAGACACTCCATAACATACGCTTACCCGCTCTGCCTCGCTCCGTGTCGGAATTATCAAGCCTTGACTCGCCCTCAATGCCGAACGACGAAACAGCTTTTCAATGCGGCTAAGTGATTGGTTGCCCCCTTGAAAAGTGGCAAAGACAGGCAACTGCATCAAACGCCCTAACAGCAGACAAACATCAAAGCGTGCATGCTCGTATTCTTGGCACAACACGACACTACATTGCTCGCGCCGCAGTTCGCGCGCAAGATAAATAGGTGGCGTCGAGAGATATGAAGCTAATTGCTTAACCACCGACCAAAAGACACGCTTTATTCCGCGCACATTGCCGACTGCTTCTTCAACAGTAGCAGCATACGGGTTCTGTAAGCCTCGCCGAAGCGTGCGGTAGATAAACGGCGCAGGCAATACGCAAATTGTCGCACCAGTCGCGGCATGGCGAAAACGAGATGGTTTCATTACGCGAGCCGATACACAGAAAAGGACTGTCCGAATGTTTGCTGATTTTAATGCGTCAATGTACCCGAACATCCACCCGCCCGATGTTTCATTACAAAATGACTCGAATGAAACCCCGATATTATCAAGGTAATCTTCGAGTAATTGACTCCAATCAATAAGGGCAACAATTGCTGGCGGCTTAGGCGCACGCCTTGTCTGAAATTCTTCGTTTCTCAAAGAATGTTCTCCCGCAATGCTTGTTGACGTGCTTCTTCAGTGTCGTCCGCATCTAAATAACGAACCAAGCGCGAAGGATTTCCGACCACAATCGCATAAGGCGGAACGTCTTCGGAAACGATGGTTTTGCTCCCGACTACACAACCGCGACCGAGAGTTACGCCGGGCAGAATTACCGCGTCGAATCCGACCCAGACATTATCCTCCAAAATGACCGGGCGCGGTGAGTCTATCGGCAATAACCGTCGCCATTTATCTTTTGCGGCAAACCGCAAAACTTCGCGTCGTTTTTCAATTGGAGCATTGCCGAAATCAGCCCAAGTGTCCGTAATCACCGAACCCCACGCAATCAAGCAATGATTGCCGATAGTTACTTGGTCGTTGCAAACGATAATCGTTCCATTTAGTACCGTGTAGGAGCCAACTTTGACCGTGCCGTCTTCGCCGACAACAAACGATGCGCGATCATATGTGCCGCTTGCTTCGCCCAGTTCAAAACCGACCTTACGCTTCGAATGAAACGCCGCAAACCCGTAAGACGTATCGAGATAGATATTTTCGCCAAGCAGGACATTCGCCGGAATTCCGCCGGAATACCAATCGTATTCGATAAATTTTCGCCCGCCGCGGGCAGTTGCCTGACCGGTTTGAACAAAGTTTTTTCTCATCTGTTTACCACCCGCGCTGGATTTCCAGCGACTTCTGTTCCGGGCGGAACGTCTTCGATAACCAACGCTCCCGGCGCAACCATCGCGCCTGCGCCGATTCGCACACCCTTTAATACCGTTGCGTTAAAACCAATCCAGACGTCGTCTTCGATGTCTACCGGTTTTATCGAAATCATCGGTCTGTGGCTGCGATTGCCGACCGGCGAAAGAGCAATCGTATCTGCCAGACGCGCCGCCGGCTTGACCGGATGAAAATCCGAATCGGCAACGGTTACGCCGCCGGCAATCAAGACTCGCGCCCCGATTGAAATTCGCTCCGAACAAACCAGAGAGGCGTTGGCAATGTATGTGTAATCGCCGATTTCGATCAAAGCGTTTTCTTCCGCCGCGAGCGAAGTTCGCCAAAAAGTAATATTACTTCCGGCACGAAGCCCGACGGGAAGCGCGGAAAAATAATGCTTGAAGCAAAACGAAGAATCAAGCACCGTGTTTTTCCCAACCTCAATGTTGACGGGAATCTTTCCGGGAAACCAATCGCCCGGCAAGCTAATGCCCGGTTTCAATTCGTAAAAAATACGCTGTTGCTCGTCTGACATAAATACTGTCTAAAGTTTGTTTTAATAATCAATAGACTCGAAAGTCTTCTCAAAAATTAGCGTCTATTCCCAGCAGCGAAACACCAAAACCGCATTCAAACCGCCAAAGGCAAAAGCGTTTGACATCGCGTAACCAATTGATTTTTCGCGCGCTTCATTCGGCACAACGTCGAGATTGCATTCTGAGTCAGGCTCAACAAAATTCGCTGTCGGAGGCAAAACGCCGTTTTTAATCGCCAAAGCCGTCGCCACTGCTTCAATCGCGCTGGTTCCGCCAAGTGCGTGACCGTGCAGCGATTTCGTCGAGCTGACGGCGAGTCTATCAGTGTGTGAGCCGAACACACCGCGAATCGCCGCCGCTTCCATTGGGTCGTTTGCCGCCGTGCCTGTCCCGTGGGCATTGATGTAATCAATTTGTTCGGGCGCAACTTCAGCGTCGGCAAGCGCAAGTTTCATTGCCCGTTCAGCTCCAGCTCGCTCCGGTTTGGTGATGTGGCTCGCATCCGCCGACATTCCGAAACCCACGATTTCACCGTAAATTTCCGCGCCGCGTTTTTCGGCTGATTCGAGCGTTTCCAAAACGAGCATCGCACCGCCTTCGCCGAGAATCATTCCTTGCCGGTTCTTCGAGAACGGGCGACAGGTGTCGGGCGCAACCACACGAATTGCCTCCCATCCTTTAAGATAGCCGTAGCTGAAAGGCGTTTCGCTGCCGCCTGCAATCGCCAACTCGGACATACCGCTACGAATCATTAAAAAAGCATTGCCGATGGCGTGATTTCCCGAAGCGCAAGCGGTCGAAATCGTAAAAGTCGCTCCGGTTACGCCAAATTCTATTGATATATTGCTTGCCGCCGAGTTCGGCATAATTCGCGGAATAGCTAATGGATGCAAGCGATTGCGGTTTTCTCCATAAAGTTCAAATAAGGCATTTTCGTTAGAGTGTTGTCCGCCGATGCTGGTGCCGGTTACGATGCAAGTTCGCTGCCGCAATTCGTCCGTCCATTCAATTCCCGCATCCTTAACCGCTTCGCGTGCAGCAATCAAACCGAATTGTGCGAAACGGTCGAGCAAATCCAAATCTGTATTTTCAAAGTAATTTAGCGGATTGTAGTTTTTAACTTCCGCGCCGTTCTGAAAGCGCAATTTTGTGCGGTCAACTAACTGAATTGGGGCAATCCCGTCCTTGCATTCACAAATAGCCCGCCAAAACTCGGCGACATTTTTCCCGATGCTGGAGATAACGCCCAAACCCGTTATCACAACTCTACGTTTTTCCATAATGGTTTTCTCGCTAGACAGCAACGTTTAATTGATCCAAACTTTCGACCACGTCACCAACTTTCCGAATTTTCATTACTTCTTCATCTGGAATCGACACATTAAACGCTTCTTCAAAATCGTAGACTAGCGAGAGCGCGGCTAGAGAGTCAATGTCCAATTCTCTAAACGTTGTTTCAAGCGTAATTTCATCAGCCGAAATGTTTTTGCTATCGGCAATAATTTCGGATACTTTTTGAAAGACTGATTCAGACATATAAAACTCCTAAGTTACAAAAATAAGACGGTTAAAATGTTAAGTTAATTGTTTCAACACCGCGCTCAAAACTTTCTTGCCATCGAAAAAATCTTCGGCTATTTGACGCGCCGCGCGCGCGTGTTTCTCAGGATTGGCGGTTGCTTGTTGAATCGCGTCTATGACGCTTTTCCGATCGTCAAAAGCGAAAAGACCCATTCCCGCTGGAATAAATTTCGACCACCCGGTTTCTTGAGTAATAACTGGTCGCCCCATTGCCAGATAACATGCCGAACGGCACGAAAACCAACCCGTGCGTCCCTTAACATAAGTTTCTTTGGCTACTGAAAATTCGCCGAAAGAATTTCTAATAAAATTTTGATAATCAATCCAGTTTTCAGCGCAAACATCGGGACTTAAAACCAGCCAGCCATTTTTTTTCACCTCGTCAATCGGGAAGGCATCGTTTCCGGTCTCGCCTGTTTGACCAACGGCGACTGCGAGTTTGGTTCTCGGCATAGCCTTCGGAAGGTCAATAAACTTGCGGAATTCGACATCTTTTTGTCCCCAACGCTCGCCATCGTAATTAAGATTTTTGGCGGCTGTCCAGTTCATCAAAGTTGTCAAAAGTCCTTTTTTGTCGGGCAGAGTTGCTTTCCAATAATCCAAACAAACCGGCTGACGCGTTCTGCGCCAACTTAAATCACAAGTCGGAATGCGGCAGTCGTCTGCGCCGATGTTTTCACCAAAAGTAAAAAGATAGTTATGCGCGTCAACAGTTTGTTTCAGATTCGACTTACCGGGCGTGAATATCTGTTCCGAAAGATACTGAATTTGTGTGAACATCGGGTCGGAATCAATCAGTATGCGTGCCGGAATTTGCCCGTATTCATCTCGCATAAAAGTTGAACAAGAAATGTTCACGAAAACGTCCGCCGTCCGTGCAATCTCTTTGACTTTTTCCTCGCTTAAGCCAAAACATTTCCCTGACGCTTCATCGCGGTAAGCCCAGCGTTCAGGCATTCCGAAGAATTCCATTACCGCTTGCAAATGTTTGACGCACGAAGAACAATCGTTCCAATCGCTGCCCGCTTTTTGATAAATCGGATAAAGCCGCGTGTCTTCAATATAAAAAACATCATGACCGAGTTCGGCGAAACCAACCGGATATTGCACATAATCCCACGTAACGCCGCCGGCAGGCAATAGCCCAAGGAATCCGCCGACAATGATACGCAACTTTTTCATTCACTTTAGCCTAATCATTTGCGCTCACATACCAGCGCGAAGGATTTACGTCTTCCACCGCAATTGTCCGGTCGAGAATGTGAATGACAAAAGGGAAATCATAAGCATCACGCGCAAACCCTAAATCTTGGACGACTGGTTCCATTAACGGTGTTGTCAACACGGCGACTTTATGAATTACTTCCTTGCCTCCTCCCGTTACAGACTTTTCGTGCGCGACGTTGCTCGCAGCAGTAAGTGTGGCATGCATGGATTCACCTGCATCTGCGCAGAGCATATCGCAAATAAGCCATTGACGATCGCCCTTATGACGCGAAGCAACAAGTCCGACCAACTCTCCGTTTCTTTCGATCGCGGTCGTTGTGAAATTAGGGTCAGCGAGTTTCCAGCGCAATGTCGCGCAATCGCGCACGAGTGTACAACTATAAAGCCGCGATGACTTTTCCCATAACCGTTCTACGCGCTCATCCCACGTTTTGAGAGGAGCGGCGGTGTAGGCTTTATTCAAAGCCATCGGCTCATTAAGAGGGACGGGCAGGCTCCACAGCGGAAATGAACCGGTCTGAAAATGAGGGAACATCTTAAAAAGTCTTGTCCAGCGCGGATCAGGAACCATATAAATGAGTTGATTTCCCATCGCTTGTAACTCTTCAACAGCGCAATCATACATAGCACCGGCAGGATAATCGAGCGGATGTCTCATAACGAAGGCATCACGCATCATCGGAGTCACGATAGTTCCGAAAGGACGCACCGCGCGTAATTGTTTGCCGTTCACCATTACGCACGTTTGGATAAAGCAGAATTGTCCAACCATCTCACCGGACTCAGTATCTGTAGCAACGACAATACACAGTTTATCGAATGGCGCGGCATCAAACCGACGGCGCAAATCGTCGAACCAATCACCCCAGTCGGACGCCTCGCGCCAAAGCCGTTCGACTTCGGGCAACATTGCGCTTGTATGAAACTTACAATCAATTGCCATCTTTTTCCGCCTAATCGCTAAAATTTATATGCTGATACAACATCTCTAAATATTACCGATAGATTTACCAAATTATTAATGTCAACCCAGATTCAGATTTTGAACAGTAAATTGATAATTTCTAAATTTTCCGCTTTCATTATTTTTATTTCTTTCGAATTTGCTTGATTTATAAATTACTAGGGTTGCAAAGAATTTGATTAGCATTTCTCTAAAAATCGACGGGTAACGACTCTAACCCGCGGAACAACAGACTTGATCGCCATTGTAAAAGATCCGGCGAGCCTTTCAGTCGTAAGTGAGGCAAGCGACTCAACAGCGTGTTAATAGCAATTTGTGCCTCCATACGGGCAAGCGGCGCGCCCAAGCAAAAATAGATTCCCTGCCCGAATGCTAAGTGTTTTCGCGGGTAATGTCCAGCGTGTCTGCATTTCTGAATACTGTCTCATCACGGTTCGCCGAGCCAATCACTCCTAACGCTACTTCTCCGCGCTGAATCGTCAACCCGTGAAGTGTCACATTTTCACGGGCGTAGCGTTCAGAGGATATAAGTCCCGGAGATGTATAGCGCAACAACTCTTCGATGGCAGATTTAATCAAGGACGGGTCGCGGCGCAGTTTCTCCATCTGGTCTGGATACTCGACAAGTGCCAGCATTCCGTTGCCAATAAGATTGACCGTGGTTTCGTGTCCCGCAACAAGCAATAAAAAAACCATCGCCAGCAACTCGTCTTCATTTAATTTGTCGCCAGCCTCCTCTGCTACAATCAATGCGCTGACCAAATCATCCTTTGGAGCTGCACGGCGCATCTTGAAAAAGCGACGCAAATAGAGATTAAAACGCTCCAAAGCCGGAAAAATGCGCCAATTATTGTTGTGAAACGGATATACTGATGCGATGACCTTCGACCATTTATGAAACTGTTCACGGTCTTCAATTGGCACACCTAAAATTTCGGTGATGAGCGTCATCGGAAGCGGAAGCGCGTAATCGCGGATGATGTCCATTTTGCCCTTGCTTGCAACTATATCAAGCAGTTCATCCGCCAGAGTTTGTGTCCGCTCACGCATCTGCTCAATCAGGCGCGGCGTGAATGCCTTATGAACTAATGCCCGCAGCCGTGTATGGTCGGGAGCATCTAATTCCAGTAGATTGCGCTCCAGCGGACAAAGTAACGGATGCATTTCCGGTCGCTTGTTAAGCTGTACGGGCGTCATGCCGTTGTAGGGGCTATTGGCAAAGCGTTCGTCCTTCAGCAAAGAAACGACATCATCATCATAGCGCGTAACCAGCCAGACGTTTGTTTTATCCGGCAGAGCGGTTTGATAAACAGGCTGCTCGGCACGCAATTGCGCGAAAAACGGAAATGGATTCGCCCTAAATTCTGAGCTAAGAATGTCCACTTGTTGTAAAGTATTCATTTGCATAAGTCTTTCCCAAATAAGGTGAAAGCGTTTTTGTCGCGCTAAGAACCTAAAATTTGTAACATATTTAATATCTTTTTGAGTTTTTCGAGTATAGACTTTTAGCAATCATAAAACATTATTCAGGCTGACGTACTAATTATTCTTAAAAACTGTTGCGAAAAAGGTAGGAAGTTTTGATAAAAAATGTGCGCTCGTTTTGGCGGAATCCGGGTTCGTATCTGCCCGAAAAAGGATTGTAACCGTTTCGATTAAAATCGTCATTATACCCGGCGTAAACGGCGGTGCCGGGATTCGGTGTCCAGCCGAAGAGAAATTGCGGGCGCAGGCGCGTCGATACGGTTGAATAATCAATTCGCGTTCGGGCAAATGTGTTGCGCGTAAATTGATAAGTTGAGCGGAAGTTGAAAATGTTGTCGTCAAAAGCAGTCAATCCCGTATCATCGCGCACGAGCTGCTGCTTGTTATAGTTGAGCGAAACCTGCAGTGCGTTGGTCGCCTGATAGCGCAAAGCCGTTTCGATATAAACCTGGTCGCCCGCGCCCGGGTCAAACGGATTTTTGGGGTCGAGAAGCGCGGCAGGACTGACGCGCGGGTATTTCGCGCCTGCGCCCAAATCGTAATCAAGCTGTCCCGCGCCGTAGCTTAAAAGAAAATAGCCGTAAAACTGTTTGACCGGAGTGGTTTCGAGAAAGCCGTAAACTTCGCGCCGGTTAGCCGAGCGTTCCGAATCTGTTCCAAAGAAAGCACCCGGTCGCGTGGCGGTTCGATTTGCTCCGAATTCGCGCTCGAAAACGCGCTCGTAACCGAATTTTAATCCTCCGCCTATATTTGTCTGCCGTTGCAAAGCAAACATTTGCTGCGTGTTGGAATTCCAGTTTTGCATTCGTCCCTGCCAGTCGTGGCTGACGGCGCTTTCGTTTGAAAAACGCTTGAAAATTATTCTTTCTTTCGGTTCTTGTTCGGTTTGATAACGAACGAGCGAGCGATGTTGATTTGTATCGGTGCGCGTCGTAAATCCAACATCGGCGCGGTAATCCCGCATAAATCCGATGCCATTTAGTTGAAGAGTTAAATTGCGCTCCGCGCGGTCAATCGAATACGAATAACCGAAGCCGTTGCCCGTGCGGTAAATGTTTTCGTCCAAATCCGGGTCGTAGAAAAATCGGCGCGAGGTTGTGCCGGTGAGTTGAAATTCGGCGCTCGTTTTCGTGTCGAGGCGAAACCGTCCGTCAAATCCGCCGGTGTTGTTGTGACGTTCGATGAAATTGTAAGTCGTGGCAAAAAAGCCGAGATTATTTTCTCTTCCGACGTCGCGTTTGAGGCGAAAGATTCCGATGTTGGCATTCTTATCAACAAAACGCTCGATGCCGCAGACAATGCTTGAATCAGCGAGCCGTTTTTTTTGACAGTCGCGCAAGTTTTCGCGCTCGTCCAAAGAATAATTGCCCGGCGCGTTGTCTGAAGCGTAAAGCACGCCGAAAGTATTTCGCCCGCGTCTGCCCGTAAGTTTAGCGGCAACGTCCGGGTCAACAATGGCGCGGGTGTTGACGACGTTCATCCGGGTTTGAAAAACATCTATACGTTCGAGAAAAAACGGACGTTTTTCCGGGTAAAAAATTGGGAAACGCTGGTTGGCGGTAACTACAAGTGCATCGGCTTCGACCTGCGCAAAATCTGGATTTAAAGCGAAATCGAGTGTCGTTGTTGGCGTTAAACTAAACTTGGCGGTTAAGCCTATTTCGCCTTTGACGTTTTCATCAACAAAGCGTCCCGAATCAATTGCGTTCGGCGCAAGTTGCGAAGGCAGAACGCTGCGAACTCGCCGACCGGATTGGCTCAAAGTAAGGCTCGGTATAATTTCAAGCTGGCGCGTTGTCGAAATGTTTTCAAGCCCGGTGATATGTCCGGTTTGATTAAGCGAGCCGGAACGATTGCGGTCAATCGGCATCCACGAATCAAGTTCATTATTATTGTGTTTCACGCGGCGAAAAAGATGAATGCCCCAGAGTTTATTTTCTCCCGCTTCATAGCGCAGGGACTTAAAAGGAATTGCCGCTTCAACCGTGTAACCGTCCGGGGTTAAAACGCCTTTTGATTCCAACTGCAAATCCACGCTGTAATCTTCGCCCCGTCCTTCGGTTAAAGTTCCGTCGGCTTGAACGCCGAGCGGATTAAAAAAAATCGTGTAAGCCTGTCTTTGGTCGTTGAAAGTATCGAGATAAACGCCGACGTAATCGTCGTTGAAAACCTGGTCGCGCCGCGCTAAACTCGCGCGTACGGTGTCTCTGTCTTGCTTGACGCGGAAAGCGATGTAAAGATTTTTTTCGTCGTAGCCCATCAATACTTCGGTCTCTGCGGACGGCGCGATGTTATCGCCCGGCTGCGTTTGCAGAAACTCACCGAAGAGTGTTGCGCTCGACCATTCGCTTTCGTTTATTTGACCGTCAACGATAGGCGGCGCATTGAAGCGCGGAATGTAAACCGGTGAGTCTTTACTCGCGTAACGCGACGCGACGCTTATGCCGTCGGCTTTTTCAACGGTAATTTTCGATTTGTTTGTCTCGGCGGGCTGCGTTAAAGAGTTTGCTTCAGTGTTTTTAGAACTAGCGCCAACAATTCTCAAACGGGTAAAAATGCTTTCCTCAGCGGTTGGTCGCGGAGCAGGTTGAGCGGTTTTGGGTGATGGTATTTGGGCAACAGCATTAGAAAAACAAAGAACGATACAAATGAAAGCGAGCGAAACGATTTTCATACGGAAAGTTTTTAATTTTGACAAGTTAGAATTTTTAGGACGGTTGCCGGGAAAAAATTGCTAAAATTTAAGTTGTTATAACCGACGCCGAATTAATAAATATCACACCTAATCAATTTATGACAACAATTTAATTTCCGTCTGTAACTTTAAAGTTTTGCATTCGTTCCGGAAAACAAAACTTTTACATTGCGGCGATGTGCTGATGTTTGTAAAGATTTGCATAAACCTTGCCTTCCGAAAGCAAGGACTCGTGCGTGCCGCGCTCGACAATTTGTCCATCTTTTAAGGTGATAATCTGGTCGGCGCGCTGAATTGTAGATAAACGATGCGAGATTATAAAAGTTGTTTTGCCCGTCATTAAAGTTGATAGAGCCTTGAAGATATTGGCTTCCGTATGCGCGTCGAGCGCGGAAGTAGGTTCGTCAAAAATGATAATTGGGGCATTTTTGAGCATTGCGCGGGCGATACTTATACGCTGGCGTTCGCCGCCGGAAAGTGACGCGCCGCCTTCGCTGATAACGGTTTCGTAACCTTCGGGCAAGCGCGAGATAAATTCGTGTGCCTGCGCTAGTTTTGCGACTTCGATAATTTCTTCGCGTGATGCGCCCGGACGCCCGAAAGCGATATTGTCGGCGATGCACACCGGAAATAGAAAGGGCTCCTGCAAAACAAGCGAGATGTTTTCACGTAGCGAATTCAATTTGATGTTTTGAATGTCAATGCCGTCAATCAAAATTCTGCCCGCCCAAGGGTCATAAAAACGCGAAAGCAAAGAAACAAGCGTGGTTTTACCCGCGCCGGTCGCGCCAACGAGAGCCGTAACTTGTCCGGGCAGCACGCGAAAGGAAATATCCCGCAAAATGGTGCGCGGCTCTCCGAGTTCGTTTTCGTAACCGAAACTTACGTTTTCAAACGAGATTTCGCCGTGTGTCGCGACGAGCGGACGCGCGTTTGGTTTTTCCGCGATGATTTCGTCTGAATCAAGAATCTCAAAAACGCGGCGACCGCGCGCACCGAGCATGATAGAAGTTCCGACCGCGAGCGTCAGCGAATTGACTAATGTATAGAGTGAAGTCAGATAACCGAGAAAAATAAACAAATTACCAATCGTAAGTTTTCCGCTCAAAACATTTTGCGCTCCGAAACCGAGCAAAACGGCGGCTGCTAAAGCGGTTATCAAGGCGGAGAGTTGACCGTAGCCGAGAGAAACTTGATTGGCGATTTTGTAAGCATTGCCGAATTCGGCGGCTCGCTCGGCAAGTTTTTTTTGCATAAATTGTTCGCGGGCAAATCCTTGAACAACCTTAATAGCCGATAAAGTCTGCTGCATAAAAGCCATCAACTCGCCCTGCGTTTTATATTGCCGGTCAGTTGTTTCGGTCATCAGCTTGGAAAAAAACAGCAGCGAGATACCAAGCAAGGGAACAACCGCCGCCGCAATTAAAGCGAGCGTCGCGTTAAGCTGCGCCATTATGTAAAACATTGCGCCGAGACAGACAAGCGAGGTAATGACGGGAAGCGCGATTTGAGCGACGACAAAATAAACGACGTATACATCTGCATTAACTCGCTGCAAAAGGTCGCCGATTTTGTTACGCCCGTAATACGAAAGCGAAAGCTGCTGCAGTTTGTGGAAAAGGTCAAGCGAAAAATCATAGACCAGGCGTTGAGCCAGACTAATGGTCATATTCGCTACAAACAGCGAGACAAGGGCGCTGCCCACTGCCAGTAAAACTGCCAGTCCGATGCTCCACCACAGCAATTGCTCTTTGCTTAAAAAGAGCGCGTCGTTACCAAAAAATTGTGTAATAAATGTGGGAAGCGGCTGGCTTGTCAAAACATTGTCCAGCACGATTTTAAATGGCAGCGGTTTGGCAACTTCAATAACGACGCCGAAAAGCGCGACGGATAAAAGAACCAGAAACCGTTTCCAGTAACTCGCTGAATAACAAAACAGTCGCCAAAGTATTTTTAGATCTTTCATTGCCGTTTATAAAACGCTTTGCGCTCCAGCATTTTCTCTCGCTTCTCCCGAGTTTGCACCGAACACCGATATTTGCGAAATAAGAATTTCTTCTGCTAAAAACGCCGCCGAAAAATTGCGCATCGCCCGCGCCGCGTCGAAAATAATCATTGCTTCGAGAACGAGCGAAAACAATCCGAGAATTGCTGCTGCAATAAACGCACTGTCAAATGCGGCAAATAGCGCGAGCATTGAAAGAATACTCAACAATACAATTCCTGTTCTTGAATAGCGCAAGCGGCAGCAAACCCGAACAAACTGTTTGCCCGCGCCGTGTTCTTCGACGGTAAAAAGTCCGCGGCAAGCGGCTAGTAATCCGCCTCTCGCTTCCAAATCCCAGCGCTCAAATTCGCCGCCGCGCCGGACGCGAACAGTGGATTTGATTAGTTCTGTCTCGATTAATCGAATCCAATCTTCGTTTGATTTCCATACTTCCGTCCAAAAGGAAAATTCACGAGATTTCGGAACGAGAAATTGAAGTGTTAATTTGTCAAAGCAGCATCTTCGCCACGGCGTCAGACCGTGCCTCAAACGTCCGTAAAGTCTGGCGACCGGCTGCATTAAATGAAGAATCGTCGTCAAACCCCAACGCCAAAGTTTTTCAAATTCGGTTTTAGGCGCGGTCGTGTAGACGGCTTTTGACGCGCTCACGCCTGCCTGAGCCAAAAGAATAAGTACTGACGCAAATAAAACGGGAAGCACGAGAAAAAGCGGCTGCCATAATAATCCGAGAAGCAAAATTATGACTAAGCCGGCTATAAAAAGATAGTATTCCGGCATCAGCGGAATCGCCGAAAGTGTGTTTGAAGCCGGTTGGTAAATTGATTGAAAAGGCGCCGTTCCCCAAACGCCGTGAAAAATCGAGTCTTTTTTTGACTTTAAGGGCAGAGTCAAACCTTTCCCGTAAATCGTTCCGCTCCAATTCAGATGTCCAAGACCGTTGTATTTTTCAGACCATTTTTTCTCTAAAAGCGCTTCCGCCTTGCCGTAACCTTTTTGCTGTTTCCAATACATCTTGACCGAATTCCGGCAATGATGCCAGACAAATGCCGCAGGGTGAAAGCCAATCGTTTTTCCGGTTTGCTGAATTCTCCAGCACAAGTCAACATCGTCTCCGGCGGCGTGATAAACGGGGTCGCATCCGCCGACTTCCAAAAGCGCATCGCGCCGGAATGCCATATTGCAGCCGGGAATATGCTCGGCGATTTCGTCGGTCAGCAAAACGTGGACAGGACCGCCCGGAGCATTAGCGATGCTGTCGGCAATTATACCGTCGCCGGCAGGCGAGATATTAGGACCGCCCATGCCCGCGTGATTCGTCGTCATAAAAGCGTGCGCCAGATATTGCAACCAATGCGGGTCGGGATAAGCGTCATCGTCAATATACGCGACTATTTCGCCGCTCGCCGCTTTCATTCCGGTATTACGCGCGCTGCTCAGACCTCGATTAGGCGTGTTAATCAAACGAACCGGATATTCGCGTACAATATCCGCCAGCGAATCGGTTGAGCCGTCATTGACGACAATAACTTCAAAATCCGGATAGACTACTCTCTGCAAACCTTCCATACAATCTCGAATCGTAGCCGAGCCGTTATAACTGCAGACCACGACCGAAATTTTCGGAAAATTTTCACTCACGGGAAAAGGTGATTCCCGAAAAGCCTTTGAAACCGTGTGCAGAGCAGGCTTTGGACGACGTTCGCGGTCGGTCAAACCGAAATCCCAATCTTCGATTACAAATCCGCCCCGCCACCATTCGTCCGTCCAGGCAAAAATAAATGCTCCGGCACAACCTTTTGAAAAAACCGAACGTATTTGCCAATCCAAAGAATCCGCCTGAACCGCTTCGCCATTGCGCCGACTGTCCAACCCGATTTCCGCCATCACAATCGGTCGGTCGCCGCACAGATTGTGCAGGCGAGCCAGATACGATTCGAGTTTTTCTTTCGATTCCAAATAGATGTTAAAGCAGTCAAAATCAGTGAAAGATGTATCTAAATATTCGGTCGTAGGATAGTTGACGTAAGTGAAAAGACCGTTCGGGTCGGCTTCTTTGCCGGCTTCGTAAAGCCGTTTGAGAAATTCTTCGATTCGATTGTGACCATACCAGCGAACGATTGACGCGGGTATCTCATTACCGAGCGTATAAGCCAGTATCGCCGGATGATTTTTACACGAACGGACACTTTCCCGAACCTGATTCACGATTCTTTTTACGCGGTTTTCGTCGTCAAGAAATGTAATGTGCTGCTCCCAGGGCAGCCCCACAAGAACTTTGAGGTTGTATTTCTCGGCATAGTCGAGTAGATACAAAGGCGGAACCGTATAAGTTCTAACCGAGTTGATGCCGAACGAAGACATCAGAGAGAAATCCTTTTCGACAAGACTCGGCGCAAGAAAATTAAACTCGTCTTTATCCGGCTGAAATGTGCCGTATGTTACGCCGCGAACATAAAATTTTTCATTGTCGACTACAAGAAATTTGCCTTTAATCTGGGGATGCGGTCTAGTGCTGCTTTCTACGGTCGAAAGAAGTGCATTCATATAATCGGAGTTTCTATTAGATGAAATTATGGTTAAGCCTGGCAGAGACTATAAAAAAATGTTTTCTTTATAAAAATTGGAAAGTTTTCCAGATTTGTATCTTCTACTAAAACCAAATTTACTTTCCAGATACTGATATAAACTATATCGAACGGATAAAATTTGTTATGCAACAAATACTACTTTTGTAAAACTCTATAAGACTCTTTTGAAAGAATACAACAAATTTTACAGGAAACCTAACAAATTTAAAAATAGTTTAGATAAATGCAAGATAAGTCGACAGGGCGGTGACTAATTAAATCTATAATACACTCGCGGATTCACTCTATTACGGCTTGTCTGCAAATGCGAACCAGACAGGCAGAACTATTGTTGCACACTAGGCTAAAAGAGAAATTCAAATGTCCGCAAAGCAGTTACCGAAATAAAACGGCTGTCAACATTGACAGCCGTTTTATTTCGTAATAATGGTCGGGGCGGCAAGATTCGAACTTGCGACCTCACGGTCCCGAACCGTGCGCTCTACCAGGCTGAGCCACGCCCCGTTAAACTGGACTTTCAAAGTCTATGTTACCGATTGGTTTTAGTCAAACCAAACGATTCTTAGATTTGCGAATTGTGATTTGCAAGTTGTTCGGCTGCCGCCTTTTTTCCGAATCTGTTTCTCAAAAATTCGATGAGCGGCGGAAGAATAGAAAGAAGAACAACGACGATGACGACTTTTTCGATATGATCTTCGAGTTTTATATCAAAAGCGCGCTCGACAACTCCGCCTAAAAAATAACCCGCCAGAACCATACTCGAAATCCAGAGCAAACTGCCGATTAAGCTAAAGGTCAAAAATTTGACGTAAGGCATCTCGGTTGCACCAATGACGAGCGGCGCAAACGTGCGGACAATCGGCACAAAACGCGCTAAAATTACAGTTTTAACTCCGTGTTTTTCAAAAAACGCTTTTGCTTTTTCGACACGGCTCGGCTTAAAGATAAAAGAATTTTCGCGGTTGAAAAGCGTTTTTCCCATCGTTCTGCCTGTCCAGTAACCAGTGCTGTCGCCGATTACCGAACCGAGAAAAAATGCCAGCAGAACAAAAGCTATCTTCAGTTTTCCCGCCGCCGCGAAAAGTCCCGAAACAACCAGCAGAGAATCGCCCGGCAGAAAAAAACCGACCGCCAGACCGGTTTCGGCAAACACTATAAAAAACAGCGCGAAATAGACGTAATCGCCGAAAGTTGCCAGCAGATTATCAATCAAAATTTTCGGATTGAGAAAATCTTTGACGTGATGTAGAAAATCAATTATTGACTGCATAAATCTTACCGACAACCGACTACTAAAATTACATTCCTGCCGGCGCGATGTCGAACGGCGATTCTGGTTCGGGTTCTTTGATTTCTTTGGCTCGGTCGGGATTTATCGCTTCGAGCTTTTCTTTAGCGTCGCGCGCCGTCTGCGACATCACAATCGGTTTGCCTTCGGTGTCTTTTGCTTCGCTTGCGGCTTTGGCGATGTTGTAATACAAATCGGCGGCTTGATCTTTGTTGCCTTGCTTTTCGTAGATTTTTGCCAGTTCAAAATTTACCGTATCTTTTGAGAGAATCGGATTGTCAAGCGCGGCAAGTTCCTGATAAAGCGCGGCGGCTTCGTCTAATTTGCCGCTGTCGGTTTTCGCCTGTGCGAGCGCAAATTTTGAAAGCGTACCGACTTCGCCGCTCATTTTCGATAAGTCTTCTAGTTCCTGCGTTGCAGCGTCGCGGTCAATAGACAAACGATTGGCGGCGATAAAATATCTTGCTTTGTCGCGCACCGGATCGCCGTATTTATCCGCAACCGTTTGAAATTCGCCGATTGACGCTTCGGCGCGTTCCTTTTCCGTTTTGAAAGTTTTCTGGGTGGGGTTGGCAGGATCGGGTGAGCTTGTAACTCGCACCTGCGAAGTTTCAATCGCTTTGCCCAGCGCGGTCTGCGCCGCAATTGTTTGGCGGCGACTCCACAAAGAAAAAATTCCGATCAAAGCGCCGAGAAGCGCAAGCGCCGCAATTGCATAGAGAAATTTTTTGCTGTTGCCTTCAACTCGTCTGCCCAAATCTTCGACGCGACTTCCGAGATTTGATTGAAATTCGTCGCGGTAGACGGTTTTTGTTTTGTTTTCTTGAACCGGAGCTTGAAACTGCTGCGGTATCTGTCTTTTTTTTCTTGCCATTGTTAAAATATTTGCAATCCTTTTACTGCTTAATCGTTATATAATCGTCGTAAAGTTTTTGTTTTGCGAAAAAGTCAATTTATCGTAAAACACGGGCGAGTTCAAGGTTGAAAAGATTAAACAATAAAGAATAGAGTTTCGCCGCGCGGCAAAACGTATTGAAATTACCGTTTGAAAATAAATTTAAGTTTTCGGGAACAATTTTTGAAAACCGGTGTCTAATAATTTAGTTCGCGGGAATTGCAAACTAGACAATTTGAAAATTGCGCGTCGAAAAGGGGAAAAGGTAGAAGATGTTCTTCGCTAAGTCAATGACTTTCGATGAAGAGAAGACAGCCAATGTTGCGACGGCGACACGCGCCTGCTCGTCTATCGAAGAAGAGTTCGTTGAAAGACTGAAAAACAGTGATGCAGATGCCTTCGACACGCTTGTAACCAGATATTCCGCCGACCTTTACGCGCTACTTTATCGTCTGACGGAGAACCAGGAAGAAGCTGCGGATTTGACGCAGGAAACTTTTCTGCGCGCTTTGAAAGCGATAAAGAATTTTCGCGGCGAAGCGGATTTGAAAACGTGGCTTTTTCGGATTGCAATCAACGAATCGCGCAACCGTTTTCGCTGGTGGAAACGCCGAAAAATAGAGAAAATGATTTCTCTCGATGCGCCGGTTGGCAACAGCGAAACCACTTTAAGTGAAACTTTTTCGAGCAATTCCGCCAACCCCGAACAAGAGATTTTGCGTAGCGAGCGCGATGATGCTTTGCGCCGAGCGCTGCAAAGTTTGCCGGAAATTTTTCGCCAGGCGGTTGTTTTCTGCGACATCGAAGGCTTGAGTTACGAAGAAATCGCTGTCGCGCTCGAAATAAACGTCGGAACAGTGAAATCACGTATCGCGCGCGGACGCGAAGAACTGCGGCGAAAGCTGAAAGATATTTGAAAGAAGACGGTAGATGCCAGATGTTAGATACTAGTTTTTTTTTACTAACATCTGGTATCCAACATCTTCAAACAGTGGATGATTGACTCGCCCCGGTTTCACTTTTATCTAAAAACAATCGGTGCCAATCGAGAGGTCAAGAGGTGACGAAAGAGTTCAAAGTAAATTTTGAAAAGTAATTTTTGAGTTTTCGGCTTTATTTGAAAAAACCAGCAACAACCAAAAAGGTCGAAAATCGCAGAATCGCCAATCGAAGTTTTCCGAGAACAAAGCGTTGTTTTCCCAAACGGGAAAACAGCCGGGGTCAGTGAGTCATTCACTCAAAGGCAGGTGTCAGATATCATTAAAGCAATTTGCTAACATCTGACATCTAACCTCTACATCATTTAAGAAAATGAAATGCGAAAATATACAATTTAATTTGTCGGTTTATACGGACGATATTTTGACAACGCAGGAGTGCGCGGCGATTGAGGAACATCTGCCCCATTGTCCTTTGTGTCGGCAGAAATTGTCGGATTTTCAGACAATTCGCAACGATTTACGCATTTTGCCGCGTGCCGTAATGCCGAATGATTTATTATATTCGCTCAGAAATCGCGTAGCTGAAGAAATTAAAACTACCGGGCAACAACCAAAAAGTATTTTTACGGAAGGTCATCTGGAATGGCTGCAAATGCGTTTTATGCCATACGGAGTTGCCACGGTCGTAACGCTCTTTTTCGGTTTAAGTCTTTTGTGGACTTTGTTTCCCGCCGCAAATGGATCGGGACAAAATACCGAAATCGCCAGAACTGAACCGTTTACCAAACCGACTGTTTTGCTTGCCAGAAATAATTCTTCGCCGGATTTAAATAATTTAGAACTAAGCGCGGAGGATTACGCGACAGCGCGCCTTTCGGTGTCGGGCGATTCGCCTTCGCTCAATCCAAATGGAGCATTGATTGAGCTGACCAAATCGCTTTTGCTCGGGAATATGAAGAACGATGAAGTTGTTGTCGTGGCGGACGTTTACGGCAGCGGTTTGGCGCAGATTTCGGAGGTCGTCGAGCCTTCGAGCAACCGCCGCGCCATACGTGAGTTGGAAATTGCCTTAAACAATGATTCTGCCGATTACGCGCCGTTTGTTCCGGCAAGTTTAGACCGGCGTTCCGATACGGTGCGTGTTGTTTTGAAAATTCAGCGCGTTGACGTGCAGACGCACACCAGGAAAGTAAAAAACTAAAACTCGTTGAATTATTTTTTAGTTTTCCCTTGAACTTTAGTTTTTCACTTTTAGCTTTTAGTCATTTAGATTATTCGTAACTCAAAGCCTCGACCGCATCGAGTTTTGCCGCTCGCAAAGCCGGGTATAGCGCACCGATTGCGCCGCCGACGAGTCCGACAATCAATGTAATCGTCCAAACCAGAGGACTCAATTCGACTTCCAGAGTCGTGACTTGAGTCAGCAGAAATCGCAGAATTACGGTCAGCAAAATTCCGCCGACAACGCCGCAAAAACTAATCAACAGCGCTTCTTGAGCAATAATCCAGGCTATTCCGGCATTCGACATTCCGAGCGATTTCATAATGCCGATTTGCCGTGTTCGTTCGGTTACGGTTGTGTACATTGTCAGCAAAATGACGAGCGCGCTGATAACAGCGGCGACGCCGATGATTACATTTAAGAAAACATTGAGCGCGGGAAAACCCGACAGGTAAAGTTCTTCAAAGTCTCTGGTCAACAATATCTGGTTGTCGGGAAATCTTGATTGAAGATTTTCAGCGACTTGTTCGAGTGCGACGCCTTCTTTAATTTTTACAAGAAACGCGGATGCTTTTCCTTCGCCGGCGAGCTGTGTCTGCATCTCGGAAAGAGGAATTTTTACGCGCGCTCCGGCTGCCGGTTCATACGCACCGACAATCCGAAAATCGCGCTCGTAAAGTTTTATCGTGTCGCCGATTTTATATTTCCTCTGTTTTTGAAAACCCGTATCGATTATTGCTTCGCCGCCGTTTTCGGAAAATCTACTGCCTTCGATAATTCTTAAACCGGCAATGTCTGCGTATTCGTCAAAGTTTACGCCTTCAATCAAACGATTCCCGGTGTTATTGGCAGCCTGAACGCTGTTTTGACCGATAGCGACTGCCTTTTGAACGCCTTTGACCCGGTTTATTTCCTCGGCAAGCGAAACCGGCAGACGAAAAGAGTCCGAACCGCTCACTCCGAAACTTCCCGAAGCCCGAAACATAATTTCCGCGCCGACATTCGCTTCGCGTCGCGCTTGCTCGCGCAGCGAACCGTTTGCCAGACCGATGGTAAAAACAATCAGCAAAACACCGACCGCAATGCCCAAAACGCTGACGAGCGTCCGCACCGGACGATGGAGCATATTTGAGAGAACGAGATTATCCATAAACATTTTAATTACAAATTACGAATGGCGGGATAATTTTCTTTTATTCGTAGTTTGTAATTTGAAATTCGTAATTATCTTATTGCGCTTTTGTTTGCGCCGCAGTATTTGTATTCGCGCTGGCGGTTTGGTTTTGCGCGGCGGCTTCGTTTTTGATTTCTTCGGGCGATTTCCAGCCGACTCTCTTTAATAAATCAAGGGCAAAACGAATCGGCAGAGCCATATTCGCCGCGTTGTTATCGGTAAAAACGCCGAAATTTACCCCGATTACTTTTCCGGTTTGCCCGAAAAGCGGCGCTCCCGAGCCGCCTTCAGCCGTTTTTGCGTCGTGGACGATACGCTTGACATCCAAATCCGTTATCGCGCCCTGCGTCGTCAGCGGTACGATTTTGCGCGACTGCGCCAGAAAACTTATCAAAGCCTGGCGCGAGCCGCCGAATCTGGCGTTGATTGATTTCGCTTCATTGTCTTCAACCATCGCCAGAAGACGGTCGGGTCCGTTCGGGTAACCCATTGTAACAACGGTTTTGCCGACAGAAACAGCTTCGGAGTCGACTTCGAGCGGAAGAACTGGAATGTCCGGCGAGACCAAATTGGCGTCGACCGAACCGATTGCCAAATCTACGCCCGAACCTAATTGACGAACCTTCAAAGGAAACGGCTGCGGAAAATTCGGAAAATAAATTACCAGACGTTTTAGGCGCGCGCGTCCGTTTGATTGCCGCATCATTTGCTTGACCAATTCCTCTTCTTCCCAGGGTTGGACGACGTGGCGATTCGTTACAATATAACCGCTGCCGACGTGAAAACCCGTGCCGATAAAATCATATTCGACCGGACTTCCGCCGCCTTCGGTCGTCAAGCCCATCGGCACGCTTGCCGCCGCCGCAGTCGGCTCACCGCTGCCAGTTTCGGGCAGCTGTTCCGATTCATACGGACTTGGCTGAAAATCCTGCGGGTCCGGATAGCGCAACATCTTGCCGTTTCTGCGGTCAACCAAATCATAGACGCCAAAAATCAGGCAAACGCCGTTGCCATACTCGACGCGCAGATTCTGAGCGTTTGAAACAGATTTGATAATATCTTTGTTTGTTTTGTCGATTTCTCCAATCTGGTCGTTGGTCTGCGCGATGCGTTCCTGCAGTTTTCCGACGATTTCGTTTTGTCGTTCGGCTAATTGACGATTTTTTTGCAGCTCTTTGTTAAAAGCAAAACCGAGATAAAAAATTCCGGCAATTGAACCGACGACGATTACCAGCACGACCAGTTTTGTCGCCCACGAAATTTCACGCGAAAGTTCGCGGGCGAACTCACGCAAAAACACTTTGGCATCGTCGCGTTTCGGCGAAAATCCCGATTCCATCGCCGCGGTCTCGATAAACGGTGCGATGTGCGGCAATTCACGGTTGGTAGTAATTAATGACGATTTTGATTCGAGCGAAAAGAACGAAAAGGAAACACCAATTTGCGGAATTTCAATCACATCACCGTCTTCAATGGCGACGAAACGCTTGAGCGGTTTGCCGTTATGCAGCAATTCAAGGGATTTATCGAAGTGTAAAACGCGATAAATGCCATCCTCAAATTCCAAATCCAGCCACACGCCTTGGGCAGCGGCGATTTTATCATTGTGAATTTGTAAATCGCTGGTGTCGGTCGAGCCGATACGGACGTTTTGTTCCGAGAAAAACTCCGTCCGTTTTTCCGCGCCGACCGAAACGTGGATGATAATACCTGTTGCCATTCGTTACTTAAAAACCAATCCTCAAATATAGAATATTTGACAAACGAGATAGTAACATAAACGTAAAACTAAACTGAATTTTCAGCCGCAAAGACAATGGTTACTTGAGAAAGTTTCGATGTTTTATTTTTCCGCATTAAATTTATAAAAAAAATTGCTCACTCATTTAATTGTAACTTCAGGAAAAGCAATGCTAATCGTATTTAAAACCCAGCGCTAAAAACTTTATTTTTTGCGAATGTCAAAAAATCTTGTTCGCCAGAGTCTTTGGCTGTTATTAAAAGAATCTTGATTTTTGTATTTGGCGCGGCGCAATTCCTTTTGCTCATCGGGTGGTAAATTAATAAATTTCAGACACTCATCGCTGCAACAACCTTGAAATTTTTTGCGGCAATTCTCGCACTGAATAAATAACAAATGACAGGCAGTGTTTTCGCAGTTGCGATGCGTGTCGCATTTATCGCCGCATTGATGACAATGGCTGATAATTTCATCCGAAATTTGCTCGCCCAAACGATTGTCAAAAACAAAATTCTTCCCCTTAAATTTATTTTCAAGACCTTGTTTCTTTACCTGATGCACGTATTCAATAATTCCGCCTTCGAGATGAAAAACCCGTGTAAAACCGTTGTGCATCAAATAAGCACTCGCCTTTTCGCAGCGGATTCCGCCCGTGCAATACATAATTATATTTCGGTCTTTCTTGTCCTCAAGTATTTCAACCGTCATCGGCAACTGCTCGCGGAAAGTGTCCGACGGAACTTCCAGCGCGTTTTCAAAATGCCCGACTTCGTATTCGTAATAATTTCGCATATCAACGACAACCGTTTCGGGATTTGCCGTTAATTTATTAAATTCTTCCGCATTCACATATTCGCCGCGACGCTGCATCGAAAAATTCGGGTCGTCAATGCCGTCGGCAACAATCTTTTTTCGCACTTTAACATTCAAAACCCAGAAAGATTTCCCGCCGTCATCAAGCGCGACGTTCAACCGAACACCGTCGAGAAAATCTATCGAATACAAATAATCCTTAAACGCTTGAAAATTCTTTTCCGGCACACTTGCCTGCGCATTGATGCCTTCACCAGCAATGTAAATTCTTCCTAACACGCCTAGCCTTTCGAGATTTTCATAAAGTTCATCTCTAAACTGCTGCGGATTTTCGATCGAATGATATTTATAAAACGAAACAGTCGTGCGCGGCTCAAGGTCAGCTTCCAGACGCTTTTTCAGTTCGGCTTGTGCGGTCAGATTGCGTAATTCCGGCATAAAACAATTTACAAATTTTATTTGAAGATAAAAAAATACCTTGAATTCTACCCAGTTCTATATCTTTTTTGTTAAATTTACCTTATTACTTTATTTTACAGTTTGCCTATTAAAGACAGAAACAATAAACCGCCTATCCCAATCAACACAAAACCAGCGACGGTGAATTCCCAAGATTTTTCAAGCGAAACACGCGACATAGTTTTTAGTCCGTATTTGGGAAATACAAAGTAGATGAAACCTTTCAATACCCAACCGTAACCCATTAAGGTCAGAATCATCGGAATTCCTTGCCAGACGTTGTGGAAAGCGACAATCAAAGCGCCGAGAGGGAAATGGATAAACGCATTTATAAAGCTGCCTGTTTCACCTTTACTGCGAATATCAATAAAGAATTGCGCCCAGGCGCGCGGCTGGAAGATGTGCGACAAGCCGATGACAAAAAATGAAATGACGGCGAGTTTTTGGATTGCTGATTCCATTTGTTCACTTTACGCGGAAAGGGTTTCGATGAGCAATGAGGTTTGATTTTATTGAACGGCGGGACGTTTGTAAACATATTGGTCGCTGATGAAATAGACGTTGTTTTGTTTGTCGAGGGCAAACGAATTTATTCTGCCCACGTCGGGAATGCTTGACACTTGCTCGCCGGTGTTGGAATAGACGTTAATCGAACTGTTGTCGGAAAGGTAAATGCGGCTTTGATTGTCAACGGCGATGCTGCACGAATTCATACTCTGCACAAATTTGTTAACGTATTTACCTTCGGGTGTAAAGCGAAAAATCATCAATTCTTCAGGGTTATAATTAAGCTGATAGCTGCCCAAATCGCCGAACGCATAAACTGAAAAAATATTTCCCGCGCCGTCAACCGCAAGTCGAATCGCTGCCAAACCAGTTTCGAGGGGCGACAAAGCGGCGTCGGCGGTTTCGGTGTGGAACCCGTTGAGACGGCGCGTAATTTTGCCGGTTTGGTTGACGAAAAGCAGCGTTTCAATTTCGCCGTTATTGGAGACGATGAGAAAGTTGCCGTCGCTGCGAAGCGCGAAATCCTGCATAAAATCGGGCGCGACGTGAAAGGTTTTGAAAGGCTCGCTGGCATCGTTCTCGTAAACCAAAATTGTTCCGCCGACTAAAACATAAAGACGGTCTTTATCATCAACCGCAATCTTTTGAATTGTCCGGGCGCGGCGGTAACGATTGGTTTGCGAAGGAATCTGCCAGACTTTCAAAAATTCGCCTTTCTCGTCAAATTGCTGGACGCGCAAACTTTCATCGGCGACATAAATTCTGCCTTGTTTATCAACCGTAATGTCAGCAGCATCTTGAAACAAACCGCTTGACGTTCCTTTCCCGCCGAATTGAAGCAGATTCAGGTTCGGCGTCGCGGTCGGCGAGGCAGTTGGAGTTGGTGTTGGCGTTGAGTAAGTTTGTGCGAAACTTGGAAGAGTAGGTTCTGGTTTCGATTTCGGGGACAAAAGCGCCAGAAAAAATATCCCGCCAACGATTGCTAAAGCAACGCCGATAGCAACGATAAAAACATTCGGATTTGGTCTGGATTTTTGTAAACGCTTATAGACAGGCTCGGTTTGCGTCGGAGATTTTTGCTTCTCCAGTTCGATAAAAAAGCGCGTCGCGCAATAGCCGCACGTGGCAAAACCGTCCCATTGCGAATAATCGGTAATTTTTCCGCCGCATTGCGGACAGATTAAGGGTTTCATTAGCCAAACATTACGCCGATTTAGACAAAGTTTCCATATCGGGCTTCCAGCGCAGAACGGGTTTCCGCGCGGCGGTCGCTTCATCGAGTCGTCCGATGCGCGTCGAATGCGGCGCGCCGATGACGAGTTCTGGATCGTCAATCGTTTCCTGCGCGATAGATTTCATAGCGTCGATAAAAGCGTCAAGGTCTTGTCTGCCGACCGATTCGGTTGGTTCGATAAGCATTGCGCCTTCAACGATTAAAGGAAAATAAATCGTCATCGGATGAAAACCGTAATCAATCAAACGTTTGGCGATATCGAGAGTGTGAACGCCTTTGCGCGATTGTTTTTTGTGCGAGAAAATCACTTCGTGCATCGAATCGCTTTTAAACGGTTTATCAAACGCCTCAACAAGGTGATGCCCGATATACCTGGCATTTAGTACAGCCGCTTCGGTAGCTTCACGCAAACCTTCCGCGCCGTGCGTTTGAATATAAGCAAGCGCGCGAACCATCATTCCAAAATTGCCGAAAAACGCTTTAACGCGCCCGATTGATTCGGGACGATTGAAGTCTAACTTGTAATTTTCGTCTTCCTTGATAACACGCGGCACGGGCAGGAAAGGTTCAAGTTCAGCGGTACAGCAGCAAGGTCCGCAGCCGGGACCGCCGCCGCCGTGCGGAGTTGAAAACGTTTTGTGCAGATTTAAATGAATTACGTCAACACCGAAATCGCCGGGACGCGCGACGCCGACGAGCGCGTTCATATTCGCGCCGTCCATATAAACCAAGCCGCCTGCCTCGTGGATGATGTCGCAGATTTCCTTGATATTCGTCTCGAAAATGCCGACCGTGTTCGGGTTCGTCAGCATTAATCCGGCAACTCCGCCCTCTTCGCACAAAGTTTTGAGATGCTCCATATCGGTCAAACCTTCGGCAGTCGAGCGAATAGTTTTGACCGTAAATCCGGCAAGATGTGCTGATGCCGGATTCGTTCCGTGCGCAGAATCAGGAATCAGCATCACGCGCCTTTCCCTGGATTTTTCGCCGTCGCGTTTGTCGAGAAAAGCGCGAATCAGCATCACGCCCGTCATCTCGCCGTGAGCGCCAGCCGCAGGCTGCAAACTCACGCCCTTTAAGCCTGTGATTTCAGCCAAATCTTCCTGCAATTTGTAAATCAATTCGAGCGCTCCCTGCGCTTCAGATTCGGGAGCAAGCGGGTGGAGATTAGCAAATCCGGCAATGCGAGCGACTTTTTCATTTAAGCGAGAATTATATTTCATCGTGCAGGAACCGAGCGGATACATCCCCAAATCAATCGAAAAATTCCATGTCGACATTCTCGTAAAATGGCGTATGACGTCAACTTCCGAGACTTCCGGCACGCCTGCTAAATCGTCATCGCGTCTTAACTCTTGCGGTAAAATATCATCAATGTTCGTTTCTTCGACATCGAGATTCGGCAGACGATAACCGACTCTGCCCATCTGCGAGCGGTCGAAAATGAGTTCTTCATTCTGCGTCGGATGTTGTGTAACTTTTTTAATACTCATTTTGAAAATTATTCAGAAATTTCTCTTAATCCTTCAACCAAATTGTCAATCTGCTCTTTCGTGTTAAGTTCCGTTACACAAACGAGAAAATCGTTCGGATTTTTCGCGTAATAACGCGATAAACTCAAACCGCCGATGATGCCTTTTTCGTTGGTCAATTTTGCTAAGATCTCTTCCGCCGGTTTCGGCGCACGAACGACGAACTCATTGAATTTCGGCGCGGAAAAGGGAAGTGAAAAGCCTTCAATTTCTGAAATTCTATTTGAAGCGTAAGCGGCTTTTTGCGCGTTCTGCATTGCAACTTCCTGCAAGCCTCGCTTTCCCATCGTTTCCATATATATAGTTGCGGCGAGTGCAATTAAGCCTTGATTCGTGCAGATGTTCGAGGTCGCCTTTTCGCGGCGAATATGTTGCTCGCGCGTCGCCAAAGTCAAAACAAAACCGCGATTGCCTTTCGCATCATAAGCGATTCCGGCTAGTCTGCCGGGCATATTGCGGACGTATTTGTCTTTGCAAGCGAAAAGTCCAACATAAGGTCCGCCGTAAGATAAAGGAATGCCGAAACTTTGACCTTCGGCAACGACAATATCCGCGCCGCACGCGCCCGGCGATTTCAGCAAACCAAAAGAAATTGCTTCTGTAACTACGACTATAAAAAGTGCGCCAACCTCGTGTGCCTTATCCGCAAGAATCTGCAAATCTTCGACACAGCCGAAAAAGTTCGGCGATTGGACTACAAGCGCGGCGGTTTGCGCGTCTAATTTATCCAAATCGTCTGACAAAATTCGTCCTGATTCTTTGTCGAAATGTACGGTTTCAATCTTCAAATCACCGTGCTGCGTGTAAGTTTTCGCAACCGCCAGATATTCGGGATGAACCGTTTCGGCGATAACGACTTTATCGCGCTTTGTTACGCGCTGCGCCATCAGAAACGCTTCCGCCATCGCGGTCGAGCCGTCATACATCGAAGCGTTCGCCACGTCCATTCCGGTCAGTTGGCAGACGAGCGTTTGAAACTCGAAAATATACTGCAAAGTTCCTTGCGTAACTTCCGGCTGGTAAGGCGTATAAGACGTAAAAAATTCGCTGCGCTGAATTAAATGGTCAACAATCGTCGGCGAATAATGTGAGTATGCGCCCGCGCCGAGAAAAGAAGTTTTCCGCGCCGCCATATTCTTTTCCGCCAGTTTTTCCATTTCGGAAATTACTTCAATCTCGGAAAGCGGGGCGGTTACATCGAGAGCGCGATTCAGTTGAACGTCATTCGGAATCGAGCGAAAAAGCTCGTCTGCCGAATTTAAGCCGACGATTTTTAACATCTCGTCGCGCTCTTCCGGCGAATTTGGAATATATCTCATTTTTTCAATGGTGAATAATTAATGATAAATCGTGAATGATAAGAAGATTCTTCATTAACCATTCATTAATTACCATTATTCATTATTAGAAAGGTATTCTTCGTATTCGGCTGACGAGAGCAGCGCATCGGCTTCGAGCGTGTTGTCCATTTTGATTTTTATCATCCACGCATCGCCGTATGAGTCGTTGTTGACAACCTCGGGCGCGTCATTCAATGATTCGTTGACTTCGAGAACTTCGCCGGAGATTGGTGTAAAAATTTCAGACACAGCTTTCACCGATTCAACCGAGCCGAAAGCGTCGTGTGCGGCAAGTTTATCGCCAACCTTCGGCAGTTCGACATAAACGACATCGCCGAGCGAATGCTGCGCATAATCGGTAATGCCGATTGTCGCCTTTTCGCCGTCAACCGCGACCCATTCGTGGTCTTTGCTATAACGTAAATTTTCTAAGATATTTGCCATATTGTTAGGTGTTAAGGATTAGGCGATAGGTGTTAGTTTCCTGGTTTTACTTGAAACCTGGCATCTAAAATCTAATTCCTAAAATTATTTCTCTCTTTTATAAAAAGGTGTCGGCACGATTTCCGCCGCCAGATGTTTTCCTCTTACATCAATTTTAATTTCTTGTCCGATATTTGCAAATTCGTTCGGCACAAAAGCCAAGCCGATATTTTTTTTCAAAAACGGCGCGGGTGAACCCGACGTTACAAAACCAACTTTTTTGTCATTTATATAAACGTCGAAATCATCGCGCGCGATGCCTCTGTCTTTCATTTCAAAACCGACGAGCTTGCGTTTTAAACCTGATTCTTTTTGCTTTTGTAATGCTTCGCGTCCGCTGAATTCGCCTTTATTTAATTTACAAATCCAACCGAGATTAGCTTCGAGCGGCGTGATTTCATCCGAAATTTCGTGTCCGTAAAGCGACATTGCACTTTCTAATCTCAGAGTATTGCGCGCTGCGAGCCCGCACGGCAAGATTCCGTTTTCATCGCCGAATTTGCCGACTTCTAAAAATTTATTCCAAAGCTGTTCGGCATAATCTTTATTCGCATAAACTTCAAAACCGTCTTCGCCCGTGTAACCGGTTCGGGAAATTATCGCGTCAACACCATCAACTTTGCCGACCGTGAAGTGATAATATTTTATTTCGTCTAAATTCGTCTCAGTCAACTTTCGCACGATTTCCAAAGCATCTTTTCCTTGAACCGCAATTTGACAATAATCCGCGCTGACATTGGTCAAAGTTATATTTTCGTCTTTTAAGTGCGACGTAATCCAATCCCAATCTTTTTCGGTGGTCGAAGCATTGACGACTAATAAAAGTTTTCCCTGGTCAAACCGATAAACCAGCAAATCGTCAACAACCGTGCCATTTTCGCGTGTCAAAGCCGAATACTGCGCTTGTCCGTCAACCAATTTCGCAACGTCATTTGTGGTCAAGCGATTAACGAATTCGATTGCGTCTTCGCCTTCGACCCAAAATTCGCCCATATGCGAAACGTCGAAAAGCCCCGAATGCTCGCGCGTCCGAAGATGTTCGGCAATCACGCCCGAATACTGAACGGGCATATCCCAGCCGCCGAAGTCAACCATCCTTCCGCCCAACTCTCTATGAACTCGATTGAGCGGAGTTTTCTTCAAATCTTCCATAAAAATTTTGTGAAAAGTGTAAAGAAAAAATTAGCAAGGAAAAAGTAAAAAGGCAAAAGTGAAAAGGTAAAAGAAAAAAAGTAAAAAATTGCCAAGGTAAACGAAAATACTGATGAAGAATTTTCTGCAATTTTTTTAACTTTTGCCTTACTTAATTTTGCTTTATTTAGTTTTTACTTTTTCCCTTTGCACCTTCTCTTGGGACTTTTGCAGAGGCTTCGATAATTTGTTCGCAGTACTCGATCGAGCTGAGAATTGCACCTTTTTCTTTTTCGTCGGTTGTTTTGTCTAATGCCGATTTGAGCTGCGTTAAATACTTTTGCGAGGCTTCGGCTAGTTTGCGGACGGCTTTCGGGAAAAGTTTTTCGTCCGGTTTGCTGTGTTCGGCAACATAGTCAATGTTGTCAATTGCTTCGGCGAGAATTTTTTTAACGTCAGTAAGCAGTTGAAGTCGTGTTCCGGTTGGCAGTTCGCCCCATTTGTCGAGGTCTTTGGCGATTTGTTTCGATTGCGAAGTGTCATTATTTAGAACAACAAAACGGCGGTCAATCGCTTTGACGAAAACTTCGGTGCGGCGGTCAATTTCCTGAGCGTCGCGCACCATGTCGGCTTCCATTTCCGTTAAGTTGCTGCGTCTCTGCGCGTTTGCAGGTAAAGACGTAATCAGTGAAATGCAAAAAAAAGCCGTCAAAATAAAGAGTGTAATTTTAAGGTTGTCGCGTGTCATTTTGATTTCCTTTTGTATTGTTTGGAACAACCGAATCGTCAAAGAGAGTCTCGACGGCTTTCGCGCGCGCCTGGCGCAGGCTTTTTATTAAATTTCTGATGTAAGACTCGAATCTTATCGGCAGTTCACGCCGAATCAATTCAAGTCGCGGAGAGAATTTTCGCAAATTTATTTCCAGACGTTTAAAGTTATTCAGAATTTTACCGCCGCCGTTGTCATTATTTTTCAAAAAAATTAACGTATTATCCATCAGCGCGCTGAAACCACCTAGTTCGTTAGACATTTCAACATAAGATTCGCGCGCGTAAAAGTCTTCCGCTTTTTTTAAACGATTTTCCATCAACTCCAAAGACAATTTCGTCCGGTCTGAAACGTCAGTTTCAGTATCGAGAAGAGATTTTTCCTGTTTTGAAATAATTTTCAGCGGCGGCGGCGCATCGTCCGTATCGAATTGCTCCTGAGCAACGGTAAGCGAGGGCAAAAATAAAATGAGAAAAGTAAAGAGACAAAAGTAACCATAAAGATATTTGCGATTGGAAAACAATTTCGTAAATTTTAGAAACGAAACATTTTTGCCTTTTACCTTTTTACTTTTGCTTTCGTTTACTTTTCTCATTGTTTTTTACCTCTCTTTCCGTTGCCCTTTTTGATTTGATTTTGCAAAACCGGCAGGCGAAGATTTACTTTTTCGATTTCCAATTTGTTTTGCGCCGCGTCGGCGAGTCTCAAAAACTGTTGATAATTTGCCATTGCATCAACATATTCGCCTAATTTGTCGTATGAAATCGCCAAAAAATAATAAGCAATCGGCAAATTCGGGTGCTTTTTCGTCAGCCACAAATATTCGGTTTTGGCTTCGGCAAATCGCTTTAATTCAAATAGAGCTGTTGCTAAATTCGCCTGCGCGGTGAAATTATCCGGCGAAATTTGGAGAATCCGACGCAAAAGCGTTACCGCATTTTCAAATTGTTTTGCCTGCACCAAGGCTGCGCCGAAACCGACAGCGTGATTGATATTGTTCGGCTCAGCTTCGGATGCGCGGCGGCAGTAATCAAGCGCTTTTAACGGATTTTCCGTTCTTAATAATGTGCAAAGCCGACTTAAAATCATCGCGTCTTTTGCGTCCTTCTCAAGCTGTTTTTCCAAATCGGCGACGTTTTGTGAACTGTTTGCCGTAATTGTATCACGCAAAAGCGTTGCTTCGGGAGAAGAATTCCTTATCAAATCTAAAATTTTCAAAGCCTCGGCAGAGTTATTTTGCGCGGCGTAAATTCTGGCTTGCAGAAGTTTGGCGTAAACCGAATCTGGAGACGTTTGAAGCAGCGTTTTCGCATCTTCAAACGCCTGTTCGTAGTTGCTTTCCGACAGCGCGATTTCAGCGCGCTGCATCAATGCCGATTTGTTTTTTGATTCGATTGCCAAAGCGCGACCCAAACTCGCTTTGGCAGCGGTTTTATTACCCAAAACGCGTTCGAGCGCGGCACGCGAAGCCCAAGCCGAGGCCGGCGGATTTGCCTTTGAAGTGAGTAATTGGAGTTTCGTCAAAAATTCTTTTAAAATTTCCGGCTTGGCTTTTGTTTTCAGATGCAGTTCGGTTAAAGCAGAATAAGCAGAAAAGTTCTGCGCATCCGTTTCGATTGCTTTGTTTAATAATTTTTCGGCTTCAACGAACTGGTTTTTCTGCACGAGAAGCGCCCCTAAATTCGTCATCGGCAAAGTCCAATCTGAGCGCAGCGCGATGGCGCGGCGAAATGCTTTTTCGGCGTCGTCCGTTTTATTTAACAAAAGAAAAACGTTCCCGCGCTGAAATTCGGCTTCGGGAAACTCGGGGATGATTTTTAAGGCTTCGTCGTAAAATTTGAGCGCCGTTCTATAATCGCCTTTTTCGTGTGCATTTTGACCTTGATTGAAAATTTGAACCGGGTCGTTCGTCTCCGCATCTTCTTGAGCAGAATTGGCGGAGATACACAAAAAGATAATAAAAACGACGGAAAAAAATTGTCGCCTTGTGGCGGGAAGTTGAAGCGTTGAAACAAAACTCATTTTTTATTTTTCGGAAAAATTAAAGATACGAAAATTCTAACATTGCCTTGCAAACTCGTCTATATTTTTCAGCGCCGCAGAAAAATATTTTTGGTCGATGTAGTTGCGTTAATCCATTGCACTAATATAAGATTTGCAGTTTGAGCATTTGCTCGGAAACGTTTCTTATAAAACTTTTTTGAGCCGCATCGGGAACAATGGCAAAACCACAGCAAAGCTACCAAAACGAGACTCCGACTGCCGAAGAAAAAGAACAAAACTTGCGCCGTTTGATGCGCGAAATGCAACGGGTGTTGGTCGCCTTCTCCGGCGGAGTTGACAGCACTTATCTGGCTTTGGTGGCAACTCAGGAAATCGGGGAAAATGCCTTTTGCATTACCGGACTTTCGCCAAGCGTTTCGCAAACGCAGAGAGAAGAAGCCGAAAAAATCGCCCGAAATTTTAATTTTAACTTTCAAACGATCCAAACCGGCGAATTAGAAAATCCTCAGTATCAAGCCAATCCGACAAATCGTTGTTATTACTGCAAAACTGAGCTTTACGGTAAACTTTCAAGCCTTGCGACGGATAAACAAATCGAATTTATCTTGGACGGAACAAACGCCGACGACGCCCGCGATTATCGTCCAGGCAGAGTGGCGGCGCAGGAAAAGTATGTGCGAAGTCCTTTAATAGAAGTCGGGTTGAGCAAAAATGAAATCAGGGAATTAAGTAAAAAACAAGGTCTTTCCACTTGGAACAAGCCATCCAGCCCGTGTCTTTCTTCGCGCATTGCCTACGGTGTTCCGGTAACAATCGAAAGGCTTTCAAAAATTGAACGCGGTGAGCAAATTTTGCGCCTCCTAGGTTTTAGAGAGTTTCGCGTGCGCGTTCACGAAGAAATCGTACGGCTGGAAATTGCGCCAAGCGAAATGCTGCGCGCTCTAAACTTAAATGTAACCGAAAAATTAGCCGAGAAATTCCGCTCTCTCGGTTTTAAATACGTAACGCTCGATTTGCACGGCTACCGCAGCGGCGCAATGAATGAGGTTTTGAAAGTGAAAAACGAAGAGTGAAAAATTAGAAGAAATTTGTTCTTAATTGTTATGTTTTCTATTAAATATTAAATAAAGTAATTAGAATTTTTTAGACAAGTGGAGTAATTATTAAAAATGGCAAATCCGATGGCAGACGAAATGCGGCGATTTAAGGGAAGCGACGAGAAAAATCCGTTTGAAGCGATGAGCGAACGCTTTGACCGCGCCGCACAGCTTTTAGGCTTGGAAGCTGATTTATACGCCGTAATGCGTGTTCCGAGCAGAGAATTAAAGGTTTATATTCCGGTCAGAATGGACACCGGGCATATCGAAGTTTTTGAAGGTTTTAGAGTTCAGCATAACTTTGCCCGCGGTCCGGCAAAAGGCGGTATTCGTTACGCTCCGGATGTAACCTTAGATGAAGTCAAGGCGCTTTCGGCTTGGATGACCTGGAAATGCGCAGTTGTCAATGTTCCTTTCGGCGGCGGCAAAGGCGGAATTATCTGCAATCCGCACCAGATGTCAATCGGCGAACTCGAACGGCTGACAAGACGTTATACGGCTGAATTAATTGATTTTATTGGTCCCGACAAGGACGTTCCCGCGCCGGATATGAACACCAACGAGCAAACGATGGCGTGGATTATGGACACTTATTCGATGCACGCTCGGCACACGGTTACGGCTGTGGTTACGGGAAAACCGGTCGCTCTCGGCGGTTCTCTGGGCAGGCGTGAAGCGACGGGACGCGGCGTTTTATTTTGCGTCAACGAAGCCATCAAGCGATTTAATTTAACACCGGAACAGACATCAGTCGTCGTACAAGGTTCAGGAAACGTTGGGGGTATCGGCGCGAACTTGATGCACGAAAAAGGTTATAAGGTTACCGCCATATCGGATGTCGGCGGCGGAATTTATAATAAAAACGGGCTAAATATACCGGAAGTTTTAACGCATTTGCAGCAAACAAAATCGCTTGAAGGTTATAAAGAAGCCGATTACGTCAGCAACAGCGAGTTGCTTGAACTCGAATGCGATGTGCTGGCGCCGTGTGCGACCGAAAATCAAATCACGTCGGAAAATGCCGATAAAATAAAATGTAAAATTTTAGCCGAAGGTGCAAACGGTCCGACCACTCCGAGGGCTGACAAAATTCTGCACGACAAGGGAATATTCGTTATACCGGATATTTTAGCCAATGCCGGCGGCGTTACCGTTTCCTATTTTGAATGGGTGCAGGACAGAATGGGTTATTTTTGGCGTGAAGATGAAGTAAATCAAAGATTGGAAGAAAAAATGGTGGCAAGTTTTATCGAATTAAGTAATTTGGCTGAACTGCACAATGTTGATACGCGCACCGCCGCATATATGCTGGCAATCGACCGTGTCGCATTTGACACGAAAATGCGCGGTATTTACGCATAAGATAAATAATAACGCGTAATTATTTGAAATACTTGCTTTTCGGACAAATTTAAAGTAAGGTTTTACAAAGTTCGGTATGAGTCAATGAAATTTTTATTGACTTTTACTCGATTGTCTCGTATAAAATTACAACTAAGAGGCTTAGATTGTATTAATTAGGCTGAAATTTTTTTAATATTTGTCATTTGAAAGTTTTTTAGTCTATGCAATAATTGAGTAGCTTGTTTGAAGATTCGGCATTTTTGCACTCTTTTATCAAAGCTACTATTGAATTGAAAAAATCTTTAAAATTATTTTCGGCGGAGGAATGTGATGAAACTCGCTAATAAAGCGTTCGTTATTGCGCTTACAATGTTGTCATTGATGATTTCAATGTCAGCTCAAACTTTAAGATCTACGGATGAACCGAGAAATACGGCACCGACTGTTGGTACAGGTGGTCCTCCGGGAGGTCCGACAGGTCTTTTTACCATTTATGATGGACAAACCTTAAGAAGAGGTGAGTTCACTTTTAGTGCAGCTTATAGTAATTATGACCGCGATCCCGGCAATGTTGATATTACAGAAGTTCCGGTTAGTTTCCAAATTGGATTGAGCGACCATGTAGAGTTGTTTTTCAATACGGATGCTTACCGTGCTATCAAAGTCAACTCACCCCGCAATCTTTCCGGTTTTGCTCTTAATGGTTCGAGCATTAACGGTTTTATTCCCGGGGCTATCGTTCAGGCACCGCAGGGAGCCGGAACCAGTCAATTCCCTGGTTTCGCAGTATTTCGCCCACCCGGAACGGCGCCGTTCGGCGTGTTTCCGTTTGTAGGCGGTGGTGCGGGAAACTTCGGATTGCAAAACCCTAATTTTACAGCTGGTAGAATTTTTGGTTTTGGTACGGGTGCTGCCACAGTTGGCGCGCCAAGGGGCGGCGATGGCAATAGTGCGGCTAATTTCCCCGGCATCGGTTCGGTTTTCGGAGGTATTTTGCCTGGCGTAGTTCTGCAAACTGCTACTGTTACGGGTCCCGGAGGCGGAACTACTACAGTTCCGACAGTCTTTACAACAGCTCCTAGTTATCTGCCGGATGCTCCGTTTCTAAACCGTACATTCGGTGAATCGGCATTCAGCACATTTACGATTGGTGGAAAATTCCGCTTTACCAGTCCGAATAATCCGTATGGAATCGGTCTTATTCCCTTCTACCGCTTTTATGCCGACCAAGCATCAGACGCTAGTGGATTTAACCAGCTTCAAAGAGGAGCGAGTCCGGGCGGTGGCGGCATTAATCCGTTTAGTAGTAATAGTCGCGGTGATATTGGGTTAGTCGCCTTTGGTGATGCCCGTCTTCGCAAGGGGGTTAATTTATCCGCTAATATTGGTTACATTTACAATAGCAGCGTAAGAGCTGACTTTCCTTCCGGAACCTTTACCATTTTGGATCGTCCTGACGAAGTTATTGCCGGTATCGGATTAGATTTCCCGGTAAATAGATATTTCCAACCGATTTTTGAGTTTCGTTCAACTCACTATGTCGGTGGACGAACACCGAATGCATTTGAAAATAGTCCTTTAGACGGTCTTGCAGGTTTTAGAGTTTATCCGGCTCGCTGGTTCAGTTTAGGTGCGGCTTATCGTCGTCACTTTAATGAGCAAGACCAGGAAAGTTTTGGCGAGGATAGCTTTACAACGACTTCAGTTTTTGCTCCTGGCGGAACCACAGGTAATCGTACAACTTTCAGTGGTGTTCCTCCGGGATTTCAAGCTTCAGAAAACCCACATGGTTTTATTCTTCAAATCACAGCCGGTCGACGTAATGCACGAAAAGGTCCGGATATAAATCAATTTGCTGACGTTACTAATATAGAACTCAGCCAAACGACGGTTACAACGCCATGTCCTGAAGGACAAGTTCGTGCCGAAGGTGCTACATGCACCGACGATATGACGATTAATGTCAGAACTACAGCAGTTGACCCGGAAAATGACGTGCTTACGTATGTTTACACGGTTTCAGGTGGTCGCATTGTCGGACAAGGCGCAAATGTATCCTGGGATCTAACAGGCGCACCTGTTGGAACTTATACAATTACAGCCGGTGTTGACGATAGCTGCGGCGTTTGCGGTAAAACTCAAACAAGAACAGTTACCGTTGCTGCTTGTAATTGCTTTACACCTGTGGTTTGCACTTGCCCAGAATTGTCGGTAACCGGTCCAACGGAAGTTACCCAATCGGGTTCGACGATGACCTTTACGGCTAATGCTACGGGCGGCAGTCAACAAAGCGTTACCTACAACTGGACAGTTTCACAAGGTGAAATCGTCAGCGGTCAGGGAACGCCTGTCATAACTGTTCAAACCACTCCGGCAATGGCTGGTCAGAACGTAACCGCTACAGTTACTATCGGTGGTGATCTTTGCCCCACGTGCGTAACAACCGCACAAACCACTGCGGGTATTGCTTCAATCCCAGTTGCGACACCGTTTACTGAGTTTACTGCGGCAACGCCTGACGAAATTAAGGCTAACTTGGATCCGTTCTTTAGTGGATTGAGCAATGATCCAACCGCGCAAGGTTACATCATCAACTATGGTACGGACGCACAAATTGCAAGACGTGAAAGAGATATTCGCGCTGCAATCAGATTCCGTCAATTTGATGCAAGTCGCGTAACCTTCTTAAGAGGCGGAGATACAGGAACAGGTATTAGAACAGTATTGTATATTGTTCCGGCTGGTACACCTGCTCCGACTCCCGATCAGTAATTTAACTTTGCATCTTTTCTAAGATGTAACTTTCCTAAGCGAGTGACGTTTCTACGGAAATTTCACTCGCTTATGCTTTTAAATGTATTTTCCCAAAACAGTTTGAAATAGTTAAAGTTTAGTGTAAGATAAGTTCTGTTTTATCTTTGTAATGACACAAGTTGCTTGTAATTGCTTTACACCTGTGGTTTGCACTTGCCCAGAATTGTCGGTAACCGGTCCAACGGAAGTTACCCAATCGGGTTCGACGATGACCTTTACGGCTAATGCTACGGGCGGCAGTCAACAAAGCGTTACCTACAACTGGACAGTTTCACAAGGTGAAATCGTCAGCGGTCAGGGAACGCCTGTCATAACTGTTCAAACCACTCCGGCAATGGCTGGTCAGAACGTAACCGCTACAGTTACTATCGGTGGTGATCTTTGCCCCACGTGCGTAACAACCGCACAAACCACTGCGGGTATTGCTTCAATCCCAGTTGCGACACCGTTTACTGAGTTTACTGCGGCAACGCCTGACGAAATTAAGGCTAACTTGGATCCGTTCTTTAGTGGATTGAGCAATGATCCAACCGCGCAAGGTTACATCATCAACTATGGTACGGACGCACAAATTGCAAGACGTGAAAGAGATATTCGCGCTGCAATCAGATTCCGTCAATTTGATGCAAGTCGCGTAACCTTCTTAAGAGGCGGAGATACAGGAACAGGTATTAGAACAGTATTGTATATTGTTCCGGCTGGTACACCTGCTCCGACTCCCGATCAGTAATTTAACTTTGCATCTTTTCTAAGATGTAACTTTCCTAAGCGAGTGACGTTTCTACGGAAATTTCACTCGCTTATGCTTTTAAATGTATTTTCCCAAAACAGTTTGAAATAGTTAAAGTTTAGTGTAAGATAAGTTCTGTTTTATCTTTGTAATGACACAAGTTAAATACCTCGAAAATTTCTGCAAACTCTGTTTAATGTTTTGAATGCAACAAACATCCACAATTAAATCATCTGAATAGCGTTTGTCGAGTCTATCGCAACGTTCAAATCTGAAAAAAGAAGTAAATATATGATGGAAAAAACCGAACGAAAAATGGGTTTTAGTCTAAATGTTTTAGCAACGATAACGACGATGTTTGTTTTATTTGTCAGTGCGTCGTTTGCTGCAATAGTAACTAATAATGAATCACCGCTGAAAATTAAGGATTGGCAGGTTGTCGGACCAAACGGTGGTGATGTGCGCGTTGTCGCGGTTGACCCGAAAGACAAAGACCGTCTTTATATCAGCACGCTTGACGGGCAAATCTACACTTCAACCGACGCTGGAGTTAATTGGAGATTACTGGTTAATTTCAACCAACCACGACTGGTTCTCGACCAATTGTTTGTTGATTCGAGAGATTCAAAAATTATCTACGCTTCGGGAAATAGGCATGTAAGTCCTGGCGGATTTTTCAAAACAACCGACGGCGGCGCAACCTGGAAGGAAGCAAAGGAATTAAGAAAAGAATCAATTCACGCAATGGTGCAATCCACGTTTGACCCGGACGTAATTATAGTAGGAACGATAAACGGAGTGTGGATTTCAAAAAACTCGGGTGACGATTGGGATAAGATTAAATCCGATACGATGCCGATTAATATCGATGCTCTAGCCATTGACCCGCGAACGATCAATACAATCTATGCCGGAACGTGGTGGCGTGCTTACAAAACGACTGACGGCGGGAAAAATTGGCGACTTATAAAAAACGGAATGATTGACGATTCCGACGTTTTTGCCGTAACGATTGACCAAAAAAATCCAGACCACATAATTGCGTCGGCTTGCAGCGGCATTTACGAATCATACAATAAAGGCGAATTATGGAAAAAGGTCAACGGGATTCCGTCGCAATCGCGTCGAACCAGAGATATTCTGCAGCATCCTTCGATGCCGGGAACTGTCTTTGCCGCTACCACTGAAGGTTTTTGGATGACTTCAAACGCTGGGCAGTCGTGGTCAATAACAACGCAGAAGGATTTGGAAATCAATTCAATCACGGTTCACCCGGATATGCCGAACCGCGTATTTATCGGAACAAATAATTACGGTGTGATGGTTTCTAATGACGGCGGCAAGAATTTCGCGCAGACAAACGACAATTTCACGAGCCGTTTTACTTATTCGGTTACGACCGACATTGAACAACCGAATCGCATTTATGCAACGACGCATAATACGCAAACCGGCGGCGGATTTGTTTTCGTCAGCAACGACGGAGGAAATACCTGGCAGGCAGGAAAAAATATTGACGTTTATCGCGTTTCGCCGTTTGCAATACTTCAAGACCGTGTTAAAACCGACACACTTTATTTAGCGACTAATGTCGGAATGTTCACATCTACCGACCGGGGCAACCTTTGGAAACAGGTAACGTTGCCGAAACCTCCCGTGACGAAAAAAGTGCCAGTAAAAAAGAAAACTACGAAAGCAACTGCGGTCAAGTCTAAAACCGCAACTCAACCAACGGCTGCTAAAACAAACTCGGCACTCGAACAGGCAACCGTTGCGCCCGATGCAAAAACGACTACGACCGCAGCCGGTTTAATTCCAATTTTGAATAATAAAATTAAAGTTTTGTCATATAGCGAAGACGGCAAAAACGGGATTTTTGCCGGAACTGATAAGGGTTTGTATCGCACTTACGATATGACGAAAGGCTGGGAAAAAATTCCTTTGGGAGCCGGTATAGACGAAAATATCTTTGTCATCTATTCAACCGCGCAAGACCCTGAAACGATTTGGGTCGGCACATCAATTTCCGGTGTTATCGTCTCCCGCGACGGCGGCAAAACCTGGACAAAGACGGAAGGGGTGCCGGACAGCGTTCCGGTCAGCTCGATAACGACTGACCCTAAACGACCGAATTACGTTTATGTCGGTACATCACAGACATTTTGTTACAGCCGCGACGGAGGAAAAACCTGGACGCGCCGCGCCGGAAATCTTCCGCTAGGCAATTTCACGAGTATTCTTATTAATCCGAATAACACTGATGAAATTTACGTCTCCAGCGCGCTGGAATCCGACGGCGGAATTTATTTCTCTAAAGACGCGGGAGCGAACTGGAACAGAGTGGACTCAAAGGATATGAAACTTCCGAGCCGCCGCGTATGGTCTATGGCTTTTGACCCGACGGATTCAAATCGTATTTTTGCCGGAACACATTCGGCGGGTGTTTACCGCATTGAACGCAAAATTACGACTGCCTCAACTGAAATGGTTACTCGTCCGAGAGTTTTACCAACCGGAAATTAATCCGTAACAAATGTTATTCGAGAAAGGACGACGTTAAATACGTCGTCCTTTCTTTGTTTCCAACTTGGAAGTTATAAGTTTGAACTCTATAATCTGAAAAGTTAGGAGCAATTTTGTGAAGCAAGAAATCAGTTGTCCCTGTCCAACCGGAAGAGATGTCGTTTTTCAGACGGAAAGCCAGCCTTTTTCCGAACTGCCTAATCAATCGAAGCTTTTTCTGGAATACCAGAAAAATCCGCTTCAATTAAAAAAGTATTATCCTTCCGCGGTTGAATCCCACACGCAAATTTCGCGGCGAATTCCCGAAGTTCTGGCAAATTATAAAACCGACCGCAACTTGCTGTGCGACGTTTTGGAAGATGCGAACCGAGCCAACGGCGCAAGCGAAGAAACTTTTAAAAATCTTAATCTTTTGCGCGAGGATGATTGTGTGGCGGTTGTTTCGGGACAGCAAGCAGGACTTTTCACCGGACCGCTTTATACGATTTACAAAGCGCTTTCCGCTGTAAAATTAACCGAATGTCTGCGCGCGCGCGGGTTTAAAGCCGTCCCGGTTTTTTGGATTGCAACCGAAGACCACGATTTTGAAGAAGTTTCAAAGACGGAAATAATCGGGCGACAAGGCAAATTGGTTAAACTCAAAAACGAACCGCAAAGATGCCGTGAAAATCTGCCGGTCGGATATGTCAAACTCGATGATTCAATCAATCAAACAATCGAACAGCTATTCAACGAATTGCCGCATACGGAATTTACCGACGAGATAAAAAAATTAGTTGGCGAATCTTGGACTTCGGGCATAGATTACGGCGACGCATTTGCACGACTATTGGCAAAAATTCTGGGCAAATACGGTTTGATTTTGCTGTGTCCGCTCGACGAACGATTAAAAAAACTCGCTGCGCACGTTTATGTCGAAGCCGTAAAAAAATCGGATGAGATTGTTTCCGCCTTAATAAAACGCAGCGACGAACTCAAAGAAAACGGCTATCACGCGCAGGTTTTGATAACGCCCGATTATTTTCCGCTTTTCTGGCAATCGAAAGACAAAACGCGCCACGCTATCAAGAAAACCGCCGGAGGAACTTATAAGGTCAAAGATTCGGAAAGGGAATTCAACCTGGAAGAACTCGCCGACATCGCGGCGCGCGAGCCGCAGAGATTCAGCCCGAGCGTTGTTTTGCGCTCGGTCGTGCAAGATTATCTGCTGCCGACCGTTTGTTATTTCGGCGGCGCGGCGGAAGTTGCTTATTTCGCGCAATCGGCGGAGGTTTATCGAATTCTGGAGCGTCCCGTTACGACGATTTTTCATCGCCAGAGCTTTACGATTATCGAACGGAAACATGCTAAAACCCTTACGAAATACAATTTGCAATTAAAAGACTTTTTTGCCGGAATTGAAAATGTCGCGCCCCAGTTAGCGGAAAAATATCTGAACCCCGAAATGGCAAACATATTTGCCGAAGTCGAAGAAAAAATCAACATCCAGCTTAAGCGCCTTGACCGAAATCTAACCGAATTTGAACCGACATTGGCGGAAAATCTGGCAACCCGCCGACGCAAGATTATTTATCACATCGGAAATCTTCGCAATAAATTTCAACAAGCTCAGATGCGAAAAGACGCGGTCGTCATGCGGCAAATCGAAACGGCTTTCAACGCTCTTTTGCCGAATAAAAATTTGCAGGAACGATCGCTGAATTTGACTTCGTTCGTCAATGGTTACGGGCTTTTTCTGATTGACTGGATTTACGCGGCAATTGACCTCGACGACAAAGAACATCGAGTAATTTATTTGTAAAAACAAAGAAATTAAACGTTGATTCAAGCAAAATTTGCGTTGTTCGATTGATTCAAACTTCAATCTGATCTCAAATTTTATTTTTAAAAATTGTAAAATTTAAAGTTTCTTTCGGGTAAAACTCAAAATAAAAATATGTTTTTATCAAATTCTCAAAACATATTTTTCGTAAAATAATGGCTCAAGAAAATTCGATTTCCGAACAATCCGAACAACCGCAATTGATACGCGGCGTTGGAACAATCGGCGCGACGGCGCTGAATATGATTGATATGATTGGCGTCGGACCTTTTATCACGATGCCGCTTATCATTGCCGCGATGGGCGGACCGCAGGCGATGCTCGGCTGGATTTTCGGCGCGATTCTGGTAATTTGCGACGGACTTGTCTGGTCTGAACTCGGCGCTGCGATGCCCAAGAGCGGCGGCGCATATTATTATTTGAAAGAAATTTACGGCGAGCGAAAACTCGGACGATTAATGTCGTTTTTGTTTATCTGGCAGTTGACGTTTTCCGCGCCGCTTTCGATTGCTTCAGGCTGTCTGGGTTTCGCGCTCTACGCGACTTACGCTTTTCCGAATTTAGACAAAACATTTTTTGCGCAAGATTTTCATTTGCAGATTCCGCTGCTTGGCGATTTGTCGGCAAGTCTTGCCGCCTCTTACGGAACATTTGTCGCCATCGGTGTTTGTGTGTTCTGTGTGTTTCTGCTTTATCGCAAAATTACGGTTATCGAAAAGTTTTCCAAGTTTCTGTGGGTTGGCGTGATTCTGACAATCGTCTGGATTATTTTTGCGGGCTTGACGAATTTTAATCCCGCGCTTGCATTTGATTTTCCGCCCGACGCTTTCGTCTTAAATTCCAATTTCTTTTTGGGTTTAGGCGCGGCTTTGCTTATTGCGGTTTATGATTATTGGGGTTATTACAACGTCTGTTTTTTCGCGGGTGAGGTTAAAGACCCGGAAAAAACGATTCCGCGCTCGATAATGCTTTCGATTGCGCTGGTCGCCGCGATTTACATCTTGATGAATATCGCAATTCTAGGTGTAATTCCCTGGCGAGATTTTAGTGAAACGGCAACGAGCGATGCACGGCGTTATGTAATTTCCGTCTTTATGGAAAGACTCTACGGACATACGGCGGGAATCATCGCAACTTTGCTGATTATGTGGACGGCGTTTTCGTCCGTCTTTTCGCTGCTTTTAGGTTATTCGCGCGTGCCGTATGCCGCATCTTTGGACGGAAACTATTTCAAAATTTTTCAAAAGATTCATCGAAAACATCATTTTCCGTATGTTTCGCTTTTGATTATGGGCGGAATCGCTGCGTTGTTTTGCTTTCTGAAATTGGCTGACGTTATAGCCGCGCTTGTCGTGATTCGCATTATCATTCAATTTCTGGCGCAAATTGTCGGTGTGATAATTTTGCGACAGACGAAACCTGATTTCCCGCGTCCGTTTAAGATGTGGCTTTATCCTCTTCCGGCTTTGGTTGCGATAATCGGATTTTTGTATGTACTTTTTATGCGCCCGAATTTTCAAAAAGAAGTGCGCTACGCCGTCGTTTTGATTGTTATCGGTTTGATCATTTATTTCGTTCGTTCTTTCAAGCGCGGTGAATTTCCGTTCGGAGAAAAAGTTATAATAAAAAATTAGGAAAAATTTAACCGCAGATGAACACAGACGAACGCAAATTTTCATTTACCATTTACCATTTATCATTTACCATTTTCAAATCGTTTTGTGTTTATCTGTGGTTAATCTCATTTTGCTTTTTCCTGCCTTTGCGTAAAACAAACGCGCAAGTTCGTTCCGTTTATGATTACGGCGCAATCGGTTTGGGACAGCTTTTGAAACGCCTGAACACGACGAAAAGCGTGATGATGATTGGCGCACATCCCGACGACGAAGATTCTGCGCTTCTGGCATATTTAGCTCGCGGCGAAAATGCGCGGACAGCGTATCTTTCTTTGACGCGCGGCGACGGCGGGCAAAACATTATCGGCTCGGAATTGTTTGAATCTTTGGGCGTGATTCGCACCGAAGAATTATTACAAGCCCGGCGACTTGACGGCGCACAGCAATTTTTCACACGCGCTTTTGATTACGGTTTTTCGAAAACTTTAACGGAAGCAAAGCAAAAATGGGACGAAAAAATAATTTTGTGCGATACGGTTCGCGCCATTCGCGCATTTCGCCCGCTCGTCGTCATTTCGCGCTTTTCGGGAACTGCCGCCGACGGACACGGACAGCATCAATATGCCGGTTACATCTCGCCTTTGGCAGTCAAAGCTGCCGCCGATGGAAATCAATGTGTTGAGAGCGGCACGCCTTGGCAAGTTTTGAAATTTTATATCGAACAAGGGTTTCGTTCGGAAGCCCAACCAACTTTAAGGATAAACACGGGCGCGTATGATTATTTGCTCGGACGTTCGTATTTCGAGATTGCGATCGAAGGCAGAAGCCAACACCAAACGCAGGAACAAGGCGGTCTGGAACTAAAGGGCGACCAATTTTCCGGTTTGAATTTGGCGGACAGCAAAGTGTCAGGAGTTGAAAAGGAGGAAAGTGTTTTTGACGGAATTGATACCTCAATCACGGGCATTTCGAAACTTTTGAATGTCGCCGAAAATGAAGGTTTAATAAAAAATCTTAAAGAAGCTCAAACAGCTGCTGAAAAAACATTGAAAGAATTTGAGACAAACACGCCGCAAAAACTTTTGACCGATTTAATCAAAGGGTTAAAATTAATTAAATCAGGAAAACAAATTTCTAAAGTTTTAGCTCTTCCGGTTAATACTCAGATTCCAGATAAAAAATATGCTGCATCGAGCAGTATTCTTGAACAGAAAGAAAACGAATTCGCCCAGGCTATCAAACTTGCTTCGGGAATTCGGCTTGATGCTCTCGCGGACAAGGAAATTATCGCGCCTGATGAATCTTTCCAAACAACCGTCAAAGTTTTCTTTCCAACCGGGGAAAAAGTCAAAGTCAAAGAAATCAAATTAAATGCGCCAAACAGCTGGGTAGTTTCAAAAATCGAAAAGCCAAAAGAAACAACCCAAGGTTTCAGGCGCGAAACTGCGAACGAAACTGCTTATTTCAACGTAAAAGTTCCGACAAATGGGAAGCCGACGCAGCCTTACTGGTTAGAAAGCGAAAGAAAAAGCGATTTGTTTGCCTGGCAAAATGATGCTAATCGAAATTTGCCGTTTGAGCAGCCAATTGTAAATGCAGAAATAAAAATAGAAATTGAAGGAGTTGAAATTTCGCTCAATCAACCAATCGAATATCGCTTTGCAGACGACGTTCGCGGCGAAATTCGTCGAGATTTGAACGTCGTGCCGAGAGTTTCTTTGGAATTCGACCAAAATCTTGTTCTCGTTTCGGGCATTGAAAAACCACACGACCACGAACTTGTTTTAAGCATTTCAAACAATTCAGCCGAACGTTTGGATGGAACGGCAAAATTAAGTTTGCCCGCCGATTGGCAAGCCGTTCCTTACCCGAAAAGTTTTAGTTTGAAAAACAAAGGCGATAAAACTTCTGTTAAATTTATGATAACCATTCCGCGAAATTACAAACCCGGACGTTATGAGGTCGGCGCGGAAGTGGTGGCAAACAACGAAACTTTTGCTGAAACGATGAACGTAATTGCTTATCCGCACATCCAAACGCATCGCTATTACACAAAGGCGAAAACAAAAGTTAACGTTTTGGATCTAAAAATCGCGTCTGTCAAAGTCGGTTATATTATGGGTAGCGGCGACAACGTTCCCGAAGCAATAAAACAAATGGGTTTGAGCGTCGAGATGTTAAATGAGACAGAATTATCAAGCGGCGATTTGTCGCGCTTCGATACGATTGTCGTCGGTATTCGCGCTTCGCAAACTCGAACGGATTTTGTCGCCAACAATCAAAAATTGCTTGATTTTGTAAAAAACGGCGGAACTTTGATTGTCCAATACCAGCGTCCCGACTACATTCAGCAAAACTTACAGCGACAACGTTCCCGAAGCAATAAAACAAATGGGTTTGAGCGTCGAGATGTTAAATGAGACAGAATTATCAAGCGGCGATTTGTCGCGCTTCGATACGATTGTCGTCGGTATTCGCGCTTCGCAAACTCGAACGGATTTTGTCGCCAACAATCAAAAATTGCTTGATTTTGTAAAAAACGGCGGAACTTTGATTGTCCAATACCAGCGTCCCGACTACATTCAGCAAAACTTACAGCCGTTTCCCGCCAGTATGACCGACACGCAGAAGACAACCGCCGGAACAACGGCGCGCGTCGCGGATGAAAACGCGAAAGTTACGATTTTAGACCGGACAAATCCGATTTTTAATTTCCCGAATCGAATCACGGACGCGGATTTTCAAGGCTGGGTGCAGGAGCGAAATCTTTATAATTTCACGACTTTTGATGCGAAATACACTCCGCTGCTCGAAACGCACGACGTTGGAGAATTAGAAAACAAAGGCGGAATGGTTTTCGCAAAAATCGGCAAGGGAAATTATATTTACAATTCGTATTCTTTTTTCCGGCAGTTGCCAAACGGAGTTTCGGGCGCATATCGAATTTTTGCGAATTTGTTGAGTTTGCCCAAAGCCGGGAAATAATTTGAGCCGCAGCACAGAGCCTAATGACTGGAAAAAATTGCTTCGCTTGAGCGAAATGATTTCTGCGCCTTTTGTCGAGCGCGGCAGCTTGATTTCCTGCTAATTTTATTGACACGGATTGACGCTTTTAGTAGCCTCGACATATAAAATTAAAATTTCAAAAAGAGGAACTTTTTTCAAATTTGAGCAACTTAAAAAAAATCGAACTTCCGCCGCAAGGGTTGAAGACTTTATTCGGCGTTCAAGACCAAAACATCAAATATCTCGAAACACTTCTCGACATCAGCATTGGCGCACGCGGCAACGAAATTTTGCTGGACGGCGATGCGAAAGACATCCTAACCGTCGAACAAATTTTAAATGATTTCTCAGACCTTTTTGACGGCGGTAATCAGTTTTCCGACAAAGAGCTGCGCGACGCTTTTAAACAAATCGCCGAAGACCGCACCTATTCGCTCAAAGATTATTTCACCAAATCGCGCTTTAACCCGTCGGGTAAAAAACAGGTTACGGCAAAAACCGCCAATCAACGAAAATATATCGACGCGATTTTGAGCAATGATCTGGTTTTCGGAATTGGTCCGGCGGGAACGGGAAAATCTTTTTTAGCCGTTGCTTTAGCCGTCAACGCGCTTTTTCAAAAACAGGTTTCGCGCATAATCCTGACACGCCCGGCGGTCGAAGCCGGAGAAAAACTCGGATTTCTGCCCGGCGATTTGCAGGACAAAGTTGACCCGTATCTTCGCCCGCTCTACGATGCGCTGTTCGACCTTGTTGACGGCGAAAGAGTTGCAAAAATGCTCGAAAAACGCATTATCGAAGTCGCGCCGCTGGCATTCATGCGCGGTCGGGCGCAAACATTAGACAGTTTGCTTTTAACCTCGGACGGCTGGCGAAAAATGGGCGACATCAAAATTGGCGATGAAGTCATCGGTTCTGACGGCAAAGCAACTGAGGTTGTCGGTGTTTTTCCGCAAGGCAAAAAGAAAGTCTATCGTCTGACAATGACAGACGGCTCAAGTACTGTTGCGTGCGCCGAACATCTCTGGCAAGTCAAAACAATGGAAGACAAACGCCGAAATAAACAGCCGCGCGTACTGGAAACCCGAGAAATGCTCGGCAATTTTCGTCGGAATCATCAGTATCGTTACGAACTGCCGTTGCTTTCCGCGCCGGTTGAATTCGCCCGCAAAGAAATTTTGATTGAGCCTTATGCGCTGGGTTTACTGCTCGGGGACGGCTGTATCTCGGACAAAACTTCACCCGCTTTCTGCACGGCTGACGCGGAATTAGTTTCGTCTATGGAATTTTCGCTTGCCGGTATGAATTTGCATTTTCGTCGAAAGACCGAAATTGATTACGTTATTACAAATCCGCTTGCCGGTCGTGGCGGAAATAAATTTGAGCCGGTTCGCAATCCGCTAACGCAATCGTTAAGAGAATTGAATTTAGCCGGAACAAAATCGGCAACAAAATTTGTTCCCGAAGATTATCTTTACAACAGTGCGGAAGTTCGTCTTGCCGTTTTGCAGGGTTTGTTGGACACAGACGGCGGACCCGTTACGCAGAAAAATCGCACTTGCCGCATACAATACTCTACAACTTCCGAACGATTAAAAGACGACGTAATTTTTCTCGTCCGCTCGCTCGGCGGTGTCGCTTATTGCCGCAAACGCAAAGCCGAAGGGCGCAAGCCCGGATTTGCCAGCGGCAGAGAAGTTCCGTATCGGAGCGACTCTTATATTTTAGAAATTCGCTTGCCTCAATATTTGGAACCGTTTAGATTGACGCGAAAAGCACGAATTTACAACGAGAACGGCGGTGGTTGTCCAACTCGTTTTATCAAAAATATTGAATACATCAGCGAAGCGGAAACACAGTGCATCAGCGTCGCCGCGCTCGATTCGCTTTATGTAACGGACGATTTTATCTTGACGCACAATACGCTCGCCGACGCTTTTATAATTTTGGACGAAGCGCAAAACACGACGAGCGAGCAGATGAAAATGTTCTTAACACGCATTGGTTTCGGCTCGAAAACGGTTGTAACCGGCGACATCACACAGATTGATTTACCGCGCGGTCAGCGCAGCGGTTTGAAAGAAGCGCAGGAAATTTTGGGCAATCTCGAAGGCATTGAGTTTGTACGCTTTACCGACAAAGACGTTGTGCGCCACAAACTCGTGCAGTTGATTGTTAAGGCTTACGAAAATCATACAAACGAAAGAGACAATCAGGAAGAGCAAAAAAGAAATTCCTGATTGAAAACTAAAATCGAATCTTTTCCGAATGTCCGAAGTCATAAATTGCCAACGCAAAATCAAAATCGCAGCCGAAGATTTTCAATTATTTACCGAACGAGCGATTGAAATCGTTCCCGAAGCGAAAGGGAATTCCGCGACGATTGCTTTTATCTCTGATTGGAAAATGCGTGAATTGAATAAAACTTTTCGCGGTAAAAATTCTACGACCGACGTTTTATCGTTTCCGTTTGAATCGAACGAATTTGAAGCGTGCGAAAACAATCTGGGCGATATTGTAATTTCGGTTGAACAAGCCGAAAGGCAGGCGAAGGAAAACAATTTGGATCTTGCGACGGAAGTAAAACAATTGATTCTACACGGCGTTCTTCATCTGTGCGGTTTCGACCACGAAACTGATAACGGCAAGATGAATGAAATCGAATTAAAACTTCGTGAAAAGTTGAATATTTAAATTGAAGATTACAATAGATTGAAGTCAAATTTTTCTTTATAATCTCTAGATTCTGCCGCTAAGTATGGCAAAAATAACAAAATGAATCAAACAAACCGAACAGCCGACTCGTGCGTGATGGTTATCTTCGGCGCAACCGGCGATTTGACTAAACGCAAACTTTTCCCCGCGCTTTACAATTTAGCGAAAGAAGGATTTTTGCCCGAAAATTTTGCCATCGTAGGTGTTGGTCGGCAGGAACTTGAAACCAATGATTTTCGCACAAAAATTATTGACGATTTGAAAGGCTTTATCGAAGGCGCACCGGATAAAAATCTTGTCAAATGGTTTGAAGAGCGCACTTACTACACGGGCGGCGATTTCGATGATGACAAAAAACTGTTTAAGGATATAAAAGACTTGCTCGCCGAAGTCTGCGAAAAGCACGAGATTCCGCAAAACTTTTTTTATTATCTCGCAACGCCGCCGCAGCTTTTCGCTAATGTTGCCGGAAAAATTTATAAAAACGGCTTGGGTAAAGAGGAAAACGGGTTTTGGCGCAGATTTATTTTTGAAAAACCGTTCGGGCGCGACCTCGAATCCGCGAAAAAGCTCAATCACGAACTCGGCAAAATTCTCAAAGAAAACCAAATTTACCGGATTGACCATTATTTGGGGAAGGAAACCGTTCAGAATATTTTGGTTTTTCGTTTTGGAAATAGTATTTTCGAGCCGATTTGGAACAGAAATTTTATTGACAGCGTGCAGATAACGGTGGCGGAAAAACTCGGCGTCGAGCAGCGCGGCGGTTACTACGATACAGCAGGCGCGCTGCGCGATATGATACCGAATCATATTTTTCAACTAATTACTTTGACGGCGATGGAGCCGCCCGTTTCTTTTGAAGCCGATGAAGTGCGCGACGAGCAGGCGAAAATTCTGCACGCTATTCAGCCGTTCTCGCCCGAAGACGTTCTGCACAACGCCGTGCGCGGGCAGTATGCGGCGGGCGCAACCAACGACAAAAAAGTTGCGGCTTACCGCGACGAGCAAAGTGTTGCGCCCGCCTCGAACACGGAAACTTACGCCGCGTTGAAAATTTTGATTGACAATTGGCGTTGGGCGGACGTGCCGTTTTACGTCCGAACAGGTAAACATTTGTCGGAAAAATATACGACGATTGTTATTCAATTTAAAAAAGCGCCGTTCGTTTTGTTCCGCGATACTTCGATTGAACGCCTGACGACCAACCGAATCGTCATTCATATCCAGCCGGACGAAGGAATTACCCTGCATTTCGGCGCGAAGTTGCCGGGTCCAATCGTTAACATGGGTGCGGTTGATATGGATTTTAATTATCTGGAACATTTCGGCAAAACCGTCAGCACCGGCTACGAACGGCTTTTATTTGATTGTATGACGGGCGACGCGACGCTTTTTCAGCGCGCCGATATGGTCGAAGCGAGCTGGAAAATTGTTTCGCCGATTCTGGACGTTTGGCAGGCAATTCCGGCGCGCGATTTTCCGAATTACGAAGCCGGAACCTGGGGACCGCCCGAAGCCGACCAATTGCTTGAACACGACGGAAGACACTGGAAAAATACGGTTGATTGAAAATCAATGAAATCTACTATTGAAATCTTTCCTGACCTTTCCGAAATAAGCTGGGTTGCCGCCGAAAAATTTATCTCAATCGGCAATGAAGCCGTCAAACAAAACGGCAAATTTACGGTTGCACTTGCCGGCGGCTCAACGCCGAAATCTTTATACCGACTTTTAACCACTGAAGATTTCAGAAAACGGATTGATTGGTCGAGAGTTTTTTTCTTTTTCGGCGACGAACGTAATGTTTTGCCCGATGATGAAGAGAGCAATTTCCGAATGGCAAACGAAAATCTTTTAAAGCCTTTGCAAATTTCGGAAAATCAAATTTTTCGCTGGCAAACCCAAATCGGAGATGCGGAAAAAATCGCCGAGGATTACGAAGAAAAGATAAAAGATTTTTTTAAATTGAGGGGAAACCCGTCCGCTGTCGAAGATGCTTCAGACTTTTTGCTTCCGCGTTTCGACCTTCTTTTGCTCGGAATGGGCGATGACGGACACACGGCTTCGCTTTTTCCTTTTACAGATGCTTTACGCGAGCGGAAAAAAATTGCAGTTTCAAACCCAGTAGAAAAATTAAACACTGTTCGACTGACGCTGACGTTTCCAGCAATAAATAACGCTTCAAATGTAATGTTTTTGATAAACGGAGAGGGAAAAGCCGATGTTTTGCGCGTGGTTTTGGAAGGCGAATTCAAGCCGGAGAAATTTCCGTCACAAAATATAAAACCCGCAAACGGCAATCTTTTCTGGTTGGTAGATCAAAAAGCCGCCGAATTTATCATTTGTCATTAAACATTTATCATTTATCGTTTATCATTTAACAATTAACATTTAATCGCGGGACAAAAGATAAATGGCAAACGATAAATGTTTAATGACAAAGACGTATGGAAATTGAGTTAGCCATCGCCGTATTGATTTTGTTCGCGCTGGTTTTTCTGGCGACGATTGATATGGCTTTTTCACAACTCAGCGATGTCGGATTGCGGCGTCTGTCGTCTGATTTGGAAGAAAGTCCGCGACGTAAATCGGTTGAGTTTCTCCAACTGATTCTGGAAAATCGTCCGCGTTTCCGCTTTGCACTGTCGGCAGCAATTCAGATTTTGCTAATTGTTTTTTCGGTTCTGGTAACCTTGATTGTTTATAATTTCTACCAGGACAAACTCAATCTCCTGCTGATTTCTCTGGCTGTCGGCTTGACTGCTTCAATCGCTTTTCGCCAAATTATTCCGCGTTTTATCACTTGGAAAAATCCCGAAAGCAAACTTTTGTTTCTACTTCCCGTTGCGCGCCCGATTTACGGTTTGCTGTCGAACGTTGCCGACCCGTTTCAATTTTTCACCAAAGACAATTCACTGATTGAGCAAACCGTTGTTCCGAACCAGTTGCCGCCGACCGAAGCCGAACGCGAGGATGCCGCCGAAGACATTCAGGCTTTGATCGAAATGGGCGAAGCCGAAGGCATTATCGAAGAACAGGATCGCGAGCTAATCGAGACAATGGTTGAATTTAGCGACACGCGCGCGGGCGAAGTTATGACGCCGCGCACCGAGATTTGCGCTCTGCCGATTGACGCGACCGTCAAACAAGCCAGAGATTTGATAATCGAAGAAAAATACTCGCGCCTGCCGGTTTATCGAGATTCGATTGACAATATCGAAGGCGTGATTTATGTCCGCGACCTTTTAAATGCTTGGGCAGAAGGCAAGGAAAATCAAACGATTGAAAATCTGCTGCGTCCCGCCTTTTTTGTTCCCGAAACGAAATCAGTCGCCGAATTGTTAAAAAATATGCAGACCGACCGTTTCCAAGTCGCCGTCGTGGTTGACGAATACGGCGGAATTGCCGGTCTCGTTACGGTCGAAGATATTTTGGAAGAAATCGTCGGCGAAATTGAAGACGAGGATACTAAAGAAGAGGAAATCATCGAGATAATCGAAGGCGACGACGGTTATTTTGATGTTCTCGGTTCGACGGAAATCGGAAAAATCGAGCGGCTTTTCGGTTTGGAAATCGAAGACGACGACTTTACGACCATCGCCGGACTGGTTACGAGCGAAGCCGGATATGTGCCGGAGCGCGGGGAAAAACTCAGCGTTCGCGGGCTTGATGTGGAAGTTTTGCAGGCGGACGAAAAGAAATTAAATCTTTTGCGCCTTAGAAAGTCAAACGGCAAGGCTTCGAAAAATGTTGCAGGCGCGCCGGAGGTTTCTTAAATTTTGCAAAGAATTTAGAATAATTTGACGAACGTCAACGCGAAACTTATACTCGTATTAAGTCGAAAATTTAAGAATTAAAGCTATGTTTATATCGCATCGTAAAAACCGATTTTGTTGTCGCTACCGAATGGAAGCAGACGGGCTGAAACTGTATGCGATAATCGAGCGAAAAAAATAGCAACCATCGCTTGCAAACAAAATTTCAGTCGGTCGTGAATTTGTCAATCGAATTTCACGACCGATTTCCTTTTGCACAAAAAAGACTATGAAGGCGGCGATTTTAGAAAAAAAAACAAACATTAACGTTGAGAAACAATTCTTTTTGGAATCTCAAATCGGAAATACTCCTCTCATTCGTTTGCGCCGGGTCACAAAAGATTTACCCGACAATGTTGAAATTTACGCAAAAGCCGAACATCTAAATCCGGGCGGCTCGGTCAAAGACCGCGCGGCTCTGGCAATGATTCTGGCAGGCGAACGCGACGGAAAACTTGTAAGAGGCAAAATGATTTTAGACGCGACGAGCGGCAACACGGGAATTGCCTACGCAATGATTGGCGCGGCTCGCGGCTATTCGGTTATTCTTACGTTGCCAAAAAACGCCAGCTTTGAACGCAAACAAATCTTAAAACTCTATGGCGCTGAAATCATCGAAACCGACCCGATGAACGGAACTGACGGCGCGCAAACAGTCGCCAAACAGTTAGCCGCCGAATTCCCCGACAAATATTTTTATCCAGACCAATACAACAATGAAGCAAATTGGCGGGCGCACTACGACACAACCGCGCCGGAAATCTGGCGGCAAACGGGCGGGCGCATAACGCATTTTCTAGCCGGTTTGGGAACGACGGGAACTTTCGTCGGGACGAGTAGAAAATTAAAAGAACTTAACCGGAATATTCAAGCAATTTCGATGCAGCCGGATTCGCCCCTTCACGGTTTAGAGGGGATGAAACATCTTGAAACGGCAATTGTGCCGGGAATTTACGACGCTAATTTGGCGGATGAAAATGTGGAAGTTGCAACGGAAGACGCACAGGTGATGACACGGGCATTAGCGCGCGAAGAAGGTTTGTTGGTTGGCGTCAGTGCGGGCGCAAATGTTTTTGCCGCCTTGCGTCTTGCGCGTGAAGTAAATTCCGAAGCCGTTATTGTTACGGTTTTATGCGATGGCGGCGGCAAATATTTAAGTGAAAGTTTTTGGGATGCAAAATAAACGTGCGCTTATAAAAATTACGGTAAATTTAACAACAAATTTTCACTTGCAAAATGGTTAAAACAAACGGATGCTTTTATTGAAAAGGGAACAGGCAACGGAAATCGAAAAGCACGGCGAGCGCGAATTTCCCAACGAATGCTGCGGTTTGCTGATTGGACGTTTCGACGATGACGGTCGCAAAACGGTTGTCGAAATTTTTCCGGTTGAAAACGCGAAAGAAGAATTGGCGCGACACAATCGCAGTTTGATTTTGCCGAAGGATTTGCTGCGCGGCGAGCGTTACGCGCGTGAGAAAAAACTCGATGTAGTAGGTAATTATCATTCGCATCCCGACCATCCGGCTGTCCCGTCGCAGTTTGATTTAGACCACGCGCTTCCAGTCTGGTCTTACATTATTGTTTCCGTTTTGAAAGGAAAAGCGGCTAATTTGCGCTCGTGGGAAATGGAAGCAGACCGCTCAAAATTTAATGAAGAAAAAATTGAGAAAAACGCTGAATGATAAATGTGGAACGATGAAAAGAAAATTCATCATTCAGCATTCATGATTCAGCATTTCAAAAAGGTTTTAGTTTTCAAGGAGAAATTTATGGCAGTAACAATTGTAATTCCGACGCCATTGCGCCAATTCGCCGGCGGACAATCGGAAATCGAAGTTGAAGCAGCGACAGTGGGCGAAGCATTAGCGCAATTGACAACACAATTCACCGATTTGCGGAAACATCTTTACAACGACCAAAATGCTTTGCGAAACTTTGTTAACATTTATGTCGGCGACGAGGACATTCGGCATCTCGAAGGCGAAGTAACGCCTGTTAAAGACGGTGAAACGATTATGATTGTGCCTTCGATTGCGGGCGGAAATTTTGCGGTTGAAGCGAAAGCTGAAACCGATTTGCCGACACTCAACGCGGACGAATACGCGCGTTACAGCCGTCATTTGATTTTGCCTGAAGTCGGGCTGGAAGGTCAAAGAAAATTGAAAGCCGCGCGTGTTTTGATGATTGGTACGGGCGGTTTGGGTTCACCACTTGGATTATATCTTGCAGCAGCGGGCGTCGGAACAATCGGCATCGTTGATTTTGATGTCGTGGACGAATCCAATCTTCAAAGGCAAATAATTCACGGCACGAAAGATGTCGGGCGACCAAAAATCGAATCGGCGAAAGACCGCCTTCAAGACATTAATCCGAATACGCAGATTGACGCTTACAATACACATTTGACGAGCGAAAACGCGCTCGAACTTTTCCGTGAATACGATGTCGTTGTTGATGGAACCGACAATTTTCCGACGCGCTATCTGGTCAATGACGCCTGCGTTCTAACCGGCAAGCCGAATGTTTATGGCTCGATTTTTCGTTTTGAAGGACAAGCCAGTGTTTTCTGGGCGGAACGCGGCGCGTGTTATCGCTGTTTGTATCCTGAACCGCCGCCGCCCGGACTTGTGCCAAGTTGTGCCGAAGGCGGAGTTTTAGGCGTTTTGCCCGGAATTGTCGGCACGATTCAGGCAAACGAAGTTATAAAAGTAATTTTGGGCGCGAAAGGAATTTTGCTTAATCGCCTGCTGCTTTTCGACGCTTGGGAAATGAAATTCCGCGAACTGAAACTTCGTAAAAATCCGGCGTGTCCGATTTGCGGCGACAATCCGACGATAAAAGAGTTGATTGATTACGAAGCGTTTTGCGGACTGAATCAGCCGATTGAAGAAAAGAACGACATCTTGGAAGAAATTTCGGCGACTGAATTAAACGATTTAATCAAAAATCAAGCGGACGTTCAAATTATTGACGTGCGCGAACCTCATGAATTTGAAATCGCGCGGATTCCAAACACGAAACTGATTCCGCTCGCACAAGTCGTCAATCGTGCAAGCGAAATAGACGCAAACCATCCGGCAATTCTTCATTGCAAGGGCGGCGTTCGCAGCGCAAAAGCTATTGCGGCTTTGAAGGAAAGCGGATTTACCGGGAAACTTATAAATTTAAAAGGCGGAATTACGGCTTGGTCGGATGAAGTTGATTCAACCGTTCCGATATATTAAAAGGCAGAAGTCCGTGCGTTAGCAAGGGCGCAATTATCAGGGAGTAATAAAATTATGGCAGTTAGATTAGGCGACGAAGCGCCGGATTTTACGGCGGAAACGACCGAAGGCGCAATTAATTTTCACGAATGGCTCGGGAGTAGCTGGGGCATTTTATTTTCGCATCCGCGTGATTATACGCCGGTTTGCACGACAGAGCTTGGTATGACGGCAAAGCTCAAGCCCGAGTTTGATAAGCGCAACGTCAAGGTTATCGGCTTGAGCGTTGACCCGCTCGATTCACACGCGGGCTGGGCAAAAGACATTGAAGAAACACAAGGCTCGGCAGTTAATTTCCCGATGATTGCCGACCCGGATAAAACCGTCGCCAATCTTTACGATATGATTCACCCGAACGCGAGCGACACGGCGACCGTGCGTTCAGTTTACGTCATTGGACCGGACAAGAAAATCAAACTAACCTTAACTTATCCGGCAAGCACCGGACGCAATTTTCTGGAAATTCTGCGCGTCGTTGACTCCTTGCAGCTGACGGCAAAACACAGCGTTGCAACTCCGGCGAATTGGCAGGACGGCGACGACGTTATTATAGTTCCGTCAGTTTCGGACGACGAAGCGCAGGAAAAATTTCCGAAAGGCTGGAACGCTATTAAACCGTATTTGCGGATTACGCCGCAGCCGAATAAATAGAAATCAAAAGTCGGTTTTATAACGGCACAGAATTTGGCGATTTATAAACCCGCTGGATTCTGTGCTATTTTTATATTCAAATGTCGACTGATTCTGTTGAAAATAAACTTGAAAAGGTTTCCAATAAATTGATTTGCGAATCGTGCGGCGAAGATTTTTCGTGCGGCGCGAACATTGGCAAATGCTGGTGTTTTGAAGTTGAACTGAAAGCGGAAACTTTGGCAGAGTTGCGGGATAATTTTAAAAATTGTCTGTGCGGTAAATGTTTGAGTAAATTAAATTTGAGGAGATAAGTTTATGAAAATCTTGAGTTCGACCGTTCACGGTATTCTTGATTACGTCGTGATAATCGCTTTCGCTTTAGCTCCGACTGTTTTTGGTCTCGAAGGCGTACCCGCATCGATTTCCTATATTCTGGCGGTCGTTCATTTGCTTTTGACTGTTTTAACTGCTTTTCCGCCCGGATTATTTAAGATAATTCCGGCGTTTTTTCACGGCTGGATTGAATTGGTCGTGGCGATTTGTTTGACTCTGCTTCCGTTTGTCGTCGGCTTTGTCGGCGCGGCACGTAATTTTTATCTTGCGGCGGGCGTAATAATATTTATCGTGTGGCTGATTACAAATTACACGACGGCGGAATCTCCGGCGGCTTGATAAAATAGTTTTTATATTTAATTTTTATGGCAAAAAAGAAAAGTAAATTTTTGAGCGGCAAGCGCATTGACCCGACGCCGATTGATAAAAAAACGACGCTGGCAGATTTGGTTGACGAATCTTTTATGGCTTACAATGCGGCGCGGATTCGTGAAGCGTGTCGTTTGTTTACCAACAAAATGCTTGAAGACGACGTAACTGTCGGCGTAACTCTGACCGGCGCGCTGACGCCTGCCGGCTTGGGCATTTCCGCGATTATTCCGCTAATCAAAGCCGGATTTATTGATTGGATTATCTCGACGGGCGCGAATCTTTATCACGATACGCATTTTGGAATCGGCTTGTCGCTGCATCAAGGCGATGCGAAAATGGACGACCGCATTCTGCGCGAAGAAGAAGTCGTGCGGATTTACGACATCTTTTTCGATTACTCGGTTTTGCTCGACACGGACGAATTTTTCCGCCGCGTTATCGAAGGCGAAGAATTCCAACGGACGATGTCATCCGCTGAATTTCATTATTTGTGTGGAAAATATGTGCGTGAACGCGAGAAAAAGCTCGGACTTGAAAATAAATCTTTGCTTGCCGTCGCTTACGAATACGGGGTTCCGATTTACACTTCTTCGCCGGGCGATTCGTCAATCGGAATGAACATTGCCGCGAAAGAATTGCAGGGAAGTAAATTAGTTTTGAATCCTAATTTGGACGTGAATGAAACCGCTTCAATCGTTCTCGCGGCAAAACGCGGCGTGATTTACACGGGCAAACAATCGAAAAAAGGCGGCAAATCCGCAATATTTATTTTAGGCGGCGGAAGCCCGAAAAACTTCGCGTTGCAAACCGAGCCTCAAATACAGGAAGTTCTGGGAATTGACGAAAAAGGACACGATTATTTTTTACAAGTCACGGACGCTCGCTCTGACACCGGCGGACTTTCGGGCGCAACTCCGGGCGAAGCGGTAAGCTGGGGGAAAATTGACCCTGATCAATTGCCCGACGCGGTTGTCGCATATGTTGATTCAACCGTCGCGCTGCCGATTATCACGGCTTACGCGCTGGCACGACACGAACCGCGCAAGCCGAGACGATTGTTTGACCGCCGTGAGGAATTTATGCAACTGCTCAAGAAGGAATACGAAAAATCAACCCGCAGGTAGATGTTAGATACTAGATGTCGGAGGTCAGAACTAACATCTAGTATCTAACATCTGATATCTTTTTATGAAACTAATTGCCGAGCTAAACGACAAAAAGCACGAAATCATCCTAAAACAAACGGGCGAAAACGTTTCCGCCGAAATTGACGGGCGCGTTTATAAACTCGAAGCGCAGGAAGTCGAGCCGAATGTTTATCTCTTAAAACACGAAAATAAAATTTACCAGGTTTTTGTTTCGCCAAACAAAAACACAAATGAACCGTTTCAGGTCAACGTCGGGGCGAAGGATTTCGAGATAAAATTAACCGACCCAAAACGGATGAGGCATTCGGCAAGCGCGAGCGAAAGCGAAGGCGGCGCTGCTGAAATAAAGACGGCGATGCCCGGCAAAGTCGTGCGAGTTCTTGTCGAACAGGGCGCGGAAATCAAACAGGGTGACGGCGTATTAATCGTCGAAGCGATGAAGATGCAAAACGAAATGAAAGCGCCGAAAGACGGAATTATAAAGGAAATTAGAGCAACGGAAGGTGAAACCGTCAGCGCGGGCGATATTTTAGCAGTGATTGAGTAGCGAAAAAAAAACAGTTTTCCCCAAAAAGAAATAATAGCGGTTATGCCCGCTCGGCGCGAAGATGGTTTCAATTGCAACTGGCAGAAATCATTCGCCGGAAGAATTAATCAAATACAAGTCCGATGTTTTGTTAAAAGTTTTGAGCGAAACAAAAAAGTGCTGCAAACTTTAAACCGGCTTTGATTACGTTCGGTGAAAACCGCGCTCGATGTCCTTCATTGTCAAGCGCAAAATTACAGGGCGACCGTGCGGACAGGTTGTCGGCGAAGATGTGGTTAATAATTTATCAATCAGCCACTGCATTTTCTCCGTGGTCAATTTCATATTGACTTTGACGGCGGCTTTACAGGCAAGAGATGCGGCAATCGAGTCGCGTAGAGTTGCTTTCGCGCCGCCGCGTTTTTCGCGTTCGACCGTATCTAAAATTTCGGCTAAAAGATTTCTGGCTTCGGATGGCGGCAAATCGGTCGGAACAGACTTTATCGCAATTGTTCTGCCGGAAAGCCGCATCAAGCCGAAACCATAGTTTTCAAGCTCGGTTTCAATTTCAGCAAAAGCGGCGGCTTGCGCCGGCGTTAAATCGAAAGTTTCGGGAAGCAGCAGATTTTGCGATTCAATCGCGCGTTCGGTTTCCTTGAGGCGAAATTTGTCGAAAAGAATCCGTTCGTGCGCGACGTGCTGGTCAATCAAAAGCATTCCTTCGTCGTCAACCGCGATAATATAACTTTCGTGCAGTTGCCCAATTGGACGGATTTTTGCGGAAGATAAATTTTCAACTTCAATTGATTTTGGAATTTTCTCGGCTGAATCAACCGGCGGCAAAACGGCATTAGCGGTTGAATGGTCAGCAAGTGGCACATCGTTTTCGAGTTCATTTGCGATTTGAGCAATTTGATTTTGCTCGTTTGAATTTTGCGATTTTATTTCAGCAATTTGTTCGAATTCGTCCGAGAAAACGGGAATTTCAAAATTTGATGTCTTATTTGCCGACTCGGTTTTTTGCGCGTTTGATTCCTGCTCGTTTGCTTTTTGAAATATTGGATTTTCGTTTGTAACCTGCACCTTGAAATTTTCTACCGGCACGTCGAGATTTTCCGCAGATGTTTCGGGCGCGAATTCCATTTTTGATTGAAAACCTGCATTTGCCCCGTGCAAAATTCCGTCAAAGTTCGATTCTTTAACATTGGACATCGGCACATTTTGAACATCGGGCATTGCCGGAGTCTGCGTTTTCGCATCAACTACAATTCCTGCACTTACCAGCGCTTGGCGAATCGCCTCGCTGATAACTTCTTTAACGGCTTCGCTGCGGCGAAAGCGAACTTCTGTTTTCGCCGGATGAACATTAACGTCGATTTCTTCGACGGGAATATCCAAAAACAAAAATGCGACCGGGTAAACGCCGTGCGGCAAAACCGAGCGAAAGCCTTCAAGCAAACCGCCAGCGATGATTTTGTCGCGCACAAAACGCCCGTTGATAAAAAAATACTGCGCATCTCTAGTCGTTCGCCTTTCTCTGGGCGCGGAGATAAAACCGTTAATTTTGGCGACGAATTCGCGCCCGCCGCTGACGGGAAGAAGACTTTCAATCAAATTCGCGCCGAAAATCTGGTAAGCTCTCTCGCGCAAATCTCTAGCGGGCGAAACGCGCAAAACCTCGCGTCCGTTGTTGGTTAAAACAAATGAAACCTCGGGATTTGCTAAGGCATAATGCGTAACGATATTTGTTAAATGATAATTTTCCGTCGCTTCCGAGCGCATAAATTTGCGGCGAGCAGGCGTGTTGAAAAACAAATCGCGGACGGCAATCGTCGTTCCCACAGTTCGCGCCAAATCCTTTACATCGCGCAGCTTTCCGCCTTCGATATAAACTCTGGTTGCCGCCGTATCTTCTTCGGTTTTGGTAATCAATTCGACTTTTGCAACCGAAGCAATCGAGGCGAGAGCTTCGCCGCGAAAACCAAGTGTCTGAATCGCACTTAAATCTTCGAGCGTCTTTATTTTCGATGTCGCGTGGCGTTCAAAAGCTAAAACGGCGTCGTCCCGCGCCATTCCTTCGCCGTCGTCTGCAACGCGCATCAAACGCCGTCCGCCAAGTTCGATGTCAATTTGAATGCGGTGCGCACCAGCGTCAATCGAATTTTCAACCAACTCTTTAACTACCGAAGCCGGACGTTCGACGACTTCGCCCGCCGCGATTTGATTTGCCAGATTGTCGGATAAAATTTTGATTTTATTCATTTGGTATTTTTTAAAGCGATTTTCGATTGAATTTATTATCGTGTAAGTTCGTTTGATTTTAAACTCATTGACAAATTCAGATTGATGTTTTGAAAACCTCTGCTTTCACCCAAGCGACAAATTTCACAAGCCGTCTTTGTGAAATTTTTGGTAAATTATGATAATCTTTTTCTTTTGTTATCATACCTTTTTTGTCATTGATAGACGCAGGAGAAATATTTAAATAATGGAAACAAACGGAAACAATCATCACATCGGACAAATCGTGCAGATTATCGGTCCGGTCGTTGACGTGGAATTTGAACACGATTATTTACCGCCGATTTATCAAGCCTTGCGCGTAACGAGCGAAGGTTTCGATTCTGAAACTAAAATTGACGTCGTTGCTGAAGTCCAACAGCATTTGGGTGAGGGTCGCGTTCGCGCGGTTTCGATGCTCCCGACGGACGGAATGGTGCGCGGAATGAAAGTTATTGACACTGGCGGTCCGATTACCGTGCCGGTCGGCGATGCAACTTTAGGTCGCGTGATGAACGTCATCGGCGAGCCGGTTGATGAACTCGGCGAAGTCAAAACCGAAACACGCGCTTCGATTCACCGCCACGCGCCTTCGTTTGACGAGCAAGCGACCGAACTCGAAATGTTTGAAACGGGAATCAAAGTTATTGACCTGATTCAACCGTTCAAACGCGGCGGAAAAATCGGTCTGTTCGGCGGCGCGGGCGTTGGCAAAACCGTTTTGATTATGGAACTGATTAACAATATCGCCAAAGCGCGTGAAGGTTATTCGGTTTTTGCCGGTGTCGGCGAACGAACGCGCGAAGGCAACGATTTATTGCGCGAAATGGTCGAATCGGAAGTTATCACTTACGGCGAAGAATTCAACCAGAATATGGAAGAAACTGGCGCGTTTGATTTGACCAAAGTTGACAAAAACGCAATCAAAGGTTCAAAAGTGGCGTTGGTTTACGGACAAATGACCGAGCCGCCGGGAGCGCGTTTGAGAGTTGCGCTATCGGGCTTGACGGTTGCCGAATACTTTCGTGACCAAGGCAACGATGTACTTTTCTTTGTGGATAATATTTTTAGATTTACGCAAGCCGGTTCGGAAGTGTCCGCGCTTTTGGGACGAATGCCGTCGGCGGTTGGTTATCAGCCGAATCTGGCAACCGAAATGGGCGAAATGCAGGAACGCATCACGTCGACAAAGGTCGGAGCTATCACTTCAATTCAAGCCGTGTATGTTCCGGCTGACGATTACACCGACCCCGCGCCTGCAACAACCTTCGCGCATCTTGATGCGGTTACCGCGCTTTCGCGTCAAATCGTCGAACTCGGAATTTATCCGGCAGTTGACCCGCTCTCGTCAAACTCCACGCTTTTGAGTCCTGCTATCGTCGGTGAAGAACATTACAATACGGCGCAAGACGTAAAACGTATTCTGCAGCGCTACAAAGACTTGCAGGATATTATCGCTATTCTCGGCTTAGACGAATTGAGCGAAGAAGATAAATTGACTGTCGCTCGTGCCAGAAAAGTCCAACGCTTTTTCTCGCAGCCATTCTTCGTCGGCGAACAGTTCACAGGTATTCCGGGCAAATACGTCAAGACGGAAGAAACCATCAAAGGCTTCCGCGAAATTATCGATGGCAAATGCGACGATATGCCCGAACAAGCGTTTTATATGGTTGGCACAATCGAAGAAGCGCGTGAAAAAGCGCAGAAAATGGCAGCTTCAGCTTAATGGTAAGTGGTGAATGGTTAATGGATAATGAAATACAAATTTCTTACCATTCACCATTCATCACTCACCATTCACCATTAATTTTATGTTGAATTTAGAAATTGTAACGCCCGAAAAAAAGGTATTGAGTGACGCTGTAGATATTGTTACCATACCGACTACGAGCGGCGAAATCGGGATTTTAACCGATCACGCGCCGCTTATTTCTTCGCTCAAATCAGGCGTTTTGTCTTATACGAAAGGCGGCGCCACGGAAAAAATGGTTGTCGGCGGCGGCTTTGTCGAAGTCAGCGCAAACAACGTTTCTGTACTTGCAGACACAGCGGAAACATCCGGCGAGATAGACATCGAAGCGGCAAGAATTGAACGTGAAACCGTCGAAAAAAATCTCGGCGCGTGGAAAGGTTCTGAAGAAGAATTTGAAATTGAAAAAGATAAATTGGAACGAGCGCAGGCGCGCTTGCGGCTTGCTTCCGGCAGGTAGTGTTAAAGTTAATTACGAATTACGAATTAGAAAATATTTCCTTCGTTCGTAATTCGTATTTCGCATTTTTTATTCTGAAACTTCCTTGATAAGTTCCGCTGTATCGCCTTTTGAAGCATTCTGAGCGACATCGGCTTGCGCGACGATTCCGCAGCAGGCGCCGCTTTCGTCAACAACTGCTACTCGCCTAACCTGTTTGTCTTCCATTAAATTAAAGCAATCTTCCGCTTTTGAATTTTCCCGAACGGTGAAAACTTTCGATGTCATCGCGTCTTTTGCCGACAAATCCAACGGATTTCGTCCTTCGGCAACCGTTCGAATTGTAATATCTCGGTCGGTAATAATTCCAATCGGTTTTTTCTGATTTTGATTATCGACCACCGGAATTGCGCCGCAGTCGTTATCGACCATCATCTTGGCAACTTCCTGCAAAGAACTGTCGGACGTGCAGCACGCCGGGTTTTTCGTCATAATTTCTCTAACCTTCATTTTTTTATTCCTCCTGAACTTAAAAAGTTTCCTTTTGAAAAGAGATTGTATCTTTTCAAAACACAAACCACTCGGTTTTTGCTTTTGACCAGCCTGAGTGCAAAAATTATACCAACTATACCAACTTGCGAAGTTTTAGATTATAATTTGATTTATGAAAGCAGTATTTTTGTCATTTTTAACTGCGCTGTTTATTTTCAATTTTCCGGTAAGCGGACAGCAAATCAGTTGGCTGAAGGATTTTAACCAAGCCAGTAAAATCGCTGTCGAGAGCGGCAAACCGATGCTTCTTGATTTTACGGCAGTTTGGTGTAAGCCGTGTCGTGAAATGGAAAAAGATTTTTGGACACGCGCCGATGTCATCGAACTTTCAAAGAATTTTGTTTGCGTCAAAGCTGATCTAAACGAAAATCCGAAACTAGCCAATAAATACGGCGTCGAATCGCTTCCCAATATGATTATGACTGATTCGTGGGGTTTCGGACTGGATTTTCACCGCGGCTTCGGGTTAAAAGCCAAAGAGGAAATCACTGAAAAACTTCGCGGCGTGCCGAAGGATTTCAGCGAAATCAAAGAAGCCCATAACCTACTCGCATCGAGTAAAAACAATCTGAAAGCATTATCGGAAATCGCCGACTTCTACCAGTCAAGAAAGTTTTATTATTTAAGCAGCGAATTTTACAACCGCATTTTGAAATTGGAAAAAGTTGCCGCGCGGCGCGAAATTTTAATGCTGAATCTCGGTTACAACTATTTAAACGTCGGTTGGAATGAAGAAGCGAAAAATATATTTAAAAGATTCAAAAAAGAATTTCCAAACAGCCCGCAGTTGGAAAAAGTGAATCGTGATTTGGCAAATTTATAATTGTGAAGAAAAATTGAACAAGATTTATAAACAAAAGAAAAGCCCGACAAAAATTACAATTGTTGGGCTTTTCTTTTGTTAAACTTCGATACGAAGAATTTTTTATTAAATTGCTTCTATCGCTTTTGTTTCTTCCTTATCGTCATAAGCATTGTGTAGATGAACCGGTTCGGACTTAGCTTTTCGCAATCTTAAATTCAAAATTTCGACAAGTACTGAAAATGCCATCGCAAAATAAATATAGCCTTTCGGAATATGCTGGTCGAAACCTTCGGCAATCAGCGTAACGCCGATTAAAAGCAGGAATGACAAAGCCAGCATTTTGACGGTCGGATGTTTTTGGACAAACATGCCGATGCTGCTCGCAAAAGCCATCATAAAACCGATGGAAACGACGACCGCCGCAATCATAATTTCGAGGCGGTCAACCATTCCGACCGCCGTAATCACCGAATCGAGCGAGAAGACAATATCGAGCAGCGCGATTTGCACGAGAACGCCGACGAACGACGGATAAATTTTGGCTGATTTATGTCCTTCTTCGCCTTCGAGCGAGCCGTGAATTTCGTGCGTACTTTTGCCGAGCAGAAATAATCCGCCTATCAGCAGAACTAAATCGCGCCCCGATATTTCTTGACCTAAAACCGTAAAAAGCGGCGCGGTCAAACCAATCACCCACGTCAGCGAGAACAGTAAAAGGACGCGCATTATCAAAGCCAACGCCAGTCCGATATAACGTGCCTTCGATTGTTGCTCGGCGGGAAGTTTGCCCGCCAGAATCGAGATAAAAACAATGTTGTCAATACCGAGAACGAGCTCGAGCAGAGTTAAAGTTAAAAACGCAATCCAAACCGAAGGGTCAGCCAACCATTCCATTTATTATTCTCTCCAGCCATCGCAAAATAAATATAGCCTTTCGGAATATGCTGGTCGAAACCTTCGGCAATCAGCGTAACGCCGATTAAAAGCAGGAATGACAAAGCCAGCATTTTGACGGTCGGATGTTTTTGGACAAACATGCCGATGCTGCTCGCAAAAGCCATCATAAAACCGATGGAAACGACGACCGCCGCAATCATAATTTCGAGGCGGTCAACCATTCCGACCGCCGTAATCACCGAATCGAGCGAGAAGACAATATCGAGCAGCGCGATTTGCACGAGAACGCCGACGAACGACGGATAAATTTTGGCTGATTTATGTCCTTCTTCGCCTTCGAGCGAGCCGTGAATTTCGTGCGTACTTTTGCCGAGCAGAAATAATCCGCCTATCAGCAGAACTAAATCGCGCCCCGATATTTCTTGACCTAAAACCGTAAAAAGCGGCGCGGTCAAACCAATCACCCACGTCAGCGAGAACAGTAAAAGGACGCGCATTATCAAAGCCAACGCCAGTCCGATATAACGTGCCTTCGATTGTTGCTCGGCGGGAAGTTTGCCCGCCAGAATCGAGATAAAAACAATGTTGTCAATACCGAGAACGAGCTCGAGCAGAGTTAAAGTTAAAAACGCAATCCAAACCGAAGGGTCAGCCAACCATTCCATTTATTATTCTCTCCAATAGTTTTATCGAAAAACTTTTGGTATTTTAACATGCAAAAAATTAACCGCGAAGCGACACGAAGATTACACAGAGTTTTTTTGCTTTTCTTTCCGCTCTTTCGTGTTGTGCGCTTCGTGAGCTGTGCAAAGCCGTTGGCGATCTGGATTAAAACGCCCAAAACCTCCAATAACTTCAAAGTCTTTTCCTCGAAAATCTCATGCAAAGTCTTGTCTTTGATAAACTCGCTGACAATATAATGCGCTTCGCCCGCTTCGCCGATTTCGTGAATAACCAGAATATTCGGGTGATTCAAAGCCGATGCCGCTTTCGCTTTCGAGATAAATCTTTGCAAATTCGATTCATCCCGATTGAATTTTTCGTTGAGAATTTTGACGGCGACTCGTTGGTCGAGTTTTTTGTCTTGTGCGAGGTAAACTTCGCCCATTCCGCCCGCGCCGATTTGCCGGATAATTTCGTAATGCCCAAAACATTTCCCACGTTCGAGTTTTCTGGTTTCGGCTTCGATCACGTCTGCGACTTTGGCAACGGCGGGCGTTTCCATAAAACTTTCGGCATTGTCGAGCGACGACAAAAGCGATTCGACTTCCGCGAGCAGAGTTTTATCATCACCACAAACTTCATTGACAAATTTCCGACGCTCTTCGGGCTTGCGGCGTAACGCCGAATCAAAAATTTCTCTTACCTTTTGCCATTTTTCATCAACCATCTTTTTATTCGCTATGAAAAAGGTTGAAGATTTTTTTAACCTTCATCATTTTACATCCAGGGCGGTTCAAGAATCAGTATAAAGATTGTGCTACTGCCCCATACACGCAATCTTGTTTCGCTCCAGGTTAATTCAAATTTAGAAAATAAACTTGAAGCCGAGTTGGAATTGGCGACTGTCCTGCGAGGTTGATTGATTACGCGCTCTGAAATCTGGAAGTTCGCCGAAAAATTCGCCGGTATCGGGATTCGTCATTACTCTTACGTTGTTGAACCCGACGATGCTGTTGATGTTGAAAAGATTTTGGAACTCGCCGAAGACTTCCATTTTGTAACGCTCGGTGAAATTGAAGAAACGCGAATAGCGCAAATCAACATTGTATTGCGGCGGGGTTTTTCCCGAATTGCGTTTGATGCCGACGGGTCTGTCCGAAGTCAAATTGCCGTCGCCGTTGAGGTCTAAACCGGAAATGATGTTGAATGTTTCGCCGCTGTTGGCGGTGGCGATGATGCCGAATTGGTTGTTGTTGAAAAGATAGCGCAGCGTTTTGTTGTTCCGAAAGTTAAACTGCGGACGGAAAACCAGACTCATCACAAAAGTATGGCGTTGGTCGGCAAACGAAAAACCTTTGTCGAGCCGCCGATTGTTCGGGTCGGACAAAACCAAGTCCTGAATGTTGCCGGTCGTCAAATTTTGTTCGGGCGCGTCGTCGGTCGCCTTTGAGAGCGTGTAGTTCGCGCTGAATTGCAGACCGCGCGAAAACCGTTTCGTTAATTGCAAAGTCAAAGCGTCGTATTGCGAATTTCCGACGGACTCGACCATCTGAATAATGTCGAATCGCGGGTCAAGTCGGGTCGCCGCGCTGATTGTCGGGCTGAAAACGCCTCTGCCGTCAGCCAGAAAGCTAACCGGATTTATCGGATTGATGTTGCGATAAACCGGAATATGACGACCTGCGGAATGGACGTAACCGACGGCGAGCGAGAGATTTTCAGTAATCGCCTGTTCGAGTTGGACGTTTGAGTGAATCGCATACATATTCACAAAATCAGGCGCAATCGTATCAATATTTTGTTGCGGCAGCATCGCGCCCGGAGGCAAAGAGCCGGAAAAAGTATTCGGAAACGCGGGCGCATTGAGGCTTGGTATAATAATAGTTCCGTTGTTATTTCCTCTAAACCTAAAACTGAAAAATCTCGGATTCCCGTTATTTAGCAACGCCCGTTGATACATCGCCAGAAGCGGCTGGTCGTAGTAAATTCCCGCACCGGCGCGGAGAATTGTCGGGCGGCTGCCTTCGCGCAAAGCATAAACCACGCCGAAACGCGGCGCGAAATTATTTTTGTCCACATTGAATTTTTGCGAAGCGGGAAACGGCGAAGTCGAATCTGCCTTGGGAATTTGGTAAAGGTCGTAACGCAAGCCGTAGTTAATCTTTAAACGGCGCGTCAGTTTCCAATCGTCCTGCGCGAAAAAATTCCAGAAAGTCGCCGTGTAATTTATGTTTGGCTCGCCGAAGGTTTCGACGTAGTTTGTGTAACTGCGCGGATTTGTCCCGTTGCGGGCGGCGATGTAAGCGGCAATCGTGGGAAATGTGTATTGGCTGAAAACGAAAGAACGGTCGGTTTGCTTATAAAAATTGAAACCGCCGCCGAATTTGACAACGTGAGTTCCGGTTGTTCGGGTCAGATTGTCTTGAATCTGCGTTATTCTTCGCGGTGGGAAAATCGTATCGGCGTTGGTCGGCGAACCGAAATTTGCCACGCCGGAAATCTCGATTGACGGTCCGCTGCCGGAAAATCCATTTCTTTTATTGCCAGCTGCACGCTGCGCGTATTGAAAGCGAAATTCGTTCAAAATCTGCGGCGTAAAAGAAGCAAGCTGGACAGCCAGTCCATAATCAACGGTGGGCGTATCAACACTTCGCTCCAAGGTATTGAGTCCGCCCTGAATAAAGTTTTTGGATTGCACATCGGAATGATTAAATCGCATGGTCAGGCGATGCTTGCCATTCAACTGCGCGTCAGTCCGAAAAATATAAAAAGCTCCGGTATCAAGAAAGGGAAGGGCGGGCGGAAATATCGAAGGCGATAGTCCGGCGGCAATCAAGTCTGCCATGTCCGTTTCCCGAATCGTCAAAAGCCGCGCGGCAGTAGCCTTGTCGTCGCGTTTCACCCATTCATAACCAAAATAAAAATGCCAACGGTCTTTGATAATCGGCGCGCCGATTGTCGCCGTAAAATTATCCGCTTTGTTCGCCGGCAAATCTTCGGCAGAAGGATAAAAAAAAGGACGCGAATAAAACGACGGACGACGAAAACGATAACTGACCGAACCGCTGATTTTGTTCGTTCCCGAAGGCGTCACGACATTCATAATCAAGCCAGGCGTGTTGCCGAACTCCGCCGCAAAACCGTTCGTGACCAATTGAATCTCGCTGACGGAGGTTTCGGAAATCAGCAGAAAACGAATCGAGCCGCGGTTGCCTTGCGTATTCGTGTTGCCGTCAATCAGATAATTAACCCGCCGCAAATAGCCATTGGCATTAATAATGGGAAAAGCGAATCCGCGACCCGGACGACCTGTGACGTTGGCTTGGAGAAGCCCTAAATTATACGGATTGCGCGGAATCAGCGGAAGATTCTGCACTTCGCGGGTATTCATCACGCGCCCCAGATCGGTTTTGCCCGCGTCGGCAACCGAAGTATCCGACGAAACGGTAACGACTTCATTTATACCTCCGGTTTGCAATTGAATATCAATCGTCGCGGTTTGTCCGGTTGCCAGCGTAATTCCTTCGCGGACGAGTTTCTTAAAATTCGCGGCTTCGGCGGTGATGCGGTAAGTTCCAAGCGGAAGAAGCGGAAAGCGATAAACGCCGCTTTCATCGGTTGTAACGGTTCTGGTCGCACCCGTTTCAATGTTCGTAACCGTGATGATGGCATTCGTCACAGCGGCGTTATTTTCATCAGACACCGTGCCCTCGATTTGTCCGTTTAAGGCTTGCGATTGAGTGAAAGCAGACGGCACTGAAGCGGATAATAATATGCCGGCAATGATTAAAAAAACCAGTATGTGTGGAGGTATGCTTTTCATTAAATTTAGCGGCAAATCCGTAAATCAAAACCAACCTCTTAAACTTACTTCAATCCAACGCGCTTGACCAGTTCATCAAAGCGCGGGTCGTCGCGCAGGGGATCAAGAGGCGGCTCTACCTGAAGGAGATAGAGTAATGGATTGCGTTGTTGATATGCCTTCTCCAGATATTCAAATGCTTTATCCTTGTCGCCGAGTCTGGCGTTCCAACCCGCGCGGCGGAAAAAATTGCCTTCGCCGGAGGTTTTGTCCCTCTCACGCAAAACGCCCGCCCAGCCGGACGTTTGATAAACCGTCTTGAAAAGCTGAATGGTTGCCTCATCCTTTTTTTGCATTGAGGGAGATTTCATCAACCACTCAAACGCTTCCGCTTCCTTGCCCTGCATTTCAAGCGTTCTAATCAGCCACTGGTAAGTGGGGTCATTCTCTTCATTCATTTGCATCAATCGTTTATATTGAGCGACAGCCTCGTCATAACGCCGGGAAAAATACAGGGTGTTCGCGTAAACTCGCTGATTATGAAACGATGTCGGGTCAAGGTCTATCGCCGTCTTGATTTCGGCTATGGCTTCGTCATGGCGCTGCTGGTAACTTATCAGGAAACGCGCATAATTATTATGTGCCAGGGATGAGTTATGATTCAGTTCCAAGGCGCGCTGACACGCGCGTCCGGCTCCGGCGAAATCCCACTCATATTGATATTTAATTTCGCACAAAGCGGTATAAGCCTCGGAAACATCTGGATCCAGGGACAAGGCTTTATTGATTGCTTCGACCGATTTTTGGTATTCTTCGCCAAGATCGGCGTTAACTGAATAGGCAATAAGCCCGTGCGCGACAGCCAGACCCGCCCATCCCTGTGCGTAGTTCGGGTCAAGCCGGACTGACTGTTCCAAAGCCTCAACCGCTTTTTGCTTCGCCGTACTTCTGTCAAGCAAAAACATTCCTTGAAGGTAGAACCGATACGCTTCTTCATTGGTCGTCCCGCGCTTGGCTGCCGGACCTGTGGAAGTTGTCGCAAACCGCGCCAGCAAAAGCCTGCCGATTTCGTCGGCGACCGCGTCCTGCATCGCAAAAACGTCGCCCGCGTCTTTTTCGCTTTTATAAGTTTCTTCAATCTGACCGTTCGCCACATTGAAAAGCTGTGATGTTACTTTGATTTTCCCGCCCGCTAATTGATAATTCGAGGCGAGAACGTAATCAACCTGCTGTTCACGTCCTGCCGCAATCGGGTCTTGCGCGATGTCCGCATATTGCCGCGTCGCGCTCAACGGGCGAACGATGAATCCTTTCATCGAACTGAGTTGGTTAATCAACGAATCGGCGATGCCGACTTCATAAATCTCGCCCCGGTTCATCGTGTTAATAGGTTTTGATGGCAGAACGGCGATTGATTTTTTGTCGCCGACAGCCGTTTTTCCCGTCGAGAAGAAATAATAACCAAGCCCGATTACGCCGACGAGCAATGCGACAAGCGCAAACGCGGCAAGCGGTTTATGTCGTTTGATTGTCTGCGAAAGACTGTATTGCGTTTCGGCGGTTTGAAGGTTTGCGCCGCCCGTCGTCGCTTGCAAGACAGCGGTTTCGTTTTCACTAACAGGCTGATGCGACCTTTCTAATTTTTCATCAAACGACAGATTTTCCCGCAAATCCTTCAAATCCGCCAGCACATCTTTCATCATTTGATAACGCTCGCCTTTATTTTTGCGAATCATTTTGGCAACGATGCGCTGCAATTCGTCAGGCACGTTTGAAGCAAAACGCGAAAGCGGTTGCGGCTCGGCGTTTATCAAGTTAGCGAAAGTTTCCGACACCGAATCTCCCGCAAACGGTGTTCTGCCCGCCATCATTTCATAAATCACCACACCGAAACTGAAAATATCGGTGCGTTCGTCAACGCGCTCGCCTTTCGCCTGTTCGGGCGACATATAGTTGATTGTTCCGAGAATTACCCCTTTTGCTGTTTGGTTCTGCTTAACAGTTGAGTCTTCCAAACCGAGAATAGATTTATTTTTCTGTTCGATTAGCTTTGCCAGACCAAAATCCAAAACCTTTACATAGCCATCCGGGCGAATCATTATGTTTTCGGGTTTGATGTCGCGGTGAACCAAATGCGCTTCGTGCGCCGTGCAAAGCGCATTGGTGATTTGCACCGAGATGTCCAACACTTCCGATAGTTTTAGAGTTTTTTCCTTGAAAATCTCGCGCAAAGTCTTGCCTTTGATAAACTCGCTGACGATAAATTGCGCGTCTTCTGCTTCACCGAATTCGTAAATCGTCAAAATGTTCGGATGATTCAAAGCAGACGCGGCTTTTGCTTCCTGAATAAAACGGTTGAGATTCGATCCGTCCCGACTAAACTTTTCGTTGAGAATTTTGAGGGCGACTTTTCGGTCGAGTTTTTTGTCTTCGGCAAGATAAACCTCGCCCATTCCGCCCGTTCCGATTTGCCGCACTATTTCGTAATGCCCGAAACATTTGCCTGATTCAAGTTTCTTTGTTTCGACTTCAATCACGTCCGCAACTTTGGCAACAGCGGGCGTTTCCATAAAACCTTCCGCGCTGTCGAGCGATGACAAAAGCGATTCGACTTCCGTAAGCAACAGTTTATCTTCGCCGCAGGTTTCAATGACAAATTTTCGGCGTTCTTCGGGCTTGCGGCGCAAAGCCGAATCAAAAACTTCTCTTACCTGTTGCCATTTTTCATCAGCCATATTTATCTTTGGACGATTGTTTTGATTTGCTGCCAATGCTCAGAGGTCATTACTTTTCGTTTATATGTTTGAAATCTTTATATCATCAAATTTCACTTTAACTTTTCGTATTCCTGTTTAGCTTCAATCAGAATTGGAATATCCGCATCGGCGTCTTTCCAGAGCGCAAAGAAATCCTGATAGGCTCATCATTCCAGCCACTTTTCCGACGGCGGGCTGCTCCATAAAACTTTCCGCATTGTTATATGAAGATAAAAGCAATTCGATTTCGCGGTGCAAGTCTTCGTCTGCTTTGCAATTTTCGCGGAGAAACGCGGCGCGGTTTGCGGGCGCGAGCTTCGCCGCGTCGTCAAAGATTCGTCTAATTTGCCGCCAGCGTTCAGATTTCATCGCTTCAAAGTCTTTCAAATTCATTCCGGCAGATTCATCCGTTTCACCATCGCTTTGAAGCGTGGCTCGGAGCGCAGATCGTCAACTTCCGGCAAGACCGCAAGATAAATGGCATTCAATGAGCGACTCGACACTTCCGTTTCGAGCTGGTTCAAGGCTTCCACTTTGTCGCCAAGCCCAATATAGACAACTGCCAATGTGCTTGGTCGAACATAACCTTCGCTCGCTGCCTTTTTTAACTCGGTAAGAATTTTCAGTGCTTCATCGCGGTTGCCGGATCTTGCCAGCCATAATGCCAAATATCCTTTTATGAAAAAACTGTTATTTAGTTCGAGCGCGGTGCGAGCCTCAGCGATAGCTTCCGCATACATTCCCTTCGCTCCGTATGCCCAGCCCAAATAACTATGGGTTCGGGAGAAATTCGGGTGTCGAACAAGCGTGCGCTTGAGTTGGGCGATCGCTTCATCGTATCTGCGGGCAAACACCAACGTGGCTCCGAGATCCGTGCCGATGTCGGGCGAAAGCGGATCGAGCTCCTCGGCAAGTCTCATTTCGGCAAGAGCCTCGTCAAAACGTCTGACCACCGTGAGATTTGCAGCAAACCATTGGTGCGCGGTCGCATAATCCGGTTTGAGTTCGATGGCACGGCGAAACTCTTTTTCCGATCGATCCAGGTCAAATTCATACCGGGTCAGATAATATCCCAGAGCCGAATGCGCCTCAGCCAATGAATCGTCGATCTCTAACGCCCGCAAAGCAGCCGCCTTCGCCAAGGGCATACTGTCGTTCGCAGGTGCGACATCGTAACCCGAAAATAGAAGGTAGGTTTCAGCCAAACCCGAAAAGGCAAGCGCGTAGTTCGGGTCTTTCTCAATCGCCTGCCGATAATATTCAACCGACTGTTTGAGCGACTCGCCTGTCCGTTTATTCCATTGATACCGACCTTTCAAATAAAACTGATACGCTTCGTTATTGTCGGTGTATTTCCTTGCTAATTTCTGTTCGCCTTCGCCCGATAGCTTTAATTGCAGTTTGTTCGTAATCTCGTCGGCAATCTCGCGCTGCGTCTGAAGCAACTCCGACATCTTGCGCTCATACTGCTCGCCCCACAGCGATTTGCTGTTTCGCGTGTCAACCAGATTAACGCTGATGGTTAAGCTCTCGCCGCGCTGCGTGATTCTGCCCGTCAGCACCGAATCAACTCCCAATTCTTTGGCGACGATGTTTGGGTCGGTTTCCTTGCCTTTGTAACGAAACACCGAACTCGTCGGGCTGACCTTCAAGTTAGGCAGTTGCGACAGGCGATAAATCAGCGATTCCGCTAAACCGTCGGAAAGATATTCAGAGTCAGGGTTGCCGCTTTTGTTCTCAAACGGCATCACCGCGATGGATTCGATTTGTTTGACGACGGCGGCGCGGTTGAAGAAATACCAGTAACCCAAGCCGATCAACGCCAGCAAAATTATCGAACCAAACGCCACCACCCGTTTGTTACCTGCAACTTTTCCGACAATGTATTCCGCGCTTGATATGTTTTGAGTTCCGCCTTTAGGCGGCTGCGTTTCCGCGCCCGATGAAAAGCCGCCCGAAGGCGGGACTCTGAACATCGCCGTCACATTTTCGCCCGACCCGCTCGCGCCGACGTTTGACGATTTCGCCTGATTCGGAATAGCGGAGCGTTCCAATTCTTCGGCAAATTCTAGTTCACGCTTGAGATTCTTTACGTCGAGCAGAAAATCTTTGACGGTTTGATAACGCTCGTCCGTCTTTTTCTGCAAAGACTTGCGGATAATGCGCTGCAATTCCTTCGGCGTATTTTCATCGAGCGGCGCGGGTTCACGAGCGAGAATCGCGGCAATCGTGTCGTTCATCGTTTCGCCCGCGAACGGCGTTCGCTTGGTGAGCATTTCGTAAACCACCACGCCTAAACTCCAAATGTCGGAACGCGCGTCAATCTCTTTGCCGCGCGCTTGTTCGGGCGACATATAATTGATTGTTCCTAAAATTACACCTTTCGCCGTTTGATTTTGTTTAGCGGTTTCATCCTCCAAACCGAGAATTGATTTATTTTTCTGTTCGACGAGTTTCGCCAATCCGAAATCGAGAATTTTCACAAACCCGTCGGGACGAATCATAATGTTTTCCGGCTTGATGTAGCGGTGAATAAGGCGCGCTTCGTGCGCGGCGCAGAGAGCGCCCGCGGTTTGAATGGCGATGTCGAGAACTTCGGACAATTTCAAAGTTTTTTCATTGAAAATCTCGCGCAGGGTTACGCCTTTGATGTGTTCGCTGACGATGTAGTGCGCGCCGTCCGATTCGCCGATTTCGTGAATGACTAAAATATTCGGATGATTTAAGCTGGACGCGGTTTTCGCTTCGCGGATGAATCTATGCAGGTTTGATTCGTCGCGGCTGAATTTTTCGTTGAGAATTTTGACGGCGACTCGTCGGTCGAGTTTTTTGTCTTGTGCGAGGTAAACTTCGCCCATTCCGCCCGCGCCGATTTGCCGGATAATTTCGTAATGCCCAAAACATTTCCCACGTTCGAGTTTTCTGGTTTCGGCTTCGATCACGTCTGCGACTTTGGCAACGGCGGGCGTTTCCATAAAACTTTCTGCGCTGCCGAGCGATGATAAAAGCGATTCGACTTCGGCGAGCAGAGTTTTATCGCCGCCGCAGGTTTCAATGACAAATTTTCGGCGTTCTTCGGGCTTGCGACGCAGAGCCGAATCAAAAACTTTTCTTACTTTTTGCCAGTTTTTATCAGCCATCTTTTTAAGACTGGAGCGCAAGCGTCCCCGCTTGCAAATGTCGCTTGAAAATCGGCGTAACAGGCGTTCATCTTTCAGCGACTTTATTTTCAACGCGCCTTTTCGTGCTCCGCGCTCATTGCAAGCAAGGACGCTTGCGCTCCAATCGGTACTAGGTTTTCTGCCTTTTTCTTCTCATCGAGTCAACTCACGATGCAGCCAAGCCTTTGCCATTGCCCAATCGCGTTTGACGGTTGATTCGGAAATGCCCAGGACTTGCGCCGTTTCGACGACATCCAATCCGCTAAAAAATCTGAGTTCGACAACCTTGGCAAGATGCGCTTCTTTCTCGGCGAGCCGATTCAACGCTTCGTCGAGCGCGAGAAGATCGAAATCGGTATTGCTGACGCTAATCGTCAAAGCATTTTCAATGGGCAAATCGCTGCGGTTGCCGCCGCGTCGCAACCGATGTTTGGTTTTCGCGTAATCAATCAAAATCCGCCGCATCATTGTGGCGGCAACGCCGAAAAAATGCGAACGGCTTTCCCATGAAACATTCTTTTGTTTAATGAGTTTGAGATAAGCCTCGTGAACCAGAGCAGTGGTTTGGAGCGTGTGTCCGCTACGCTCCTTTTGTAAGTAACGATGTGCCTGCCGGTGCAGTTCCGTATAGACGAGTTTGAGCAGAGCATCCGCCGAATCAGCACGATGATTGTCGCTCCAATCGCGTAACATTTCCGTTATCTCGCTTGCCTGATGCGCCTTATTCGTCATTATCAAACCTCACCCGTGTCGCGAGCAACTTGTTTTTAATCACGAAAATAAGCCGTTTTAACCGAAAAGTCAATTTTTTCATAATATTTTGACCTCTGTTTTCAATAACTGTCGCGCTAATAAGTAGAGAGAAAATTTTTTCTTTCAATAAAAAATTAAGGAGATAAAAACATGAATTGTTTAATCAATTGAAAAAAAATCGTCGCCACCATAGTATTACTGGCTGTTTCGTCGCTCGGAGTTTTTGCCGTCGCGGCTGCTTTAACGCCCTCGTTCAGAATCCTGAGCGCGCCCGTTTTCGCCAGGGCAAGTTTTGCGGATCCGACCGACATCAAATTCAAGGTTAAGGGGCAGAGCCAGGAGGTTATTCAGGTAAATAACGCACGGGAAACGGTGATGCAGCAAATCGTCATTGCGCCCGGCGGAAATACCGGCTGGCACAGCCACCCGGGGGACCAGTGGTTATGCTGATAAAATCCGGTCAGATGTCCTTCTATGATAGTGAGGATCCGACCTGCACGGTTCGCACCTACACGGCTGGTCAAGCCTTTATCGACAGCGGTCAAGGTCACGTGCATATAGCCCGCAACGAAGGCAGCGTAAATCTTGAGTTATGGGCAACATACTTCGACGTGCCTCCCGGCGGAGCATTTCGGATTGACGCTCCCGCTCCAGGAAATTGCAGTTTTTAGTTGCAACAGCGTCCGATGTCATGACTGGCTGTACGTTGCCGTGAGTGCCACCGAAGGAAACTCCTGACAATCCGCCGGACGCAATGTCGCCAATTATCTGTTTCTGAATTTTATACGACCGCGTCGCTGAAATCGCCGTAACAATTTTCAGTTGTGCGAACACAAACCCGAAGCCCGCCCTTGAGCAAGGACGCAAAACTTATCTACGCTCTTGCACAAGCGCGGGCTTCTTAGTTATTCGGTTACAGTCAATTGAAAACTGCCATAGACGAATGGATTTTTGGAGGAAACAAAAGAAATGAAATAGCTCATATTTTCAAAACTTTGCATAATTTTCCCGGCGGCGTTTGTTTTCGGGCAAACGCCGCCGATTATCCAAACAAATTTCACGGGCGGGCGCGAATCCGGCTGCATGGACAGACGCAATTACGAAGTAATTTTAAGCAAAAGACAAATGTTAAATTTCGCGGCTTCTGCAGCGCGGAGCGATTGTCGTCCTTCGCATTGCGTAACGGCAGCGGCAAGCCGTCGTCATTATTTATTTTTTATATTTTGATAAACGATTTTTCCGCCGACAAGCGTGGCAACCGCCGCGCCGGTAAAATTCCAATCGTCAAACGGCGAATTTTTTGATTTTGATTTTGAATCGGCATTTTTGTAAGTCCAAATTAAATCAGGGTCGAGAATCGTTAAATCGGCGATTGAGCCGACTTTTAGTGTTCCGCGATTTTTTAATCTAAAAATTTTCGCCGGATTTGTTGAAAATAATTCGACAAGCCGTGCCAAATCAATAATTCCGGTGTGAATCAACCGTTCAAAGGCTAAACCGACAGCCGTTTCAAGTCCCGTGATTCCAAACGGCGCGCGGTCGTATTCGAGAGCTTTTTCGTCCGCGTGATGCGGCGCGTGGTCGGTTGCGATTGCATCAATCGTGCCGTCTTTGATAGCTTCGAGAATCGCTTCCAGATGTTCTTCGCTCCGCAGAGGCGGGGACATTTTCGTATTCGTATCATAACCTTCGACCGATTTGTCGGTTAATGTGAAATGGTGCGGCGCGACCTCGCACGTTACGTTAATTCCTTCGTTTTTTGCACGGCGGACAATATCAATCGCGCCTTTTGTCGAGATATGAGCGATGTGAATGTGCGCGCCGGTTTCCTTCGCCAGCAAAACGTCGCGTGCCGCGTCAATTTCTTCGGCAAGCGCGGGCATTCCTTTCAAACCCAAAAGCAAAGATAATTTTCCTTCGTGCATCACGCCGCCCGAAGATAAAGATTTGTCTTCGCAATGGTCAACCACCGGCAAATCAAAATCCTTCGCATATTCCATCGCGCGCCGCATCATTCCCGCATTCGGAACGGGTCGCCCGTCGTCAGAGACGGCAACCGCGCCCGCCGCTTTCATCTCGCCCATTTCGGCTAACTCCGTTCCGTCCGAAGATTTCGTAATTGCGCCGACGGGGAAAACATTTGCCAAAGCCGCGTGTTCCGCTTGCTCAATCATATAGCGTGTGATTGCAGCGTTATCGTTAACAGGCGAAGTATTCGGCATCGGACAAACGGATGTGAAACCGCCCGCAATCGCCGAGGCGCAGCCCGACCGAATAGTTTCTTTGTGTTCCTGTCCGGGTTCTCGCAAGTGTACGTGAAGGTCAATAAAACCGGGCGCGACAATCAAACCGGTTGCGTCAAAAACTTCCGCGTCTTTCGGCGCAGTTTCATTTTGACCGAGCCAAGCGACGACTTTATCGTCTTGGATTAAAAGATTCTTTCCGCTGTTTTGATTTTCCTGCGGGTCAATCAAATGACCGCCTGTAATTAAAAGTTTCATCGTCTAACAAGGCTCGGAGCCGCCCAGATACTTCCACTTGGAGTTGATGTTTTGGTGTTTTACCGTGCAGTCGCACTGCGAAGAATCGTAGCAACAATAGCTGCTGACGAGCAAATCAGGATTTCCGTCGTCGTTCAAATCAATCGCCGCGACGACTTGTTGGATGTTGACGTTTTCCGGCAGCATTTTTTTGGTCAAATCCGCCTGTTTCAATTTTTTAGCATTTTTCACGCCTGGATAAAAGACGAAAAACTCAAACGGCTGTTCTTCCGAACGCTCCGCAGCCGCGTCCATTTCCAGCAAGCGCCGGTCGGTTATCTTTTCAAATTCGACCTCCGTGCCGATTTTTTCCCGATCGCAATCCAGAAACGGAACTGTCTTGATTTTTTTGATTTTCAGCCAGAGATTTTTATCGTCAATCTGGAGCGGAATAGCAGTTACGAAATCGCCCGTTTTAACTTTTTTTGACCCGATGAAAAAGGAAAGCTCGCCGTATTGAAACGGCGGCAGCATATTCATTTTTTCATCTTTTTGCGTCGAGTGTCTGAAAAACGTTTCGATGGAGAAATCGCTAATCTTCGGCACGGGAAGTTTGACTTTCGGTGTTGTATTTGTCGGTGTCGGAATAAGTTCAGCCGCGTTTGTCGAGTTTGATTGATTGGGAATTTCTGCTTTTCCCGCAGTAGCATTCAACGGCGCGTCGGTTTTTGAACAGGAAAGCGAACAACTGATAGTTAATAAAAGGATAAATATAGTTTTCAAAATTAACCTCTAAATTCTGCAATCATTTCAATCTTTCCGATGAGATTTTTATTAAACTCTTCCAAATCTTCAGCCGGAATCCAATATTCTTCGTGATTTTTACCGCCGACAATTCTCACTTCGTATTTATCCAAAAAATCTTTACGGATTTTAAATTTCGTAACATAGCCGATTTTATCTTCATTGCATTTAGCATTCCAATCGCGGACTATTTGCATCGCGTATTCTCCGTTCAAAACCGGATAGAAAATGGGTTGTTCAATCAAGCATGGCGGAAAAGCCGCAAAAACGCTTGCCTCGATTAAAGCAAATTATTTTGCCCCGACCAGACGATATAAAGTAATTGGTTCATGCATTGCTTGGATTGCCGCCCGTTGCCAGATACAAAACCGCCATTCGCACGGCGACGCCGTATTTTACCTGGTCAAGAATTAGAGAGCGCGAACTGTCTGCTACGTCTGAAGCGATTTCGATGCCGCGATTCATCGGTCCCGGATGCAGAACAATCGCGTCGGTTTTTGCCAGATCGAGGCGCTCCTGCGTTAAGCCGTAATGGATGGCGTATTCGCGCAAAGTCGGGAAATAAGCGGAGTTTTGTCTTTCTCTCTGAATTCGCAAAATCATTACTACGTCCGCGCCTTCGATTGCTTCTTCGACATTTTTTGCAACGGATAAATTTTTTTCGACAAGATACTCGAAATTCGTCGGCACAAGCGGTTTTGGTCCGGCGACGCGAACGGACGCGCCGAGTTTCGTAAGAAGATGAATGTTTGAACGCGCCACGCGAGAATGCAAAATATCGCCGACGATTGCGACTTGCAGATTTTTTATTTTCTTTTTATGTTCACGGATTGTCATCGCGTCAAGCAGTGCTTGTGTTGGATGTTCGTTTGCGCCGTCGCCTGCGTTGACGATTGCCGCGCGGCTGACTTTGGCGAGTTGGTGCGGAACGCCCGCGCTCGAATGACGGACGACAATACAATCGGGCGACATCGCGTCGAGATTTAAGGCAGTATCAATCAAAGTTTCGCCTTTTGTAACCGCTGAAGAAGAAACACTGATGTTGACCGCATCGGCGGAAAGACGTTTGGCAGCGAGTTCAAACGATGTGCGCGTTCGCGTGGAAGCCTCAAAAAAGAGATTTATAACGGTTTTGCCGCGCAGGGTCGGAACTTTTTTTATCTCGCGCTGGTTTATCTCGCGGAAATTTTCCGCCGTGTCGAGTATACCGACAATTTCTTCGGCAGAAAGATTGCGGATTCCGAGTAAATCTCTGCGGCGAAACGGTTTGTCCATTTTTGATAATAAAAAAGCAAGGCATTTTACCTTGCTTTCCAAAAGCTACTTTCCGATAGAAATCAAAGTTTGCGCGACAATCGGCGGAACCTGAAGCGGGCAAAACATTTCAGCGTCGTAAAGATAGTCTTCGCCGTCTTCGTCCACGACGCGCAAGCCGCCGATTTTTTCGGCTTCTTCGTCGGGAATCGTTCGGTAAAGTTTACCGATTTCGAGCGAAGCTAGATAGCCTTCATTATTCAGACAAACGACAAATTGAGCGGTTTCTTTGTTCATAAATTTCAATCTAAAAAGGGAAATTTAATTTTAATATCTTTCTTACCAATGCCGTGCGCTTCATACCAGTGAATTTCAGCAATGCGAAAACTGCCGTCTGTCAATTTAACAGTTGCAATACCCTTTTTCTTTAGCCAACGTCCTTTGCCATATCTTTTATTCAGTAAAGCCAGAACTCGAATCGAATGCCCGACGGCAATAGTTTCAGTTTGCGTAATTTCGCCCGCGATTTCAAATTTCATCAAACATATTATTCCGTCGGACGCTCGAAAATCCCGACTGCTTCCATGTCGTCATATTCTTTAAGCATCACTTTTATAATTTCAGTCTTTTTCGTCGGCACAACTTTACCGATGAAATCCGCTTGAATCGGCAGTTCTCGGTGTTCGCGTCCGCGGTCGACGAGAACTGCAAGCTGGACTCGTTTCGGGCGTCCGAAGTCCATTAACTGGTCAAGCGCAGCGCGAATCGTGCGTCCTGTATAAAGCACGTCGTCAATCAAAATTATGTTTTTGTCTTCGATGTCTGTGTCGAGTTCCGTGCGGTTGACGATCGGATTTGCGCCGACAGTTGATAAATCGTCTCGGTAAAGCGTGATATCGATAATGCCGAACACGGGGCGCACGCCTTCGAGTTCTTCGATTTTATCCCGCAATCGTTCGGCAATCGGCACACCGCGCCTGCGAATTCCGACCAGATACAAATTTTTCGCGCCCTGATTTTCTTCAACAATCTCCGACGCCAGGCGAGACAAAGCGCGCTTTATACGCACGCCGTCCATTATTCTCGATTTTTCAACCAATTTAATTTCGTCAGCCATACCGTTGGGCAAATCGTAACAAAGAGCGGTTCAAAGTTCAAAGCATCTTTTACATTTATCATTTATCATTTATCATTTACCGGTTTTTCAGATGTCGAAATTATACAGAAATTTAATTCGTCCGATTCTGTTCAAAACGTCGCCGGAAGCGGCGCACGAATTTGGAATCAAATCGTTAGAATTTGCGCTTAAATCAAAAGCAGCGCAGGATTTTTTCCGGCAAAAATTTGCTTGCCAAGAGTTCGCTGAATTAAAACGCTTCGGCTTGACGTTCAAAAATCCGCTCGGCGTCGCCGCCGGATTTGATAAAAACGGCAAAGTCGTTAATCAATTAGCTGCGCTCGGTTTCGGATTTGTCGAAGTCGGAACCGTAACTTTCAACCCGCAAAAGGGAAACGAAAAACCGCGCCTTTTCAGGTTGCATGAAGACAAAGCATTGATAAATCGGCTCGGGTTCAACAATGAAGGAACTGCAAAAGTTGTCGGCAGATTGAAAAAAGCGAATCCAAACTGTGTTCTCGGCGTAAACATCGGCAAAAATAAAGACGTTTCGATTGATGATGCCATCGAAAATTATTTGCAAAGTTTCGATTTGGCATTTGCAATCGCCGATTATATTGCCGTCAACGTTTCCAGCCCGAACACGCCGAATTTAAGAGAATTGCAAAAAGCCGACCGTTTGGAAGAGCTTTTAAGCGCACTGCAAAAGAGAAACTCCGAACTAGGCGGGCAAAATAAAAAAATTCTGCCTCTTCTCGTCAAAATCGCGCCGGATTTGTCGGAAACCGAAATCGAAGCGATTGTCGATATTGCACAGAAACGTAATTTGGCGGGAATAATCGCTACCAATACCACAACTTCACGAAAAGGTCTGCAAACAAACCGTACCGAAATCGAACGAATCGGAAGCGGCGGTTTGAGCGGAAAACCTCTTAAAAATCCGTCGAACCTGGTCATCAAACAAATCTACAAACACTCGAAAGGCAAACTACCGGTTATCGGCGTCGGCGGAATATTTTCGGCGCAGGATGCGTTCGAGAAAATCACTTCGGGCGCGTGTCTGCTCGAATCATACACCGGATTTATTTACCAGGGTTTTAGTTTCGCGCGCGATGTAAACTTCGGTTTGGCGAAAATTTTGAAACAAAAAGGTTTTAGCAATTTAGACGAAGCAGTCGGCACAGCCGTTAAAAATAATTTATAAAAATAACAAAAAACAACTCGCATAATCATATAAAAATCAAGATTCTAAACTAACTTTCAATAAATCACCTTTTCTTTCCGTGTCTAAAAGCTCAGTTTGCGAAAGCGCGAATCAATGTTTTAAAGACTCGTTCTATAATGCGCGCAGCTGCAAGATTCGGCTTTTTCATACGTTCAAAACTCGGATAAGTTTCTGGAAAAACAAATGCCGATTGAAAAATAATTAAAACAGAAAAAACGTGCGGCACAACCTTTTGCAAGGTTACACGCTCAAACGATGCGGGTGTCGAGGAACATTTTAAGATGAAACAATTTATATCTTTTGTATTGATTTTTGCGATTTATCTGGGTTTGATTTCGCCGGTTGTCTTGCAGACGCAAGCGCAGGTTCGGCGCGGCAAAATTGCTTCTTCAAATATGAATGAAACATCTGATAACGGTCTGAAATTCCGCTTGAGCGAAGGCGCGGCAGGCGCAGAAAATCGTCAAACAACCCTGCCGACAAGCGGTGAAGCGTTAAGCGAAAATCAAACCTCGAATCTTTTGAAACGACTGCCGGAAATTAAAATTGATAAAGCTGACCAAACCGATTTTGCAAAACGAGCGGGAAGTTTGCCGCCGCCGAAAACCGGAAAAACGATTAACGTAAAGTTTCCCTCAGAAGACGGACGCGGAACGCCGAAAATTGATGCAAATTCGCAAACTTTGGAAGTCATACGCTTTTCGCCCGAAGGCGCGGTAAATCTCGCGCCCGATTTAAATGTCACGTTTTCCCAACCGATGGTTGCCGTTTCTTCGCAGGAAGAAACCGGGCGGAATGTTCCTGTTCAATTAACTCCGATGCCCGAAGGAAAGTGGCGTTGGTTAGGGACGAAAACTTTGATGTTTGACGCGGCGAAGCGTTTTCCGATGGCGACGAAATTTACGGCGCGAATTCCCGCCGGAACAAAATCCGCCAACGGTCAAGTTTTGCAAAAAGATGTCGTCTGGAATTTTCAAACTCCGCCGCCGACGGTTGAAACGAAAATTCCCGAAAATCAAACGACCAGACGCGACGCTCTTGTATTCGTTTCTTTTGACCAGGAAATAAACCCCGAAGCGGTTATCAAAACAATTTCCGTCGTTGCCGGCAAACAAAAAATTCCGATTCGGCTCGCCACGCCAGAAGAAATTGCCAAAGACGAAAGCATTTCTTATTACGTAAAAAATGTTCAGCCCGGACGCTGGCTGGCTTTACGTGCAGTAAATTCCGACGGTTTGACGGAAAACGCTTTGCCCGCCGATTCGCAAATCACAGTCACAATCGAAAAGGGAACGCCGTCTGCCGAAGGAAGTTTGACGACGACAAAGGCGCAAAGTTTTTCGTTCAAAACTTTCGGCGCGATGAAATTTGTAAATAGTTATTGTGGTTATGAAGAAAACAAAAAAACCTGCAACCCGCAAGAGACTTTTCAATTGCGATTTTCCAACCCGATTGACGAAAAAACTTTTGACAAATCACTGGTGAAAATCCAGCCGAATGTTGAAGGCTTAGATATTGTTCCAAACGGAAATACAATAAGCATTCAGGGTTACAAAACTCCGCGCAGGACCTTTACCGTAACGGTTAGCGGTTCTCTAAAAGACGAATTCGGGCAAACGCTCGGACAAGACGCGAAAGCCGTTTTTCAGACGACCGCGGCTGAAAAAGGTTTGTATTCGCAAGGCGGAAATTTCGTCGTGCTCGACCCGAATTCGAAGCCCGCGTATTCGGTTTATTCGACAAATCATGCTTCGTTCAAAACGAAAATTTATTCGGTTCAGTCGCAGGATTGGTGGCAGTTTCAGGCGTATGCGGGACGCATCAATTACGACGACAGCACGAAACGTCCGGCTATTCCGGGCAAATTAGTTTCCGACAAAATTGTTTCGATAAAAAGTCAACCGGATGAAATGGTCGAAACGCGTATTGATTTGAGCCAATTTTTAGACGGCGGTTTCGGACATTTAATCGTAGACATCGAACCGATTGAAAATTCGAGCAAAGCCGTAAATGTCAGGACTTATAATTCGCGTATTTTTGCTTGGGTTCAGGCGACGCAAATCGGACTTGATGCGTTTGTTGATAATCAAGAGCTAGTCGGTTTTGCGACGGAACTGAAAACGGGAAAACCCTTGAGCGGAGTCAATTTAACGATTTATCCAAATGGCGGGAAGCAGTCGGCAGTCGGCAGTCGGCAGTCGGTAGAAAATCAAAATGAAACGGTTTCCGGTCAATCCTGGTGGCAATGGCTAACGAGCTTCGCGCCAACCGAAAACTTGTCTGATTCGGTAAACTTGGTCAACTCAGAAAACTTTGCCGAAACCGAAACAATCGAAGCGATGCAAACAAACACTACCTCCGCGAACGGAATTTTGCGACTTGCCTTGCCTGACGCACAAGCTAAACAGCAAAATGTTTTGATTGCAAAGCGCGGTAAAGATGTAGCATTTTTGCCAGAAAATACTGATTATTATAATCAGGAAGCGGGAAATTGGTATAAAAAGCCAGAAAACGATTCGCTTCGCTGGTTTGTTTTCGATGACCGCAAAATGTATCGCCCCAAGGAAGAAGTTTCGGTCAAAGGCTACATTCGCGTTTACGAGAGCGGAAAGTTTGGCGACATCGCGCAGCTTGCGGACAAAGCGAGCGGTTTGACGTTTTCCGTCAAAGATTCGCGCGACAATGAAATCGCCAAAGGCACGACCAACTTAAACGCTTTCGGCGCATTCGATTTCAAATTCAAATTGCCCGACAACGCTAATCTCGGTTATTCGCGCATTGAATTAAAAACCAATAGTTCTTTAGCCGGAAATGAATTTTCGCACGCTTTTCAAATTCAGGAATTTCGTCGTCCCGAATTTGAAGTAACGGCGAAGAACGAAACCGAAGCACCTTATTTTGTCAAACAATCGGCAAATGTTTCGGTTGAAGCGAAGTATTTTGCGGGCGGCGGTTTGGCGAATGCCGAAACGAATTGGACGGTAAGGTCAACGCCGACCAATTACACACCGCCGAATCGTTCGGATTTTACGTTCGGGAAGTGGTTTCCGTGGTGGCGCAGTTACGACAATAATTACGGCGAAACGACGACGCAGACTTTCAAAGGCGTAACCGACGCGAGCGGGAAACAGAAGAAGTTTCGGTCAAAGGCTACATTCGCGTTTACGAGAGCGGAAAGTTTGGCGACATCGCGCAGCTTGCGGACAAAGCGAGCGGTTTGACGTTTTCCGTCAAAGATTCGCGCGACAATGAAATCGCCAAAGGCACGACCAACTTAAACGCTTTCGGCGCATTCGATTTCAAATTCAAATTGCCCGACAACGCTAATCTCGGTTATTCGCGCATTGAATTAAAAACCAATAGTTCTTTAGCCGGAAATGAATTTTCGCACGCTTTTCATATTCAGGAATTTCGTCGTCCCGAATTTGAAGTAACGGCGAAGAACGAAACCGAAGCACCTTATTTTGTCAAACAATCGGCAAATGTTTCGGTTGAAGCGAAGTATTTTGCGGGCGGCGGTTTGGCGAATGCCGAAACGAATTGGACGGTAAGGTCAACGCCGACCAATTACACACCGCCGAATCGTTCGGATTTTACGTTCGGGAAGTGGTTTCCGTGGTGGCGCAGTTACGACAATAATTACGGCGAAACGACGACGCAGACTTTCAAAGGCGTAACCGACGCGAGCGGGAAACATCTTTTGAAAATTGATTTTGAATCGGCAAATCCGCCGCGCCCGTATAATGTTTCGGCTTCGGTAAGCGTGCAGGATGTCAATCGGCAAACGTGGTCAAGCACGACGAATCTGCTCGTGCATCCGTCAGAGCTTTACGTCGGTCTGAAAACACCGCGCACGTTTGTCAACAAAGGCGAAAAAATCGTTGCCGAATCAATCGTTACCGATATTGACGGCAAATTGATGGCGAATCGAGATGTGAAAATTTCGGCGCGGCTGAAAGATTGGACGTTTGATAAAGGCGAATGGAAAGAGGAAATTGTTGACGAGCAGAATTGCGAAATAAAATCAGTTGACGGCGTTTCCAAATGCGACTTCGTTGCAAAAGGCGGCGGACGCTACACGATAACGGCAAGCGTTTTTGATGATAAAGAACGACCGAACGAAAGCGAACTGACTGTCTGGGTGGCGGGCGGAAAAACCGAGCCGAAGCGCACGGTTGAAATGGAAGAAGCAAATCTGATTCCCGACAAAAAAGATTACGCGGCGGGCAATGTGGCGGAAATTCTCGTGCAGTCACCGTTCGTTCCGGCGGAAGGCGTTTTGACTTTGCGGCGCGACGGCATCGTCAAAACCGAACGCTTTTCGATGAAGGAATCTTCGACGGTTTTAAGGATTCCGCTTGAAGAAAAATATCTGCCGAATGTTTACGCGCAAGTTGATTTGGTCGGCGCGTCCGAAAGGACAAACGACGCGGGCGAGATTGACACGAAACTGACGAAACGTCCCGCGTTTGCGACGGGCGAGATAAATCTGCCAATCTCGACGGCTTCGCGCAAATTAACCGTTTCCGCCGAGCCGCAAGCGAAAACGCTCGAACCAGCGGGCGAAACGACAATCAATGTCGAAGTGAAAGACAATTCGGGTAAACCTGTCGCCAACAGCGAAGTCGCCGTTGTCGTGGTTGACGAATCAATTTTGGCTTTGACGAGTTATAAAATGGCGAATCCGCTCGATATTTTTTACACCGAGCGTGAAGCAGGCGTAACGGATTATCATTCGCGCGAAAATGTGATTCTTGATGACCCGAATTTTATTGCTGTTGGTAGTGGATACGGAAATGGTATGGGAAGCGGAATGGCGGCAGAGGCAACGGTTGATACTTTAGCAGTTTTATCTCCAGGCGTTATTTCCAAAGCGAAAGTCGGTGGAAATAGAGGCAGGTCAAACAATTTTCAAATTGACGGAGCTGATAATAACGACCTTTCAACTGAAGCTCAAAAGGAAATCAATCTCCGCCAAAACTTCGACGCGCTCGCCGTTTTTGCGCCGAATGTCAAAACCGATGCGAGCGGCAAAGCGACAGTTCCGGTAAAATTGCCCGACAATCTGACCCGTTATCGCATAATGGCGGTTTCGGTTGACGCGGGAAAACGCTTCGGTTCGGGCGAAAGCTCGATTACGGCGAAACAGCCTTTGATGGTTCGCCCGTCCGCGCCGCGCTTTATGAATTTCGGCGATAGAGTTGAATTGCCCGTCGTCGTCCAAAATCAAACTGATAATGCGTTGACGGTTGACGTTGCGGTTCGGGCGACCAATGCCGAATTAACAAACGGCGGCGGTAAAAAAGTTGTCGTTCCGGCAAATGACCGCGTGGAAGTTCGTTTTCCCGTGTCGGCGATGAAGGCTGGAACGGCGCGTTTTCAATTTGCGGTAACATCGGGCAAATTCTCGGACGCGGCGGAAATCAATCTGCCTGTTTGGACACCGGCAACAACCGAAGCGTTTGCGACTTACGGCACGACCGACGAAAACGGCGCGATTGTCCAGCCAATCGAAGCACCGAAAGATGTCTTTCCGCAATTCGGCGGTCTGGAAGTTACGACGAGTTCGACGCAGTTGCAGGAATTGACCGACGCTTTTATTTATCTGCAAACTTATCCGTTTGAATCTTCGGAACAAGTCGCCTCACGTATGATTTCCGTCGCGGCTTTGCAGGACGTTTTAAAAGCATTCAAAGCAAAGGAAATGCCTTCGGATGCGGAACTCAAAGCGCGTTTTGCAAAAGATGTCGAGATTCTAAAATCGCGTCAGAACGCCGACGGTTATTTCGGTTTGTGGAAACGCGACGGAGAACGCTACAAATTTCCGTTTGTGACGGCGCACGTCGCTCACGCTTTGGTTTTGGCGAAGGCGAAAGGCTATCAAGTGCCGGAAGAAATGTTGACGAAAGTAAAACCTTATTTGAAAAACATCGAAAAGCATTTCGACGAAAACCACAAATCGCCGCAGGTTCGCTGGACAATTTCAGCTTACGCGCTTTATGTTCGCAATTTGATGGGCGACCGAGACGCGGCGAAAGCCAGGAAATTATTGGCTGAAGCGGCGCTTGAAAAAATGCCGTTTGAAGCAATCGGTTGGATTTTAAGTGTTCTCGCCGATGATAAAAATTCCGTTGCGGAAGTCGAAAACATAAAACGCTTTTTGATGAATCGCACAACCGAAACTGCTTCAACCGCAAATTTCGTTACCGATTACGGCGATGCCGAATGGTTGATTATGTATTCCAACCGCCGCGCCGACGGCGTTCTGCTCGAAGCGCTTTTGAAAGCCGATGCGAACAACGATTTAATTCCAAAGCTCGTGCGCGGTTTGCTCGACCACCGGACAAAAGGACGCTGGGAAAATACTCAGGAAAACGTGTTTATTTTGCTGGCTTTGGATAAATACTTTAATGCATATGAAAAAATTACACCTGATTTCGTCACGCGCGTTTGGCTCGGAAACGCTTATGCAGGCGAGCAAAAATTCGTCGGACGCTCGCTTGATTCAAATCTTTTGACTATTCCGATGAGTTATTTGACGAAACAAAACGGCGCGGCAAATCTAATTTTTGACAAACAAGGCGGGGGACGGCTTTATTATCGAATCGGTATGAAATACGCGCCGAACAATTTGAAACTCGCGCCCGCCGATTACGGTTTCACCGTTTTGCGAAAATATGAAGCGATTGACAATGCCGAAGACGTGAAACAAAACGCTGACGGAAGTTGGACAATCAAATCCGGCGCGCGCGTTCGGGTTCTTCTGACAATGGTTGCTTCCGCAAGACGTTATCACGTTGCGCTGGTTGACCCGTTGCCCGCAGGCTTGGAAATTCTAAATCCTGAACTTGCGGTTACGGAAACAATTCTGCAAGACGACGCGGGAAATTCTTCAGTAATCGATTACGGAAGCAGAAGCTACGGACGCGGGTTTTACAACTGGCGTTGGACGTGGTTTGAACATCAGAATTTCCGCGACGAACGCGCCGAAGCGTTTAGCTCTCTGCTGTGGGAAGGCGTTTATAAATATACTTATGTAACGCGCGCAACCACGCCCGGACAATTTGTTGTGCCGCCCGCGAAAGCCGAAGAAATGTATCATCCCGAAACTTTCGGGCGCACGGGAACGGATTTTGTGAAGGTTGAATAATGGCAAATTAAGAAAAAGCCGTCGAGATTTTATATCATCGGCGGCTTTTTCTATATCTTTTGAAATCCCGCCGAAGAAACAAAGCGGCAGCCCGAACGCCGGAAACGGAACGACATCTTTCACTATCGCTGCCTGTGATTCGGGCTGTCGCCTTATTTTTCCAACCGCTCCAGACTCACGAATTTATTCAATCTTTGGATTTCGCAGCGGCGAAATCTGTTCAAGCGGTTCGGCTGCCACGCGCTCTATTTGGCGGGTGAGCAATTCGCTGATTGCGTCATCTGCCGGAGCGTTTTCTTTGGCAATTCGGTAAGCCCGCAATGCTTCTTCGCGCTTTCCTACTTTGAGATACTGATTGCCGAGTTCCACCGCGTTGTGAAACTTCTTCGGGTCAAGGGCGACGGCTTCGGACAACAGTTTTATCGCTCCTTCGATGTCCGGCTCGGCTGTGTAAATTTTGTTCCTTGCACGCATAGTAAGCCTGAACACCTTTGTGTCAGGGTCACGAAACGTGTCGCGAAAAACGAACAAGTTTCCAAACCGCGCTATCGGAGTCGCGTCACGGAAAGCGGGCTTGGCGCGGACTTGCCTCCCACCCATAAAAATCGTGCCGCTGACCATTTCACTGTTCAGCCTTTCCCCGTCGCGTTCGAGATTTTCTCCAACCCAATCAAGTTCTCGCCTTTTCCTTTCTGCTTGATGAACCGGATAGAGGAGGAAAGGTATTTCGCCTGCGGGTCTTAAGTTCTCGTTATAATATTTCACCAATTCCTTGACGCGCAGTTCCGCGTCAATTCCCTCATCGGCAAAATAAAGATAGGCGCGTTCCGAGCCGCCGACGGTTTCGTTGTAATACTCCCACGGGCGCAGAACAGGAATCGCCGATGCCAAAGCAGCGATTAAGGCACAGGCGACCGCACCGCGCAAAAAATAAGACTTGGATTTGATTGCCTTGTAAATTGCCAGCGATGCCAATAAAGCCAGTGGCGGAACGACCGGAAGCGCGTGTCTGATTCCGCCGTAAGCCGAGCCTGTGGCAAGAATAATCAAAAAAAGGACGGCTAAACCAATCACGCCAAACAGAGGCGCAAAGAATTCTCGCGGAATTTTGCGGATGATTAGTAAAACGGCGCCGATTGCCGTCAGAAGCAGCAAACCGAGCGGGAGTTTGACGGCAATCATACCCAAGGAAAGATAGAAAGGTTCTTTTTTGTAAGTCCTGCCGAAAGCGAAAACGGAGCGGGCGCGTCCTTCCGCCCCGGCGCGAATCGTGTCCGCCATTCCCCAAGTGTAGGCGCGGGGAAACAGATGTCCGCGCACCATAATATTCAAACCGGCTCGGTAGCGCGGCGAATTAACATCGCTGATTTTCTCTACCAGAGAGCGGTTGAATTGTTCCTCGGAAGTTGCCGGACTTTCGCTAAAGCGGAACAGATAAAAGCTCCACAGGACAATCATCGCTCCGATTAAAACCGCCGCTACCAATCCGACACGGCGCAGGCGAACGGCAACGCCAGCGTCCTTTGCCCAAAAAATTGCCATTAAGATTCCGATAATCGCAACCGCCAGCATTGTGATAACTGCTGAATGTTTTGCGCTCAAAGCCAATCCGAGAGTGACGGCGGCGTAAATCAAATCAACCGTCCGCCACGTTTTGAACGCCACCACAGCCAATAAAACGGCGATTGTCGAAAGCAGTGCGACGGGCAAATCAGTCATCACCACCGGAAAATGAGCGGCAACCGTCGGGTCAATCACCAAAAAAGCGGTGGCGGCTAAAGCAATCACACCTCCGAACACGCGCCGCGCCGCCACAGCGAACAAAAACAACAGCAAGCCGTTCAAAGCAAACATCGCCATCCGCGAACGGCTTTGAATTACATCAGGGTCGTTGTTGAGATAAACGTCTTCTTCGACAAACTTGCGCTCATCCGCCTTGTCCTGAAGAGTGCGGTAAGGAGAAAGTTGATAGCCGAAACTCGAAACAAAAGCTCCAACCCACAATTTAACGAGCGGCGGATGTTCGGGATTAAGGCGAAAATCGCCGGTTTGAACGTATGCCGCGCCCGCGCCGATGTGATAAGCCTCATCAATCGTAAAACTGTCGAGCCGCGTCGCAACGCTTGAACGCACAACAGCAAAGCCAATCAAACCAAGCAACACCAGAAAGAAAATCAAATGCCGCTTCGACAATGAAAACTTTGCGGTCTTCCCATCTATCATTTTATTTTCGATTTCATATACCATACGGCGTTTCTATTTTTGCCTTCGTAATTTGCGCCACAGCAAAAAACTGATAACCAGCAATACAAGACTCGGAATTAAACCGATAAGCAAACCCTTAACAAACGGAACATTTCCCCGAGGGGTGTCAATATCATGGCGGTGATTCCAAACCTCGGCAATCTTTCCGTCTTTGAAGCGAAACACATTGATAATCGGAATTTGCTCGCGTCCGCCCAATATTTTCATCCACCAGGTCGTCGGCTGAAATTTCCACTGCCAGCGCGTCGCCACCCTATCGCATTCGGCGATCTGATAGTCAATGCTCCCGGTCATATTGCCGTTTTCCCAGAAGAAAGCGGCGATTTTCTTTTGCTCGTCGGATGGTTCGGTAATTCCTTTCCGGTCGCCAATGTCGTGGGCGACGTATTCAGGCGCGAAGATTTCGTCAATCGTCGCCGGATTATTTGAAAACCAGACATTTTCGTAAAACCGTCGGGCGAGAGCCTTGTTTTTTTCTTCGATTTCCTCGCTGCATGGCGGGGGAATGGAATCCTGCGCTTGAGTGCAGGTAATTGCAAACAGTAAATTCAGCAGTATTAAAAAAATTATTCTGTTCATAGCATTTTCCTCTTTTATTTATTGTGCTAAACACGGATTATTTTTCCTTCCCATTTCATAAACCGCACCGCGTTGTTGCAGACTGCTCCGATGTGATAAGCCTCGTCAATCGTAAAACTGTCGAGCCGCGTCGCAACGCTTGAGCGCAGAACAGCGAAACCAATTAGCGCGAACAACACCAGAAAGAAAATCAAATGTCGCTTCGACAAAGAAAACTTTGCGGCTTTTCCAGTTGGCGTTTCATTTTCGATTTTCATAATGTTTGTTCCTTTATCCGGCGTAGTTTCTCTTGAATGCCAAGCGTTGCGGGAAACAGAGAGCGTTTGTTCAACTTCACTAAGCCGCAGTTAAAATTCTTTTACGCGAAGTATCTAACGGGATTCTTTGGGGACGCGGACTTCGCCCCAGTTCGGAAATCCATTAAGCCCGGGCGTATCGGTCATCTGCGTCTCGCCCGTGCCGTTGCTGTTGATTGTCCAGAGCTGGAATCTGCCCCGAGACACCGGTCTGTGGAAGATAATTTTCTTGCCGTCGGGCGACCACGAGCAAGTTAAGTCCGCCACCGTGTTATCGGTCAGTTGTATTTGACCCGTGCCGTCCGCGTCCATGACGCAAATCTCGAAGTCAGTACCACCTTTCCGGCACAAGTAGATAATGCGCTTGCCGTCCGGCGACCAGGCGGGAGCGCGCTCCTCTTCGGAGTTATTGGTCAGCCGTTCTCGCTTACCCTTACCGTCCGCTTTTATGAGGTAGATTTCGGCGGTAGCGGAATCGAGTTTATCGTCGGCGACGAGGTGGCTCGTGAATATAATGTTCCGTCCGTTCGGTGACCAGTCAGGGTCTTCGTCAATCGCCTCCGGGCTGTTCGTGATGTTCTTGGGCAGGGCGGTTTTTTTGAGAACATCGTTGACGTTCATCACGAAGATATCGTTGTCAATCGTGGCTGCGCCGGGGAATGGTTTGGTCGGGCGACCCGAGCCTGATGCCGAAGCATGAAAGGCGATTTTCTTACCGTCTGAAGACCACGTGGCGGAACTACCTCGCGCTAACAATGTCTGCTCGGTGCCGTCTGTATTCATCAGGAACAGGTGTGAAGTGTTGAGCGGTTCTTCCTCAACTCGAAGACGGTTGCTGTCGAAGACTATCTTGCTTCCGTCCGGCGAAAGTGTCGGGAAATTGTCAGCGTATTTGTTCTCTGTTATGCGTCGCACGTTCGTGCCGTCCCCATTCATCAGATAAATTTGGGAAGCGAAGAGATTCGACTTGGGATCGTGGCGCGTGCTGACAAACGCGATAGTCGAGGTCATCACATTCTTCTTTTCCTGCTGTTCTCGAACCTGCGCCCGCGCTCCGACAAAAACCGCAACGGAAACTCCAATAATTATCAATGCGGTAAGCACCACATTCTGGATACTTTTGTTTTTCATCTTTATTTTCCTTTCACAATAGACTTGATTTTTTTATTTTTCCTTTTCTAAAACGTAATCTTGATGGTTTAGCCGTCTAACAGCCGAGTTATCGTGGGCGGAAACCGCCAAATGCGAACTGACGGACAAAAGATAACGCGATAATAAAGTCGCTGTGCGCGCCCTCACGTCCAATGATTTGTTCCGGGCGTGTTACAGAATTATTTTGCACGTTTATTCCAAATAACGTGCGTTTGCTTCCACACACCATTTTCATTTCTTCTGCTAATCCATAAATAATTTGCCGTATTCTCCGTGATTTCGCCGGTTTTCTTATTCTTTAAAATTTCTTTTGCCCAGCCCCGGTCAATGGCTGTATCTCCGTTAATCCGCACTTCCTCGCTGTGGTATTCCGTTTTTACCTCAAATATTACCCACAATTGCCGCATCAGATTAAGCGCATTTTCTAGTCCTGAGACGGGCGGCAGACCGTCGGGAATTAAAACAATGTCCGGGGCGGAATGTCGTCTGAGCGGCTCAATGTCATTCGGCGCGTTCTCCGCCTTCTGTATTTCACTTCTCATCCGGTTGATATATTTAACTTCCTCTGTTACGGAAGATTTGGATTTTGTCTGCGAAACGGCGGATGCCGCTACAATCAGAATCAAAATTATTAAAAAAGAAAGTTTCATATTCACCTCGTTATTGTTCTACGACGCGGATTTTATAACCGAAGAAAATCAAACAACTGCCTTTGTCCGACGTGAACGCCTCCGCCAGAGCCACGCCAAAATCATCACTACAATAACTCCGATAACTCCAACAAGAAAGCCGGCGGCGCGGTCAAACCAACGCGCCACCGTCCAGGGCGCGGGATACCTTCTGATAACTTGCCATCTGCCGTCCTGCTTTACCCAAACATCTACGAGCGGCGCGGTCGTGCTGACCTCTAAAAAATCCGCTTCGCCGTTCGGCGGTAAAATCCAGCGTCGAGCGCACGACAGCCGTATCGCCCAATGTCGTGACGTGCATATTGTCGTAACGAAAGTCGAGCCAGTCGGAATCTTCAATGCCGTTTTTCAGCCACTGTTCGCGGTTAGTCGGCGAATCGTCATCTACCATTCCGAGAATAAAAAAGTCCTTATGAATAATTTGCTCCAAACGATTTTTATCTTTGCGCTCTAACGCCTGCATCCATTCGTTTGAAAGCGCGACGAGTTCCTCAGCGTCGGCGGAATTCTCCGTTTGCGCGTGTGCAGAAAAAGGCAAAAACAAAAATCCTGCTAACGCGATGTGTAAAATTAACCGTCTCATTTTGTTTTCTCTTTCCATTTCAGTTAACGAATAAATTAAAATCATTTAGAAACGGATTGCCGCCCGTTTCTAAACGATAGATTTGATTATTTAATTCTGTCCCGGCGGGTCGGGCTGCGGATTAAAACCTTCCGCCAGTCCGGGATACATAAACAAAGTTCCGCCGGTTTGTTTGTTGAACACTTCCATTGTCGGAACGACGGTGCAGCGATTGCGCCGCGTCGCGTCTTCCGGGTCAATGCCGACCTCGGCGCGAAATTGAAATCCGCCTTCGATTGCCGTTCCGCCCTGCGGGATAACAAGGCGGCTGACGGCAACGCCCGGTCGTAAATTAAATGTGTCGGGCGTTCCAAAGGTTCGTCCGTTCGCGTCGTAAAACCTGATTTGGACGCGGCAAGGTCTTAGATTCGGGTCATTCACAACCGAACCGTCACCGTCAACTCTGACTAAATTGAGCCGGGCGTTTTGGACTGCCGGAAGCAAGGTGACAATCCCGAATTGGACTTTTCCGTCAACCTCTTTAATTGCGCTAACCCGATTGACGTTCCACACGGCGAACCCGATGAGAACGCCGACGACAACACCCAAGGCGAGTGTTTTTGCTAATGTTTGTTTTGTTTTCATAATTTTTACCTCTCTAATTTTCCTTATTTTTCTTTTGTTTTTACTTTCTAAATTGCAAATGAGTCATCCACCCGGCTAAGGCACATCCACGAGGTAGCCGGAGATTGCGAAAATGAGGCTGCCGCTGCCTGTCGTGAAATTGCGGTTCGCAAACGCGCCGGGGGTTTTGCCTGCGTCGAAATAGAGTTTCATCTCCTCGCTGGCGACGAACTGGTCGGAACCTCCGAAGGCTGGAAAGTTTGCCTGCGGGTGCAGCACTACCGCGTGATTGGTGTTGCTCTCGCGGGTGATAAGCGCGAATAATTTCTGTCCCGCAGGGATGCCGCCATAGACGGAAACATGCTCGACAACCAGCCGCTTGCCCGGCGGAACAGTTGCGAATGTGCCGCTCGCCGTGGCTGCTCCAGCCGTGAAGTCGGCGAATGTTTGACTGAGATAAGGCTGCCGGGCATCGTTCACGTCGCGCACCCAAACCGGATTTGCCGTCGTGCTGTCAATATTAACCGTCGGCGCTCCCGTAATGCCGACGTTCCACGCGCCCGACTGCTGCGCCTGCACCGTCGGCGAGTTGACGACATTGACATCTTTCGAGCTACCGCCGCCTTGCCCTTGTGTAGTTGTCGGGACGACCGCGCCGATTAATCCGACGAGTGCCGTTATGCCGAAGAAAACGATAATCAAGTTCTTAATTTTATCTATTGTTATGCTCCTTCTTTTAGTAATTTAATTTTTCGTCGTCGTCTCCGGCGCGACGAATGTTGCTTGCGTGGCGATTATCTGCCAGCGACCGTCGCGTTTGACGAATGTGTCGGTGAACATAAAATTCCGGTCAAAGTTCCCGTTTTTGTCTTTGCCGATCCGATGCAGACGACCTGTTACGACAGCCGTGTCGCCATAGACGCGCACCTTCACATCGGAAAGTTCGGCGCTTGTGACGGTGTTGGTGTTCGACAGCGTATCCGCTATGTCTTCCGTCTTGTTGAACATTTTGCCGACAGCGTTAATCGCGGTATATTCGTCGGCGTAAGTGCGTTCAAACCACGCTTTGTCCTTGTTTTTATTCGCGTCTTCCCATTCGCGTTCGATTTGTCTTAATGTTTGTTCGTCGGTGAACGGCGAGTTGTCGGCTTCGACGACTTGCCAGCGTCCGCCGCGCTTCATCCAGACGAGCGTCCGGTGGCGGTAATCTGAAAAATCCTTTCCTTTGAATTGCCCTCTATCGGCGACCTTAAACCGCATCACCGCCATATCCGCGCCCTTAAACTTCACCGTGAAGTCGAAGGGCGTGTAGGTGAAATTCTTCAGATTGGGATTGGATTGTCTTTCTTTGAAGTCTTTCAAACTATTCTCGATTAGCCCGGTTTTGTTCCCTCCGCTGCGGTTGGAAAAGTCGTCGGCGATAAACCGATTGAGCGCGTCGCGGTCGCCGCGTTCGATTGCCACTCTGAATTCCTGCTGAAGCCGAATCAATTCCTGTTCGCCCGCGCCGTTTTGCGCGAAAGCCGAAACGATTGAAACGAGTGTCAACAACGTGATTGCAAGTAGTTTTTTCATAAAAATCTCCTATGTTTATTTTTTGCGAACTGATTGTTTGTCAAATTCGCCACTAGGATACGGAAAACGCGGCGGCTTGTGCAGGCATAGATATGCTGTTTTGTCAGTTGTTAGTTGTTCGATTGAGAAGCAGGAATGGAAAACAAAAAAGTCCGTTGCCAGAACGAAAACAACGAACTGCGGATAACTGACGGCAGACTATTTATGAAATCAACTCACGCGAAGGTTGATCTTTTTATTTGTCGCCAAAGGCGACTGACAATATAGCGTAGGGAGAAATGAGCCGGAGGCGAATGTATCCCTACGTTTGATTGCAACATTCATTTGCTCGCTGAAAGTGAGCAACAATCAGTATTGAGTTTGTTCGACACTTTCAGCGTCGGAAATCTTTCTTCAAATCAACGTAGGGATGCGCTCATTGCATTCGCTTTCCCTACGCTATATTGTCCGCTCGCCTTTGGCGACAAAAACCAACATCGCGTAAGGTGAGTTACGAAATCAAACGGTAGCGGAGAGCTTTGCTGACGGCTTCGCTTTTTGAATGGACGTGAAGTTTTTCGTAAATACTGCGGATGTAGTTGCGGATGGTGTGAATCGAAACGTGGAATTGTTCTGCCGCGTCCTGGTAGCTGTAGCCTTCGGCGAAAACTTTGAGAAGGCGGATTTCGTGCGGCGTGAGATGTTCTTCGGGTTGTTCGGATTGGGCGGTTTGCTGAAACAGTGTAACGACTTTGCGGGCGATTTCAGGCGTCATCGGCGAGCCGCCTTCATGCGCCTCTTTGATGGCTTCGAGCAGCCGCGCCGGAGGAGTTTTCTTAAGCAGATAACCGCACGCGCCGTTGCAAATAGACTCGAAAATTTTGTCCTGCTCGGCGTAAATCGTAAGCATTAGAATTTGCATTTTCGGATATTTCGCGCGAAAGATTTTCGCGCCTTCCGAACCAAGCATTCCGGGCAGATGAATGTCGAGCAGCAGCACGTCGGGGCGGACGGCAAAACCTTTGCGGAGCGCGTCTTCGACCGAGGCAAACGCATCCGCGCATTTGTAGCCGGGCGTTCCGTCAATCAACAAACACAGACACTCACGCGCTACTGTGTCGTCTTCGATAATCGCCGCTTGAATTGGTTTTGCTTCAATCATTGGTAAGTCGCTTTCACTCTACCTTATTTCGCCGCCGCCGAAAAAGCATAGATATGCTTTTAGTTTTGGTTCGTGGCAAGGTCAAAATCAATTTTGTGCCGTTTTCGGACGAATTTATTTCAAGTTGTCCGCCGATTTCCGCCGCCCGCTTTCGCATATTCTCAAGCCCGTGTCCGCCGCGCGAATTTCCATTTGATTGTTTTGGCAAACCGCCGCCGTCGTCGGCAATTTCGGCGATTAAATTTTGATGATTCAAACTGATTTTGAGCCGCGCGTTTTGACATTCCGCGTGGCGGGCGATGTTGATGACGGCTTCTTTAAAGATCAGATAAAGCCCGCGACGTTGTTCGGACGACAAATAAATTTCGCCCAATTCGGGCGCGGCTTCCAGACTCCATTTCACGCCGCGCTCGCCGAGCGTGTCGGCGGCAAACGAGCGCGCCCGCGCCAGAACGCTCGACAGCGAATCGCGGCGCGGGTCAATTGACCAGACAATGTCGCTCATCGAATCCACCAGATCGCGGGCGTTATCGGCTATTTGCGTCAGCCGTTTGACCGAAGCCTGATTCGCCGCGCCGTTTTGCCGTTTGACGACTTCCGAGAGCATCGCAATCCGCGACAAACTCGCCCCGATGTCGTCGTGCAAATCGGTGGCGATGCGCGTTCTCGTGCGCTCGATTTCAAGCAGTTTGGTCAAACGATAACGATAAAAACCGTAAATCGCCGCACCCGAAAGCAGAATCGCCAGTGCCAAAAACCAGCCGCGCTGCCAAACGGGACGTAATATCGTGAACGGCACAAAAGCGGGCGCGGCAGACGCGATGCCGTCCGAATTGACGGCGCGGACGAGAAAACGATAATCGCCGGGCGGAATGTTCGGATAATTGACGGCGTGCTGCGTCGTCGGCTCGCTCCAATTCGCGTCCGCGCCTTCGAGTTTGTATTGATAACGGATATTTTCGCCGAGAGCGAAGTTGAGACTAAAAAAATCCACTTGCAGATTGTTCTGCGTGTAATCGAGTTCGAGCGCGTGAATTTCCGATTGTCCCAATTCGGAAACCGGCTGCTTGACTCCGGCGACGCGCAGCCCGCTAATCAAAATTGGCGGCACGCTTCGCACACGCTCCGGCTCCGGCTGAAGGCGCGATAATCCGCGCGGCGTGCCGAACCATAACGCGCCTTTCCGGTCGCGGTAAGCGACGTTGACAAAATCATCAGCCAGCCCTTCGCTCAACCCGTAATGACGAATATTCCCGTTCGCCGGATTGAGGCGATCCACGCCGCGCACCGTTCCGACGTAAATATTCCCCGCCAAATCTTCGACAACGCACCTGACATTGTTGCTCGAAAGTCCGTCGGCAGTCGTGTAAGTTTCAAATTTCGGTTGCGGCGCGGTCGGATCGTCAATGCGGCTCAGTCCGCCCATCGCGGAAGAAATCCACAGGTGATTCGCCCGGTCAAGATAAAGCCCCGTGATAAAACTCGCAGGCACGCCGTCAGCCGTCGTAAAAATGGTGAAGTGACCATCCGCGTAACGCGCCATTCCGCCTTCGTAAAAGCCCATCCAGAGATTTCCCGCTTTGTCCTGGGCAAACGCCGAAGCCGCGATAAAAGGCGGCAATCCTTCCGCTTCCGTAAAAATGTGAAAGGTATTGGTCGAGCGTTGCCATCTGGTCAGACCGTTTCGCACTGTGTGTCCCGAACGAGTGCTAATCCAGATGTCGCCGCTTGTGTCTTCAAACACGCGATAGGTATCATCGCTTTTTAGACCGTTGCTTGTGGAATAAACGACGGGCTGCCGCCGCGCAAGTTCCTCAAATTGCCCGATGCCTGAAAAACGATAAAGCCCCAGATTTGTCGGCATCCACCAATCGGCTCGGCTGTCGGGAAAGCCGACGTTTGACGTCCAGGTGAATCTGGCATCGGCGGGCAGATTGGGACGCACTGTGTCGAAGTCTTTTTCGTCAAAGCGACTGATGAGAAAATTGCCGTTCACGACATACAATTCGCCATTTTGATTTTCATAAATCGAGTGAATACGCAACTCGCCCAAGCCGTCCGATTTATCAAATGTGGTCATCCCGTTGGTCAATAATTTTCTCGCGCCGCCGCTCTGGTTGCCGACCCAGAGATTGCCTTCAATGTCTTCAGCCAGAACCCCGCCGCTTTTCTCTATTATTCCGTGTGTGTCGGCGAAGTTTTGCAGACGCTCGCCGTCGAACACGGTCAAGCCCCGGTTGTCGGCAACCCACATCCGTCCGTCGGAGGCTTTCAGCAAACCCGTCACCGGATTGTCGGATAATCCGTCCGAGTTGGCGTAATGAGCTGATTCGCCCTCCGGCAAGCGCGAAAAATTGTCCGAGGCGAGATTGTTAACGTTGTTTTTTGGCGCGGGTAAAGGACGCGCCGTATATTGACCCAAACCGGAAAGCGAGTGGAGAGGTTCGGGATTGAGAACGTAAAATCCCCTGACATGCCCGATCCAAATTCTTCCCTCGCGGTCTTCTTCCAACGCCGTTACAAAATCGTCGCCCGATGTCTGGGGAAGGATGTATTGAATCGTCCGACCATCCGGCAAACGGCGCGTCGCGCTTTCTCCGCTCCTTAGCCAAAGGCTGCCGTCCCGCGCTTCATTAAATCCGCTGATGACGAAATTTTCCCCCGGCTTCACGGGCAAACCCATTTCAATTTGACGAAATGAAAGGCGATTGTCGGTTTCTTCAAGCTGATACAGTCCGCCTCCTCCAGCCCAGAGCCTTCCCGCCCGGTCTTCAAACAACAGTGGAAAATTAATATCGCTAACTTTCTCGGCGTTGAGCGTAACACGGTTGTCGGTATCGTCCGACGTTGGACTAACGGGCGATGAAACGGCGTTCGGGTCAAAGCGGTAAATACCGCCTCCGTTGGTGGCTATCAAATAAACGCTGCCGCGCGTTTCCAGAATGTGATTGATTGTCGGATAAGACGGATTTTGACCGATGCTGTAAGTGGTAAAACGAACTCCGTCAAAACGGCTCAAGCCGTCGCGCGTGCAAAACCAGAGAACCCCCCGCGAGTCGCGCATGATGTGTGTAATCGCGCTGCTGCCAAGCCCGTCGGCAGTCGTATAAACCCGCACGGGCAATTGTTCGGCTCGCACACCGACCATCACCGACCAAAGCAATACGAAATACAACCACACCCGCGAACCGGATAGAACTAGAAAATGATTGTCGCGAGTGTTGCTCATTTAATTTGACATTGGTAGGGGCGCATAAATTTACGCTTTATGTTAATTCAAAACTTCTTCGGACGCGAATAGAAATGTTAGTTGGCTGGAGCAAAGGCAGGGATTTTCAAATAGGCAATTAGCTCATCCGTGCCGCCGCGAAAGCCGAAGAAGTGTATCATCCCGAAACTTTCGGACGCACGGGAACGGATTTTGTGAAAGTTGAATAGAAAGAATTTCATCAAAATTTGTTTTTGAAAATTCCTTATTCAATTCCCGGATTTCTGAGCGACTGAATTTGTTCGAGCGGCTCGGTTTCGACGCGCTCGATTTGCCGCGCGAGCATTTCGCTGGTTTCGTCAGACGGCGGGACATTTTCTTTGGCGATTCGGTAAGCTCTGAGAGCTTCTTCGCGGTTTCCGATTTTCAGATACTGATTTCCGAGTTCAAGGGCTGCAAAAAAAGCACGCGGGTCAATCTCGACGGATTTGGACAACATTCTTATTGCAAGATCCGTTTCCGGTTTGTCCGTATAAATTCTGCTAATCGCGCCCCAGTACAAACCGGATACCCTTAGTTCCGACGTTTTGAATGTTCCGCGAAAAACAAATAAATTGCCGAACCGCTCTGTTGGAGTCGTTTCCCGAAAAGTCTTTTTGTCCCACCATAACTTAGGTGTAAATTCACCTGCTCCGAGGATAATTGTTCCAGTGATAAATTCACTGTTCAATTTTTCGCGGTCTCTTTCTATGTCTTTTGCCAAATAATCTAGTCCGCGCTTTTTCAGTTCCGTGTATGACCCAAAATAAGCAACGTAGGGTATTTCGCCCGTAGGCTTAATGTTTTGATTGTAATACTCGACTAATTCCTTCGAGCGTAAACCGAGGTCAACTCCCTCATCATTGAAATAGCGATAACCGTTTGCCGTGCCGCCGACGGTTTCGTTGAAATACTCCCATGGACGCACGACTGGAATTGCCGAAATTGAGGCAGCGATCAAGGCGACAACAATCGCGCCGCGCAAAAGATATGATTTGGATTCGACTGCTTTGTAAACCGCCAGCGACGCGAGCAAAGCCAAGAGCGGAACAACGGATAGCGCGTGCCGGATTCCGCCGTAACTAGAACCTTTGGCGAAGAAAATCCAAAACAGAAGTGACAAAACGAATAAACCGATGAGAGGCGCGACAAACTCGCGCGGGATGCGCCGCATAATCAAGAAACCCGCGCCGATTGCAGTTAAAAAAAGCAGACCGAGCGGAAGTTTGACGGCGAATATGCCCGGAAAATAGTAAAAAGGCGCTTTGCCATAATAAAGATTGCCGAACGCCAGAACGGAAGCGACGCGACCTTCCGCGCCGGCGCGAATCGTGTCCGCCATTCCCCACGTGTAAGCGCGAGGAAAAAGGCGCCCGTTTGCCATAACATTCAATCCGGCGCGATAAATCGGGGATTTAACGTCGCTGATTTTCTCTGCCAGAGTGCGATTAAATTGTTCATCGCTAGTATTTGGGCTTTCACTAAAACGGAACAAATAAAAACTCCACAAAACGATTACCGCTCCGATTAAAACTGCCGCGACCATTCCAAGCCTTTTCAGACGAAGAAGAATTTTCGCGTCTTTAACAAGAAAAATTGCCATTACAATTCCGATGAGGGCAACGGCAATCATTGTAATCACGGCTGAATGCTTCGCGCTCAAAGCCAATCCGAGAGCAATTGCGGCTAAAACTAAATCAACCGCTCGCCACGAGCGAAACGCTTGCACGGCAAGCAAAACGGCGGTTGTCGAAAGCAATGCGACAGGCAAATCCGTCATCACGACGGGAAGATGAGCGGCAACGGTCGGGTCAATCACCAGAAAAGCCGTCGCCGCTAAAGCAATCACATCCCCGAAAACACGCCGCGCCGCCAAAGCAAACAAAAACAGCAGCAAACCGTTCAAAGCGAACATCGCCGCCCGCGAACGGCTTTGAATCAAATCCGGGTCGTTGCGGTTATAAACGTCTTCTTCGACAAACTTGCGCTCGTCGCCTTTATCCTGAACAGCGCGATACGGAGAAAGCTCGTAAACCCCGGATACAAACGCACCCGTCCACAATTTGACGAGCGGCGGATGTTCGGGGTTAAGGCGAAAATCGCCGGTTTGCACGTAAGCCGCGCCCGCGCCGATGTGATAAGCCTCGTCAAACGTAAAACTGTCGAGCCGCGTAGCAATGCTTGAGCGCAGAATGGCGCAGCCAAGAAGCGCGGACAACACCAGAAAGAAAATCAAGTGCCGCTTCGACAAAGAAAACTTTGCGGCTTTTTCAGTTTCTATTTCGTTTTCGATTTTCATAAAGTTTGTTCCTTTATCCGGCGTAGTTTCCCTCGAATACCAATCGTTGCGGGAAATAGAGAGCGTTTGTTCAACTTCACTAAGGCGCAGTTGAAATGCTTTTACGCGAAGCATCTAACGAGATTCCTTTGGGACGCGGACTTCGCCCCAGTTCGGAAATCCATTAAGACCGGGCGTGTCGGTCATCTGCGCCTCGCCCGTGCCGTCGCTGTTTATCAACCAAAGCTCGAATCCGCCAACTACCTGACCCATCGTTCTGTGGAAGATAATTTTCTTGCCGTCGGGCGACCACGAGGAAGTTAAGTCGCCCACCGTATTGTCGGTCAGTTGGACTTGACCCGTGCCATCGGCGTTCATTACGCAAATCTCAAAATCAGTGCCGCCTTTCCGACACGCATAGACAATACGCTTGCCATCCGGCGACCAGGCGGGTGCACGCTCCTCTTCGGAGTTATTGGTCAGGCGCGCTCGCTTACCCTTTCCGTTCACATTCATAACGTAGATTTCGGCGGTTGCGGAATCGAGTTTATCATCGGCGACCAAATGGCTCGTGAATAAAATCTTCCGACCATCCGGCGACCAGTCCGGGTCTTCGTCAATCGCTTCGGGGCTGTTTGTGATGTTCTTGGGCTTGTCGGTTTTTTTGAGAACATCGCCCGCGGTCAACGTAAAGATGTCGTTGTCAATAGTGGCAGCACCCGGAAATGGTTTAGTCGGGCGACCCGTGCCGGATGCCGATGCGTGAAAGGCAATTTTCTTGCCGTCCGGCGACCACGTAGCGGAGCTGCCCCGCGTTAACAATGTCTGCCCGGTGCCGTCCGTATTCATCAGAAACAGGTGTGAAGTGTTAAGCGGTTCTTCCGCTGTCCGAAGACGGTTGCTGTCGAATACTATCTTGCTTCCGTCCGGCGAAATGGTCGGGAAATTGTCAGCGTATTCGTTCTCTGTTATGCGCCGCGCGTTCGTGCCGTCCCCATTCATCAGATAAATTTGGGAAGCGAAGAGATTCGACTTGGGATCGTGGCGCGTGCTGACAAACGCGATAGTCGAGGTCATCACATTCTTCTTTTCCTGCTGTTCTCGAACCTGCGCCCGCGCTCCGACAAAAACCGCAACGGAAACTCCAATAATTATCAATGCGGTAAGCACCACATTCTGGATACTTTTGTTTTTCATCTTTATTTTCCTTTCACAATAGGCTTGATTCTTTTCCTTTTTCCTTTTCTAAAACGTAATCTTGATGGTTTAGCCGTCTAACAACCGAGTTATCGTGGGCGGAAACCGCCAAATGCGAACTGACGGACAAAAGATAACGCGATAATAAAGTCGCTGTGCGCGCCCTCACGTCCAATGATTTGTTTGACGGCGCGTAAAAAGAATTCATCAACCTAATGGTTTATTTTTACCAAACGATAAATCGGGTAACTTACTACCAATGCCGCAACCGCATAAAGACTGCTGTATGGATTGCTGACGATGTATCCGAAAAACAGAACAATGGCTAACAATAACATCACAAATGGTGCGAATGGATAACCCCAAGCGCGAAACGGTCTGGGCAAATCCGGCTCGCGTCGTCGCAAAATGAACAAGGAACCAATCTGCAAAATAGTGTTCGTGACGACGAAAAACCCGGAGATTCCCAGAAGTGATTCAAATGACCCGATGGTCGTTAAAACAATCGCGGGCAGAACCGTCATCGCCAATGCAAAGACGGGTGTTCCGCCTTTGTTGACCGTCGCGGCTTTGGAAACAAACAAACCGTCGCGCCCCAAAGCGAGCAGAATGCGCGGAACAAACATCAACATTGCGTTGATGATGCCGATTATCGAAAGCAATGCCAACGCCGTAATGATTTGACCGCCTCGCGCACCAAAAATCAAGCTCATCGCATCTGCTCCCGCAAATTTTGAAGCCGCCATTTCCGATAAAGGCAAAACGTAAAGCAAAGCCAGATTGACGAGCAGATAAATGACAATAATCAACAAGACTCCGCCAAAGAGCGAGCGCGGAATGTTTTGTTCCGGTTTTGTATCTTCTTCGGAAAAATAGACTACCGAATTCCAGCCATCGTAAGCACTCAACACAAGTTGTGAAGCCAAAATAAATGCGACGAACAGCGCGAAAGAACTTGCGGGCGCGGCAGCCGTCGGTTGCACCGCGCTTGCCGAATCGTTTTGCCCGCCAAAAACGAAACAAGCGACGACAAATCCGAGCAGAGCTATCGCTTTCAAAAGGCTTGTCAACTTTTGCGTTTCGCTTCCAGCTCGCAGTCCAATCCAGTTCAAACTCGTCAGCAGAATCAATATCGAAACGCTAAATACAATCGCACCGCCCGGAAAAACCGGCGCAAAAAGCGCGGCTGCATATTCGCCGAAAACGATGGCTATGAAGGCGAGACCTAAAGTGTTGAGCATCCAATCACTCCAACCGACAACGAAACCGCCGTAATCTCCGTAAGCGCGATGTGCATAAACATAAGGTCCACCCGCTTTCGGTATCATCGTGGCAAGTTCAGCCGTGTAGTTTGCGCCGAGCAAAGAGTAAACGCCACCGAGAGTCCAGACCAAAATGATAAGCCAGACCGAGCCAAGCTGGGCGGCAACCGCGCCGGGCGAGCGAAGAATCCCGACACCAATTGTTCCGCCGATAACCACTGCTAAACCGAAAGTCACGCCGAGAATGCGAAGCAGTTTTCCTTTCTGCGGCAACTGTGTTTGAGTTTCAGTTTGTAATGTTTCCATAAAACCTACCTTTCTGCGCGCTTGAGCATTTCCGCATGAGCATTTCAATGCTGCATGCGAAAAGTCTTGCGTATGAAAACCTCTTGGTAAGCGGCATTTAACTTCACCACTTCTTAAAATCCTCTATGAAAAGAGGAACGTCCGTATGCTCAAGCAGAAGCTCGAACCGCCTCTGTTCTTCTTTCTTGAACCGTTCTTGATCGGGATATAGTTCCTTGATGATTGCAGAATCATCGAAATCTTCGTGCGCAGTTGCAGCGTCTTTATAGACGATGGTGAAGCGAAAGTCCCACCGCGCGGCTTCGTTGGCGTGATTAATCGGGTAAGCGGCTGACATTTCAAGAATGCGCCCCAATTTCTTTTGTCGTTGGAGAATGGGATAATGGTTCTTTTTATAAAGTTCAAGAAATTCGTCAAAGTGTCCCCATTTGACTTTGTAGTAAAATTCGATGGTGAACGGGCGAGCCGCTGCTGCCTTCTGCTGTTGAGATTGGCTTTGAGCGAAAGCGTTTTGCCGCATAACAGGCATCAAAGCGGCGAGAGCAAGTATAATAAAAGTTATACTGCGCCGAGTTAGTAATGTTTTATTCAATGTTCTATTCATAATTTTTTCCTCACTGTTAATTTGAATTTGTATTTCGAGTTTCTCGCTGCCCGCGCCATCGCGTTCAATGACTTTTTATGCACGGCTTGTCAACGTTTCACTCAAGCAAAAATTTGCGTGTTCGGCGAATAACTTCGTCTTGAGTTTTTCCTAAAAAAAGGTAATGATTCGCATCTTTCATTTCGAAGATTTGCCCGCGCAGCGCATCACGGCGGAATTGCTCAATGTTCGCCCGCGTGTAGGGAACAGCATTTTTTATCCACCAATCATCCCCCTTCTTGCGTGCTTCATCATCAATCTGCGGCGACAAATAAAGGTGATGTTCGGGCGTCGCGTAAAAAGCCAGCGCGGGAGCTTTCACTTTCGTGTAATCTGGGTGAAATGTACTCATCGCTTTGATTATTGCTTTGTATTGTTCCCACACATTAGGCGGCGGCATATCGCTAACAATAATTTGAGCGGCATCGGGAGAATCTTGCACTTCAAGGACGAGACGTTTGAAAATCGGCGGAGTGCTTGGGTCGGTCAGTGCCAGTTCCGCATTGCGCCTGCGGTCGTAAGCCGCGTCAAGGTAAACGAGCTTCTTCACGCGCTTTGGATATAACGACGCGAACAAAGTCATTTCGTCGCCCGCCATTGAATGCCCGACGATGTTAGCCTTTTTGATTTTCATCCGGTCGAGAAATTGCCGTATATCCTCAACGCGAGTGGCGGTATCGTAACCTGTCTGCGGCTTGTCAGATTCACCAAAACCGCGTCGGGTGAGCGCAATAACGCGGAAGCGGTCAGTGAATTTCGGCGCGAAATCGTCGAAGACATGGGCATTGTCACGAAATCCGGTAAGCAGCAATAACACATCGCCTGTGCCGCCCCAATCAAGGTAGTGCATTTTGATACCGTTAGCCGTGACGAATTCGCTTTTATGCGGCGACTTGTCTGTCGGTTTGGCGGGCGTGTCGGTTTTTTGCGCCAGCGCAAACTGAAGACCAAATAGAAACATTGCGACGAGCAGGACACGCCGACTCATTTGATTTAATTTTCTACGCATTTGATTTTCTCCTCTTAAACTAACAAGGCATCTAACGATAAAATTATGTTGCGTCATACACTGCCTTACTTAAACTCCTCACTATCAAACCGATGGTTGCGCCAACAACAAACAAGCCAAAGGTAACGTCGAAAAATCTGCCTTTTGCGTTTTAGTTATGAAACGCAAAGCGACAAAACCTTAACCATTCTCGCCGCTAAACAGACCAAGCGGTTAAAACGCGCTCTATTTCGGGATGCGCATCTTCTCTCAAACGCGCTGCTAATTGCTCATCAGACAGCTTTTCATCCGATTGCAGAAAGGCTTTCCACAGGCGTTGCAGCGCTTCAATTCCGCCCGCCTCGTAAATACGCTTTGCGGCGACATGAAGACGGCATTGATACCAGCCGTAGTTTTGCGCTCCGACATCTGTGTATAACCGCTCGAAATCTTCCAGACTGCGATAGCGCAATTCGGCGACTCCCAAGTTTGCGACCATCTGCGGAAAAGTTTCCAAAGCGGGCAATTGCTCCGGCTCTACGGCAACCGTGTAGGCGTGCAGACAGATGTTGCAAAACAGTTCCAACAACCAAAGGCGCGGCAATTGGCATTTTCCTTGTAGCTGAAACAAGTGTCCCAACTCATGCACAGCGATCAGGTCGAAGAATGGCGAAAGATTAATCGAGCCGTCCGGCTGACCATACGCGGCTTTCATCGCTTGCGCCGCTTCGGGCGGCAAGGCTTCGGCGGGCGGTGTCATACTTTGCCAGAAGCCGTTGTCCTGACCTGCTACCGCCAGCGTCCGCTCGTCGGTGAAGTGCGCCATCCCGTAAACCGGAAATGTAGCGTATTCGCTCCAGTGTTCCGGCGTGAGAACCAGCACGCGCATTTGCGGCTCAAACTCCAGCGCCGAGCCGAGAAATTTATGGGCATTTCGGCAGCGCACGGCAATTGATTGAGCCTGTTGTTCAGTTCCCGCGCTTGCGTAAACCGGGAATTGGAAATCTGATAATTCAATAAGATTAGGATATTGATTCAAAGACATTTGTGTTTCTCCTTTCTGGTATAGACCAGAGCAAATTAAGATTGAATTTACGGGCGCGTTTTGAGTCCCGCCTTAGAATTGGTTTGCGCTTTCGCAGCTACCTCTTTTCGCTTAACATCAAGTCTATTGCGGCAAAAACAATATCACGCACGTAATGATTTTCGTTCGGGGAAAAATTGCTCATTGCGACAATTGAAATTGAATTGTCAGGCGCTAAAACAATCAATGAATTAAAGCCGACATCCACGCCTAGATGTGTGAGCAACTGATGCCCGTTACGCTGACTCAGAAACCAACCCAACCCGGCTTTTCTACCGGTTTCGACATCGGCTTGCGGTTTCCACAATAAATCGTAACTCGACGCTTTGAGGATTCGTCTGCCGTTTAGCTCTCCGCGATTTAAGTTTGTCATTGCCCAGCGATTCATATCGTCAATGTTGGAGTAAAGAGTAGAACTCGGCGCGTGCGCTCGGTTATAAGGGAAAACCTTACTGACCGTTACGCCCGATTCGCCCTGAACGTGCGGAGTGGTCAACAGTTTCCGATTTGCTTGGCGTATCAACAAAGTGCTGTGTTTCATTCCAAGCGGTTTGAGAATGTTTCGCCGCACGTAGGACTCAAAACTCTCGCCCGACACTTTTGCAATCACGTCGCCGAGAACTTCAAAGGCGATATTGCTGTATTGAAACTTCTCGCCGGGCGCGCTAATCAAAGACAAATTGGTCAAACTTCGGACATACCTTTCCAACGCGCCGTCGTCATATTCGGGTTTGTCCCAGTGATAACCTTCATCTTCGACATCAGGCATTCCTGAGGTATGACCTAACATCTGGCGCACCGTAATTGCCGCAAACCGTTCATCCTTCAGCCGAAAGTATGGTAAATATTCGGTTACGCGGGCATCCAAGTTAATCTTGCCGCGCTCGACTAACTGCATTATCGCGGCGGCGACAAAAGGCTTTGTAACCGAAGCCATATGGAAAAGAGATTTGGAAGTAACCGGCTTACCGTCACCTAATTTCGCAACACCGAAGCCTTTGGCATAAATGACCTTGCCATTTTCGACGATGCCGATGGCAAAGCCCGGAATCTGGTTTTCGCGCATCGTCTTTTCAATCAGCGGCTCAAGGCGCGTCTGTATTAAAACTCGGCGTTCTTTCTGAGCAAACGCGCCGGACGCGAGTGCGGCAAGGATTAGCAAAATTAAAATTATACGTTTAATCATAAATAACTCTTTCCGCAGATATTTCGATAGATGTCTAACGGTTGAGATGACGTAGGGCGAAACCACCACCACGCAAGCTAAAGGTAACGGACAACGCCCAAACAAAGTCGCTGCCCGCGCCCTCACGTCCAATGACTCGTTAGGCGCGTTGTAGATAGCAAAGATTTTTGCATTACGGACGACTGAAAACCGCGCCGTGCGGGATTGCTCTGCCGTTTTTACCGTGTTTCCAAAGTTCACGGTCAAAGTTGATTCCCGCTTGTTTTGCGTCTTTCTCTCGAAACGCTTCGTCTAAACTCAACTTGCCGGTTTGGGAATTTATCTTTGCAATCAAGACTCGGCTTTCGAGCGTATCACCGCCGCCGCTGATGACAATTCGCTCGCCGCTCGGTTCGAGCGCAATCCAATGCGGGCTATCTTTCTCGCCTAAAACAAGGCGGCTCACTTCGACGGGCTTTGACGGATTCGATACGTCTAAGCTGACTAAGGCGCGGGAAGCGGGAACGGTTTGAATCCAAAACTTTCCCGCGACGACAGGCAACGCGCAATTTTTGCCGCCGAAAGCGTGAACGAATTCCGCCGAAGGATTTTCGCTTTCGAGATTTGTAATGCGATACAAACCACAGCTAAATGTCGAAACCAAAACCGTCCGCCCGTCCGAAAGAACGCGCGGCTCAGCCGGATCACTACCTTCCGCGCCTTGCAAATAAATTGATTTGAGCAATTTGAAATCCGACAGTCGCCAAATTTGAACGACGTGGCTGCTCTCTTTTTCGTGCATATCCGAACTTGTCAAAATCACGCGGTCAAGCGCGGGAACAACCGCCAAGCTATACGGACGGATAAATTTCTCAACTTTCGGGTCGGCGGCATCGGCAATTCTGACGACATTTCCTTTTGGGTCGAGTTCAACCAACGCTCCGGGTTCTTCGTTGTGATGTCCGCGCATCTGCAAAGTGGAAAGCACATTTCCGTTGGGAAGCCGCACAAAACTATGCGGGTGCATATAATCGCCCGCGACGATAAAAGAATCCAAAAGACGCGGCTTGGTCGGTCGAGAAAGGTCAAATCTAAAAGTTTGTCCGCTACCAAATCCATTGGCAAAAAGAATGTTGCCGACTGGCATTTCGTGTTCAGTATGGTGCGGATAGTTTTTTACCGCGCCGACCGGCAAAGTTGTTATGATTCGTCCGTATTGTTTTGATTTCGGGCGCACATCAATCACCGCGAGAAAATCACTCTCTTTTCTGTCGGCATCGCCCGCCCATACAAACAAATAAGGGCTTGACGATATTCGGCGGTTATTCTGACCTTTCGCCGTTGCGCCAAAAAACATCAAAACGGCAAAGGCAAATATGATTAAAATTCGTAACATAGTTTTCCTCCTGGCAGTCAAAAGAGAAGCGCATAGCGGTGGAGTTGACGTGGCACGGAACACGGCAATACGCAAGTTTAAGTTCGACAGGCGACGCGATAACAAAGTCGCTGTCCCGCCCTCACGTCCAATGATTTGTTAGACGATGATGGGCGCGAGTGCGGGAGGGTCACGACGGAACGTCCACAGCCGCAGTCCGCTCTTTGGTTCTACTACTTCTACAACCTTCTTGAAGCCAAGGTATTCATAGAAGGCAACATTGTCAGGTTGGGCAGTTTCAAGGTAGCAAGGCAGCCCTGAGGCGTCGGCACGATTCATGATTGGTTCGAGCAAAGCCCGTCCTAATCCCTGCCCACGCGCTTCGGGCGAGACTCCAACTACCATCACGTACCAGTGAGCGGGTGGAACATCTCGGTGATGAAACGGTTCAATCGTTCCCAGCACCGAGAAGAAACGTTCAGCCGCATCTTCGCCTAAGACGTTAGGCAAATCGTCAAGTCCAGCCGCTGACGCGCGTTCAGGCGTAACTTCCCATGTTTCAGGCGGAAGCCAAACGGCTGCGCCTAATGGTCTGCCTTGTGTTGTCAACACTTCCCCGAACAGCATTCCGTATCGCAGTAACGGCGCGAAATGTGCGGGCGAATGGGCTGCCCGTTCCGCCGCGTCGGGGAACACGTAGGCTTGTAACGGGTCGTCATGAAAAGCGCGTGCGAGTGACTCTGCTGCAGAACTCAGATTTTCCTCACGAAGGGAAACGATGTTTTTAGTTGTCATATCTAAAATGCTCCTCTGGAAATGCGAGTTAGTCGCTCTTACCACGTCGCTTTGACCTGTCGTCTAACGATTGAGTTGACGCTGGCGGAAACCAGCTAGCGAAAGCAAACATTTTATACGCAACGTAAATAAGAAAGTCGCTGTTTTTGCCTCACGTCCAATGACTTGCTCGGCGTGGCGTAATTAAAACTCAGTTTCTGTAAAGCCAAACAATTAGCCTCTTTCAAGAACAATGTCCCAAGCTACGACGAGTGAGTCCGATTCAAGTTCTTTAGTCGGTGGTAGAACCTTACCAAGCGCCGCATCCTTATCCGAACCTAGCTCATTGAAAATAGAATCTTTCTCGTTGAGCGGCTCGTTCGGGAAATACATTTGTGTTATTAAGCGGTCGTTTTTTCCCGCTATGTCGAAATGGATGTGTGGTGGGCGCATGACTACAGGACTGACCGGATATGCACCGGGCTTAATTGTCTTAAACCGATAGCGCCCTTCAGCATCGGTGAACTGAACACCGTAGCCCTGAAAGTTCGGGTCTAAGGGTGCTGCATTGGAATCGGTCGCGTGAGCATAACGCCCGTGTGTGTTTGCCTGCCAAAGCTCAATTTTAGCTCCCCGCACGGGTTCACCCTTGCGATTCAAAACCCTGCCCGTCAGGTGAATCATCTTCCCTTGTGCGTGTCCCCGCTTACCCTTAATGACGGTCAGGTCTGCGTCATGGTCGAGCGGTCTGATTAGCGGGTAGAAAGGTCCCATGATTTGCTCAGGCGTAAGCTGACGTTTTATCTCCTGCGCGAAAACGGAACCGACTCCGCCCGTCAAAGCAAGCCCGCCGAACCCGATAGCCATTTCTAACATCTGCCGGCGCGTAAAGCCTTTTTCTTGTTCGTTCATTTTGCTTTCTCCTTAAAAGTAAATTTTAGCGGGCGACATCAAAAATCGGATTCGCGCCCGCCTTTTTGGTCTTACTGCTTAACCTCCGAAACGTGGTCGGCGACGGCTTGCCAGCGTCCGCCGCGCCAGACCCAGGTTGTTGTGTAGCGTTCGCTGCCATCAAAGGGCTTGTTGTCTTTGTTCGTTCCTTTATAGCGGACAGTTCCGGTTTCTACCGCCGCACCGTTGCCGATAACACGCACTTTTTGGTCGGAGATTTCAAAAGTTTCAAACTTATGTGGATTAGTTTTGTAACTTGCCAAATTTTCCGTTTTGTTTTGGACTTTGCCTTTTTCATTTGTGTAAATATATTCATCGGCAAGAATTCGCTCGACAGCCGCAGCATCTTGATTTTTAATCATTTCGCCGTATTCCTTTCCCACCTTCAGAACTTGCTGCTCCATCAATTTCCGGTCGTGCTGTGCTTCGGAAACATGCTCAGCGACAAATAGCCATTTTCCGTTACGTTTTTCCAAAACTGACGTGTAACGTCCTTTGTCCATGTGCGGTTCGGCTTTTTCATCAGTTGCTGGAGCGGACGTAAATATCCAAGCGCCGGTCAAAATAGCCGTGTTGCCCATCACTTTGGCTTTTACATCCTCGGTTTTGAGCGCGATTATTTTGTAAGTCGGCTTTTCTTTTTCTTTTCTGAACATTTCCAAAGTCTGGACTTTGTTTCTTGTTTGACCTCCTTCACCCGCGTAAATATAGTCATCTGCGAGAACTCGCTCAAAAAACGCGATGTCTCGTTTGATTTCGGCTTGTTCATATTCCGCATTGATTTTCAAAATTTCCTGCTCGTCTTTGCTCGTTTGCGCAAAAGCCGCGAAGGTTGAAACGATTGTTATCAGTGTAATCATCAGTAGTTTTTTCATTGTTTTTGCTCCTTTTTGTTTTTTGTTTTATTTGTTTATAAAGTAATCGGCAATCGAATTGCCGCACAGCATTTCGGTCAAGCCGACGAAATGAATTTTGCCCGCGAGAGACAGTTGTTTGATTTCCGCGTTTTCAAGGCAAAAACCGGAAATTATTTCCGGCAGCGAGAAGACGTGAACTTCCGCTCGGCATATTTCGCAATAAACCGATTTTGCGTTGCGCGTCCGTATAATCGTGATTGTGTGCGTTTCGACCGTTATTTCGGTTCGTCGTTTATTGGTCATTATTTTTTTAATTCAAACCGGAAGTTATTGTCAGAAACGGGCGTTTCTGCTACGATTCGGTTGCCAACGGCAAAATCTCGTCTTGTAGAAAATTCAAAATACAACCATCTGCTTGACGTGCATTCTGGCAAGAAGCGGTATTAAAAGTCCTTAATTTGGCGGCTAAAAGTTGCTAAATTTTCCTAAAGCGATGGAAACACTTAAGGAACAAACATTTACGTTTGCGGATTTTGAGCTTGACGCGGCAAAACGTCTTCTGCTCAGACGGGGAAAGGCGGTCGCGCTGAATTCAAAAACCTTCGATTTGCTGCTGACTCTGGTGGAAAATCGCGGGCAGATTTTAAGCAAAGAAGAATTGCTCAATAGAGTCTGGACTAATCAATTCGTCGAAGAAAATAATCTGACGGTTCAAATCTCCGCGCTTCGGAAAATCTTCGGCGAGAAAAAAGACGAACATCCGTTTATCGTTACGGTTCCGGGCAAAGGTTATAAATTCGTCGCCGATGTGCAAACGTTACATGACGAAAAAGAAATCGTTATAGAAAGCCATAAGTTTTCACGTGTTTTGATTGAGGAAGATATAGCAGAGGAAGGCGGGGATGAAATTCCGGCGGAAAAAATAATCCACCCGCGTCGGAGGTTGGAAGATAACGAAAGCCGAAAATCTGTTTTCAGAACATCACCCTTTATTTTTTATTCGCGTCTTGGAGTTGTTTTGACCGTTTTTCTTGCAGGAGTTTGGTTTTGGGAAAGTGGAAAAACCGTCGAGAGGAAACAATTTTCATTCGCCAAACTGACAGCAAGCGGTAAAGTTTCCAATGCAACTCTCACCCCCGACGGCAAATACGCTGTTTTTTCACAAATAGAAGACGCTGGCGAAAGCCTCTGGCTCAGGCATATCGAAACGGGAAGCCAAACGCAGATTTTGCCCGTAAAAGCTGTAAAATATGTCGGTCTCACCGTTTCGCCCGAAGGCAATTTGATTTATGCAACTGTTTTCGGCGGCGATATGCGCGACCCGCAGATTTGGCGCGTCCCGCTTCTCGGCGGCGCGATTGAGGAAATAAGGGAAATAAAAACCGGCGCGGCGGTAAGTCTATCGCCCGACGGAAGGCGTTTTGCATTCACCGAATCGCGGGGCGCGTTAAAAGAAACGCATTTCGGAATCGCCGATTCAAACGGTGCGAACAAACAAATTCTGGTTCGAGCGGCGTATGAACAACGCTCATTTCCCAATTTTGATTTGAGTCCTGTTGCTTGGTCGCCCGACGGAAGTGAGATTGCCTGCATTGTCGAGGAGAAACTTTCGGATGGCGCAAAAAAATCGGGAATTCTACTGATTAATCCGTCCGACGGAAGCGAAAGATTCATCAGCGAGCAGCGCTGGGATTTTGTTGCGCATCTCGCCTGGATTGACGCGGAAACTCTTGCTTTTACGGCTTACAAAACGAACCCTTGGCAGGGACAAATTTGGGCTGTTTCACAAAAAAGCGGCGAGACGCGGCAGGTAACAAAAGAATTAAGCAGTTATACGTGGCTGGCAAGCGCTGGCGAAAAACTCCTTACCGTGCAGAAAACAGCGATTTCGCACATTCGCGTTGCCGATTTCAATGAAAAAACAAAAGCTTTGCAAACCCGCGAAATTTATAATGAATCGGGCATTATCCGTAACGTCGCTTGGACAGCTGACGAGCGTGTTCTTTACAGTTCAAACGCAAGCGGAAAACGCGAAATCTGGCGTGTGCAAAAGGACGGAACAAACGCGGCGCAACTGACGGTCAATGCCGATGTCAGCTTTGGCATATCCGTTTCGCCGATTGACGGCTCGCTTGTATTTTGTTCGACCGACGACGGAAAGCACGCTCTTCGCATCGCCGATTCCGAAGGCAAAAACGTGCGCCCGCTGACTGATGGTACGGAAGATGTTTTTCCGAATTTTACGCCCGACGGTCAATCCGTAATTTTTCAGCGCGGGCTAAACAATAAAACGCTCTGGCGTTATGATTTAATTGATGGAAAAATTACGCAATTGACCGAAACGCTGGCTTCGTATCCGACGGTTTCACCCGACGGGGCATTAACTGCGTATTATTTTCTGGATCGAGAGGCAGATAATCTCTGGCGCGTCGGTCTAGTCTCAAACGAGACGGGAGCGTTCTCCGGTAAAATCAATCTTCCCGCAAAAATAACCGAACGGCGGATGCGTTGGCATCCGAGCGGAAGATTTTTAACACAGATTTTCTACACGGGCGAAAAAGCCAATCTTTTTCTTTTGCCGACAAACGGCAGCGTGGGGCAGGAAATTTCGGGATTCGGCGAGGGCGATGTTAATTGGTTTGATTGGTCAGCGGACGGAAGCCAAATCGCCGTTTCGCAGACAACTCAGACGCAGGATATAATTCTACTCTCAGAATAAAAAGGGGAATTATATTTCTCTTGATTATGAAGAAAACTCAACAAAGCAACAGCGTGTTTTGTCCGCGTCTTTTCATATTTGTTCGCAGCTAAATTCCTGGTTTGTACACTCTCCCTGTGTTAAATTTATCTGCGTGAGCGAAACATTTTCTAAAGTCGTCGAATTCTTAAAAATCGAAGCGCAGGCAATCGAACGCACGGCGAGGCGTTTGAACAGACAAAGCGTCGAGCGCGCAATTGAAATTCTGTCGTGCTGCGACAGTAAAGTAATCGTTCTCGGCGTCGGCAAATCCGGCGTTATCGCCCAGAAAATTGCGCAAACTTTGACTTCGACCGGAACGATTGCCGTTTTTGTTCACCCGTCGGACGCTCTGCACGGAAGTTTGGGTGTCGTAACCGGCGGCGACGTTGTTATCGCGCTTTCAAATTCCGGTGAAACTGACGAAATTTTGATGCTCTTGCCCGCCGTAAAAGAGCGGAAGGTTCGTTTAATTTCGATTGTCGGCAATCTCGAATCAACGCTGGCGCGCCAATCCGATGTCGCTCTCGACGCATCTGTTGACCAGGAAGCGTGTCCGCTCAACTTAGCGCCGACGACTTCGACGACCGTCGCTTTGGCAATCGGCGACGCGCTGGCGATGACTTTGATGCAGGTGAAAAATCTGACCGCTGAAGAATTTGCGCTAAATCATCCAGCCGGAAGACTCGGCAAACGTCTGACGCTAAAAGTAAAAAATCTGATGCACGAAAGCCCGAACGTTTCGCCGCAGGCTTCCTGGCTCGAAGTCGTTAAAAATCTCTCAAAATATGCGCTCGGCGCTGTAAACGTCGTTGACGCGGGTGGCAAACTCGTCGGAATTATCACTGACGGCGACTTGCGCCGCACAATTGAAAAAACCGAAGCGGTGAATTTAGAAAAACTTTCTGCCCAAGCAATGATGACACGAAAGCCAACTGTCACCGCGCCGGAAATGCTTGCCTTTGACGCCTTGCAATTAATGGAAAATCGTCCGCGTCAAATCAACGTTTTGCCTGTCGTCGGCGAAGATAAAATTTGCGTCGGACTTTTAAGATTGCACGATATTGTGCGAAGCGGTTTGTAGAAAAATTAAACAACGGATTTTGCAGTTTAAGAAAAATGATAAAAGGCTAATTTTACAAAACCGAAAAAAATAATTTTTGGCAGAGCGATTTAGGAATATAAAAAGCATCAAAACAATCTGTGTAATTCTTGTAATCTGAAAATATCCCTATGAAAAAAATTTTGAGTTTAATTTTTTCCTGCCTGTTGCTCGCATCATCCATGCAGGCGCAAACGGCGGAAGTAACCATTTCATTAAACGAACGGTTTTTCGACGCGCTGCTGGACGCGATTTTTACGAATCTGAAACAGCCTTCGTTTACGATAGCGGAAAATAATTTAAAGTTCAAAGTTCAAGGTTCAAAGTCGATTGTTGCAGTTTCGAGTTTTCAGGAAAGCAATCTGCAAATCAAAAATCCTTTGTGCGATGAATCAATTCGCTTGCAGCGCGAGGTTGACGGCGTAAAAACCGCCGTAAAATTCCGCGACGGGAAAATATACGCGCCGATTGCCTTTAACGGTTCATACAATCCGCCGTTTATCGGCTGCGTCGATTTTCAAGGCAGTGCCGAAACGAATATCGAACTCGAATTCGACGCGGCGAAACAAACACTCGTTGGGCGCGCAAAAATTCTGAACGTCATTTTAAGCGGCACGAACGGCATCGGCAGCAGCTTTATAACGAAAATCGTGCAAAGCTCGCTCGACAAAAAAATTAACCCGATTCAAATTCTGCAAACCGACAAACTTTCTTTTGTCATTCCGGTTCAAAATGCGGGCGGCGCACTGAGAATGCGCGCAACCGGAATCCGCACCCAAGTTTTAAACGGCGTGTTAAACGTTTATATTACTTGCCAGTTCGTCAAAGGTTAATAATATTGTTAAATTCTAAAGATGATTTTCGTCGATTCACACTGCCACATTGACGGTGAAGCGTTCGATGCCGACCGCGACGAGGTTGTTGAAAGAGCGCGGGAAACTGGCGTCGAAATGATGCTCAACATCGGAACGGGAAATCCGCATACAGAGGATTTTAAACGCGCCGTTGCTTGCGCGGAAAATTACGCGAATGTTTTCACGGCAATTGGCGTTCACCCGCACGACGCGAAAGAATATGATGACGCAGCCGAAGAGCATTTGATTGATTTGGCGACACGAAGTAAGAAAGTCATTGCTTGGGGCGAAATCGGACTCGATTATTATTACGACCACAGCCCGCGCCCCGTTCAAAAAGAAGTTTTTCGCCGACAAATCCGCATTGCCGAAACATTAAATTTGCCCGTTATAATTCACTCGCGCGACGCCGACGACGATACGGTCGAAATTTTGCGTTCCGAGTGTTCCGCCAAAGAATTTCGCGGCGGAATTATGCATTGTTTCGGAGGCACGGCGGAAATGGCAAAAGATTTGATGGACATCGGTTTTCTGATTTCGTTTGCCGGAAACGTTACGTTCAAAAAAGCAGAAAATTTGCGCCAAGCGGCGCGCGTTGTACCTGTGGAAAAACTTCTCATCGAAACCGATTGCCCGTTTCTCGCGCCCTTACCGTTTCGCGGAAAGCGAAACGAGCCAAGTTTTGTCGTTCAGACGGCGAAATTTCTGGCAGAGTTTTACGAAATCGAACTCGAAGAATTGGCAAAACAGACGACTGAAAATTTTGAAAAGTTTTTCAAACTAAAAATTCAAAATTAAGAATTCAAAAAAAATCCGCAATTTTGAATTCTTAAATTTAAATTTTGCATTATTATTAAATTATGGCAAAAGAAAATTCATTCGATATTGTTTCAAAAACCGATTACGCGGAAATTACCAACGCACTGAATCAAACGCTCAAGGAAGTTTCGCAGCGTTTTGACTTCAAAGGCAGCAAGGCGACGGTCGAGCTTGCCGACAAAGACCTTGTCTTATCAGCCGAAGACGACACGCGCCTGCGAAATATGAACGACATTCTGCAAAGCAAACTGCTAAAGCGCGGCATTTCGCTGAAAGCTCTCGATTATCAAAAAATCGAACCGGCGGCGGGCGGCTCGGTTCGCCAAACGGTAAAAATCCAGCAGGGAATTCCGATTGAAAAAGCCAAGGAACTCGTCAAATTCATCAAAGACGCGAAACTGAAAGTTCAGGCTTCGATTCAAGGCGAAACCGTCCGCATTTCCGGCAAAGACCGCGACACGCTGCAAGACACAATCGCCAAACTAAAAGCTAAAGATTTTGGAATCGATATGCAGTTTGATAATTACCGTTCCAATTAAAATGCAGACATTCAGCACACAATTTGCACGCCAAAATCCGAACATCGCGGCAAAAAAAATTTTCAGCTTGATAAAAGATGAAATGGCGTTGGTCGAAGCCGAATTCGAGCGGCAGGCGAGTTCTAACATTCAGATTATCAATTATTTGGGCGATTATCTGCGTGCTTCGGGCGGTAAGCGCGTGCGTCCGGCGCTGCTGCTTTTATCAAATTACGCGAGCGGCGGAAACCCTGCAAAGGAAAATATTGTTCGTCTTGCAACCGTTATGGAAATGCTTCATACGGCAACACTTGTTCACGACGATATTATTGATAACGCCGACACGCGGCGAAATCGCGCTTCGGTCAATGCGCGTTTCGGTAATCAGGCAGCGGTTTTGATGGGCGATTGGCTTTATATGTCGGCTTTTGAAACATCACTTCAGGAGAGAAGTTTGGAAATTCTGGATATTTTAACGCGCCTGACCCGAAAAATGACCGAAGGCGAGTTGATTCAACTGACGACGCTCGGCAAAACCGATATTACTGAAGAAGAATATTTCGACATTTTACGGCGAAAAACGGCGTATCTTTTTTCAGCATGCTGCGAAATCGGCGCGATTTTAGGTAACGCCTCAGAAGACGAGCAAAGCGCTTTGCGTGAATACGGATTAAATCTTGGAACGGCGTTTCAGCTGGCGGACGATTTGCTGGATTTTACGGCTGAAGAAGAAATTTTGGGCAAGGCTTCGGGAGCGGATTTGCTCGAGGGAAAATTGACTTTACCGTTGATTTTGCTGGTTAAAGAAGACGCTGCTGTCAAATCGGATTTGGAGCGAATTATGCATGACGGCGACTATGAAACAATCTCGCGCCGAATGCTGCTAAAAAAACTGGAAAATGCTGGCTTGCTTGCCGAAACCAGAGATAAAGCGTATTCTTTTGCAAATAAAGCAATAAAAAATCTTGAACAATTGCCCAAAACCGAGTATCGTGTTGCATTGGAAGAAATTCCCAGCTATATGATTGAAAGGGCGAAATAACATTTATCATTTAGCATTTAACGTTTATCAAATTCGATTGCTGCAATTAAAAGATAAATGATAAATGGTTAATGCCAGATGTTAAATGAAAAATGGAAGATATGTTGAACGAAAATTTAATCGCTACCTTAGAGCAGAGCTTGCGGCAGACACGCAACATACAAAAACGACTGCTCGGACGCCTCAGCGAAATCGAGACCGAAGCCGAAGCGCTGCGGCAGGAAATCGAGGCTTTGGAGAACAGCGCGGCGCAAACCGGTGAAGCGATATACAGTCTTTTTGCGACGATGGGAATGGGAAATAAGAGATGGAAAGAAATAAAGCAAGCACAGCAGCCGTATGAAGATGACGATTATAATTTGGATGTTGAGCTGAAAAGATACTCGCCGCGCGCTAAGCCGAACAATCAAAATAATCAAAACCAACAAAAACCTTCATATAACAATAATTACCCGAACAATTCGGTGGCATATATCAACAACTCGCGGAACATTCCGTCAACAAATATGAATTTAGAACCGGTAAGCAATCGCTTTACCGACCGAACAATCACACAGGCTTGCACGCTTCTGTTGCGCGAAGCTAGCTTACCGCTGCACGTCAACGAACTTTATAACCTGCTCGTCTCCGGCGGGTTTGAATTCAAAGGAAACAATCCGACCATTTCAATTGCCGTCTCTTTGAACCGCAACCGCCGTTTTCGCAAAGTCGCGCCCGGAACTTTCGAACTCCTGATGCGCGACGCTTCGCAGGCAGCTTCCTGAAATTTCCAGCACAATCGAAAATTTTCAACTTAACATTAAAAACCCAAAGCCGAGTTATAAAAACTTGACTTTGGGTTTTCGATTTGAGTACTTTTCCTCTGCCGAAAATTTTCCGTTAGCAACTGCCGAGTAGAAAATAAGCCAGCAAAAATATAATAATCATCGAAAAAAGACCGCCGCCAAATTTCCAAGCCGCGGCACCTGCCAGCATTGTTCGTAATGGACCTTGCATATTTCCCTCCAAATAAATTTTGTTCTGAATTGTAACGATACAAAAACTTCAGTTACATCTCGTCGAAGCAAATGATATACCAATTTCGCCGGTTATTCTTCCGAGTCAAACCAGCGAAATCGTTAATTTGTTTTTTACAATGTATTTTCATATAGTTTAAGTTCTCAAATACAATAAACATCTACTTTTCCCCTATGAATTTTGATTTAAGCGAAGAACAACAAATGGTGCAAAATTCGATACGTGAATTTGCCCAAAACGAGATTGCGCCAATCGCGCGTGAGTACGACGAAGCCGAAAAATTTCCGCGCAGGCAACTCGACGGTTTAGCCGAACTCGGTCTTCTCGGAATGATAATTCCCGAAGAATACGGCGGCGCGGGTTTAGACGCGATTTCTTACGCCGTCGCGCTCGAAGAAATAGCACGTGCCGACGCATCGGTCGCCGTTATCGTTTCGGTTACAAACTCGGTTTGCTGTTACCCGATTTTGAGTTTCGGCACCGAAGTGCAAAAGCAAAAATATCTCGTGCCGCTGGCAAAAGGCGAAAAGCTCGGCGCGTTTTGTCTATCAGAGCCGCAAGCCGGTTCGGACGCGACAAATCTTAAAACACGCGCGGTCGAAGACGGCGATTTTTACGTTTTGAACGGCACAAAGGCTTGGGTTTCAAACGGCGCGCAAGCCGAAGTTTTTATCGTGATGGCAGCGACGGGCGAACGCGACGGCAAAAAAGAAATCACCGCTTTTATAGTCGAAGCCAGCACGCCGGGTTTTACAGTTTCTTCGCACGAACACAAAATGGGACAACGGGCTTCGCAAACAAACGAGATGAGTTTGACGGACGTGCGCGTGCCGAAAGCAAACGTTTTGGGCGGCGTCGGCAACGGAATGCGCGTCGCATTCGGTTCGCTCGATAATGGGCGCATCGGCGTTGCCTCACTATCGAACGGCATCGCACAAGCCGCGCTCGACGAAGCGACAAAGTATTCAAAAGACCGCACCGCTTTCGGTAAACCGATTGCTGAATTTCAAGCAATTCAACACAAACTTGCCGATATGGCAACCGAAACCGAAGCCGCACGCCTGCTGACTTTTCGCGCCGCAGCAATGAAAGACGCCAACTACAAACAAACAGGCGTTTACGCTTCGATGGCAAAACTTTTTGCCTCTGAAAATGCCAACCGCGTCTGCGCCGACGCTATCCAAATCCACGGCGGCAACGGCTACTCGCGTCATTATAACGTCGAAAAATATTACCGCGACGCGCGGATCACAACAATTTATGAAGGCACGAGCGAAATTCAACGCATTGTGATTTCACGCGGAATTTTGAAAGATTAAATTTGTGGTAAACTTCCATTCGGCTTAATCAAATATGCAGCTTGTTGGTACATGCGCCAAACCCTTTTCTCAAATGGGCAGACGAAAAAACGCATTTTTTTCTAACATACAAAATGAAACAGTATGATGCGGTCATTCAAACTTTGGAAAGACTAGGCGGGCAAGCAACACTGGCACAGCTTAATGTTGAGGTTTTAAAAATTAAGGATTGCGAGTCAAGCAATTCAACACAAACTTGCCGATATGGCAACCGAAACCGAAGCCGCACGCCTGCTGACTTTTCGCGCCGCAGCAATGAAAGACGCCAACTACAAACAAACAGGCGTTTACGCTTCGATGGCAAAACTTTTTGCCTCTGAAAATGCCAACCGCGTCTGCGCCGACGCTATCCAAATCCACGGCGGCAACGGCTACTCGCGTCATTATAACGTCGAAAAATATTACCGCGACGCGCGGATCACAACAATTTATGAAGGCACGAGCGAAATTCAACGCATTGTGATTTCACGCGGAATTTTGAAAGATTAAATTTGTGGTAAACTTCCATTCGGCTTAATCAAATATGCAGCTTGTTGGTACATGCGCCAAACCCTTTTCTCAAATGGGCAGACGAAAAAACGCATTTTTTTCTAACATACAAAATGAAACAGTATGATGCGGTCATTCAAACTTTGGAAAGACTAGGCGGGCAAGCAACACTGGCACAGCTTAATGTTGAGGTTTTAAAAATTAAGGATTGCGAGTGGAAAACAAAAACTCCTTTCGCCTCGATTCGCCGAATTGTGCAAGAGCGCCCCGAAATTTTCAAAGTTCGTCCGGGTTTGTGGGCTTTACGCTCGTACCAGAAAGAGCTAGGTTTAAGTGAGTATCAAAATTCAAATCAAACACTCGAATCTCTTGAACAAAATCATTCCTATTACCAAGGTTTGCTAATCGAAATCGATAACTTACGCGGTTTCGACACCTTTGTTCCGCATCAAGACAAAAATAAACTGTTTGTCTACAAACTTTTGAAAGATGTGTCAAGTATGTCGAAACTTCCACCATACAGCCACGATTCATTAGTGAAAAGAAGCAGCACAATTGACGTTATTTGGTTCAACAATCGTCAAATGCCGAACAGCTTTTTTGAAGTTGAACACTCAACCGATTTTCAAAACTCGTTGAATAAATTTAATGACTTGCAAGATTTTTATACCCGGGTGATAATTGTCGCCGACGAAAATAAAAAAGCCGAGTATCTACATAAACTTCAGTTCCGCTCTTTCGACGAAATCAGGCAGCGAGTCAATTTCTTAAATTATGAAACATTGGCAAAACAGTATGAATACGAAATTATGAAAACCAACCAAGGATTTGTGCTATGAGTTTGAAACAAACAATTTATTTAGCATTTGATGTCGAAATTTTTAATACGGAAGAAGTCGCTCAAGCTGAAAAAAGAGCTTTTGAGGCGAACGGAGAATTATATTGTTGGAAAACCACAGGCAAATCAAATTGGCTCGAAAAGGACATTTCGCTTTCGGACGTTTTAGGAATTTTAGTACTTCCAAAACAGCTTCCAGAGCAAATTGATATGCCGGATGATGAAAACGATTTTGACTAATAAGCCCGCGCGAAAACGACTCTTTGTTTTGAAGGCTTGCCCGAATAAACGTCTGTGCCTTCTTCCGCTTTCGCGTCAAATGGAATGCAGCGAATCGTCGCTTTGGTTTCCTGCTTGATTTTTTCTTCCGTTTCCGCAGTGCCGTCCCAATGCGCGAGAATGAAGCCGCCTTTTTCGATTTGGGTTTTGAAATCTTCCCACGAATCTACGGCGAAGGTGTTTTCCGAACGGAAAGTTAAAGCCTTTTGATAAATATTCGATTGAATTTCATCTAGGAGGTTTTTAATATATTTGGCAATTCCATCTAAAGAGCGACTTTCTTTTGTCAAAGTGTCACGGCGCGCGACTTCGATTGTGCCGTTTTCTAAATCTCTTAAACCGATTCCAAGACGGACAGGGACGCCTTTCAATTCGTATTCGGCGAATTTCCAGCCGGAACGCTGGTTGTCGCTATCGTCGTATTTGACGGAAATTCCCGCCGCTTTTAATTGTTCAAAAAGCGGATTAACCTTTTCCGAAATTTTCGCCAAATCTTCTGCGCCTTTGTAAATCGGGACAATCACGACTTGAATCGGCGCGAGTTTTGGAGGCAAAACTAAACCCTGGTCGTCGGAGTGCGCCATAATCAGCGCACCCATCAAGCGTGTGGAAACGCCCCAGCTTGTCGCCCACGCAAACTCCAATTGATTTTCTTTATTGACAAACTTCACATCGAAAGATTTAGCAAAATTTTGTCCGAGAAAATGCGACGTTCCCGACTGTAAAGCGCGTCCGTCCTGCATCAAAGCCTCGATACAAAGCGTTTCTTCGGCGCCGGCAAATCTTTCGCTCGCCGTTTTTGCGCCTTTTATAACCGGCATTGCCATCCATTCTTCGGCGAAAGCCGCGTAAACTCCGAGCATTCTATTTGTTTCTTCAATCGCTTCCTGCGCGGTTGCGTGCGCCGTGTGTCCTTCCTGCCAGAGAAATTCCGCCGTTCGCAAAAACAGGCGCGTTCGCATTTCCCAGCGCACGACATTTGCCCATTGATTTATAAGCAGCGGCAAATCGCGCCACGATTGAATCCAGTTTTTATAAGTATTCCAGATGATTGCTTCACTCGTCGGGCGCACAATCAACTCTTCTTCTAATTTCGCGCTCGGGTCAACGATTAAACCTTTGCCGTCCGGGTTTGGTTTCAAGCGGTAATGCGTTACAACGGCGCATTCTTTGGCAAAACCTTCGGCGTGTTCTTCTTCTTTTTCGAGAAAAGATTTCGGCACGAAAAGCGGGAAATAAGCGTTTTGATGACCGGTCGCTTTAAACATATCATCGAGCGCGCGCTGCATCTTTTCCCAAATTGCGTAGCCGTAAGGTTTTATCACCATACAGCCGCGCACGGCGGAGTTTTCTGCGAGGTCTGCGCGCTTGACCAGTTCGTTATACCACTCGGAATAATTCTCGCTTCGTTTCGGTAATCCTTTGCTCATAAAATTTTTTCTGGGTAAAAACAAAAATGATAAAGCAATTTTGAAAAGAAGCAAACGGACGTTAATTTTTATTTGTTTTGTTGTAATATCAGTTACTATGGCGCTGGCAAAGTTAAAGGAAAAAAAAAATCAAACTTGTACGGTTGAAGAGTATCTGGAACTTGACCGTTCGAGCGACGAACGTTACGAATTTGTTGACGGGCAAATCTATCTGATGGCGGGCGAGAGCGGTAACCACGGCGACATAAGCGTGAACCTGGCTGCCGAGCTTAGGTTTCAATTGAAAGGCAAAGATTGTCGCGTGCGGACGAAAGACACGAAAATAAAAAGCGGTTCGTTCGCGCAGAAACCGAATCAAAAAACGAAAGGAATGTTTTCTTACCCGGATTTGGTCGTTATTTGCGGCGAGCCGGATTATCATGACAAACACAAAGACATCGTTTTGAATCCGTCGGTCATTATCGAGGTTTTGTCCGATTCGACCGCCGAATTTGACCGCACGAATAAATTCACGCGCTACCGGATGTTTAACCCGACTTTGACCGATTACATTCTGGTTTCACAGGACAAGCCGATGGTCGAACATTTTATACGGCAAACCGATGACAGTTGGAAAATATTTATTTACATCGGATTGAACGAAGTCTTTAAAATTGATTCAATAGAGTGCCGCATAAAACTTGCCGAAATCTACGACCGCATCAAATTCTCACGTCAGACGCTTGCGGAATTAGCCGATATTATCAACAATTAAAGCAACGAATGAACGATTACAAATTAAATTTTGAAGACACGGCGACGGCGTTTTCCGATAAATCGAATCTTGACTTGAAGAAGAAATACCGTCTTTTTCGTATGATTAACTCGCCGTTTTTGACCGGCATCGGAACGCGCTTTACGAAAATGGCTTTTCGTATGCATCTACCGGTGAAAAAAATAATCAAACGAACGATTTTTCCACAGTTTTGCGGCGGCGAAACAATCGAAGAATGCCAGCCGACGATTGACCAGCTCGGCGCGGCAAACATCGGCACAATTCTTGATTATTCGGTTGAAGGCAAATCGGACGAAACGGTTTTTGAAAGCACGAAAAACGAAATTCACCGCACCGTTACGCGAGCTAAAGAAGATGAAGCCGTTCCGTTTGCGGTTTTCAAAGTTACGGGTTTGGCGGATTTTGCCCTGCTGGAAAAAGTCAGTTCAAACAAGGAATTATTGAAACAGGAAACTACCGATTGGGAAAACGCCCGCAAGCGCGTAGAAGAACTATGCGCTTATGCGCATTCACTCGAACAGCCCGTGTTTATTGACGCTGAAGAAAGCTGGATACAAGATGCGGTTGACAATCTCGCCGTCGAGATGATGGAAAAATTTAATCAGGAAAAGCCGATTGTTTACAATACCATCCAGCTTTACCGCACAGACCGGCTTGAATTTCTAAAAGAATCGCACGAAGAAGCGCGCGCGAAAAATTATCTTCTTGCCGTCAAACTCGTGCGCGGTGCGTATATGGAAAAGGAACGCGACCGTGCCGAAGAGATGAATTACGAGTCGCCAATTCAATCCGACAAAGCGGCAACCGACCGTGACTTCAACGCGGCTCTGCAATACTGCGCTGAAAATGTGGAAACAATCGCTTTTGTCGCCGGAACGCACAACGAAGAAAGCGTCCAACTACTCGCTCGCCTGATGAACGAAAAAAATATCACGCCGAATCACCCGAACGTTTATTATTCGCAGCTTTACGGAATGGGCGACAATTTATCGTATATTCTGGCGAAAAACAATTTCAACGTCTCGAAATACGTTCCATACGGTCCGGTGCAGGATACGATTCCGTATTTGATTCGCCGCGCGCAGGAAAATAAAGCCGTTGTCGGTCAGGTCAGTCGCGAACTCGATTTGATAAACAGGGAATTAAAACGACGAAAAGTTTAAGATTAAAAATTTGCCATTGAACATTTATCATTTACTGAACGTTACAGATCAAAAACCGCTCATCTTAAACCCAGCATCAATCGAACTGAACGGTCGGAAACTTGCGCGTGAGGATTGTTTTTCCAATCGTAAAACGGTTGTAATTCTAATTCGGTTAAAGGTTTGCTTGTCATTCGCGCCGTTTGCGTGCTTTCAAAAGCGCGATTCGTCAAAGCCATGTGCGGATGGCTTAACGAAAGCAACGCCGGATTTTCAATCGCTGCGTCCGCCGTTCCAGTGTCGAGAAAAAATTCGTTATACGCCGCCAAATGCCAGATTTTATCACCCGCGTATTCCTCAATCGCCAAAATCCGCAAAAGCCCATAACCGCTCTCGATTTGAAAAATTAAATAATCGCCCGCCTGAAAATTTTGCGACACCTTCTTTTCTCCTTTACAATTGAGATTAACACAAAATTTTCGTTTGAAATAAATCGTAAAATTATCTGCAACTTAAATTCTTTATCCGAATATGAACAAAAAACTCGATTACAATGCAATGTTGAATGTCGCCATTGAAGAAGCGCGAATTGGTTTAGAAGAAGGCGGAATTCCAATCGGCGCGGCTCTTTTCGACGGCGAAGGAAATCTTCTCGGACGCGGACATAATCGCCGGGTACAGGAATCGGACGCTTCGGTTCACGGCGAAACAGACGCTTTTCGCAAAGCCGGACGACAGAAAACTTACAGAGATAAAATTATGGTCACGACGCTCGCGCCGTGCTGGTATTGTTCGGGACTGATACGCCAATTCAAAATCGGAACAGTCCTTATCGGCGAAGCGGAAAACTTCGATGGCGGAATCGGATGGCTCAAAGAAAACGGCGTCAAGGTTGTAAACCTCAATTCAAAAGAATGTATCGAGATGCTGAGCGATTATATTGCGGCACATCCTGAAATTTGGAACGAAGACATAGGTGAGGAATAAGATAAAATTTTAATGCCCAAGCGTGGAGAATTACTCGCTTTTTTGTTTGTCCGAAATGTTTGTTATCATAAAAGAAAAGCTAATTTTTATACAAATATCAAAGAGGGAAATTTAATGTCAGATAATCAGGAAGCAGTAATTATTAGTGCGGTGAGAACCGGAACGGGGAAATTTCAGGGAAGTTTGAAGTCGTTTTCGGCGACGGATTTGGGAAGTGTTGCGATAAGAGAAGCGGTCAAGCGTGCCGGAATTGATAAAAAAGAAGTTGACGAAGTAATTATGGGTTGCGTTGTGCAAGCTGGTCTTGGACAAGCTCCGGCGCGGCAAGCAGCTCTAAAAGCCGAACTGCCGCCGGAAGTTTCGGCGCTGACGGTGAATATGGTTTGCGGCTCGGGACTTCGCGCGGTTGCTTTGGCGGCGCAAGCGATAAAATTGGGCGACGCGGATTTTGTCGTCGCCGGCGGAATGGAATCGATGTCGAACGTGCCTTACGCTCTGCCGACTGCGCGAGACGGTTTTCGTATGGGGAATCAGCAAGCGGTTGATTTGATGGTTCACGACGGTTTGTGGTGTCCGTTTGAAAATTGGCATATGGGCAACACGGGCGAAGTTGTCTCTGAAAAATATCAAATTACGCGCGAGCATCAGGATGAATACGCTTATAATTCGCACCGCAAAGCGACCGAAGCGCATCGAGCAGGCAGATTCAAAGACGAAATCGTGCCGATTGAAATTCCGCAAAAGAAAGGCGACCCGATTGTTTTCGACCGCGACGAATCGGTTCGTGAAGATACGACCGTGGAAACGCTCGGCAAATTAAAACCGGCATTCAAAAAAGACGGCGGAACCGTAACGGCGGGAAATGCGCCGGGCGTCAATGACGGCGCGTCGGCGGTTGTCGTTACTTCGGCGGAAAAAGCAAAAGAATTGGGCATCGAACCGCTCGCACGTATTGTCGCTTACGCAACTTCCGGCATTGAGCCGAAATATATTATGATGGCGCCTGTTCAAGGCGTGAAAAATGTTTTGGAAAAAGCCGGTTGGACAATGGAGGAAGTTGATCTTTTTGAACTCAACGAAGCGTTTTCCGTGCAGGCACTCGGCGTGATGCAGGAACTCGGTCTGATGATGGAAAAGGTCAACGTCAACGGCGGCGCGGTCGCACTCGGACACGCCATCGGAAATTCCGGCGGACGAGTTTTGACCACTCTGCTTTATGAAATGAAACGACGAGGCGCGAAAAAAGGCGTCGCCGCGCTGTGTCTCGGCGGCGGAAACTCAGTAGCTATGGCGGTTGAAAGAGATTAAATCAATCACGAATTAACAATTATGAAATAAAAGCGTATCTTTTATTTCATAATTTGAAATTGAACGTAAACTTTTCGTTGGCGATTAACGTAATTTGAAGTATTATTCGGTTACGTTAATCGCTAATTTTTTGGAGAAAAACAATGACAGCAAAAGATCACAATAAACTTCTCGGAATTTTCCATCTTATACAAGGTGGATTGCAGGCATTTGCAGGCATCATCATCGGTTTGGTTTACGGCGCGATGGGAATGGCTTTTCGAGCCAACGCGCATCGACCCGAAGAACAGATGATGGCAACTGTCTTTATAGTTTTAGCGTTTGTGCTGGCGCCGATTGTATTGATTCTCGCCGGAGTAAATCTTATGGCGGGTTACAAATTGTTGAAAGAAAAAGCCGAAGCGCGAACCTGGGGCATCGTCGCCAGCATCGTCTCGCTGCTTTCGATTCCGCTCGGAACGGCACTCGGCGTTTATGGACTCTGGTTTTTGTTCGGCGAAGAAGGCAAGCGATTTTACTTGAGCGGCGGCGGACAGCAACAGCAGAATATGTTTAACACACCGCCTCCTCCGCCGAATAATTGGCAGTAACCGGAAGCAAAAACTAAATACGCGAAAAGCGAAAGATTCGAGATTTTCTTTCATTTTTTGCTGTAAAGATTTCAAACGAGCAAAAGGGTATTTCTTTTTGCTCGTTTGTTTTATGCGTCGGTTTTAGCTATTTTTTAATAAAGGTTTTATAAAAAAATACGGGAAAGGTTTGAAAAATAATGAGTGAAATTTTTGGAGTTATCGGCGCGGGAACGATGGGCAACGGAATTGCTCAAACTGCCGCGAATTCAGGTTACGAAGTTGTAATGTGCGACATCAGCGAAGATTTCGTAAAAAGAGGATTTTCAAGTATTGAAAAAAGTCTCGACCGTTTTGTTAAAAAAGAAATGATGACCGCCGAGCAAAAAAGCGATATTCTCGGGCGTATAAAAACGACAACCAATCTCGAAGATTTGAACGATTGTTTTATCGTCGTCGAAGCGGCAACGGAAAATTTTGAAATCAAAAAACAATTGTTTCAAAAATTGGACGAAATAACCGGCGCGGATTGCATTTTGGCTTCGAACACTTCTTCGATTTCGATTACGAAAATCGCGGCAACGACAAAACGACCGGACAAAGTTGTCGGTATGCATTTTATGAATCCGGTGCCTTTGATGAAACTCGTCGAAGTCATTCGCGGCATCGCCACGTCTGACGAAACATATCAAAAAGTAAAAGAAATGTCGGAGAAGATGGGCAAAACGCCGCTCGATTGTCAGGATTTTCCCGGCTTTGTCGCAAATCGAATTCTACTGCCGATGATAAACGAAGCGATTTTCACGCTGTATGAAGGCGTCGCTACCAAAGAAAGTATTGACGGCATTATGAAATTAGGGATGAATCATCCGATGGGACCATTAACTTTAGCAGATTTTATCGGCTTGGATGTTTGCCTCGCAATTCTTAATGTAATGCACGAAGGTTTGGGCGACCCGAAATATCGACCGTGTCCGCTGCTCGTAAAAATGGTCGACGCCGGCTGGCTCGGACGAAAATCGGGCAGAGGCTTTTACGATTACAACTAAAGTTAAATTTTCTTAGCATAACGTTTGCATAGTTTTGCGCGGTAAAAATTTAAGATTGCAAAGGCGAGCAAAATGTTGTGCGAAAAGCTCGGAGAGAAATTTCTTAACATCTAAAACTTAAAAATCTAACATCTAAAACTTGTTTACGGTTGAAAATGCATCGCGCGAAATATCACAAAAAGGAAAAATATATGCGAAAAACATTGGCAGTTTTATTATGCTTTGTTTTCGCTTTAGCCGCTTTTCAAACGGCTTTGGCGCAAACGAAAATCGCGCCGCTCGATATTAAAGAGCGGAATTTGAAAAACGGTTTGAAAGTCGTCTCCGTTCGTGACGATTCCAGCCCGACCGTCACGGTGCAGGTTTGGTACAACGTCGGCTCGAAAGATGACCCGAACGGGCGCAACGGTTTTGCGCATCTGTTCGAACATTTGTTGTTCAAAAGTACGAAGAATTTAAAGAGCGAGCAATTTGACCGCCTGACCGAAGATGTCGGCGGCAACAATAACGCTTTTACTTCCGACGACGTAACGGCTTATCACGAGGTCGTGCCGTCGAATTACCTGGAGACGATTTTGTGGGCGGAAGCCGAACGTCTTTCAAATTTGAATGTTGACGAAGCAAATTTCCTGTCTGAACGCAAAGTAGTTCAGGAAGAATTTCGACAAGGCGTTCTGGCACAGCCGTACGGTAGATTTTACGAAGCGATTCAAACAAATTCGTACACGAGGCATCCGTATAAACGTACGACTATCGGCACAATCGAAGATTTGCAGGCGGCGACGGCGGCTGATGCGCAAAGCTTTCATAAAACATATTATCGTCCTGACAACGCGACGTTGATTGTTGTCGGCGATTTCGCGCAATCTCAACTCGATGCTTGGGTTGACAAGTATTTTAATCGAATCCAGCGACCAAACGGCGCGATTCCGCGAGTCAGCGAAATCGAACCGACAAGAACGACGGAAAAACGTTTGACAATCAAAGCGCCGAACGTGCCGCTTCCGGCAGTTGCCATCACGTATCTTGCGCCCGACTCGAAAAGCAAGGATATCGCCGCTTTGAAAATAGCTCAGTCGATTTTGTCGAGCGGCGAATCTTCGCGGCTTTATCAGGAATTGATTTATAAACAACAAATCGCGCAGGAAGCGTCGTTCAGCGTCGACCAGCGAGTCGACAAAGGTCTGCTCAATTTTACGGCGGTTATGGCAAGCGGTAAAACACCGGAGGCAGGCGAGAAATCTCTGCTCGCCGAACTCAAGAAAATTCAGAACGCGCCGGTTTCCGCTAAAGAACTCGAAAAAGCGAAAAACAGCATTGTCGCTGACGCTCTGCGCGGACTCGAAACAAATCGCGGCAAAGCCTTTGCCATTGGCAACGGAGTAATTTATGCGAACAATCCGAGTTATGTAAATACGGAAATCAAAGAACTTCAAGCCGTTACCGCCGCCGACGTTCAGCGAGTTATGAAACAATACTTTGCGGACAATAACCGCGTGGTGATTTACTACGTCAACGAGGAGAGTGCGAAATGAAATTAGAAATTAGAAATTCAAAACTTAAAAATCTTGGAAAAAGTGCAGTTTTTTTTATCGTTAATTTTGCATTTTTTATTCCCTTTGCATTCGCTCAGGAACAGCCGCCTCCTGCCTCGGCGCCGCGAGAATTGAAAATTCCAGCGATTCAGAGTAGTCAATTGCCGAACAATCTGAAAATTGCGGTCGTCGAGCGCAAAAACGTGCCGCTCGTTACCGTTTCGCTTCTTCTTAATGCCGCCGGAGCGGATTATGAAAGTAGAGACGGACTGGCAAATATGACGGCTGCGCTTTTGCCACAGGGAACGAAAACGCTCACCGCGACTCAGATTGCCGAAGCAATGGAGTTTCTCGGCGGTAGAATCAGCTCGCGGGCAAACTGGAATTCGAGCGTCGTCAGTATCAACGTAACTTCCGACAAACTCGAACAGGCGATGGCGATTATGAGCGATGTCGTCTTAAATCCGACGTTTGCCCAAAATGAAATCGACCTTTACAAAACGCAGGCAAACGATGACTTGAACATCGCCTTAAAACAGCCTGGAAGTCTGGCAGGTTTTGTCGCCAGCCGCTACACATTCGGCGAGCATAACGCCGTCGGAACGCCGGAAAGCTTGAAAAGTATTACAAACGCCGACATTACCAAATTTTATCGTCAAAATTATTTGCCGAATCAATCTGTTTTGATTTTTGCGGGCGACATCTCCGGTGCACAAGCGAACGCGCTGGCGAAAAAGTTCTTTGGAAATTGGATAAAGCCTGAAAAGGAATATGCGTCCGAAACTGACAGAATCAGTGTTCCGACGATTGGCAGTCCGACGAGCCTTTCACGAAAAGAAATAGCCGGCAGATTTCTAGTTATCGACCTTCCGAATACGGGACAAGCAGCAGTTACTTATGCGAAAAAACTAGGCATCGGGCGCGTTGCTTGTCCGAACAGTAAATGCGCGACCGATGCGGCTTTTTACCCTTCGACAGTTGCCAATACGGTTCTCGGCGGCGGTTATTCGGCGCGGCTCAATGCGGAAATTCGCATCAAACGCGGGCTGAGTTACGGCGCGGGAAGCAGTCTGTCTTCGCGCGACCGACAGACGAATTTGCTGGTGCGCGTGCAGACGAAAAATGAAACAGCCGCTGAAGTCGTCGAACTTGTCGTCGCCGAAATCGGCAGACTCGGAAGCACAAACGTCGAAGCAGCCGAATTGACTCCGCGCCAATTGACTTTGACCGGTGCATTCGGCAGCAGTCTGGAGACGACCGACGGTTTAGCCGCAAAACTCGTCGAGCTTTATACTTTCGGTTTGAACACGGACGAATTGAATGCTTATATGACAAGTGTCCGCAGCGTTTCGGCTGAACAAGTCAAAAACTTTGCATCGAGCAATTTATACGACGGTGATATTATTATTGTCGGCGATTACAAAGTTTTTGCCGATGATTTGAAAAAGCGTTTTCCAAATCAAAAAGTCGAAATCATCCCGGCAAGTCAGCTTGATTTAAACAACAGTACTTTGCGCAAAAATTAAAACAATTTAACCACGAAGAAACACGAAGAATACACAAAGGAAAATTTTTCTCGGTGTGTTCTTCGTGTAATTTTGTGGTTTAATTTTTATATGCACAAAAATTTGCGCTCGTTTCTCGAAACGCTGCGCGGCGAAAACGAATTGATTGAAGTCGAAGCGGAAGTCGATCCATATTTGGAAATTGCGGAAATCCATCGCCGCACTATTGACGAGCAGGGAAAGGCTTTACTTTTCAAAAATGTCAAAAATTCAAAGTTTCCGGTTGTTACAAATCTTTTCGGAACGGCAAAACGCATTGATTTGGCTTTCGGACGAAAGCCGCAGGAATTAGTAAAAAAAGCGGTGGAGATGGTTGAAGTGCTTTTGCCGCCGCAACCGAAAGAATTATGGAATTATCGTGATTTGGCTCTTTCGGCTTTGAAATTAGGAACCAAAAAAGTTCGACGCGCACCGATTTTGGAAGTTTATAAAGCACCGGCGAATCTTGAAGAAATACCGCTTCTGCAATTGTGGCACGAAGACGGCGGACATTTTATAACCTTACCGCTCGTTTATACGGAAAGCCCGACAACGGGGAAACACAACCTCGGAATGTATCGCATCCAGCGTTACGACGCCGAGACGACAGGAATTCACTGGCAAATCCACAAAGGCGGCGGTTTTCATTACAGTGAAGCCGAAAAATTAAACGAATCTTTGCCGGTTACAATTTTTTTAGGCGGCGCGCCCGCATTAATGTTGTCGGCAATCGCGCCTTTGCCCGAAGACGTTCCCGAATTAGTTTTAGCATCAGTTTTGGCGGACGAAAAAATCGAAACCGTCGAAAATCCGCTCTCGACATTGGGAATTTTAGAGAAGAACGGTGGGCGAATAAAAACAATTGAAAGTTCGATTAAATTTCATCGACTGATTGCCGAAGCCGAGTTTGCGATTTGCGGGCGCGTTGCCCCGCACGAGCGCCGACCCGAAGGCGCGTTCGGCGACCATTACGGTTATTACTCGCTTGTTCACGATTATCCGGTTTTTCGCGCCGATGCGGTTTTTCATCGCAAAGACGCAATTTATCCGGCAACTGTTGTTGGGAAGCCGCGTCAGGAAGATTTTTTTATCGGCGATTATTTGCAGGAATTGTTGTCCCCGCTTTTTCCGCTCGTGATGCCGGCGGTCAAAGATTTGTGGAGCTACGGCGAAACCGGTTTTCACTCGCTCGCGGCGGCAGTCGTCAAGGAAAGATACGCGCGCGAAGCGCTCGGCGCAGGTTTTCGCATTTTGGGTGAAGGTCAATTGTCGCTGACAAAATTTTTGATGCTGACCGACAAGGCGCAGGATTTGCGCGATTTCAAACAGTTGTTTGAATACATTTTAGCGCGCGTCGATTGGGCGAGCGATTTTTTTATTTTTGACCGCACTTCGTTTGATACTTTAGATTATGCTTCGGGCAAAATAAATCACGGCTCGAAAGCAATGCTCGTCGGCGTCGGCGAAGCAAAAAGGAATTTGCAGCGAGAATTTCGCAGGGAATTGCCGCTCGGCATAAAACGCGCCGAAGTTTTTTGCGGCGGTTGTCTCGTCGTCGAAGGACGCGATTATCAAACGGACGAAACGCAAGCCGAGAGAATCGCAAAATCGGGGAAATTCGATGATTTCCAATTCGTCGTTCTGCACGACAACGCGGAATTCGCGCTCTCGCCCGAAAATTTTTTATGGGCGACGTGGACGCGGTTTAATCCTTCGACTGACGTTTATGCCAAAACAATAAAAATACAAAACAATCACATCGTCTACGACGCGCCGATTATCATTGACGCACGCATGAAGCCTTGGTATCCAAAAGAGGTCGAGCCGCGTGAAGATATTGTGAAACTTGTTGACGAAAGATGGAGCGAGTATTTTCCGAAAAAGTAATTTCCCGCGATAGCACAAAGAAACTATGAAGTTGCTGCTCAAAAGAATTTTATTGGTGTTTGCCATAATTTTAAATATTCTCGGTTTAGTCGGTGCTTACTCTTATTTTATCGAACCGGCACGTTTGACTGTCCACTCCGAAGATTTGAAAATCCCGCATTGGAGCGCGAAATTAGACGGCTTAAAAATCGTTGCAATCTCCGACATTCACGGCGGTTCAAATTATATTACGGAAGAAAAAATCAGAGAATTGGTCGAGCTTACCAATGCACAGAATCCAGATTTAATTGTTCTGCTAGGCGATTACGTTTCACAAAAAAGCGGTATGCACGGTGAGTTGAAAATGCCGAGTGAAACTATCGCCGTCAATCTCAAAGGTTTGCAGGCGAAATACGCGGTTTACGCAATCATCGGCAATCACGATTGGTGGTTTGACGAGGAAAAAGTGCGTGGAGAATTTGAGCGCGCGGGTATAAAAGTTCTTGAAAATCAGGTCGAACCAATCCAGATAGACGGCGAAAGTGTCTGGCTCTGGGGAATCGAAGATTATTGGAAAAAACGTCGCGTGCCGCTAGAAGCGTTCGATAAAATTCCTGTTAAAGAAAACATAATTGCACTCACGCACAACCCGGATTCGCTTCTAAAATCCCCAACGGAAATCAGTCTGATGCTTGCCGGACACTCGCACGGCGGGCAGTTTAAATTTCCGCTCTACGGCGCGATTGCCTTTGTCAATGACCCTAGGTTTATGGCGGGCGAAGCGGTTGTTGACGGAAAGCACGTTTTTGTTACAACCGGCGTCGGCACCACCGGTCCGCCCGTGCGCTTTCGCGTTCCGCCGGAAATCGCCGTGCTGCGCTTGTTTGCCGAAAATTAAATGAAAACCAATTGGACAAAGATAAATTTTGCCGTTGCGAATGTTTTTGCAGCCGGTTTTCTATGTCTCGCGTACGCTTATTTTATCGAGCCTTTTCGTCTGGTCGTCAACGAGCGGGAAATAAAAATAAAAAATTGGAATCCGGCTTTTGATGGCTTAAAAATTGTTTTGATTTCTGACATTCACGGCGGCTCGCACGGCGTTGATACGGAGAAAATTCGCCGCGTTGTCAGCCAAACAAACGAGCAAAACGCCGATTTGGTTGTGCTTTTGGGCGATTATCTGTCGGAAAACAAAGACGCTGAAAATTCATTAAAAATGCCGATGGCAGAAATTGCCGATAATCTGCAAGGCTTTAAAGCTCGATACGGAGTTTTCGCCGTTATGGGCAATCACGACGATTGGCGCGACGCCGGCGAAACGGTTCGGACGGAGCTAAATCGAATCGGTTACCGTGTTCTCGAAAACGAAGTTGTCTCGATTGAAAAAGACGGTCAAAAACTGCGCGTTTTAGGAATAAAAGACCAGTTAAAAATCATCAGTTGGGAAGGTTTTTCTAAAGAGTTAAGTGAAGTTTTGCAGAAAAACGGAGACGCGGGCGACGTAATTGCGCTTGAACACAGCCCGGATATTTTGCCCGTAATTACCGGTACGACGCCAATCTCAAAAGATTTGAAGTTAATTTTGGCAGCACACACGCACGGCGGACAAATGTGGTTTCCGGTTATCGGCTCGCCGATTATACCTTCCAGCTACGGGCAAAAATACGCTTTCGGATTTGTTAGAGAAAACGACGTTGATATGTTCATAACCAGCGGCGTCGGCGTAAGTATATTGCCGTTCCGATTTCTCGTTCCGCCGGAAATTGCGGTATTGACAATTTTCGCTGAATGAGTTGTTAAGGTAATTTCTAAATAGTCGAGAAAATGACATTTAAGGTAAAACCATAAGTTTTTTACCCGTATTCACCAAACAAATTAAGTAAATTATAACTTCAAATCTGCGGCAGTTTAGCTGTTAAGGTTTTAGACGATAAAGCATTCGCGGAAACGGAATTGTTTCTCTGACATGCTCGATGCCGCACATCCACGCCGTTGCGCGTTCGACGCCCATTCCGAAACCGGCGTGCGGAACTGAGCCGAAGCGACGCAAATCGAGATACCATTCAAACGACTCACGCGGCAAATTGTGTTCGGTAATTTGTTTTTCAAGAAATTCCAAGTTTGTGGCGCGTTCGCCGCCGCCGATTATTTCGCCATAACCTTCGGGCGCGAGAAGGTCAGCGCCTAAAGCTAATTCAGGTCTTTCTTTATCACGCTCAAAATAAAATGCTTTGATAACGGCGGGAAAATGATGAACGAAGACGGGTTGATTAAACTGCGCTGAAATATAAGTCTCGTCCGGCGCGCCGAAGTCGCTGCCCCACTCGAAATTGTTTTCGAGTTCACCATTGGCAAAACCTTCCTGTAGAAGTTTTACCGCTTCGTCATAATGAACGCGCGGAAATTTATTTTGCGGTATTGTTTCTAATTTTGAAACGTCGCGTTCTAAAATTTTTAATTCTTCCTGCCGGTCGTTTAAAACTCTTTCGACAATAAAGTTTATCAATCCTTCGCCCAGAGTCATTACATCGTCCAGGTGCGCGTAAGTCATCTCCGGCTCGACCATCCAAAACTCCGTTAAATGCCTGCGCGTCTTTGATTTTTCGGCGCGAAAAACCGGTCCGAAGCAATAACTTCTGCCCAGAGATGCGGCAGTCGCTTCGTTGTAAAGCTGTCCGCTTTGCGTCAGATACGCTTTGTCGTCTTCAAAATAATCAACTTCAAAAAGCGTCGTCGTACCTTCGCAGGCAGCGGGCGTGAAAATCGGTGTGTCAGCTAATATAAAACCGTTGTTGTCGAAGAAATCCCTAGTCGCTTTGACGACCGTGTGGCGGACTTTCAAAACTGCATTTTGCTTTTTCGAGCGTATCCACAGATGGCGGTTGTCCATCAGAAATTCCGTGCCGTGTTCCTTCGGAGTAATCGGATAATCAGTAGCGTTTTGCAAAACTTCGATGTCTTTGACATCAACTTCCACGCCGATTGATGAGCGCGTATCTTCTTTGACCGAGCCGTGAACAATCAAGGCAGATTCCTGACCCAACGCTTTTGCCTTTTCAAAAACTTCTTCACTATTTCCTTTGAAAACGACGCATTGCACGATTCCCGTTCCGTCGCGCAATTGCAGAAAGACCAGTTTTCCGCTTGAGCGCGAATTATAAAGCCAGCCTTTGAGCGTAACCGCTTCGCCGATGTGATTTTTTAGTTCGTTAATATATGTTTGATTCATAAGTATAGATTTATAATAATACTATAAATTGTTTGTTTTATTGCATTTACCTTGTATTAAGGATTACAAAAATACTTTGCTGTATCTAATAATGTAGCTGACCGTTACATTTGTAACACTTTTTAGACTGCTTTTGCTTTTTTGCTGCTTTCCATTTTCCGAATCGCGTCGGCTTTGAAAGTTTCGGACGGATGCGCGTATCTCATCACCATTTTTAAATTACTATGCCCGAGTATAGAGGCAAGGACAAGTAAGTCAATTCCATCTTCGACGGCGCGGCTGGCGAATGTGTGCCGGGCATCATACAGGCGAAACTTCATTTTTAAGGTTTTGATTGTTTCCAAGTGCTTTCTGTCTAAGGTTAAGGTTGCGGCGCGACCGTCAATATCATTTTGCGGGAAAAGATTCTCGCCTTTGAATTTTTCCATTCGATACTGTAAAACTTTTCGCGCTCGGTCCGACAAATGAACTTGCCGGATAGATGAATCGGTTTTGCCTTTAACGACTTGCAGAAAGCCTTTTTCGAGCGAAACATCAGAGCGTCGGACACGATACACTTCGCCGCATCTCATACCCGTTTCGAGCATTATAACCATAACGTCCTGGAGCGGCTGCGGCGCGGCGAGAAGATAAAGTTTTTCTTCGTCGCTGGTTATAACGTGAAAGTTTCTGTCGTTTGCTTTTAACTGCTTTACGCCGCGTGCCGGACTATCGCGCAAAATCCTTGATTCGACCAGACGCTTGAGAATGATTTTCAAAGTAAGCAGTTCGTTGTTAATTGTTTCTCGCGTGATAAAATCCTTTGTTTTGCGCGACGTTTGACACGAACGCCAAACAATAAAATCTTCGACATCTTTCTTTTGAATTTTATCAACTTTTACATTGCCAAAATATTTCTTTAGGAGTTCGCCGGAAAAGTAATAACGTTTGTATGTATTTGATTTTTCGGCGTGTTCAATCTTTGACCAGACCAGAAAATCTTCAACCGCTTTTGTAAATGTCGGAGCTTTCGCCTTCGGCTCGATGCCGATTCGCCCTAATGCTAATTCGTGCCTGTAAGCGGCTTCAATCTGCATAGCATCGCGTTTGTTTGAGCATTTTGTTGATTGCTGGACAAGCTCGCCGTCAAACGTGAATTTCATCCACCAAAATTTACTGTTCGGGCGTTTATAAAGTGCCATTATTTTTGCTCCTTTTGATTGTTGGGCAATCGTCAAATTCATCGTGGTTTTTTAAAGGAAAGACGCATACCGGGCAATATTCTATGTCGTTATCTACATAGTATTTTCTGCGTTTATTCTCGTTTAATTTGTCTTTATTATCGCTTTGGTATTTATTCCCACCCAAAGTTTTGACGCATTCCTTTTCTCCACAAGTTTTAGCGTCAAACCTTTTCGCCCAAAAGATACTTTGGCAGACAGGACATTTACGGATTCTTTCGGGCGGAATATTTTCCGATTCAAAAACTAACGGCAAACCCGAAAGATTTGGGCGTATAAAACTGCCACCACTCAATTTCAGCGTGGCAGAAAAACGAATACCGCCTAGACCCTGATTGAAGGCGAGTGCGCTGTATATCAAATTATGAGGTGTCCTTGAAAAAGCATTTTTGCCATATTGTTCTTTTTCTTCCCGGTTTATTTCAGCAATCCCTTGCAAAACAGGTTTTGCTAATATCAATTCATTAAAATTTTGAGCTACTAAACCCAAAATAATTGCTCCCGACATTTCTCCGATTAAATAATCTAAAACTTCTTTTTCTAGATTCAAGTTAGTTACTTGCGCCCGGTAAAATTTTGATTCTGCGTGAAATTTATCAAAATCCAAATTTACGACGACCTGCGCTAACTCGATAAGTTTTCCTAGTATTTCGTCCGCATTAACAGGCAGATGATTAACGCCGTCAATAATTCGCCTGAGTGATTCGGGACAAATGCTAATATTTTCGCCTTTTTTATATTTTCTCACGAATCTTATTTATCCTAAATGCCAAGTAAAATAATTTCTTGTATTTCGTTAATACTCACATATACTTGGTTATGTGGAGATATTTACCGTATCAAATACGAAAGAAAATAGCAAATTATGATTCTTACGAAAGGAGATTTACTAAAAATGACAGGAACAATTACAGAAGCAAAAGACCAAATCGCCGTCAGTGTCGAACAGGCAAGCAACATTAGCACTTTGAGCAAGCCGTTCTTACGAAACGAAATACGAGCGGGAAAGCTGCGAGTGGTAAGACCGGGAAACTCCCGGCGAGTTTTAATTATGATGTCCGATTTTATGAATTATCTGAAAGGAGAAACCGATGAACAAAAATGAAAAACCCGCTGCGACAAACAGCGGGCAAATATACGAACTAAAAAAAACACTACGAAAATCAATCCAAAAGGAGACTGATCACCATGAAAAATGATACACCAACGCACAACAAAATTCAACTGGATTTGTTCGTAACCGAGCAACCGAAAAAAATACTGGAGATAATCCACTGCGGCGATTGCCATCACTCACGCCCGCTCGACGGCTACCGCTTCGGACTTATGCCGCTTTGCGCCGATTGCCGGACCGAGCGGAGCTTAGAGATTCTTGCGAACCAGATTGAGAGGAGGCAAAAACGCTAATGCAAACTTTCAAACTGTCCTTCTTCAAACACAAACGCGACACCGTTCCACAAATGGTAGAGCGAAGCTGGGAGCAGCTTTGCGAACAATTCAGACAACCGCAAATCCGCGCCGCTAAGGACGGCTTGCTTTTCGCGCCCGCCGTTTTTGACCACGCGAAGCGGTCAAAAGAAAACGTGCGAGAAGTTTCAATGCTTACTTTGGATATTGACAAAAACGCGCCGGAACTAAAAACGCTTATAACGCAGGTTGCAACGTTAAACTCGGCTTACGTAATCCATTCAACACATTCACATTTGCGCCGGACTGAAACAAACCCGGACGCGGAAAAACGCTTTAGAGTAGTTGTGCCGCTTGCTTGTCCGATTCCGGCAAAAGACTTTCAGGCGTTGTGGCAATACGCCAAACAAAAAACCGGATTGCCGCTTGATGAAAGCGCGAAAGACGAATCACGTATGTTTTATGCTCCCGCGATTGCGGCAAAAGACGCGCCTTACGTCTTTGATATGAAAAACGGCGAGTTTTTGAACTGGACGGACTTGCCGCTTGATTCGTTTGCGGCGAACGGACACATAAACGCAAACGCAAACACAAAGCGCGAAACGCTGGTTTTTGAGTTTCATGAAGACAGGCACGCCGAACTATGCCGACGCATTGAAGCGCAAGCGAAAAACACAGGACGCGGCACGTATGAGATGAAATGCCCGTCGCATAACGGCAAAGGCGACAGTTCACTTTTTTACGCGCTGGATTCAAAAAGCGTGAAATGTCTAAAAGGTTGTAATTACTTTGATATTTTAGCGGCGTTTAATTTGCCAAACGGAAAACTTCCAAGCCGTGAAAACGCGGAAAAGACTAAAACCGAATTTGAAGCAACCGAAACAAAAATCAAACCGTTCCCCGTGCCGAATGAAAAATGTTTTCACGGTTTAGCCGGTGATTTTGTCCGTCTTGTCGAACCGCATACCGAAGCCAGCGCGATGGCTTTGCTTGTCCAGTTTCTCGCTTATTTCGGAAACATCATCGGACGCACGGCATTTTATCAAGTGGAAGGCGATAAGCATTTTACGAATCTCTTTATCGTTTTAGTCGGGAACACAGCGCAGGGACGCAAAGGAACTTCATACGGACGCGTTCGGCAAGTTTACAAAGGTTTGGATGCAGACCACGAAAAAAACTGTTTGGCAAGCGGTTTGGCAAGCGGTGAAGGCTTACTTTATCGCATCCGGGACGCGCAATATATTCAAAAAAAGAATAAAGAAACCAGCGAATTAGAAGAGATTCTGACTGACGGCGGTGTTTCCGACAAACGACTTTTAGTTGTCGAAAGCGAGTTCGTGCAAGTTTTGCGCGTGCAAGGCAGAGACGGCAATATACTGTCATCTACTATCAGAACCCTTTGGGACACCGGAAACGCGGAAAGTGTAACAAAAAACTCACCGCTCAAAACAACCGATGCCCACGTCTCTATCGTTGGACATATCACGCAAAACGAATACCGCGAAACGTTGAGCGAAGGCGAAATGGCAAACGGTTACGCTAACCGACTAGCAAACTTTGTCGTTGCGAGGGCAAGATTTTTACCGTTCGGCTCGGAAGTCCCGGCACGCGAACTCGGACGGCTTCAAGACAGAATTTCAGACGCAATCGATTTTGCGAAACAAAAAGGGCAGATGAATTTCTCGATTGAGGCAAGCCGTCTTTGGGCGTCCAGTTATGAACGGCTTGAAACTTCACGTTTCGGCTTTCTGGCAAAAATAACACAAAGAGCATCGCCTTATGTTTTACGTTTTTCTCTGATTTTTGCTTTGCTTGATAAAAGCCCGCTGATTGAGAAAGCGCATTTAGAAGCCGCTTTGAGCGTCTGGCAATACTCGGAAGATTCGGCACGTTATATTTTTGGCGAAAGATTAGATAACCAAACGGCGGAAAGGATTTTAACCGCATTAAAAGAAAATCAAGAAAAGGGATTAACCCGAACCGAAATTCGAGATTTATTTGACCGCCATATAAGCAACGAAAAACTAAACGCGGCTTTGTCGCTATTGCTTGAAAACGGATTAGCCGAACCGAAAAAAGAAGAAACAAAAGGCAGAGCAAAAGAAATTTGGTTTCCGTGCGTTATAAGCGTTATAAGCGTTTTAAGTTCTGAAACAGATTCAACCGACGAACCTTTTAACGCTTTTAACGCTTATAACGCAGAAACGGCTTTAGAAACCGAAGAAAGGGAAACTGCCCCACACTTCCCAAACACCAACGAAAAAGCGGCAGGAGATTCCTACGCTTGCCAGTTTTGCCCGGCTAGGATTCCGCTTATTTTAGACGATTGCCCGGATTGCGGTAAGCGGCAAATCGAATTTTGAGAAAAAAAGACATAGCAGAGCAAAAACAAGAAATCAGATAAAGGAGAAAAATACAATGACTAACGAAACGAAACAGCAAATAAAAGAAAACGAAACAACCGTCAACCGTTGGAAGGAAGAACGGCTTTCACGGATTCTTGACCAAAGCGTGAGATTGCCCGAAAGCGCGGCAAAGGCTTTCTATAAAATCACTGACGAATTTACAAGCCCGTTTTCAGGCGGAGATTTACGCGAAAAAATAGACGCGAAAATGCCAAGCCTGTGGGAACTGATGCCGCCGCCGATGAATGAAACCGAGTGGACGGATTATTTCAACGACCTTCTAGCCGACTGCGCCGCGACGCAATGTGTTACCGTCCGCGAAGTTTGGCAAATAATCGGATACGATGCAGCCGAATTTGAGAAGAAGCGCACACGCGGCTTTACCTTCACCCAAGCGTTTGAACAATTCTATATGGATGAAACGCCGGAACAAATGGACGAGCGGACTAAAGACTTGACGCTTGAACAATGCAGAGAACGAATCGAACACGGCGTGAATCAGTGGCGCGAAGGCTTAACAGAGGTTGCGCGTCTGCGAAACGACGTATTTAAGAAGTTTGGTGAAAACATTCCTTTAGAAAATGGATTCTAGGAATACTAAGGCAAGGCTCGACCAATAAAAGACGTCTCACAGAGGCAAGGAAAAATAAAATTATGAATGAATTTGAAACGAATAGCGAAATGGAGCTTCTTATCAAAGCAAAGCAAAACCAACCAGAGTTATACGCGCAACTTCCGGCGACAACAAAAATCTCGCTCGGAATTTACCAAAACAGCAAAAAACCGACAAACGGACTATCGGCGGATGACCGCCTGCGACTAGCCGGATTAAAACAAAGCGTCTCGAGCGACGTTTTATCACCACAGGAACGGATAACCAAGTCAGTCGAAATCTTAAATTTAGAGGAGAAAAATAAATAAAATGGCAAAAGTAATTGAATCATTAGCGAGAACAACAAACGGAAACGGCGGCGATGTGCGGATGCCCGGCGGCGAAAGCGTCCGCGCTCAATTGAATGTAACCGCCGCATCAGGCACAACACCGACGCTAAACGTCTTAATCGAAGACACGCTCGACGGCGGCATCAACTACAACACAATCGGAACTTTCGCGCAAAAAACGGCGGCGGGGCGCGAAATTATAAATATCACAACCCCGTTTAGCGAAAACTTGCGAGTTTCCTGGTCAATCGCCGGAACTAACCCAATTTTTACGTTTAGCGTCGATTGGCACATTTCAACACGGAGGGGCAGCTAAAAAATGACACAAACAAAAGAAATATCCGCACTAGAAGCGGCACAGGCAAAAATTGAATCAATTCAACAAGCGGTTGCCGCTGGAAACACAAAACTAAACGCGCAGGATTTAGCAAACGCACGGGCTGCGCTCGAATTTGCGGAATTACAGCAACAAGCGGCGGAGATAGTCAAACAGACAAACGCCGAAGCCGACCGAAAGGCTCATCTACTCAACCTGCAAACGCGATTGAAAGTCATCGCCGATTCGCACAAAGTAGTTGACGTAAAACTCGAATCGTTTACCAAAAGTCTGCACGAATATCTGACAGCCTGCACGACATTTCAAACCAACCTAAACAATGTCAGAGGCGCGCTGCGAGAGGCGGGAATGCATCCGGGCGAACAAACCGCAATCATCAATGGAGTTGGACCGGGTCAAAGTTACTTCGGAATCACGGTAACTGATATTCGGCGAAAACTTGAAATCGGCGAAGTTTCAGCCGAAAACGTAACACCGGACCAGGAAATTAAACCGCTTATCGAAGCATCGCTGGGCGAATATAGCAGGCATTTCTAAAGGTGAAGATATGGCAAACTCACAAAAAACAAACGGTGAACAAACGGCGGACGGTAAATTTGCGCCCGGCAACCAAATCGGCAATCGCTTTTCCAAAGGCGAGAGCGGAAACAGTGCCGGGCGTCCGCGCCTTACAAAATTAACCGATTCATTGAGGCAACAAATTGCCGAAACTAACCCGGATGCTGATGACCAAACCGTTGCCGAAACGATTGCTAAAACCTTAATCACACTGGCACTTTCCGGCGATGTGCAGGCGATTAAAGAGTGTTTTGATCGTTGTGAAGGCAAACCGAAGCAGGCGATTGATTTAGATATTCAGGCGACCAATTGGCGCGAAGAGGCACGAAGATATGGAATTACAGAGGCAGAAGTTGCCGCCGAAGCACGACTATTACTCACAGAATTTGATGATGTCGGCAGCGACGAAGCGAGTAATTGAACGGCGTGAAGCAAACCAAAATTTCCGCTCCTTTGTAGGACGGGTAAAGCGCGATTTTGTGTTTTACCCGCACTGCAATTTGTTGGCGGATGTATTGCAGCGTGTTGCAAACGGCGAGATTAAACGCTTGCTTGTTCAATTGCCGCCGCGTCATTCAAAGAGTGAGATGGTCAGCCGTCTATTCTCGGCTTACTATCTGAAGAAAAACCCTTCTCACTTCGTCGGTATTAGTTCATATTCCGCCGAACTTAGTTACACATTGAGCCGCGCATCACGTGAAAACTATCTCGAATCGGGCGGAACGGTAAAAGATGACGTTGCATCCGTTAAGCACTGGGAAACGCCTCAGGGCGGCGGAGTGTGGTCAGCTGGTGTCGGTGGTTCGATAACGGGTAAAGGCTTTCATCTTGGAATTATTGACGATCCGATAAAAAACGCCGAAGAAGCGGCATCCGATCTAATCCGTGAAAAACAGCGAGAATGGTATTCATCAACTTTTTACACACGCGCCGAACCAAACGCGGCGATTGTCTTAATTTCAACGAGATGGCATCAAGACGATTTGACAGGTTGGTTGTTGTCTGAAGAAACAGGCGACACGCCCGAAGGATGGCACATTCTTTGTTTGCCCGCGCTATCTGACGAGTTGCCGCTTTTCCCTAGTTCCTGCGAGATTGTCGAAGACTTTCGAGAAACTCACGGCTTGGCGTTATGCCCGGAACGCTACGATGAAATTAAACTCGCTCAAATTCGTTCACGCATCGGCGCATACCATTTCGAATCGCTTTACCAGCAAACGCCGACCAGCAAACAAGGTTTATTCTTCGATATTTCAAAACTAGAAATTGTTGATGCCGCGCCTGTGCAAGCTGTCAGATGGCGCGGCTGGGACAAAGCCGCAACCGAAGGCGACGGAGATTTTACGGCTGGTGTAAAGATAGCGAAAACGCCCGACGGAATCGTTTACATTGAGGATGTTGTGCGTGGGCAGTTCGGAACGTCTCGCCGGGACGCAACGATTCGCCACACGGCTCTTCAGGACGGAATACCAGTAAAAGTTGTTGGTGAACAAGAGCCGGGAAGCGGCGGAAAAGAATCGGCGGAAAACTTTATTCGTTTATTAAGCGGCTTTTCGGTCCGAACGGAACGAGCAACCGGCTCAAAAGAACTCCGCGCCGATCCTTTTTCAAGTCAGCTCAATGCCGGAAACGTCAAACTTGTTAGAGGCGAATGGAACAAAGCATTTATTGACGAATTGAGAACATTTCCAAGAGGACGCCACGACGATCAGATTGATGCCGCGTCCTTAGCATTTAACGCGGCGAATCAACCGAGCAAGGCTTGGTCAACGATGCCATTCCGACTGGTCTAACCCGTATTACCGTGCGCGGCGCGTGCGGTTGCGAACGGGGCGCGGAGTCGGTTGTCGACTGGTGCCACCGCGCCCCGTTCTACACACGTGAATTTTCTTGTATCACCCCAGCACCACCAACCAAAAACGAACAAAAGTTCACCTCTTTAAGCTCACCCGCCCATCTGCCAGCTTGCCCGCCGTAATAAAGAAAGCCGTAAGCGTCAAAACTTGCGGCTTTTCTATTTTGCAACATTTCGATATTTAAGGTGTGTATTCAGTTAGGAACGTTTTTCATTTACACTCCTTTTGAATGTTGAGCCTGCCCGGAGTTTTGGGCGGGCTTTTTTACTATTAGAATTTACAAGGGTTTTAACAAAGTAGTTGCCCGCGCCCTCACGTCCATTGATTTGTTATGCGGCGTGCATACAGAACAAATCTGAATGTCAATAAGTTGACTATCTTAATCTAAACGACTGAGTTCTTGCCGCGCCCGAACTTCCGCATTGCGAAACACGGGGTTTGATTTTGCAAGTTCAATTACGGTTTCAAATTCTCGTCGCGCTTCGTCTTTTTGTCCGGCGCGAGCCAGCGCAACGCCGAGCGACAAATGAGCGCGTGAATCGGCAGGCGCGAGTTTAACGGCTGTTTGTCCGTCCGCTACGGCTTCTTCAAAACGATTTAGACGAACCAGCCGGTCGGCGCGTATCGCGTGACTCAGCGCGGCGGCGAGCGGAACTTCAAATCGTCCCCGATAAACAAAAATGCTGCCGCCGATTTGAGCAATCGGCTGTGATTGCGCGATGGGCAGATATTCCGCGCCGCCGCGCGGCGGCAACGTCGTCACGCTCAATAAAATTGTGCCTTCGATAACCGGCGGAAGAGGCTCGTCGAGTTGTTCGCCGCCACCCAAAGGGAAACTGCCGGGCATCAAACGGCAAGGCTGCGAAACGCGCATCAGTTCGACGGTGCCCCATCCGGCAAACCAGCAATCGCTGATGTTTTCACGCGCCAGATATTCATTGACGAGTTTGTCGTTTTGCCCGAAATCAACATTTGGATCGCCCCCAAACACGCGATAGATGTTGTTAGTGCCGCCCCAGAAATCATTGGCGAAAGCGATGTAATTCGGCGCGACGCGAAAGGCGGTCGCCGCGTGAAAAATTAACAGCCCGATTAAAATGTATCTGAAAAAATAAAACCGTCGGCTCAACCAAACCGCGCCGACCGCCGCCGCCACGATAAAAAATCCATAAACCGGCAAAATGTGTCGAACGCCGCTGTTTATTCCCGAAGTCAAACAGACGGCAAAAAAAACGAGCGGCGGGACGAGCAGAAACATCATCTCGCGCCGTTTTTCCGCGCTAAAAAAAGGAAACAGTAAGCCGAGCGGCAAAAGCAGAAGCAGCGCGACGCTCGATTTGACGATGAACGAGAGCGGGAAATAAAACCACTGTCCGGTCGGATAATTGCGCCCGAAAATATTTGAGGAGCGGCCGCGGCTGTTAATCGCCACAATATCCGCCAGACCGAAAACGTATGATTCGGGGAAAATGCGCGTTTGCTGAACACCGGCAACAATTTTGGCGGAAAACGAATCGGCAATTTCGGGACTGTTCGCTTTAATATAATTCTCAATCGAAACTGTGTCGCTCGTCGCACCCGGAATCGAGTAATAACGAAAACCGTAAAATGCCCACAGCAAAATTAAACCAATTAAAAAGAATCCGGCGAATGCGGCAGTTTGTCGTAAAATCTGCTTCGGCAGGCGCGTTTCGTTTCGACAGAAAAGAAGAACGTTAGCAATCAGCAGCGCGAACAAAATCGGCACGAAAATAACCGCCGAATGTTTTGCCGCGAGCAGCAAACCGAACGCCAATCCAACCAGACAAAAGCGAATCACATTCGGCTTTTGGCAAAAGTGGTAAAGTGCATAAACGGCGGCAAAAGCGGTCGCCGTCAAAACCATATCGGTCGTGACAAGCGAGCCGTTCGCTATCAAATTCGGTTCAAACGCGAGCAATGCCAAAGCCGTCAACGCTTCCCATCGTCCAAACATCTGCCACGCCGCCGCAAAAACCAAAACCGCCAACAGCAAACTCGTCAACGCCGCCGACAATCGCGTCGGAATGACAATCGCGTCCACGCCGTTTTGAACTATAAATTTAGTTCCGAATAGAAAACTCTCTTGTTTCGACGTAAGTCTTGAACCGCAATCCCAAGGCGGTTCGACGAGCGTTTGAAAATTGAGCGGAGCGGTCGCCAGCATTTTCAAAAGCGGCGGGTGTTCGGGATTGATACCGAAATCGCCGCATTGCCAATGCCGATGTCCGGCTAAAATATGCGGCGACTCATCCACCGTCGAACTGGTGCGGGTGGCGTGATACCAAAGCTGAAAAGCAAAAAGACCAAAGAGCAATAGAACGCTGAAGGCATACAAACCACTCTTGGATTTTTCGGTGAACGTAGATGAGTTCACCGAATTTTCTTCTGCTAAATTTGAACTCGCCGAACTTGGCATAAAGGTTTTATTTACAAGTTTATTAAATATTGCGGTCGCCATCAACGGTTAGCCGCATAACTAGTGATTCGTCCGCTAAGTTGCGGCATAAACCCGAAATAGGTACAATTTGCCGCATCCGGTCTAAATTACTCGACCAAGCACGGCACGCCCTCTGGCTGAAACCTTATAGCCGTCGAACACAAGCAGCATACATTTCTCGAACTAAAAAGTATATCTTTTCAAATACCGAGTCTTTATACACTTCTTTTTGATAATAAGTCAATAAAATTCTCGATGTTAGCTGTGCCTTGAGTCAATTTATTTGCCATGTGGCGCGTTTTATCGTGCGGGTAATGGTTTGGGTATGTCTGGAAAGAGAAAAGCCGCAAGTTTTGACGCTTGCGGCTTTTCTTTTTTGTTATTTAATTGTGCTGTCTTTCCTATACGTCAATTGTTTTAAGGCACGAAAGCATTTGGAATCGGTCTGTCGCCATTTGCTCCAAACTGAACAACATTAAAACCAAGCGTGCTTCTGAGTTGATACCAGGTGCCTTCCGATGGTCTGAATACGGCAACATCCGTTTTTCCGTCTCCATCGTAATCAGCCGGGACCGCCATATCCGTCGAATTGCCAAACTGAACAGCATAAAACCCTAGCGTACTTCTTAGTTGATACCAGTTGCCTTCCGATGGACGATAAACGGCAACATCTGACTTGCCGTCGCCGTCGTAATCTGCCGGAACCGGTTTATCGGTTGAATTACCGAATTGCACCGCCGCAAAGCCATCACGACTTCTCAACATATACCAGACACCTTCTGATGGACGATACACGGCATAGTCAGCC
>MWYY01000040.1 GCA_002050355.1 Acidobacteria bacterium 28-9
CGCTCTAACCAACTGAGCTACAGGTCCTCACCTTGTAACCAATTACAAAGTAAGGAATAAGTTTTAAACTTACTATGCTCCACCCCGCGATATACTTTTCAAATGGTGGACCTGGGTAGACTCGAACTACCGACCTCACGCTTATCAGGCGTGCGCTCTAACCAACTGAGCTACAGGTCCTCACCTTGTAACCAATTACAAAGTAAGGAATAAGTCAAAAAACTTACTATTACCTTGAAACTCATTTGGTAATTTATAAAGAACAATCGTGTTTGATGTCTGAAAACTAGATATGCGTCATGTGTCCTGCAACTTAAACTTGTTAGTAAAAGTTGCCGTGTTATTTGTTAAAAGGAGGTGATCCAGCCACAGGTTCTCCTACAGCTACCTTGTTACGACTTCACCCCAATCATAAATCATACCGTAGTAACCTGCCTCCCTTACGGGTTAGCCCAGCTACTTCTAGTACAACCTACTTTCGTGATGTGACGGGCGGTGTGTACAAGACCCGGGAACGTATTCACCGCAGCATTCTGATCTGCGATTACTAGCGATTCCAACTTCATGAAGTCGAGTTGCAGACTTCAATCCGAACTGAGAACGGTTTTCGGCGATTAGCTCACTCTTGCGAGATTGCGACGTTTTGTACCGTCCATTGTAGCACGTGTGTAGCCCTGGACATAAAGGCCATGATGACTTGACATCATCCCCACCTTCCTCCGTTTTATCAACGGCAGTCTTAACAGAGTTCTCAACATTACTTGTTAGCAACTGTTAATAGGGGTTGCGCTCGTTGCGGGACTTAACCCAACATCTCACGACACGAGCTGACGACAGCCATGCAGCACCTTGCTTTGGGTCGGTTGCCCGACGATTACGATTAAGTAATCTTCCCTCGCATTCTAGTTCAGGTAAGGTTCTTCGCGTTGCGTCGAATTAAACCACATGCTCCACCGCTTGTGCGGGTCCCCGTCAATTCCTTTGAGTTTCACACTTGCGTGCGTACTCCCCAGGCGGAATACTTAAAACGTTAGCGACGGCACCCGGAGAATTAAAACTCCAGACACCAAGTATTCATCGTTTAGGGCTAGGACTACCGGGGTATCTAATCCCGTTTGCTACCCTAGCTTTCGCGCCTCAGCGTCAGTATCAGCCTAGTAATCCGCCTTCGCCTCTGGTGTTCCTCTTGATATCTACGCATTTCACCGCTACACCAAGAATTCCGATTGCCCCTTCTGTACTCTAGCAAATCAGTATCAATTGACCGTTCCGAGTTAAGCTCGGAGATTTCACAATTGACTTGAAATGCCGCCTACGCGCCCTTTACGCCCAGTAAATCCGAACAACGCTTGGTCCCTACGTATTACCGCGGCTGCTGGCACGTAGTTAGCCGGACCTTACAAATAGTACCGTCATTTATTCTTCCTATTCTTACGAAGTTTACATCCCGAGAGACTTCATCCTTCACGCGGCGTTGCTGGGTCAGGCTTTCGCCCATTGCCCAAAATTCCCGACTGCTGCCTCCCGTAGGAGTCTGACCCGTTATTCAGTGTCAGTGTGTCCGACCACCCTCTCAGGTCGGATACAGATCGTAGCCTTGGTAAGCCGTTACCTTACCAACTAGCTAATCTGCCGCAGGCTGCTCCCCAGGCGTATAAATACTTTAACAACTGTCACCATAAGGTGCCGCTGCATTATGCGGTATTAGCAGTCGTTTCCGACTGTTATTCCCCACCCAAAGGTAGATTACCTACGTGTTACTCACCCGTGCGCCACTCTATATCTTTCCCGAAGGAAACTTTAATCGTTCGACTTGCATGTCTGAGGCACGCCGCCAGCGTTGATTCTGAGCCAGGATCAAACTCTCGTTAAAAAGTTTTTACTAGCTTTTGTTGTTCGTTGGTTCAACATAAATTGAACCGTGTTGAATTAACACATGGACTCGCATATCTAGTTTTCAAACATCAAAAATTTCTGTATATTTTTTCACACTCGAAATACGAGGCGAACTTTCGATTATACTCAATTAAAACTCTTTGTCAACCGCCCAATGTAAACTTCCGAAATTTCTTTATTTCAGTCATTAAATTTTCATTACGGCAATCACATAATTTATACATATGCTCTGAACTTGTCAAGCCCACTTGAAACATTTTTAAGATTATTTTCGAGCCTAACAAATTAGACAAAAATAAAAGACTTGCATTACGCAAGCCTTCATTTTTGCTGAGGTGAACTTAAGCATAAATTATCAAAAAATCTCTAAAAATTTGCCGCTCAATTTGAGCGAAAATGTAAGATGTAAAGTTAAAAATTTGAGTTGCCTGTTCGCAAAAAAAATTAAAAATTCTCTTTCGCTTGCAGTAAAAAATCCGTCACTTCTCGAACCGCGCCGAAACCGCCTTTAGCTTCCGTCTTGTAAACAGCGTAAGGCAAAACTTCCGAAGCCGCATCAGCAACAGCGATCGGCAAACCCACTTTCTCTAACAGACAAATGTCGCCGATGTCATCACCGATATATGCAACCTCGTCTGACGCAACTTTCGCATCTTGTAAAATATCTGCAAAATCCTTTGCTTTATTCAAAGAACCGGCTTTGATGTAGTGTGTTCCGAGTTCGGTCACCCGCGATTCCAAAATTTTTTTTGCATTTCTTCCAGAAATAATTCCCGAACGAAAACCTGCTTTATGCCACGAAATCAAACCTTGCCCGTCGCGGACATGAAAGACTTTCATTGCTTCACCGCTCTCTGAATAATAAAGTTTTCCGTCGGTCAGAACGCCGTCGCAATCCATTAAAAGCAATTTAATTTTTCCGGCACGTTCGATAATTTCCCTTTTCATTTTCTTATGTGCCTTTGACTGGTGAATGTATTTTGCAGAAGTTCATCCCTTTATATTTTCCTTTTTTGAATTGCCACAGATTTTTCCCATTGTCTTTTTTGAGTTTTTCTTTGAGCATTACCTTCAAACGAACAAACAAAACAAATCGCCAACGCTGCTAAAAATGTTAATTTTTCTCACGAATTGTTCTCAAATTTAATCTATCTGACCTCAAACATCTCGACGCCGCTTAATTTCCAACTGCTGCCGACCTTCGATAAACGATACAAAGCTGTTCCGCTTTCGGGATCTTTATTAAGCAGTTTTATATTTAAACTAACTTCGACCAAAAAGTGATTAGCGTCCTCTATGTCGGCTTGCAAAATTTTCGATTGCCATACCTGCGCTCCGGCTATGCCGCCGGAAAATTTCGGAATTTCTCCAGCGACGATTAAAGCATCTAAATCCGCTTTGCGTCCCGATGTTGCCGCTTTATCGAATTGCGTAAAAAACGATTTTATACTTTCATCTATCGGCGCCGCGGCATTCATTTTATTTCTACCCGCGCGTGCTGCCAATGTCGCGCCGTATTCGGCGTCGGCTTTTATCGCTTCGTTAAAATAATTCAAAGCCTGCGGATTTTGACCGGATTTCAAAGCAATCTCGCCAAGTCCTTCGTTTGCCCAGGCAAGGCTTCTCGCCGTCGGAAGTTTTTCATCCAAAACAGCGCGAAATTCCCTTTCGGCATCAACAAATTTATTTTCTGCAAGCAGAGAGCGCGCCAGCAAAGTTCTCGCATCGTCGAATCTAGGCATTGTTTGCAGAACTATCCGCACATTCTTTTGGGCGGCGCCAAAATCCTGCTTGTCGAAAGCGCGTTTGACTGTCAAGAGTACGTCGTTGTTGTCAAATTCGCGCGGCGCAACATCATCCGAATAATCTGTCTGCGGATAAAATTTTTCCGCGTCGATTTCGGCACGCACGATTTTATTCGCGGTTTTGAAACTTGCTTCACTAAAACTTTTCGCCGGAACAGTTACTTGCGCGGTTAATTTTTCGCCGCTCGCCGTCATCACAACAACATTGACTGACGCATCAATTGAACCTGTATTTCTTAATGCGAGTTTCGTTTCCGCACCATTTGCTTGTGGCAGACCGACTAGCAGATTCGTATCAGTTATCTGGTTGAACGCATAATCCAAAAATTCCTTTTGTTCCACAAACGTTGAACGCAATTCTCCTGCATTGAGATTTCCGTCCTTCATTTGCGCCTGCAAAACATTAAAAAATTCGTCTCGTCCGAATTTCTTCGCCAAAAGCCGCCAAATCATAGCGCCTTTGTTTGCAACTTCCGAATAATAATAATCGTCGAGCGGCGAAACGGTGTTCAAAGGCGCATCGCGCTGTGCGACGGCGGCGTAAGCGGTTCGCTGCCTGAGTCTCTCAACATCAGCGATATCTTTTCCGTATTCTGCTTCCAAAAATTCGGCGGCGATAAAACGCGGCAAGCCTTCACGAACAACTCCGAAAGCGTCACCGTCAATCTGCACCACATTTCCTAACCAGATTTTCGCAACCGATTCGGCAATTGTCATCGCCGTCTGCGAATCTATTTTTTGTCGGTTAAATACATTACCGTCAACAAAAATCGTGCCGCTGCCGGAAAAACCCGCGCCTCTGTGAACAGAGACAATACGCAGCGGAACGTCCGGCGCAGTTCCCAGAAGTTTTGCCGTAAAAGTCTTTGCATTTGAAGCCAAAGCCGCTAATTCGTTAGCGCGTTTCTGCTCATTCGCGCCCGCGCCTTTCGCAATCATAACCGCAATATTATTCGTATTAACCGCGTCCCACTCTCCGGTGACGAAAAATGGTTGAGCGTTTAATTTTTGCTCAAAATTATTTGCGTTCTGCGTTCCCGAAGAAACGATTGTCCGATTGTTTGCAGAGTTAATCGTTAAGCGAAACGGTGCAAAGTCAGCGCCGCGCGCAAAATACCAACTATTCGGCGTCGGATACCAAAACGATAAAGGCAAAAACTGCGAGCCGACTGGCGACAACCCAATTAAACCGGAATTCTCCTTAACGTTTAATTTATAATCAACCGCGACCGAGAAACTCGCGCTCGGCTGAATTGCCGGAACGCGCACCACAATTTTTTGCAAAGTTCCGACGCTTCCGATTTTTTCTTCGCCTTTCGTAAAATCCGCCGCCGCGTCATTTACTTTAACGCTCGCAACATTCGCGCTCGGACTAATCCGCAAAGTCAAAGTCGAAGCGGATTTGCTCGAAACATTTTTCAAACTCAAAACGGCTTTCGCTGTCAAATTCCTATCTGTTTCTGCTTGCGGCAATGTCGCCGTCAAATCGTATTTCTGGACTTCCCAAGTTTTTGAAGCACGGCTTTCGTCTTGGGCAAAGACGGAATTGGCAAAAGTTAAAAGGAAAAAAGTAAAAGATATAGACAAGAATTTTTTCATTTTTCTACATTTCGGAAGTTTAATTTTCTCTAATTAATTCGTGAATTTGTTTTAATTTAAAAAGCAGTTTTTCCAATCTATTTAAAGGCAATTGGTTCGGACCATCCGACGGCGCGTTTTTCGGGTCGTCGTGAACTTCCATAAAAACAGCGTCAACGCCGCAAGCCGCACCCGCACGAGCAAACGGTTCGATGTATTCGGCTTGCCCGCCCGTTGCCTTGCCGAGTCTGCCCGGAAGCTGGAGCGAATGTGTTACGTCGAACACGACAGGCACGCCGAAACTTCTCATAACCGGAAAACTTCTCAAATCCACAACCAGATTATTGTAACCGAAACTTGTGCCGCGCTCGGTCAACAAAATCTTTTCGCAGCCCGCACTTTGCAGCTTTTCGACAATATTCTTCGCATCCCAGGGCGAGAGAAATTGACCCTTTTTCACATTCACGGCTTTGCCGGATTTTGCCGCTTCAACTAATAAATCGGTTTGCCGACAAAGAAAAGCGGGAATTTGCAAAACATCGGCGACTTGCGCAACCCTTTCGACTTGCCAGGTTTCGTGAACATCAGTAATTACGGGAACGCCGATTTCAGCTTTGACCTGCGCCAAAACTTCCAAACCTTCCTGCATTCCGCCGCCGCGAAAACTTTCAATCGAGCTTCGATTCGCTTTATCGAAGGAAGATTTATAAACGAATTCCACGCCGACGTGTTTGCAAATATCGTTTATTTCCTGCGCCATAAAAAGCGCGTGCTGCGCAGATTCGACGACGCACGGACCTAAAATAAAGGTCAAACGTCCGTCGCCGAAAATTATATTTTCTACTTCAAAAGATTTAATCTGCATTTGTCTCAAAACAATTTTTCATCACGAATGTTCCTTTGTATTCGTCTTTCATCAAATCGAAATCCAGTCGTTTTCGAGTGTGAATCGTAAAGCCCGCTCTTTGATAAGCGGCAATTGGTTTTTCAGCCGTGTCCATTGCTACCAGCCAGACGCAATCGCAGTTTAGTTCTTTCGCGCGGTCGAAAGCAGAGTTCATTAATTGGTGTCCGACGCCTTTACCTGTCCATTCTTTAATAAAATAAATCTTTTCAAGATAAAGCGCGTTTTTAAAGTCAGAATCCGGTATAGGTCTTTGCAAAACGAGTTTCAAAATACCGATATTTTCCTGTTCTGAAGAGATAATATAGTATTCGATATTTGTGTCAACAAGTTCATTGCGGAGAAATTCGTCTCCGAAACATCGGTTCAAATACCATTCTAAACCGCCGGGTTTCCATATTTGCGCGTAGTGCGGCACATAGGAATTGATACCGATTTCGCGCAATTCCCGTAAACCAGACAGCCCGACTTTTCTTACTTTTACGTTCATTCCTCACCGGCAACCACGTGTTCCGGCATTTCGATTTGCCTGTCGCTCGAAACGTCGTCTCTTAAATTCTCGCTGTTCAGACGATTTTCGTGGGCTGCTTTGACGAACGAAACGAAAAGCGGATGCGCGCTTAAAGGTTTCGATTTGTATTCGGGATGAAATTGACAGGCGACAAAATGCGGATGCGTCGCGCGCGGCAATTCAATCATCTCGACAAATTTTCCGTCCGGCGAAATGCCGCTGAAATCGAAACCGTTTTTCTCTAAAACATCACGAAACTCAGGATTAAATTCGTAACGATGCCTGTGCCTTTCAAAAATTTCCGGCGAATCGTTATAAATTTCTCTCGCCAAACTTCCCTTTTTCAACTCACATTGCCACGCGCCCAAACGCATCGTGCCGCCGAGTTCTTCAACATTTACAAGGTCGCGCAATTTGAAAATTACCGGAAACGGAGTGTCCGCGTTAAATTCCGTCGAATCGGCGTCTTTCAAACCGCAGACGTTACGGGCAAATTCGATGCAAGCAGTCTGCAATCCCAGACAAATTCCAAAATATGGCGTTCTTGATTTTCTGGCATATTTTATCGCTCGCAGCATTCCCGAAATACCGCGTTTGCCGAAACCGCCCGGAACTAACATTGCATCAAAGTCTTGAAACTGCGTTTCGTAATCGTCATTCATCAAGTTTTCCGACTCAATCCAACTGACGTTGACGCGCAGATTATTCGCCACACCCGCGTGTGTCAGAGCTTCGCGCAAAGATTTATAACTGTCTTCGAGTTCGACATATTTCCCGACAATCGCAATTTTAACTTCGCCTTCGGAAGGTTCTTTGATTGTCGAAACAAGCTCACGCCAGCGTTTTAAATCCGCGTTCGGAAAACTTTCTTTTAATCCTAATTCGCCAATAATTAACTCGTCCAAACCTTGTTCGTGAAAAGCGAGAGGAACTTCGTAAATCGTTTTTACATCTAGCGCAGCGATGACGGCATTTTCCTGAACATTACAGAAAAGCGCGATTTTGCGCCGCAAATCGTTGGACAAAGGTTTTTCCGAACGGCACAAAAGAATGTCGGCAGAGATTCCGATTTCGCGCAATTCTCTGACCGAATGCTGCGTCGGTTTTGTCTTTAACTCTCCGGCGGCGGCGATATACGGCACGAGCGTAACGTGAACAAACAGCGCGTTTCCGCGTCCTTCTTCGTTTCCGAGCTGGCGAATCGCTTCGAGAAACGGCAGAGATTCGATGTCGCCGACCGTTCCGCCGATTTCAACAATTAAAACATCTGGCTTTTCGTTTTCGGCAACCGTTCGAACCGCCATTTTTATTTCATCGGTAATGTGCGGAATAACTTGAATTGTTTTCCCCAAATAATCGCCGCGCCTTTCTTTTTCAATTACGCTCAAATAAATTCTACCGCTCGTCCAATTATTCGCTTGCGAAAGTTTGGCATTGGTAAATCTTTCATAATGTCCTAAATCCAAATCAGTTTCCGCACCGTCGTCCGTAACGTAACATTCTCCGTGCTGGAACGGCGACATCGTTCCCGGGTCGACGTTGATATATGGGTCGAGTTTCATCATTTGAACGCGAGCGCCCCGCGCTTCGAGCAGACAGCCGATTGAACTCGCCGCTAAACCTTTTCCGAGACTGGAAACCACGCCGCCGGTTACAAATATGTATTTTGTTTGTTTTTTAGTCATTATTGTCCTCGCTTAAATCTTCTCCGTTCGCCTTTCCCTCACGTTTCTTTTTCAAATATCGTCCTTGTTTCATCTGCATTTGAACTTCCTTCGCTTTCGCTGCCGCAGGGTCGAACAATTCCTGCAAAGCGTTCATACCCGCGCCAAGCATCGAAGCGCTCTCGCTTGCTCTTTTTTCAAATTCCGCTTCGGTTCGCCTTTGTGGTTTAGCCAAAATTTTTAAGCCGACAAATGTGCCGACGATTAATAAAATGAAAAATACTAAACCAAGCCAGTCAGACATATTTCTCCCTCAAATTTTTCCAGCCGTAAACGACTGTTTCGAATTCGACGAGCGCCAAAAAATGATTTCCTTTTTCGACAATTTCTCCGCCCATTTTCTCGTAAAAAGATTTATACGGGCTGATTTCCAGAGCCATCAGATACATTGAATTTATCCCGTCGTCAATCATTTGTTTTTGGCAAAGCCGGAAGAGATTTTCACCAATTCCTTTTCCTTGAAATTTTTTTAAAAGATAAATTGCATAAAGTTCCGCTTCAAATGCAAAATCCTTTTCTCTCGATTTGCCGAAATCCGCAAATCCTACAACTCCGTCCTGCATGGTTTCGGCGACAAACATTTTGTAATTCGCTTCGCCGAATCTTTGGCGAAACGCCTGCTCACGCTTTTCGACGTTTAAATTTGCGAGAAATTGCTGCGGAACAATTTCAGCAAAAGATTTTTGCCAGGACGCGACGTGAACTTTTGCAATCGCGAGCGAATCCTCGACATTTGCTTTTCGATAATTTACTTTTTGCTTTTCAATAATTTTTTCTACCCTTTCAAAATCTTCCCGCGTATCAACACCGATCGAGCTTTCGTAAACTTCCACAACTTTTATTTTCGCGCCGCTTTCAAGAGCGCGAAGCTGTTCGAGCATCTCCAGTTTTTCCAAATTCGTTTGTTTTAATTTGGTATATTTTAATAAAAACTCGCGCCGGTAGACGTAAAGTCCGGTATGTTTGCGATAAACGGAAAGAAGGTGTTTTTCTTCGCGTAAAGCGTTTTCAAGCGTTTCGTGTTTTTTAACCGCTTCGCGCGGAACCGGAATCGGCGAACGCGAAAAATAAAGCGCGAAACCGTTTTCGTCCGAAACAACTTTGACGACATCGAAACTCAAAACATCTCGAATCTCGTCTATCGGTTCGCACGTCGTCGCAATATCCACGGTTTCATCTTCCAAAATTGCGGCGACGGCTTTTTCAATCGTGTCAGGCGAAATCAAAGGCTCGTCGCCCTGAACATTAACGATAATTGAATTTTCTTCTAAGTTTTCCGCAACCTCGGCAATTCTGTCGCTTCCCGATTCGTGCGCTGCTCGAGTCAAAACCGCTTCAAAACCTTTTTCACGAACGACGCGCAAGATTTCTTCGCTGTCGGCTGCGACAATCACACGGGAAATATTTTTTGCCTTTTTCGCTTGCTCAACCGTCCATAAAATTAAAGGTTTTCCAGCCAAAGGCAAAAGAAGTTTATTCGGCAGACGAGTTGAAAAAAGGCGTGCCGGAATGATTGCGATAACTGTTTGTCGGGGATTTTTTGCCGTGTGCTTCACGGGATTTTAGGTTAGCAGAAAAAGTTTCAAGTGCCAAGTTTCAACTCGATTCAAATATATTAACCCGAAATCTCAAACTTGGAACTTGAAACTAATTTAGCTAAACTCTTTTTCGTGGAAATATCTAATCAACCAAACGTGGAAAATTTTTCAAACGCGCAGCCGCCGCTCATTTTGCAGCCGGAAAACCCGACACCAAACAACCCGCCGTGGAACGTTCTGACGGCAATCGGCATCTGGATTTTGAGCATTCTGGCTATCATTATATTTCCGGCTGTGTTCATTGTTCCCTATTTTCTGATGAACCGGCAGATTTCGCTAGAAACGTTTCAAACTGACCCGACGGCGATTTTTTTGAGTTTGTTAGCCGTCATTCCGGCGCATATTTTTACCTTGGCGGCGGCTTGGCTTGTCGTAACCAAATTTAATAAATTTTCATTCAAGGAGACTCTCGGCTGGGATTGGGGCGGGTTCAAATGGTGGTATTTCCCCGTTATTGTAATTACATTTTTTATATTCGCCGCAATTGTAGAAACATTTCTTCCCGAACAGGACAACGAGCTAATGCGAATTCTGCGAAGCTCGCGCTCGGCGGTTTATGTGACGGCGCTTTTGGCGACATTTACCGCGCCAATCGTCGAAGAAGTAATTTATCGCGGAATTCTGTATTCGGCTCTTCAACGCAGCATCGGAGTTGTTTGGGCAGTAACTTTTGTAACGGCGGCGTTTGCCGGAGTTCATTTTCTGCAATACTGGGGAAGTCCGGGAACGATTGTTTTAATTTGCATTTTGAGTTTGATTTTAACTTTGATTCGCGTTCGCACGAAAAATCTGCTGCCCTGCATTGTCCTGCATTTTATTTTCAATGGTATTCAATCACTTGTTTTAATTTTGCAGCCGTTTCTGCCCGAAAATCTCGGCGGCGTTCAAGAACAGGTAACTTCCGTAATCCATTTCTTTAAATAAAAAATTAATTCAACCTAAAATTCGAGCGGGAAATTCATTTTCACCTCGCCTATTTTTATCAAAAAAAGAGAGAACAACCTTTGCAAACAAAACGTAATCAAATAGCTTGCCTTGATAACTTTGTCAGGCAAATTCATGAAAAAGGCAATAATATGGCTACTTATAATGATCCCGTAACCTGCTTTGCTCCTCTCGAAATCATCGAACGATTGCTGGAAATACGCGCCGAATTAGGCTATGCGCAAATTCTCTACGTTGACAATTCAGTCGATTTAGCCGAATTTCTCGACGCTTACGGATTTGACGTTTATTCCTTTTCATCGAAAAATGAAAAGATAAATTACGGCGATTATCGCGCCACGATTGTTCCGGGCGGCGACGCAGTTCATTGTTCCATAACGGCGCACTAAAAAAATTTTATAATTCCCCAAAACAATAAAAGGAACGCGGAAGGTTGAGAAATCGCCTTCCGTTTTTTTGCGTGAGAAGCGACAGAATAAACTGAATTTCTTTTTCATCTGTCCCCTACTCAAATCGCTTTGATAATAAACAGTGTTCCATCGTCGTCGAGAAATTTTCTTTCGGTAAAATCAGCAACATCTTTTCTAATAAAATCAATCATTTTTATCGCCGGAAGATCGAAACCTTCGATAACTTTTCTGGCTAAACGCTCAGTTCCGTATTCTTCGCCTTTTGAATTGGCGGCTTCGGTTATTCCGTCCGTGTAGAGAAGCAAAATTTGTCCGGCGTCAAAACGTATGAAGTGCTGGTGATAGCGCATTTCCCGAAACATTCCGAGCGGTAAATCGCCGTATTCGACCATTCGATAATCGCCGTTCGGACTAATTAGAAGCGGCGGATTGTGTCCCGCGTTTGAATAAACAAACGTTTTATTAGTCGCATCCAGAATTCCGTAAATTGCTGTTACAAACTGATGGTCTTCGACCGAATCCCAAAGTAAATTATTGACTTTTGATAAAGCAATATGCGGCGCGTAGCCGATTTGAACGCCCGTTCTAAGCGACGCGCGCAGAAAAGCCATCAGCAGCGCAGCCGGGATTCCCTTTCCGACGGCATCAGCCACAACGACTCCGATTTGGTCATCGAAAATTTCCACCCAATCGTAATAATCGCCAGAGACTTCTTCGGTCGAAAAATTGTATGCGCTAATGTCAAAATTCCTTAAATGCGGGTCATGTTCAGGAAGAAGCGCGAGTTGGACTTGACGTGCTATTTCCAATTGCGCCTGCAGACGTTTTTTCTCGACAAGCTGATCGTGCAGCTCGACTTTTTCGATGATTATCGCAACTTGCGAAGCGAGAAGCTGCAAAACTGACGAATCGTCCTGGTCGTATGCGTTTAAGGTATCGCTTTCGAGGTCGAAAACGCCGATGACTTCGTTATTTGAGATAATCGGCGCGATAATTTCCGAACGTGTCTGCGGGCGCGCGGGAAAATATCTCGGGTCCTGGGTAACGTCCGGCGAGATGAGCGGTTTTCCCGTCTGCGCGACGTATCCGATAAAACCTTCGCCGAGTTTCAAGCGCGGCTCTATCAGTTCGAAACTTATACTGTAGCCGCGGACAGCTTTCGATTTGAAAACGTATTGCGTTTCGCCTTTTACCGTCGTAGATTCAATCAAATAAATTCCTGCCGCATCATAATGAATAAGCGAACCGAGCGTATCCATCACGAGCGTCAGAACTTCGTCCAAATCCAGCGTGCGGCTGATTGTTTTTGTTATATCGAGCAACATTCGCAGCTTATCGACAACTGTAAGGTGCATGTCTGGCGAAGAAGCAGGCTTATTTATTTTTTGTATCGGCTCGGACATATTTTTTAGTGGTGTACAAATAATACTGAGTGGTTTGTGAAAGAACTTGTCTAAACTCACCATTCAGTATTATCCGCTTACCACACTGACCTTATAAGTTTCCCAGAGCCTCGAAACTTTCATACGATATTCGACCAGTTCGCGGCTGACGCTGAAATGGCGCGCAATTTCTCTGGAGGTTTTTCCCTGTTCGACAAAACGACGCAGCGAAGAAAAAGGCACGAGCGCCGCCGCACCGATCGAATACGCTGCTTCTTCGTCGTCCTCTCGGTAATCGCGCGCTATCGGGCGCCCATGTTTATCGACATTTTCTATTGCCAGACGACTCGGTTTGTGTCCGAGAAAAACGTGGCAGATTTCTTCCATCAAAGTTGCGTTTTGGCGGTTTTTGTTGTGCGTCGGATTCAGAACGATTAGTTTTCTGCCGTCTTGAAGCGCCTGCGAACACGCGCCGCCAGACCATTTATCGCTGCCGTCGCCAAGCAAATGCGATTTTGTTTCTTCGCTCAAAAACGGTTCGATTTGTTCGAATGAAGCGACGAGAAGTTTGGCATAATTGGCGAGTTCAAAAGGATTCAGCCTCTCGTCATCGCGCCGTAGTCCGGCAAAATCGCGCAAGCCCAGCGCGCGAATTTCAAATTCTCTGCCTTTTCTGCTCGGCGGTAAATTTTCCGTATCCACAGGTTTTGATTATACACAAGTCAAACCGGATTCAGGAAAAATCCGTTTGTGATTGATTGATAATTTGTAGAAGTTCCTCTCCGTATTTCTCCGCCCGTTTTTCGCCGAAGCCTTTGATTTGGACGAGTTCTTCACGGGATTTCGGTTTGATTTTCGCCATCGTCATCAGCGAATCGTTGTGGGCAATCATATACGGCGGCAGACCGTCGCGCGCTGCTTGTTCGTTTCGCCATTCGCGCAGAGCGGCGTAAATTTTTTCTTCGTCGGTGGTTAAGACAATCGGTTCGACCGATGCAACTTCAGACTTAGCAAATTTTGCGGCAGATGCCTTCGGCGCGGAAATCTCTTCAAAATTATTCGTCGTATTTTCAAGTTTTTGCACGGGCGCTTTGACAGCGGAAAAATTATCGTCGTAAAAAACCAATACAGACCAGTATTCATCACTCACGACAGAAGCGAAAACTTGAGTAACATTCAAATCTTCGAGAAATTTATTGAGTTTGACTTCGGCGAGATTTCCCGTTTCTTCTTGAAGATGGATTTTGAAAGTTTTGCATTTCATAACAGTTGTCAGTTGTTAGTGGTCGGCGGATAGTTAAAGTGGATTTTTCTGACAACTGACAACCGCCCACCGACTACTTTTCAAACTTCCTTGTATTCCGAATCAACGTCTTCGCCGGAAAGCGCAACGCGGTAATTCGGTGACTGAACTTGTTTGGTTATCAGCAAATCGTCTTTCGTTTTTAGCAAATCGGCGCGGTTGTAAACGGAAATTTCAAAATTGTAGCCGTGCGTAATCGCGTCTTTTGGACAGGCTTCGACACAGAAACCGCAGAAAATACAGCGTCCGTAATCAATGTTATAAATTCGCGCAAAGCGTTCGTCGCGCCCGATGCGTTCTTCGTAAGGTCTGGGGTCGTCTTCGGCTTCGATGTAAATGCAGTCGGACGGACACGCCGCGGCGCACAGGTAACAGGCGACGCACTTTTCCTTACCGTTTTCGTCAACGTGAAGCAAGTGCATTCCGCGATAACGCGGCTGAACCGTTACCGGGTCGTCAGGATATTGAACCGTCCATTTTTCTTTGGGAATTTGCGAAATTGTTGTTTTCATTCCCAAGATTACAGCTTTTGCCGAATTGAGAACATCGGTGATAATTGACATTTTTCCTCGTAAACAAAAGATTCTTTGTGAATTATAACTTGAAAAGCCCGCCTTTATGCAAATCAAAGCGGGCGTAAATACTGTAATTGTCTGCCGCTGCTCTCCTAGCGTCCGAAGAAACCGACGAATCCGACAAAAATAAAATAAAGAACTGTTAAAACAAAACTGATTGCGCCCATGATCATTCCGGCAATTGCCATTCCGCGACCGTCGTATTGCTGCGGATTCGCATCAACATTGTTTTTTGCCATAAAGCCGGTAATTATAGCCGCGATTCCTGTAACCGGGCCGCAGCACGTCAAACTCAATATACCGCAAACCAGCGACACAATTGCTAAAGTTTTGTCTTGTCCCTGACCTGCAATCGACGGCTGAAATGTCGTATTGGCGCCGATGCTCTGATTTTGCCAACTCGCTTCGGGCGAAGGCGGCGGTGTACATTGCGATTGCTGCATCGGCTGCTCACCAAATTGATTTTGCGACTGCTCAAACGGATTCTGGTTAAAAGGCGCGTTCGTTTCGCCGAAATTCTGTTGCGGTTCTTTAAAAGGCGGTTGATAACTTGGCGTTGGCGCATCAAACGGCGATTGGCTTGAAGTTGAATTCGACGTCGGATTTAAATCAAATTTCGGCGATTCGGAGGAAAAAGGGTCGTTGATTTCGGGTTCCTCTTCCGAGGCGAAACCTTCGGACGAACCTGAAGCGATTATAGCTTCTGCCGAATCAGAGCCTTTTGGCAAATAGTCTTTTTCTTCCCTGATAGGTGCGCCGTCAATCACTGTTTTATTTTCGTCAGGCGGAACGGACGAACTGCCTTCGTCTTGACTGGCAACAACCGTCTTAAACGGGTCTGCAGCCGGAGCGTTTTCAGTTTCATCGACCAGCGGCGTTCCGTCAATCTGACAAAAACGCATCGAATCAGCGAATGTTTTTTGGCAAGTCGGGCATCGTTTCATTATGGTTTTAGTCCTTTGTAAAAAGATGTTAGGTGCTAGAAGCTATATGTCAGCAAAACCAAACATCCGACAACTAGCTTCTGACATCTGAAAAAGTTATACATTGACGCTTAAACTAATTCAAGTTTGCTAAAGAAATAAGCGATTTCAATCGCGGCATTTTCATCCGAATCCGAGCCGTGAACGGCATTTTCACCAATCGAAGTCGCAAATTCTTTTCGCAAAGTTCCCAGTGCGGCTTCCGCCGGATTTGTCGCGCCCATCAAATCGCGCCACGCTTTGACGGCGTTCTCTTTTTCAAGCGCGAGAACGACACACACACCGCTCGACATAAACTCGGTCAGCTCGCTGAAAAATGGTCGTTCTTTGTGAACGGCGTAAAAACCTTCCGACTGCGCCTTCGACTGATGAATCAGCTTCATACCGCGAATTTTAAAACCTGCGTCTGTAATTTTCTGTATAATCGCGCCCGCGTTTCCGGCGCGCACCGCGTCCGGTTTGATAATTCCGAATGTTAAATTATTCATTGTTTATTATTTTTCCTCTTTATAGTTTTATTTTTATTGGCAGTATCAACGGGAATAGTATCTACTGTTGCAAGAATATCTAGTGCAAAATCAAGATTCATTTTTCCTTTATATGAAGGCACAAACTTAAAATCTTTTAGCACAAATTTTTCAAATCCGTTTTCTTTGACAACTGTTATTTCATATTTCGCAACTTTGAAATTTCTTAAATTCGGCGAGTATCTATTGAATGGTAAATTCAGTGTGTAGTTGCCGTCTTCATTTGTTACAGCCTCAAACTTTTCACCCCTTTCATTTATTGCCGTTATCCTTGCGCCGACAATGAGTGAGCCGTTTGCGTCATAAACATTTCCAAACAACCCAGCTTTTTCACTTGATTGTGCATTTACAAAAATAGCCAATCCAAAAGTCAAAACTAAAATTTGCAAAAATTTCATATTCACCTCATTGAAACAATTCTTTTAGCTCTGATGTGATGCGCGTCGGTTTCGATGTTTCGCGGTCAATCAAACACCAAACGCTTCTGGCTTTGACGAGCAAACTTTCGCCGCGCGTAATTTCGGTGAATCGTTCCCAACTGATGCGCGTCGGTTCGCCGACCCAAGTTTTTACAGTGATTTCTTCGCCAGCGAATGACTGTTTTTTATAATCAATTTCGTGACGCAAAACAACCCAAGTATATTTCTCGCGCTCGGCTTCGGTTGTTGCCGAAAACCAATGTGCGACGGCAACATCTTGAATCCATTTAACATAAGCGACATTATTGACGTGGCTTTGTTCGTCAATGTCATCGGCGGAAACGCGGAACGAATGTGAAAACTTCATACATTTATCATTTACCATTCAACACTTAACAGAAGACTTTTGATAAATGATAAATGTTAAATGTTCAATGATTCCTGCACGGCTTTGCCAATCTCGGCAGGCGATTCGACGACACGAATTCCCGCTTCGGTCAAGGCTTTCATCTTCTCGGCAGCAGTTCCCTTTCCGCCTGAAATAATCGCGCCGGCGTGACCCATTCTTCTTCCCGGCGGCGCAGTTTGTCCGGCGATAAATGCGACAATCGGTTTTTTTACGTTGTCTTTGGCAAAAGCAGCAGCATCTTCTTCGGCAGTTCCGCCGATTTCGCCAATCATTACAATCGCGTCGGTTTCGTCGTCGGCTTCAAAAAGTCGAAGTGCGTCTGTGTGATTTGTGCCGATAATCGGGTCGCCGCCGATACCGATTGCCGTTGATTGTCCTAAGTTTAAAGCGGTTAATTGTCCGACGGCTTCGTAAGTCAGAGTCCCGCTTCGGGAAACGACGCCGATTCTGCCTTCTTTGTGAATGTGTCCGGGCATAATTCCTATTTTGCATTTCCCGGGTGAGATAACGCCGGGACAATTTGGACCGATTAATCGAGTTTGTTTGCCGTCTAAAAAGCGTTTCACCTTTATCATATCGGCAATCGGAATGCCTTCGGTGATGCAGACTACAAGCGGTAAACCTGCGTCAGCCGCTTCCATAATCGCGTCTGCGGCAAACGCGGGCGGAACGTAAATGACCGAAGCATTTGCGCCAGTTTCCTTCACTGCGTCGGCGACCGTATTAAAAACCGGAACGTTTTCGTGCGTTGTTCCGCCTTTCGCTGGCGTTACGCCGCCAACAACATTCGTGCCGTATTCAATCATTTGTTTCGTGTGAAAAGTTCCCTCTTTTCCCGTAACGCCCTGCACAATCAGGCGCGTATTTTTATCAACTAAAACGCTCAAAATAATTCTCCCGTAAATTTTGCTGGATAAAACAATGAACGAGTATAACACGGAGCAAATATCTTTTGGCAATTCGTTAAATAAGGGTTTCTCGTGTAAAATCGGCGCAAATAATTGAAACAAAACAATGAAAGTTTTTGCTTTTTATGGATAATGGCGAAAGCGTTTTTTTATTTACAAATGAGTATTTTCTTTCAAAAAGGCGGGCTTCTTTCAACCGTTCAGGATTTAGGCAGACAAAACTTCCGTCGCTTCGGCATTAATCCGAATGGCGCGATGGACAGACAAGCCGCGCGTTTGATAAATATTCTTCTCGGCAACTTTGAAACGGAAGCCGCTCTGGAAATGCACTTTCCCGCGCCAATTTTGGAATTTGAAGCAAACGCGATTATAGCGCTCGGCGGCGCGGATTTCGGCGCGCGATTGAATGAAAAACCGATTGAAAATTGGCGTCCTTTCTTTGTTGAAAAAGGTAACGTTCTAAAATTCACGAAAAAAAATTTTGGCAATCGCGCTTATCTCGCCGTCAGAGGCGGTTTTGCGGTCGAAAAATGGCTCGGTAGTTCCAGCACGAATCTTCGCGCGAAAATCGGCGGTTTTTCGGGCAGAAGTTTGCAGACAGGTGACAGAATCGAATTTAACGAAAAATGGAAAATGGAAGATGGAAAATTTTCGTTTCGAAACTTAAAATTTCCATATAAAATTTCAAACGATTTGATTCCGCCTTACAGTTCGACTCCGACAGTTCGCATCGTCGCGGGCGCGGAGTTTGAAGAGTTAAATGCTTTGAGCGAGCTAGATTTTTCAACCGAAAGTTTTACAATTTCAATGAATTTCGACCGAATGGGTTTTCGTTTGCGCGGCAAATCGCTTTATCTTCTCGATAACATTGAACTCGTCTCATCGGCAATTACTTTCGGCACGATACAATTATTGCCCGACGGACAAATGATAATTTTAATGGCTGACCATCAAACCTCCGGCGGCTACCCGCGTATCGCCCACATCGCGTCTGTAGATTTGCCTATTGTCGCTCAACTCGGCGGAAACGACACACTGAATTTCGAGCTAATTTCTCTGGCGGAAGCGGAAACTATTATTTTGCAAAAAGAATTTGAATTAAATCGCTTAAAATTTGCAATCCAAAATAAATCTTGAAACGACTGATTGAACAAAAAAAAAATCTTTCATAAATCCGTGAAATTCGTGTAATCTGTTGTTCAAATTATGCTTTCGATTGACCTCAATTGTGATATGGGCGAGAGTTTTGGCGCGTGGAAAATGGGGCGCGACGCCGAGTTGATGGATTATGTTTCGTCCGTGAATATTGCTTGCGGCTTTCACGCGGGCGACGCAGGCGTGATAAGGAAAACCGTTGAAATGTCGATAAACAAAGGTGCTGCGGTGGGCGCGCATCCGGGCTTTCCAGATTTGCAGGGTTTCGGAAGACGAGAAATAAAAATATCTGCGCAGGAAATTTTTGATATTGTTTTGTATCAAGTTTCAGCCGTCAAAGGAATTTGTGAATCGTTAGGCAGCAAACTCCATCACGTCAAACCGCACGGCGCGCTTTATAATCAAGCGGCAAAGAATGCGAGTTTGTCAGAAGCGATTGCAAAAGCGGTGAAAGCCATTGACGAAAACTTAATTTTATACGGTCTTTCGGGGAGTTTTTTGATTTCCGAAGCCGAGAAAATAAATTTGAAAACAGCGAGCGAAGTTTTTGCCGACAGAACTTATCAAACGGACGGAAGTTTGACGCCACGAAGCGAACCGAACGCATTAATTAAAGACGCGGAAAATGCCGCCGCACAAGTTTTACAAATGATTTCCGAGCAAACTGTTACGACTCCAAACGGTGAAGCTGTTTCAATCCGAGCCGAAACCGTCTGCATTCACGGCGACGGCGAATATGCGCTCGAATTTGCAAAAACAATTCAACAAAAATTGATTGAAGCGAAAATTTTAATTCAGCCGATTAAAAAATTAACCGCAGATAAACGCGGATTAACGCAGATAAAATCAGGTGATGGGAAATAGATTTCTATCGTTGATTTGATTTTATCTAATATCTAAAAACTATCGCCTAAGCCTTTTTCACTATCTGTATTTATCAGTGTTTATCTGCGGCTAAATTCCAATTTGAATAAATGGAAAAGAAAAATTTATCATCCGTTATCCTGGGCGCAGCGTTTTTGATGGCAACTTCTGCCGTCGGACCCGGATTTTTGACGCAGACGACCGTTTTCACCAAACAGCTTGCGGCAAGTTTCGGCTTTGTCATACTGCTTTCGGTAATTTTGGATATTTTCGCGCAGCTAAATATCTGGCGAGTTCTGACGGTAAGCGGAAAGCGCGCGCAGGATGTTTCAAATGAAACGATTTTCGGCAGCGGGTATGTTCTGGCTATGCTGATTGCGCTCGGCGGTCTGGCGTTTAATATCGGAAACATTGCGGGCGCAAGTCTCGGACTGAATGTGTTGTTTGGCTTGGACGTGAAAATCGGCGCGGTAATAAGCGCGATTATCGGCATCGGGATTTTTATGTTCAAGGAAGCGGGAAAAGCTCTGGATTTAACGACGAAAATTCTCGGCTTGCTGATGATTTTACTGATAATTTACGTTGTCATCGCATCGCATCCGCCGCTAGCCGAAGCCGCTTTTCACACTTTTTATCCCGAACAAATTGATGCCAGAGCGATAGTAACGCTTGTCGGCGGAACAGTTGGCGGTTATATAACTTTTGCCGGAGCGCATCGCCTTATCGATGCCGGAATCTCCGGTAAGGAGTCTTTGCCGGAAGTTAATCGCGCCGCCGCTACCGGAATTTTATTGACCGCCCTGATTAGAGTTTTGCTGTTTTTGGCTTCGCTCGGCGTGATATTTTTGGGAATGCCGATTGACGACGCAAATCCGCCGGCGTCAGTTTTTCAAAACGCCGCCGGAACACTCGGTTATAAAATTTTCGGCGTCGTAATGTGGTGCGCGGCAATAACTTCCGTCATCGGCGCGGCTTACACTTCCGTGTCATTTATCAAAACTTTTCACAGAAAATTAGATAGCAACGATAATTATCTCATTATTGCCTTTATAGCCTTTTCAACAATTGTCTTTTTGTTTGTCGGTCAACCCGTCAAAGTTTTAGTCGCAGCCGGAACAATCAACGGTTTTATACTGCCTGTCGGTCTCGCGCTTATTCTTCTGGCTTCGCGCCGCCAAAAAATCGTCGGCAATTACCGGCATCCTTTGTGGATGCAGATTGCAGGCTGGTTTGTAGTTTTGATAATGGTCGGTTTCAGCATTCAGACAGTTTACAATCATCTATCCCCAAAATAAAAACAGGCGTCTGAATCGACACCTGTTTTTATAAACCAACGACAAAATTTTTATTCAACTAAACTTTATTGTTCGGATTAACGCGCGGCTGCACTCTGATTTCCTCTGTAGTGTTTTGGGTAACCGCCGTATTTGAAGGGTTGCCTCCGGGCAGATTGGCGTGTTGTCGCGCAGCGTTTGCCAGACTTTGACTGCTTTCATACCATTTTTGCGTAATCTGCGCGGCAACGTCGCGTCCGCCCAGACCAAATGCCAGACCGATTGCCAGCGCAACCGAGCCGATTAAACCGATGAGCAAAGTATTGATTAAGGTAGCGGCAATGCCGAGTTGGTCAATTGCAGCAATGATCGCAAAGCCGATAACGATATATTGTGTTAAAGTCGCCAGTAAATTCGGACTTCCGACGCCGAGTTGAGAAACGCTCGAACGAACTAGTCCCGACAAAAAACGCGCAATAAGACTTCCGACGACGATAATCGCCATTGCGACAATCACATTCGGAATAAATAAAACGATGCGGTTGATAATTTCCGTTAGTTGCGGAATGCCGAGAACGTTGGCAGCAGCCTGGACAAAAATTAAAAATATAAAGTATTTAACGAGTGTGGCAATCACGCCCGAAATTGTCATTCTAGTTCCCGAACGCCGCACGAAATCGCCGATGCCTGAATGCTCGACGGCGTTCTCCAGACCAATCGCTCGCAAGCCGCGTTCGATTAAATTCGCCAACACGCCGGAAATCAGCCAACCGAAGACGAGTATTAATAACGCGCCGATAAGCGCAGGCAAGAAGCTGATAAAGTTCATCAATGCATTGGTCAATGAATAATAGACGGCTTCGCCCGTGTCGCGTATGCCGGTCGTTGTAGTTTGTGCTTGCATAGCTTTTCTCCTTTAATTTCTATCGTTTATCTTACCGACATTTCTTCAAGGCACAGAGATTGCCGAATTGAAACGCTCGGCAGCAGTAGGTAAATGTTTGGTTTCAAATAGAATCGGGCACGAAAGCTCGCGCTTTGTTTGAAGACAGAAGCAAAGATTTTATTCTAATCGAAAAAAATCACGCTTGTTACGGTTGCCTTCGCGCCCAAAGTCGTTTAGCTGTTTCGACGGTTGTCAACGTCTCGATTATCAATGTTTCGATTATCGACGTTTCTGTCGGTATCTACTTCGCTAACGTCTACTTCCGTGCGTTTTACCGTGTCGCGGACGGTTTCCTGCCGTTCAGTGGCTTCTTTGCCAATGACGACTTCTTCAACCACGTGCGCTTGTTTGGAAACCACCGGAACTTCCGCCGTTTCGGTTATTTCGATTGTGCCTTCCTTAAAAGCGTTTGGTGCGTCGCCGACCGGACGGTCAACCGCGTGACGTTCGACAGTAACTCTTTCCTCACGCAAATTAACTGTTTCTTCAACCGGTCTTTCCGTAACGCGCGTGTGAACACGGACACCGCCGCGTTGGACGACGCGTTTGCCGACGTTTAGCTCTTCTTCAATAACCGGCAGTGCGACTTCGCCTTGATTATCGTAGTTGCGACGTTCGGTCTGCGCCTGTTCTTCAGTATAAAGCGGTGCTGTAGCATCATGTTGCTTATAACCGGAAGCGCGATATTGCGCCGTGCGGCGACCGGCGTCAACCGCTCCGCCCTTGTTCAAAATGTCGGACGCACGGTCAACCATATTGTCGTCCGCATCAACCGTAACGATGACGCTTCCGCGTCTAACCGCTTCGGAGTAAACGCCGCGCTCGTCGTCGTTTAAGTCAGTTCCGAAAATTCCGTCGAAAAAATTGGCAATGCCATTGCCGATTGAAGTTCCCGTCGTATAATCGGTCGAGTTTCGACCGCCGTAAGTCGTATAACCTTTGCCGCCGTCATTGCGGGCAATTGAAATATCTCCTTGTTTGATACCTGCACTGCTTAATTGTTGGACGGCTTGTTGCGCCTGTGCAAAATCATCGTAAATTCCTACTAATGTTGTTGACATAATATTGTTTCTCCTTTTTTTATTACTATTGTTTTTATTCGGGTGAAAATTAAATTTCACGCCTGTCTGTTTGTTCATCAACCGGAGTATTGCCAACTTGATTATTAGCTTCCGGCTGTATTCGTTCGAGCGTCGCTTCTTCGCGGCGCACGACAACCTCTTGCGGATGATTGACGGTTTTGCTGCGTTTTACAATTCGCACTTCCTCGCGCAGCACGAGCCGTTTTTCAACTACTAAAGTTTCTTCCAAAAGCGGTATTACCATCACGTCGCCTTCGTAACGCACCTGCGGCGGTTCCTCGACGAATTGGTTGATGGGAACACGCTGCACTTCGATATTTTCCTGGAAAATCGGCTGGTCAACCGTTTCAGTTCGTTCCTGTACGGTTTTATGCACTCGCACGCCGCCGGTTACGACTTTTTGTCGCGCTATTTTCAATTCTTCGGCGAGAATCGGAACGATGATTTTTTCGACGTTTGTCGAATGTGCATTTGCCGATTGTGCGTTTGTCCAATTTGCGTTTGTCGAATCTGTCTGCTCGTTTGTCGTCAGCGCAGCGAAACTGGCGGGATACGAATATCCGCCTTGTTCGTTTTGGACAAACGCGTTGCCGTCTATAAAAGCACTTCTGCCGTCGTCGAAACGTATGAGAACCAGGCGCGACTCCGAGCCTTGCGGAGGAATTACGGTTAAGTCGAGCGTGCCGCGCACGCCGTTTTGGTCAATTACCTGTAATGTTGAACCACTCATTTTTTTGTCGCTCTATTCTTCGCGCACAACCTAAAAGTTTATTTGCGAAAAAGTTAGTTGAATTTATTTTTGTGTTTCAACAATGCGATAGAAAAAACGAACCGGCAACCGTGCTTACACTTAGTATCGGTAAGTATTTTCGCGGTGTAGATGTGGAAGAAAAGTAATGAAGGCGCGGAGTACAAAGGATTTACAGTGTTTTCGAACGAAATCCAAATCTTATATATTTGTTAATTTTAAGTGGATTATTTTTAGTAATATCGAAGTTCACTCTACTAACCGGTAGTAGCGCGTTCAATAATGAAACGCGCGATTTCGACGCGGTTTGACCACTGTTTTTTTGAAAGTATGTTCGAGATGTGCATTTCGACTGTGCGGACGCTAATTTTCAGTTGCGCCGCGATTTCTTTGTTACTCATAGTTTTGGCGACCAGAAGCGCGACGCGCTCTTCTGCTTCGGTCAAATCGGAAAAACCAGGTGCATCAGACGCAGATTTTTTTGCGTCCTGTTGCTGCGCTGCCCCTTGATTGTTTATTACTGTAGTTGCGCGAGCAACCCGCCGATGTGTACGAGACACGCGATTCAGTATATTTTCAATCGCGGCGACTAATTCATCCGGCTCGAATGGCTTGACCAGATACGCGTCAACACCCGCTTTAAAGCCTGCAATGCGGTCTCGTTTGGTATCTCTGGCAGTCAAAAAAACAATCGGAATTAAATCGGTGCGCGGATTATCACGTATTTGTGCGGCGAGTGAAAAGCCGTCGGTGCCGGGCATCATTATATCGCTGACGACTAAATCGGGAATTGTTTCAGCAATGCGCTCGAAAGCTTCTTCGCCGCCGCGCGCAGTCATCACTTCAAAACCGGCTTTGCTCAAGCAGACACGGATAGCTTGCAGCAAGCGATAATTATCTTCGACGACGAGCAGACGTTTTTTCATCGCAAAATTCCTTAGTCAAAATCGTAGTCGTCAATTTCGTCTATTTTGTCATTCTCATTATTCCAAACCGAAAAATAAACGGTAAAACGGCTGCCGCGACCGACTTCCGACTCGACTTCTATGCGTCCGCCGAGTTCGGTAATCAGGCGTTTCGCCAGATACAACCCGAGCCCGACGCCCGGTGTTTCGGCGCGTCCCATCGCGTCGTCCGGCGTGCCGTCGGTCGTATGGTCATGCGGAACGTTTTTTCTGCCGCGATAAAATTTTTGAAACAGATGCGGAATGTCTTCGGCGTGTATGCCGCGCCCGGTATCACTGATGCTGATGGCGATTTCGTCAACCGAATGGTTTTTAACAATTGCGGTTTGCGGCGCAACCGTTGCGCCGCTTGTTTCCAGAATAGTCGTGCTTGTTTTTTTGTCGTGTGCGCAGTTAAAAAGTTCAGTTGAAAGACTAATCGTGCCGCCGAAAGCCGTATATTTTATGGCATTTTCGATTATCGAGCAGAGCGCGCGCCGGATAGCCTTTTCGTCGCCGCGCGCGTGTGGCAGCGTTTCGTCATACTCGACTTTGAAAACCTGCCCGCGCGCATTTGTCGCGTGGCGTTCTATTTTATCGCACGAGCGCAGCAGACGGTTAACATCAACCGGCTCCGAGCGCAAGTCTATTGAGCCTTCTTCTATGCGCGCCACATCGAGAAGATTCAGAATCATATCAATCTGGCGGTCGCATTCGGCGGCAATTGTTTCCAGGTATTCGTGGCGCTCTTCAGGCGAGTCGCCATCATCCTGCATAATGCGCGCAAGCGTTTTTATCGTCGTCAAAGGCGTCCGAAACTCGTGCGAAATAAGCTGCAAAAATTCGTCTTTGGCACAGTTGGCGGCTTCGGCTTCGCGGCGCGCTATTTCCGCTTCACCGCGCGCTGTCTGCTCGTTAAAATAAAACTGCGCGATTTCCTCTTGTGCGGCAGCGCGTTCCTGTTCGGCGATTTTGCGTTTGGAAATGTCGCGCGAAACCGTAAGCAGTTGCGACGGCTTGCCGTTCTCGTCAGCTAGAATTTGCGCCATCGTTTCGACCCACACAAACTCGCCCGATTTTTTTTGCATACGATAGTCGACCGTCAAATCAGTTTCGCCCTTTAAAAGCCGCTCGTGCGCTTCCTCGCGGACACAGACGACATCTTCTTTGTGTATAAAATCGTAGATTGATTTACCAATTAATTCTTCAGGCTTGAAATCAAGCAGCGCAAAAGACGACGGCGAAACGTAAGAATAATACCCGTCGAGTTTGTGCAGGCAGACGAGGTCGCACATGTTTTCGGCAAGCAGACGATAGCGCGATTCTGTTTCGCGCACTCGCTGCTCGGCAAGCGTCCGCTCGGTAACATCGACGATAAAACCTTCGAGCGCGATGATTTCCCCGAGCGAATTATGGATGAAACGAAAACGGTCACGAACATGCTTTACCGAATTCGCGCGCGTTGTAATTCGGTATGAAGTTTGCAGCGTCGGCGTTCCGTGGGCAGCATTGTCGCTCATTAAACGGCGAATTTCGGCGCGAATCCGCTCGCGGTCTTGCGGGTGAATAATTTCGCCCCACATCGCGGCGCGCTTTTCCGTCATTTCCTCAGCCGTGTATCCGGTTAATTCACGGCAGCCGTCGCTTAAAAATTCGCTCGTAAAATTCGGGTCTACACGGCAGCGATAAACCACGCCCGGCAAATTTCCGATAAGGGTCCGCAAAAAACGTTCGCGCTCGCGCAGACGATATTCCACTTCAGCCCACTCGGTTTCTTTTGTCATTTGTTCGCCGTATTTCATTTTTGTAAAACCTCGAATTTTGCGCGCGTCCCAGAGCGAACAATTTAACAGATTTAAGCCGACAAATAAATCTCAATATACCGCCGCCGCTGAACTTTTGTCCGCTTACGCTTGCAAATTATTAGATATTTTCACATTTGCACATAATTTTAATCTTTTATTCGTTATTTCTGCAATAATTTATACGCGGGAGTTTTTCTAATCGAAACTAAAACTATCAGTATATTCGAAGAACAAAAGACATATCTTTTGAATTTGATAATCTTTAAATAAGCTTGGCATTCTGTAGGCACACAAAAGAAAAAGGGCAACTTTAATATTGCCCTAATTTATTGAAGTTAAATCCTTTTGCGAGAAAGACCGACCTTTGACTTAATGGTTATAAGATAAAGCTAGCGAGGAAATTCTGCTAGTCTCCCAACGAAAGCACTTCTTTGGAAGTGGATTTTTTATTGAAAAGAGATTTTTTTCCAACAAGCAAGATATGGTTTAGCTTGATCCGCTTTTTATTATTAACACTTTGGTCTGTTTTCTCGGAATATTCAAAGCCGAGAGAATAGTCATAATAACTCGATGAAAGTTGTTTACAAACTGTTTCAGGTAAATGAAATACAAAAGCGTCGGCGTAATGTCCCAAACTTTCGTCAACATACCCGAGTAATTCTCCTGATTGGTCGTTCATATAAACCGGAATACTTTCGATCGGATCGCACTGCTTATAAATTTCGCCTAAAACGTAGCTGCGTTTGATTGCTAATGGGCTGTAAGTCATAATTATAGCTTAACACTGTTTTGCTATTTTGTCGTTTGAATTACCTGGAACGGCACTCAAGGGAAAACTATGAACAAAATATTGTGGAAATCTTAAAAAATACTTATTTCTCAAAAACGATTCACTTGAGACACAAGGAAAGGACTGGCGTTTTGCTTTGACAAAACTACGCCAGCCCTAAATCTACTTCGTCGGACTAACTCTTATTAATGAGTTTTATTGTCTCGATTATCTGATGTGGTTCTGGTTTCGCGCGTGGTTTCTCGTACACCCGTTACTTCGACAGAACGTTTTTTCGGTATCAAGCCTGCTAAACCGAGTAAGCCGAGTAATCCCCAAGGAAAACCGTTTTCCTTCTCGACTACTGTTTTAACTTCCGTTCGCGGTGTAGTCGTGGTTTCAACCCGGGGCGTGCTGGTCGCCGTACTTGCGGGAAAAGGAGTACTGTTTGCCATCCGGTTAGACATACCACCGGTGGTAGTGTTTGCCATTTGGCTGGACGAACCAGCGGTACTGTTGTTTGCCATTTGGCTTGATGAACCACTAGTGGTGCTGTTTGCCATCTGACCAGAGGAACCACCGGTGTTACTATTTTGGGCGTTTATGGATAAAACTAACATAACAGCCAGTCCTAAGATAAGCACGCTATTTCTTGCTATTGCGGGTAAATTTATAACTCTCATAATTCTCATTCTCCTGTTTTTATAGTTTGAAAGACTAATGAATGCATAAACTGCCGCATTCAAAATGGTCATTGTCTCCTGGGGCGGAGTTTGATTTCAAGTTCGCCCCGAAAAACCTGCTAAAATTTTTCTAGCTTTTATTATCGGCACGTCGCGCCGTCGTATCGGTATTAACTTCTTCTAACTCAACATCCGTTCGTTTGACTGTATCACGAACAGTCTCCTGATGCTCGGTAACACTTTTGCCGACGACGACCTCTTCGACCACACGCTCTTCTTTACCAACTACAGGCACTTCGGCGTGTTCCGTTATTCTTATGTCGCCTTGTTTAACACTTGCTAAATCAGCATTGGTAACTGCGCGATTTACCGCATGACGATCGACGACCACATGTTCTTCACGCAATCTGACGCTTGCTTCGACCGGTTTTTCAACTATGCGGCTGCGAATACTCGCTCCGCCTCTTTCCACTTCGCGTTTACCAACGTGCATCTGTTCTTCGATAATTGGAATGGTTTTTTCGCTCTGAGTGTTGGCAACTTTGGTGTTGGCAACTTTGGTGTCAGCAACATTTCGCTCGGTTGTTTCAGCGGTGTGCGCTGTATTTCGTGTGGTTGTCTGAGTGGTTTCAGTTGTATTTTGTTGACTTTGCCTTGACGAAGCAGCATCAATGTCAATTGCTCCGTTATGGTCTAGAATTTCAGCAGCCTGCCTGGCTTTTTCAACCGAATCGGTATGAACTGTTAAAATAGCGTCCGCGTCGCCGGCAGCATTGCTATAATTTCTTGCTGTTGTTTCATCACCACCAAATAGAGAATTGAAGAAATTACCGACGCTGTCGGTGACTTCAATCTGCGCTGTCGTTTTAACGGCATCGGTTGTTGCCGCACTTCTGTGTGAAACATCGACGTTTCCCTCCGTAAATCCTTTTTGGAACAATTGCTGCTTTGCTGCCAGAGCTTCATTTTTATTGTTAAATAAACCTACTACTGTATGTGACATCTTTGCCTCTTGGAAATTTCAAAATTTTTATTGTTTGAAATGCCGGAACCGCTTATTAACCCCAACATTTGAATTGTAGAGATTTTCATTTACCGGCATTCCGTCTTACTTTTTATACTTACTCCAAATAAAAAGTAGGACCATTATAGTTATAAATCACTATTGGTTCGTGGCATCAGCAAAATGTATTCCAAGGGGAAACAGAAGTTACGTTCGGTTGCATGCCTATTTCTTTAAAACATAGTTTCAGCTTGATTTAGGCGCTAAAAAAATTGGAGACATTATTTTGCAATCTAAACATTAAGCGAATTCAAAAGTCGCTTGTATCAGATTGAGACAATATAAAAATTTATTCTACTGCTTAAGTTTCTTTAATCTATGAACTATTTAGGTTTGTAGTGAACAAATTATTCTTATTTTGCTCTTCAACAAATGGAATCACGAAAAAAACTTTTTTTCGACTTATGTTACATACCTGAGAGATATAAGCCCGTCAATAAATTCATAGTATAGCCATAAGTAAAATATCGTAGATAAGCACTATATTTTAATCTCGCCTTCTATTTTACCAAATTGAATTTTTGTACCGACCGTCAGCGAAACGCTGCGTTCCGGCTCGACATCTTTTATCACGCCATCGGCAGATTTAATTACCCATTTGTCATTTGAAATGTTTTTAAGTCCCCAGAGATTCGGATTCACCGGATGAGTTGAAACAGCAGCAATTGGCACGGAAAAATCGAACATTCGCCGGTCGTCAATGTGATGAGGAAATAACTCGGTGTTATAGTTGAGCATCACAACCGATTTACCGATGCGAACGCGCGGCGGCAATTGCAGCGCGGCGGCGCAAGCCCAACACAATCCCGCATTTCCGCCGTTTGCTTTGAGCGCGATTGAATCGTAAAAGTTCTCCATCGAACAATGCGGGCAGTAAAAAATCGCGTCGCGTAGACGAATCATCTCGCCGCGCCATTCGCTTTCACGAACGCGCCCGTTGATTGGGTCGCGCAAGCCGGTCGTAAAAGCGCGAATGAAAATGTCGCGCAGAAATTGCGGGTAAATTCGCCAGAAAGCGAGCGCGTTGTCGTGTATGCCGGGAACGGGACGGTTTGAATCGTCGTTCGGGTCATAGATAAAAAGTGGTTCTTTGCCGTAAAGTTTCGTCATGGCGGGCAAATCAAGCGCTTTTATCGCCGCTTCTTTTTTGCCTTCGAGCGGGTGTGCGACCATCAACATATAAAAAATCAAAACCGACAATGAAAACAAATCGGTGTTTGTACTCGGCAGCGCTTCGCCGCGCACAATTTCGGGCGCCATAAAGCGCGGCGTTCCCAAAACGCCCAAAACCGCCGCGCCGTCAACCGAAACATTGTCGTTGTCGGCAATCAAAACATCGCCGTTGGTTGGGTCGAAAAAAGCGTTCCCAAACGAAATATCGCGGTAACACAAACCTTGCGAATGAAGCAGCAAATAATTGTGCGAAAGATTATGCCCGGCGGTTGCCAGAGCGCGAAAAGTCGGCTCGATTGTTCGCTTCATCAAATCGACGATGTTTTTAAAACGCTTCGGGCGCAGCGGCATAATATAACCGAAACCCGGAACGCCAGCCGCCGTCGTTATCTCCATCGGATAAAGAAAATGCTCGCTCGGCGCGCCTTTTCTGATCAGCAATTCCATCGAAGCGCGCTGTTCGGGCGTCGCCATCTGCGGAAAAAACCATTTGACCGCGACCGCTTCACCGGCAAGTTCGGCTTTATAAACTTCGCCCTGCCCGCCTGCGCCAAGGAGAACTTCGATTGTGCAGGGCATTCCCGACGGCTCGCACTGAATCGTTTGTCCGGGTTTTAGAATGTCATTCATTTATTGTTTCTCAGTTTCGGCTGCATTAAGCCAGATGCGAGCGCCAATCACAACTGTCGTAAGCTGTTTGCGCTATTCGCAAATCTTCGTCCGTTTCAAAAAAATCAACCGCGCCGCTCGTGATTTCATAAAACGCGCCGACAACGGCGATTTTATTTTTCGCAATCGCCGCTTGAATTGCAGGCTGTTTCTTGATGTTAAAAACCTGCTGGCGCACGTTGGCGACGACGGCTTCGCGCAGTTTGGCTTTTTCGTCGCGGATTTTAGGGATTTTCGATATTGACGGCACGATAGAATTAAGTAGAGCCTGAATGCTCGGCGTTTCTCTGGCGCGTTCTTCGGCGGGCAGCAGAGCGGCTTTAACCGCGCCGCAGCCTTCGTGTCCCATCACGACGACGAGACTCGTTTTCAAATGTTCGACGGCATATTCGATGCTGCCCGTCGTTCCCATCTCAACGACGTTTCCGGCGACGCGCGTGATAAACAGACTGCCCAAACTCTGGTCGTAAATAATTTCCGTCGGCACGCGGCTGTCGGAACAGCCCAAAATTACGGCGAACGGCGTTTGTCCCAAAATCTGCGCGCGGCGTTCGGCGGCGGAAAGTTCGGGACGGCGTGCCTGACCGCCGAAAAATCGGGCGTTTCCGGTTTTTAACGCGCGAAGCGCTTCCTGGGGAGTGTTGGCAATCGGGTCGCGCAATTCCGCAATTTCTTCCATCGTCGCGCCGCGTTTGACGGCATCGGCAAGTTTCTGGTCTTGCAAAACGTCAATTACCGGCACAGGCGTCGGCGTTGTGGTTTGTCCTTTGGTCGCCAAACCGCCGAGCGTCAAACCGCCGAAAGCCAGTAAAGTCTTGCATACGTCTCTTCGGTTAATTTTATTTTCACTCATTTGTTTTTAGTCTCCCTTGTTATTTTTTCTCTTACGGTTATATTCGTTTCTGACCTTGCGCCTGATGATACGCTTGAACTATTAAATCCCGATTCGAGCAACGTTAACGATTGCGAATCACATTTAGAGATTATTAAATTAATCCACAAATTTCTAGCTCGGTTCATTTCATAATTTTTGCGCTCGTTAACATATTAGGCTTCAGGCTGCTAGAAAACCTCAAATTTACATTTTACTAAATTAGCTCTGATTTCTACTTCACCCGACTCATTCCCGATTATTCTTTCGTTCGACAACCACGCCGTGTTCGGTTTCCCAAGTGGCAATTCGGTTGCCGCGCAAATCGCAGCCTTCGACGCTCACCGCACTTGTTTCTTTTACGCGCACGGCAACCGTTCCGTTGCGGTGAATGTTGCAGCGGCGAACGGCAGCGACGCTTGCGCCGTGAACCGAAACGCCAGCCTCGACATTATCGTAAATGTTGCAGCTTTCAACGAGTGCGCGGGCTTCTTCGTTAACAAAAACACCCGACGTTGCGCCGTTGTAAACCGCGCACCGGCGCAGTGCCGAATTGCTTTTTTCGATAATCACGACTTCGGCTTTTTGATTGTCGTGAACAGCGCAATCTTCAAACTTACCATAACCCCCTTGGTGAACGAATACACCCGTATCGCGTCCGCCGAAGATTTTACAGCTTCGAAAAATCGGATTGGCGGAATCGCTGACGCCGACGTTTGCCAGACGATGACCGAAAATTTCGCAATTTTCAATTTCGCCCGCCGCGCCGTTTTGCCACACGACAACGCCGCCGTTGTTGCCTTCAAAAATGCGGCAGTTTTTTATCAACGGATTCGCGCCTTGCTTTATTGCAATGTTGACGTTGGCGTTGTGATAAACGTCGCAGTTTTCGATACGGGCGCGGGCGTTATCGAAAATATAAATGCCCGAATCCGCCCCGCCGTGAATGCTGCAATTTTTCAAAAACGGATGCGCGTTCGCGCCGTGAATCGCCACGCACGAAAGTGAGTCGGAACTAATGTCGCAGTTTTCCAAAGTCAATTCACCGAATGGCACGTCAGCGGCGAAGAATGCTTTGCCGTATCTTTTGCCTTCACCTCGCAAAGTCAAACCGCGCACAATCGCTTTGTCGGCTTGCATCTGAACGCAGCTGGCGTTTGCGCTTGCGATAACAATATCTTCCGCCGCGCCGTCGCCGACGATTTCAACATTTTTATCAATGACGACGCTTTCGTTATACGAACCGGGGCGAACTATCAGGCGTGAATCGGGCGCTACATTTCTTAACGCTTCTCCAATTTGAATGAAATCGCCGTTTCCGTTCGCCGAAACGGTGAAGGTTTTTTGAACGACAGTCGCGCTCGCCGATTGAATTTTTTTGTTCGACTGAACTTGATTTTGAGTTGCGGCTTGCGCCGCCACTGGAACAACAGTTGTCGTAGTTTGTGCTTGCGCAGAATTTTGCTGCTCGACAATTTTCAATTCGTCGCTTGAAACGATCCCGAGCGCGAACGCCCACGAATTGACTGCCCAACGCGCAGCCGTTTCGGACAAAGCGAGATTATCGCAGAGACGCTGCGACAGCCTTCCCAATAAAACCCGGCGCGGCGTGTTTTTTGCGGCGGCAAGCAAATCAAGCGGCACTCGCTCTTCAATCGCCATTGTCAAAACAGAAACTTCACGCCGGAAACTGCCGCAATAATCTCGAAGAAGTCCTTCGCAGCGGCGCGGATTTTCAACGACGGACGCGCCGTATTTCGCCACGATTTCAACGAGTTTTCGGCGCGGCAAATCGTTCATTTGCTTTTCTTATCAATTGTTTTTTCGCTCGCCGAATTCGGCTGCTGCGTGTCCGCGTCTTTTTGAGCGAGCGCGGCGGCGGGTTTTGCGGAAACTTTATTTTTATCTTTTTTAATCGTTATCGTTACCGTTACGTCTTCCATATTTTCCGGCGTTACAGTTTCAGAATTGGTCAGCGCGGCAATTGCCTGCGAAGTTTCCGGCGACGGCGGAGTTTCGGTTGTCGTTGTCGTCTCCGGCGTTTGTGTTTCGCTCGTTTTTTCGGATTTCGCGTCGCTTTCGGATTTTTTCAGCCGGTCAGGACTGTAAATTATTCCAACCGTGCTGTCGTCGCCGCTACCCATTTGTGTTGCTTCTTCGAGCCACGCTTTCAGATTAACGTTCACGGCGTCGTGACCGCCGTCCGCCGCGAGCATATTTAAAATATCCGTTCCGGCTTGAAAAAAGCCGGCTTCGCTCGAAAACGAATTCAGGTAACCGTCGGTTGAAAGCAAAATTAAAGCGTGACTTTGTTCGACGGAAATTTTCTGGACGGAAAAACGAAAATCGTTTTCCGCTTTTGGCAAACACATCGAAGTAGTTTCGTTGGCGAGCAGACGCGCGTCTTCGGGCAGCGGTTTCGTCACTTCGCCCGCCGCCGAAACATTTAAAATATCGCCGTCGCCAAGCTGCAGATAAAGAACGAAATCTTCTTCCATAGCCACCGTTAGAGAAGTTGTTCCGTAAGCGAGAAGCGGATTTTCTTCGATTAACTTTCTGGCGCCGACGCCGGATTTTTCCTCGAGCTTTTTGAATTCGTCTTCGGTAAACGGATTATTTTTCAGATGGTATTCAACCGTTTTTCTCCATTTTTTGACAAATTCTTTCGGCAAATAATCCTTGCCTTTGTTTTCAATTTCCGCCAAATCAAAATGCCCGCGTCGTTCGTCAAGAAATTCGCCGACGATTTGCGCCGCTTTTTTGACGGCAAACTGCGAGCCGAAATCGCTGCGAAAACATTTCGCGCTGCCGTGACCATCGGCGATGGATACGACAATCGGCAAGCCGCGACTCGATTCTCGAACCAATAAAATTGAATCCTGATTCGGAGTTCCAGCGCGAATATGTGACGCGCCCGGAACGGTCTCGCCGATGATCCGCCATTCGGTTTGATTGGAGTTTTCCATTTTATCTAAAGTTTCTGACCGGTAAATTGGAGTAGAACATGGACGAAAAAGTAAAAAATGAAAAACTAAAAGTGAAAAGTCGAATGACTTAAATTATTCACTTTTCACTTTTTAGTTTTTCACTAATTTTACCAAACGTCGTCAATAGTATTTTGGTCATTTGGGTCGCCCTGCGTTCCGGCAGGCGTTCCTGTCGATGCGCCGGCATTTTGCGTTCCGGTTTGCGCGGCTGTTCCGGTTGCGGGCGCGGCGGTCGGAATTGGAATCGGCACGTTTGCCGTGTCCGTTCCGGCGGGAACTTCAGCACCCGCAGCAGGCGACGAAGCTGATTTTAAAACAGCGGTTGAAGCCCATTTGATATGTTTAACGAGTGCTTCGGGACTGTTCGCGGCAAGCGGTTTGAGTTCGGAATTGCCGATGAACTTTTGCAAAACTTCCGGGTCGGCATCCTGCCCGATTGAGATGGCGATGCGAACCGCTTTTTTGCCCCAAGGCTGTTCCATCAACGCTTTTAAACCGCCTTCAAAATCGTCGGTCGGCTGACCGTCGGAAACAAGAACAAGCACAGGCGGCAAAGCGCGGTCGCTCATCGGCGGCATTTTTAATTGTTCGGCGACGAGTTCCAAACCTTTTCCCATATCCGTTTCGCCGTCGGCGGTTAAATCAGCCCAGGCAAAATCGGCAACCGGCGTCGGCTGCGAAATGTGCCATTGCGCTCCGCTTGAAAATTTGACGGCGCGAACTAGAACCTGCGCGTTCGGGTTGTCTTCAGCCACTTTTTTCATATGCGGAACGGCTTCACGAATCGCCGTGTTGAGCGATTGAATTTTTCCGTCGTCGCCCATCGAGCCGGAACTGTCGGCAATCCAAATAAAATGCAGCGGTCTCGAGGCAAGCTCGCCTCCGGGTCTTTTCATTTCCATAAATGTCTCCTTTTTGAAATATTATTCAATTTTTTAATAACTATTTTTACTGCATCAACTTTGTAGCTTGTGCAATACCTTTGCCATAAATTCAACCGTGTCAAATAAAGGGCTTTGCCAAAAGTTCATTTCAACATGTATGAATTTAATATAGCGTGAAAAGTTCAAAATGTCTTAATCGCTTCTAAAACTATTGCGGTGGAAAGCGGCGCGGTTCGCTTCGTTGAGTTTCCCGCATTACATCAATTGCGTAAGGCACGCCGAAAAGCAAAACAATTCCCGTTACAATCAGCAGAAAAAATACGAAAAGGCAGCCGAAAAATTTACGAAAACGCCTTTTCGGTGCGGGAGATGTCGTTGGATTGTTCGGTTTCGGAAAACTTTGCGGAACATTAACGTTTGAACCGCTTCTTCGCGCGGGCAAGTGTGGCACGGGCATCGGCAGGTTTACAGGCGCTCGCGCAATCGGCGGATAAATTTTGGGCGGCTGCGGCTTCGGTTGAGTTTGCTGAGAGCGCTGCGTGGGTTGAGGCTGCCGGTTTTGGCTTGATTTTTGAATTTCAGGATTTTGAGGAATTGGATTAATCGAATTTATCGGCGAAATCTGCGGTGCAGGACTATTCAGTTTTTCCTCTTTCGCTTCAACCTCCGATTCCGTAATAACACCGAGCGCAAGCGCCCATGAATCAACTGACCAATGAGATGCTTCCGTCGTCAAACCAAGATTATCTTCCAAGCGTTTTGCAAGCCTAGTTATGAGCAACTCGCGCGGCATCGAATTTCCCGCAGCGAGCAAATCTAAAGGTATTCGTTCTTCAACCGCAATCGTCAAAACATTAATTTCACGACGATATTCTCCACACAAATCTTTCAATAATCCTTTGCATCGCCGCGCATCACCACACAAATCGTTCCCGTATTTTGCAATAATTCGGCGAAGCATTTGTCGAGGCTTATTATTCATACGATATTTTTGCGGCGGAAATGACTTTTTGAAGTTTCCAGCTCAAGTAAGCCTTTAATACGAGAAGAATTATTCTGACGTATCAGTATAATATGGTGATTCGACTATAGAAAATATGATAAAAGAAGCCACCAACAAAATAGAAAAATTGATGCGCGGAAAATAAAACTTTAAGATTTGGCAAACTTTCAACAATATAAACAAGAAAAGGATGACTATAAAAATTGTGTTTCTTTTTCACTGAAAGGTGTGTTGAAATGAGGTCGAAAATTCTAATCAATAACCAATTTTTCTATCTCAAAACCGCGTATAAGTGAATTGTGTCAAAAGTAAAAATCAATAACGTTTTTGGGATTGCTGAGTTCGCGCTCGAAAAAATCAAAGTGCGGGTCGCCTCAGGATTTCAGTCAGGGCTTGCAATCGGACTGCGTCTGCTCCACTTTTCGTCAGGGCAGTGTTCTTCTCCAGCGACGGCGCCAGGCTTTTGAGGTTTTTGAGCTCTCTTCGATTCAGTTGTGAACTCTCTGCTCTTTGAATTGCCTGCCGCAGGGCTGCGATTCGTTCAGAAGACAAAGCTTGCGAACGCTCAAGCTGATCGATGTACGCCTTCGCTACGACTAACTGACGTGACCACCCAATTTTCTCCTGATTCTGCACATTCAATTCAGCTACCCGAACCGTTTTTGCGGCGTCGATCTCGTTCTGCGTAAGAAACCTGGTCGGCGTCAGCTCAAAGATGTCCAGTCCGCGTGCGATCTCTGACGAGTAAATGTGACCATTGTACCAGTAAGCGGACCAGGAACCGCCGAGCACGAGCATCTTAGGATCAATCGGACCCCGATCGAAATAGGCAATTTCAACCGGATGAGCCGCGTCAGTAAAGTCCATCAGGGAGATGCCGCCCTGATACCACGCTTGTACCTTGATGTCCCGTCCGGGAACCGGAATCAGCGAGCCGTTGTGCGCAACACAGTTTTCGCTGTCACCCTGCGCAGACGGTAATTTGTAGTAGCTCGCGAAGCTCAGCTTGTTATCCGTCAAGCGGAAAACCGCATTGGCGCCCCATACGTTCGGATCGTTCGCGCGGCAGCGCGCACCAAGTCCGCCGCCCCACTCATCGGTAAACACGACTTTTTTCCCATCATTCGAAAACGAGGCTGAATGCCAGTAGGCATAGTTAGGATCATTGACAGCATCCACGCGCTTCGGATTCACCGGGTCTTTGATGTCCAGCAGAATTCCGTTGCCCGAACAGGCGCCCGCCGCGAGTCCGATCGCTGAGTACACGGTAATATCATGGCACTGATCGGTGTCAGATGGTCTTGTCAATTGGTTGTTTTCGTGTGTTCCGCCGTTGTTCAGTCCGTTCAAAGCACCCGTCCTGGGATCCATAAACACTCGAGGACTAGATACTATCCGAGCATTTTGCGGTGCCGCAAGCGGCACTTTAATCACGTCTATGCGAAAGAGCGCAGTATTTGGATTCTTGTCCGGGGCTTCATCCGAGCACCCAGCCAGCTCTGCGCTTTGCCGGACAAAAGAGGTTCCCGAGACGTAAATGTAAGCGTTGTTCTTATCTTTCGGATCGACTACCAGGGTATGCGTGTGAGAGCCGCGGCAGGTTTGCACCGCTCCGACCTGTTTCGGATTTCTAATGTCGGAGATATCGAAAATCCTAACCCCGCGGAAACGCTCTTTTTGCGCTGCCGGCTTGTTCTCTTGTCCCGCAGCGGGCGCAAAACCCTGCGGACTGCAATCGAGTCGTCCGTTTGGCATCTCGACTGACATAAAGAGCAGATTCTTGTAAACGGACACGTCGCCCTGCCCGCCCGGACACTGCATCGAAGTTAACAAATTGGTCTTCGCCGGATTGGAGATGTCATAGATGCTGACTCCATAAAAGTTTCCCATGAACAGATGATTGCCTTGGAACGCCAGGTCGGAGTTGGCAAAAGCGAGTTGAGCAAAAACCAGTTGGAGCGGCTTTGGCATCATCGAGGCGTTGCCGATGCCCAGTTGACCGAGCGTCTTTTGCACCTTCGGATTATCAGCATCGTCCGAGCCGAGTTGAAACGCGTCCGGCTTTTTAAGAAGCATGACGTGCTTCATGCCCATCGCCACTTCACCAGCATTGTACATTCCCGGCGACAGTTTGGCGCGCGGGTCGCCTGCATCTGAACCCTTCATCCCCGTCGGTAGCGGCGGCGCCGATTCGGGAGCAAACGGATTAGCGCCGTTCTGGTTGGCGGGTTTAGATTCCGGCGTTTTCATAGGCGCGGGAGAGGGCGAGGTAGTTTGTGCCAGCGTCCCGGCTACAAAACACGAGCATAAAATAAAGGAAGCTATTAGTAACCGGAAAGCGAAAGTGTGTACTCGATTCATCTTTTCTCCTCTACGGGTTTTTCACCCAGCATGGTTTGCATAATCTTAATCTCAGCGCGTTGTCCGCTGTCGACATCAGTTGCAAAATTGAACAGTTCAGCATCCTGCCCTGCCCCTGCCGTATCGAACAAATCTTTTACCATAATCAACGCACCATTGTGGTGCTGAATCATTCCGGTCAAAAACAGTTGATCGAACTCCGCACCCCTCGCTTTTTCTAAGGCATCCATCTGCTTTGGGGTAAGCATTCCGGGCATAGACATGTGATGATGGCTCGACATGTCGTGACCTGGCATATCCATGCCTGGCATTCTCGTCATCGGCGGCGACACAGACTCCCCTCTGGTTTCGAGCCACCGTTTCATAAACTTCATTTCGTCTGACTGTGATTGGCTGATGCGCGCTCCGAGCAGCCGGAGATTCTTGTTCTCAGTATGCGAACTCATTAGTGCCGTCATCTCGACCGCTTGCGCGTGGTGCATGATCATTCCCTGCATGAACTCCACATCCTTCGGTGAACGAGGCGGCAGTGTCGCCCTCGTTGATGACGGAAGTGTTCTGGTTGGCTGACCCGGCGCACCGGGCTGCACCACAACCGGCGGCGGATTAGAATCAGCTTGCTGTGCGCAGACTGGCAGCGATAAGAAACATGTGAGAGCACCGGCTGTGATGAGTCCGCTTCGTGACGCTACAACACTCATTACTGACCGCAGCTTAAGCTTGGCACTGAAAGGGGACGACTGCATCGGTGTTGAGTAATCAAGCATTTAGCGATCACCTTACCACAAAATATGACACCGGCGCTACCCCCATAAGAGCAGCGTCCGCAAAGTTCTCCTGGCGATGAACGTAAATATTCCAGAAAGGGCTTTCATAACTCACCGAAGGATATGTTATGCCAAATTTGAATAAGTCGAATCTAAAAAAGGTCGTTTCTTAGACAAAATTGGCTTTGTCTTATAACCCTCTTTTGTCTCAATAGTGTTTAAGGTTGTCTCAAAAGTCTCTATTGGTTTGCACAAAAATATGAAACTGCACAAAATAGCGAATCTGGCACAAAAATCAGCTTTGTTACTGAAAGTCTTTAATTATTATTGTGGGCTATTGTTAAAATACTTCTCTAAAATTTCTTCTTCTGCTTTTGTTTTAACTCGTGGCAAGGACTTAAAGCCGATTCTTATTTTAACGGTGTCAGGTGGTAAATCGGCAGGTTTGCCCGGCTGCATATTGGCTTCCCAATTGTGTGCCATTAAAAAGTCTGCAAGGGCATTACAGGCATCAACCGCTCTCCGATGTGATTTAAGTATTTCTCCGGCTCTACTAGGATTGCGACCTGTAAATTCCATATACGGCTCGCATTTAACACCATCCCAAAAAAAACTTGCTAATTCAGGATTTGCTTTTACGCTTATTACATTCCATCCGGCGTTTTTTATAGCACTTATCACATCTTGCGCTGCCCGACTAGCCTCTAAATCAGGAAGATATTCAACAATGGCTTGATTCCGGCAAAAGGTTTAATAGGGTCAATGTTGGAAGTATCGTCAGAAACGATAAGTGGTATTTCTCTATGAGCAAGCGATTTTTCAAGTTTCAGCAAGGCGAGTTCGGCTTTTGCGGTTCGTTCATTTGCCGTTGCCGTTTCGTTGTTCAGCCGAGCAATTTCCTCCTGTGTTTGGCGTGCTTTTTCGCTGTTAACCTGTCTTGTCTTATATCCCAAAATAAACCCGATTGCGGCAACTGTAAATGTAATAGCGACAAGTGCAACACCGACCATTTGGGAAAGATTCCACCAATCTTCAAATGTCATTGATTTAAGTTTCCTTTTCAATACTCTTGATTTTACGCGAACAAGTTTTATTACAGTTCTGTCTTTTGAACTATTGTTCCTTGTTATAGTTTTGGTTTCCATTGCTATTGTTTTAGCATCCGCCACGATTGCTATTGTTTTAGTATTAAGGGATATGCTAAAAAAAAAACAACGTAATAATAAAAAATAGAAAGTGGCGCCTTGAATCAAGACAAATTCCTGAGTCATTATCATCAACGCTCAAATGTGAAAACGACTTTTTCAATGATTAAAGCGAAGTTTGGCGGAAGTCTGCGAAGTAAGACGCGAACGGCGCAAATCAATGAGGCACTTTGTAAAGTTCTCGCGCATAACCTTTGCGTGTTGATTCTCTTCAGGATTTTCCAGCCGCGAAGGAAATCTTTCTACTAATTTGCGGATCAATGTTTCTTCGTTTCCAAAATCTTTGAGCAGAGTGATGTCTATATCTTTGGTAAGTTTTTCTTCCCCCAACGCTACAACGATAATCCGCCGATAAAGCAGAACCGCCAGTTGTGAGAATCAAGAAAAGATTGAATATTTTGAGCGGTTTTAATCAGCGGAAGCATTTTTTCTGAAAAGCGAAAACCATTTTTGCCGGATAATCAAACCCGAGGTTTTAGGGATCACATAATCTTGCATCGCCAAGTCGAAGGCATCACTCAACGCAAGCATTGATGCAGAAGTTTTACTGCGTCGTATTTCTTTAATACAAACTTTTTCAAGCTCCAGACTTGCGGATTTTCAATTCTCGACCCAACGCTTTAGCTGTTCTCACTCGTCTTCCATAATCAAATTATAACAGGTAACGCGACCGCAAAATATTAGTATGATGCCGAACGTGATTGACCATACTATCAGCAAGGGCGCGAACGGAAACCGGATTGTCGTTCACCGTGCCTGTTCTTGACCACGCCTCATCATTTAGATTTTGAAAAAAGATAATATTCGCCTGACAGAGATGTGAAAACTCTTTGATCAGATCAGCGAGACTGATTAAATTAAAATTACCGTTATCGGTGAGTAAATCCTGGTCGAAACCTGCCAGCGGCGTTTGATCGCCACGCGAAATTCTCAAGGCGCGATAAGAAAAAACTCGCTCGCCGTTAATCAAATGTCCGAGCAGTTCCTTAATCGTCCATTTGCCTTCGGCGTAAGCAAACTCGCCTTTTTCTTCTGAAATTGAAGCGAAAAGATTTTCGACTTCGGTCAACTGTTTTTGCATCGCGGAAACAATATCGGTTTCTTCGACAAGCGAAACATAATCTTCATAATCTTCAATGTATTCGGTTTTTTCAGGACGTTTCATATTTGAATTTTAACAAAATTTGATTAAATTAGCTGACGGAGGAATTATGAAAACAAAATTTTTAATCGTGCGAAACTCATAACGAGAAAACTATATCTCTAATCTGTATCAAATAACATTCTTTGGTGGTAATAGTGGAAACGAAGTCTAGAATTCAATTTACGTCATAGGAGGTTGTATCGTTTTCAAAATAAAAAGCTGAATTTTTACTCATACCCCACCCTTCATTGAACCTATTGCTTCACCTCTCACATTTACCCTAGACGTGAGCCTGTTTTGTCCGTTGTATAAAAAATGGACAGCTAAAAAAAAATTACAGACTTCCTAGTTTAACTCGAAGACAGTCTGCAACGATTGAGATGGCGTGGGCGAAACGCCTACGCGCAACTCCGAGTTTAACAGACAAGTTTGATAACAAAGTAGATACTGTCTTGACAGTCAAGCAGAAAAAGCCAAACTCGCGTCAAAAGCCCGTTTGTGTTTCAAAACTCCAAATGCGATGTGCAATAGCTTTCGCATTGCCGCACAGACAATCTGCATCGGTGT
>MWYY01000031.1 GCA_002050355.1 Acidobacteria bacterium 28-9
GCTGAAGCCTTACGCGGCGCGAATAATCTTTTTATTGAACCTGCCGACCGCCTGCCTTACGACCAATCCGTCGCGTTAGTCCGCGCTTCGCTGACCGAAAAAGTATTTGCCGAATTGTTTGCAAAGGGGAGCAAGCTGAAATTGGAAGAAGCCGTCGTGCTCGGTTTGGCTGATTGGAAAACAAATGAAGAATCTACCGGCGAGGCGCTCGAAGCACGAGCGGTATCGGTTTCCGCTCCGACAACCGGCAGAGCGGAAAATTTGTTTGCCGCCGCCGATTCCGACGACAAACAAATATTTGGATACCAGCCGAAAGCGAATTGGACTCGGCAGACGAGCGTTTTTCTCGGCTTGCTGCTGGTCGCCGCGCTTGGATTCGGGCTTTGGTTTTTCGGCAGTCGTCCGTTAAATTCTGCGCCGATTCAGTCAATCGCCGTCCTGCCGTTCGTCAATGAAAACGGCAATGCTGACAACGAATATTTGTCTGATGGAATGACCGAATCGCTCATCAGCAGTCTTTCACAACTCCCGAACCTTTCGGTCAAGGCGCGTTCGTCAGTGTTTCGTTACAAAGGTAGAGACATCGAGCCGCAAACGGTCGGTTCGGAACTCTCCGTTCAAGCTGTTTTAACCGGGCGCGTCGTCCAGCGCGGCGACACTCTGCTTTTGAGTATGGAACTGGCGGATACGAAAACGGGAAATGCTCTCTGGACTGAGCAATACAACCGCAAAACGACTGACCTTATAGCATTGCAGAGCGAAATCGCCCGTGATGTTTCGCAAAAACTGCGGCTGCGCCTTTCCGGTGCGGAAGAACAGCGCGTGGCGAAAAGTCATACGAAAAACACGGAAGCCTATCAACTTTATTTAAAGGGTCGTTTCTACTGGAACAAAAGAACGGGCGAGGGACTCAAGAAATCGGTCGAGTATTTCAATCAGGCGATTGAGCAAGACCCAACCTATGCGCTCGCCTTTGCCGGACTCGCCGAGTCTTACGTAATATTTTCCGGTTTCGCAGTCAGCACGCCGCAGGAGGCTTACCCGAAAGCAAAAGCGGCGGCAAAAAAAGCCTTGGAGATAGACGAAACGCTTGCCGAAGCCCACGCCGCCCTCGGACTTGAACTTCTTTCATACGAATGGAACGCTGTGGAATCGAGCAAAGAATTTCAAAGAGCGATTGAACTCAATCCAAACTACGCGACGGCTCGCCATTGGTACGGCAATCAAAACTTGTTGTACACGGGACGCTTCGACGAGGCTATTGCGGAGATGAAGCGCGCGCAGGAACTCGACCCGCTCTCTTTAGTCATTAACACTGACTTGGGAGATACATACTTTTATGCACGTCAATATGACAAAGCCATCGAACAATTGCGAAAGACAATAGAAATGGATCAAAGTTTTTACTACGCGCATTACGAATTAGGTATGGCTTACGAGATGAAAGGTTCTTACGCGGAAGCCATCGTTCAATATCAAAAAGCGAGACAATTGAATAATGATCCGCGCGTGCTGGCGCTGCTCGTCCATGCTCTCGCCGCGTCAGGTAAGCGAGATGAAGCCTTGAAGATGCTCGGTGAGTTAAAGGAATTGGCAAATCAGCGTTACGTTCCGGCGTACAACTTTGCGCTTGCTTATGCGGGACTAAAAGACCGTGACCGGGCATTTGAATGGCTCGAAAAAAGCTATCAAGACCGCTCTTCAAGAATGGCAATTCTTCAAGTTGACCCATTTCTCGACAATCTCCGCACAGACCCGCGCCTCGCAGACCTTATCGGGCGCGTCGGCTTGCTGAAATAAATCGCTTTTGGTAAAAGACAATGACGCTTGATGCAGGAACAAAACTTGGACGTTACGAGGTTCGCCAAAAAATCGGCGCAGGCGGAATGGGTGAAGTTTATCTGGCTGAAGACCAAAGGCTGAACCGCAGAGTCGCCGGACAAAACTTTGTCCGGCGATTTTGACGAAGACAAATTACATCGCTTTGAGCGGGAAGCGTGCGCCGCCTCTGCCCTAAATCATCCGAACATTATTACGATTTACGAAATCGGCGCGAGCGGTGATACACATTTTATCGCCGCTTACGCCGGATTATCCGCTTCTTACATACGGCGCGGATTGGATAAAATTTTACGCCGACCGCTCTTACTATGTGAAAGACGGCAGGATGCATTCGTGGGTAAATTTTACGGATGAAGAAATTTTACGGATGAAGAAATGGAAGCGATGGTCAGCGAAGCGCATCGTCTCGGCAAAAAAGTCGCCCGCACGCGATGGGCTGGGAAGGAATTGATGCGGCGCTGCGGCATAATGCCGATTCAATCGAACACGGTTAGGGCTTGAATGAAGACTTGCTTAACCAAAGCAGGGAAAATTCCGGTTGCGACTTAGCTTCCTGCAAATCCAATGCTTCTTTGTTTAAAATATTGTTAGCCACGAGAAGGTGCGAAAAAGTTTGGTATTTTTTTCGCGCTTTTTTGTGTTTGTGCGCGGCTAAAATTTTTTTGCCTCTGTCATAAATTTCTCGTATCAAAATCAGATACATAAATGTTATAATGCGCACACTTTTTCAATGCTTGAAACGGGCAAACAATTCGGACGCTATGAGATTCGCTCTCAAATCGGTGCGGGCGGAATGGGAGAAGTTTACCTTGCTCAAGATTCCGCACTAAATCGCAAGGTCGCTATCAAACTGCTCAATGATGGATTGTGCGAAAACCAAGAGCTTCTGCGTCGTTTCAGACAGGAAGCGCGCTCGGCTTCCGCGCTGAATCATCCGAATATCGTTACGATTTACGAAATCGGCGAATGCGAACAAGCGCAATGCTTCATCGCAATGGAATTTGTAGAAGGAAGTAATTTGCGTCACCTTTTAGAGAAGCGGAAAATTAAGCTCAAAGAAACGCTTGATGTAGCAATTCAAACGGCTTCGGCACTGGCGGCGGCACACGCGGTCGGCATTGTTCACCGCGACATCAAGCCGGAAAACATTATGCGCCGTCCCGATGGTCTGGTGAAAATTCTGGATTTCGGTTTAGCTAAACAATTGTTTTCTCCGATTCAATCGAGTGAGATAGATTCCGATGCAATCACGGAGGCAAAAATCAGCACGATGCCGGGAACGGTAATGGGTACGGTGCAATATATGTCGCCTGAACAAATACGCGGCAAACCGGTTGATGCGCGAACCGATATTTGGAGTTTGGGAGTTGTTCTTTACGAAATGATTACGGGTCGTCCTCCGTTCGAAGGCGAAACAAAGACGGATGTGATGGCTGCAATACTGCAAACCGATTCGCGTCCGCTTTCCGTTTACAAACCGAATGTGCCTCTTGAGTTAGAGCATATTGTCAGAAAAGCTCTCGGCAAAGATTGCGAACAGCGTTATCAGGTTGTCAAAGACTTACTTTTAGATTTAAAACTTTTCCAGAGCGAATTGGATTCCTCTATCGAAATAAGCAAATCGGGTTCATTTTTAGTCGCGTCCGCCAAACACACAGAAAGCGAATTGCATCTCAAGCACAAAAATTCGGCAAATAACGGTCAACGATTATGGCTGACAACTTCTGCGCTTGTCTTTCTGCTCGCAGCCTTTTTCGGCTATTATTCGTGGCGACAATATCAATCGGCAAAAACGAATTATTCGGCTTCGCTCGATTCATCGCAAATAACGAGTTGGAAAAGTGATTTAGGCGAAGGCGATAGGAGTCGGGCGCGTTTATCGCCTGATGGGAAACTTGTGGCGTTTGTCGCCTCCAAAGATGGCAGCAATGCTATCTGGCTCAAACAAATAGACGGTGGCGAACCGTTCACATACAAACAAGACGATTCGACGAAAAAGAGTCCGATTTTTTCGTCTGACGGCGGGCGTATCGCTTATATTTCCGAACGCGGAGAACGCAGAGGCATTTGGACATCTCCGGCATTGGGCGGTGCGCCGACACTGCTCGCGCCGCTCAATGCGCGAAGCCGCTTAGTTTATTGGTCAAAAGACGGAGCGACTGTTTATTTCGATATGAAACAGAATCTCTATGCGCTTGATGTTGCCGCCAAGCAGATGACAAAGTTGACGAATTTTGAAGAGTCTCAAGCTGTCGAGCGCGGTTTCAGTTTTTCACCCGATGAACAACAAATTGTTTATGCGGACAGAGAAAACGGGCAGAAAGATTTATGGATAGCCGACAAGCACGGCGAGAATGTCGTGCGCTTGACAGATGATGCCGCCGAAGATAGTTCTCCTGTCTGGCATCCCGACGGACAGCGCATCATTTACAGTTCCGACCGCAACGGTATCAGACAAATTTATACGGCTTATTTGGACGGACGACCGCCCATACAGTTAACCTCCGGCGACAGCGGCAGCGATATGTCCGACATTTCCGCAGACGGAACGAAAATTCTTTATCAAACCACGAAAGACGATTCGGATTTGTGGGGTGTGCGTCTTAACGGCGGCAAAGAATTTCAACTGACTTCGGACATCGGCGCGGAATTTTGGCTCGACGCTGCGCCGGACGGCGAAACGGTAGCTTACCAGGCAGTGCGACGAACAAGTATTGGTTCAAAACTGTTCAACTGTCTGCTTCTGTCACAGAAGGCTAATAGTGATAGTCGCCAAGTTCAATTAGCTCCCGACGGCTTTTCTCCGCGTTGGTCGCCTGACGGTAATCAATTGGCTTTCTTACGCTCGGAAGCCGGAAACAGTCTTTGGGTAACGTCGGCGACTGGCGGTGATGCGCGGGTATTGACCGACGGCGGCGTTACCTTCGGCGGGTTCTCGCAGTTGCCCTTCAATCGTTATCAAACACAAGATTATCAGTGGTCTTCGGACAACCGCTCGCTGATTTATTGTGCCAATCGTTCAGGTATCTCAAATGTCTGGCAAGCGGCAGCCGACGGCACAGGCGAAAAGCAGTTGACGAATAACGAAATTCTTTATCAAACCACGAAAGACGATTCGGATTTGTGGGGTGTGCGTCTTAACGGCGGCAAAGAATTTCAACTGACTTCGGACATCGGCGCGGAATTTTGGCTCGACGCTGCGCCGGACGGCGAAACGGTAGCTTACCAGGCAGTGCGACGAACAAGTATTGGTTCAAAACTGTTCAACTGTCTGCTTCTGTCACAGAAGGCTAATAGTGATAGTCGCCAAGTTCAATTAGCTCCCGACGGCTTTTCTCCGCGTTGGTCGCCTGACGGTAATCAATTGGCTTTCTTACGCTCGGAAGCCGGAAACAGTCTTTGGGTAACGTCGGCGACTGGCGGTGATGCGCGGGTATTGACCGACGGCGGCGTTACCTTCGGCGGGTTCTCGCAGTTGCCCTTCAATCGTTATCAAACACAAGATTATCAGTGGTCTTCGGACAACCGCTCGCTGATTTATTGTGCCAATCGTTCAGGTATCTCAAATGTCTGGCAAGCGGCAGCCGACGGCACAGGCGAAAAGCAGTTGACGAATAACGATGATAAAAACCTGCGTTTCTTTAATCCGCTTTCCTCATCCGACGGCGGGCGTATTGCCTGGCTGACAAGATCAATCGACAATCAAAAGAAAATAAGTTTGAGCATTTGGATTTTTGAGAACGGAAACGCTCGCCAGATTTATCAATCAAATTTCGCCTTGGGTTTGGTCGGCTGGTCGCCGTCGGGAAATGAATTGATTATTAAATCAGTTGAGAGCAACAGCGATATACAGATTCTACCGGTTGAAGTCAATCTTCTCCAACTTGCATTCGACGGCAGCCAGCCGCAATTGATTTCCAAGCTCAAAGAAACTTATTTTCAAAACATTCAACTTTCACCTGACCACAAGACACTGGCTTTTGTTACGCGGCAAAACGGTGAAAGCACAATTCAAATCGTTCCGTCAACGGGCGGAGCAGCAAAAACCGTCATCAGCAGTAACGATGCGCGCGTTTATTTTTCGAGTCTTGATTTTGCTCCCGACAGCAAGACGCTTTATTACGGCAAACAAGCCAACTGGCAGATAATTTCGATGATAGAAAACTTTAAATAGGAGAAAAATAAAATGACAACACAGGAAAATACAACAGATGAAACGACCGCCGCGAAAGATTCAGGCAAAATACCAAAGACTTACATCCGACTTCGAACTGTTCTGGATGCGCTGGAAATATCGGCGCTTCGCTACTGTCTGATTGACGCTGACGCAGCTGAGACAATAAGGCGAGCAAAGGAACTTGAGGAGTTGTTGATGCCGATAGTTACTCGATTGCAAAACAAGATAACACGGGATTGCCCGGACGGCTATTTTAATTGCGGCGGTTGTTGTGTGGCTCATCCATGCGTTGATGGAATGGACAGACCAATCGGCACAATTGAATAAGGACAAATTTATAAGGAGAATAATCTATGTTAGGCGGAAAAACCTGGGACGAATGGATTGCGGAATATTCGGAAAGCCACGAACATCCGGTTAACAAACTGACGCACAAAATCGGCATTCCGATGATTGCACTATCGGCACCGCTTTTTCTGGTAGCGATTTTTGTCAAAGGATTTTGGATTGTGCCGTTTGTTTTATTTGTCGTCGGCTGGATTTTTCAATTCGTCGGACACGCTTTTGAAGGCAAAGCACCGGAGTTTTTCAAGGATTGGCGATTTCTTTTAGTCGGTGTGCGTTGGTGGCTCAAGAAAATTGGCAGGTAGGGTTCGGAACAGATAATAACTGACAGTATTTAATCGCGCATTTTTGTCTTTCATTTATAATCTGTCAGTTATCATCTTTTGGCTTTTATTTACTCCGAAATTTCTTGTCAATCGTGTAGCTTCAAATCTAAATTTGCAACAACTTTGCCGACCGTATCGCCGCGCCGGTTTTTTATGGGCATCGGCGAATACTCGCGCAATTTTTCGTCGTTTGTAATGTCCAAAACGCCGAGTGCGCGCAGCAGTTCGATTATGACGACGGCGCGGGCGCGTTTGTCGTCGCCGTCTTCGATTTTGACGGCAATTCCCAAACCTCTTTTCCAGCTTTCGCACGGCAAAATGCCCGCCGCATAAACGCCTTCCGCGCCGACTTTTGAGATAATGCGTCCGCGCGTAGCCTGCATCAAAATTGTATCTAATCTTTCTGTTCCGCCAATCATTTCAGGATAAGAAATTATTGCCGAAACGATTCTACGGCACGCCTGGCGCGTTTCGGTGTCGAAACTTTGCGGCGGAAAAACGAGCCGTGCAAAACTCAAAGCCATAGCCCGAAGCGGCAAAGCGAAATTCGGTGCGGCGCAGCCGTCAATGCCGATTTTTATTTCATCGCGCGGCACGTCCGTAAAAAGCGAAACCGCTTCTAGAATCGCTTGCTGAACTGGATTTTCTGAATCTTCATAACTCTGCAAATCCGCGTTCAAATGTTTCGCAAGCGCGAGCATCGCGGCGTGTTTGCCCGAACAATTATTGTGAAGCTGCGTCGGCTTTTCGCCCGCGCGAATCATCCTTTCGGCGAGTTTTTCGTTGAACGGTATCTGCGCGCCGCACCTTAAATCCGGTTCGTCCAAACCGACTTTCCCGAGCATTTTCGCAACGGTTTCGGTGTGAATTCGCTCGCCCGAATGCGAGCCGCAGGCAAGTGCAATTTCATTGTCGAGAAATCCAAATCTCTCAGCCGCGCCGCTCGTCAAACAGGGAAATGCCTGAAACGCTTTTGCAGACGAGCGAAAAAACGTAACCGTTTCGGAATTACCAAGCGAAACGAGCGTTCTTCCGTCGCCGTCAACGACGATTAAATGTCCGCGATGAATTGATTCAATCGTTTCGCCGCGAATGACTCGGGCTAAAATTTCAGATTGCATAATTAAAAGATGTCAGAGTCTGGATGTCAGATGTTAGAAATGTCTTTTTGTCAGATTTTTAGTCTTAATAAAACGCTTTAGCGCGAAAGTAAAACTGACATCTAACCATTGATATCTAACATCTCTTTTGCATGCCTGCGCGCCGTATCCGTAATCTCTTTGCCGGTCAGCATTCTGGCAATTTCTTCGACTTGCTCGCTTTCGTTTAATTCTCTGACGCTAATTTTCGTGCGATTTTTCACCGCTTCTTTTTCAACTAAAAAATGCTGGTCGGCAAGAGACGCGATTTGCGGTTGGTGCGTAACGCATAAAACCTGCTGCGTTTTCGCCAGTTCTTTGAGTTTCAAACCGACGGCTTCGGCGACGCGCCCGCCGATTCCCGTATCAATTTCGTCGAAAACCATCGCCTTCTCAAATTCGGAAAGTTTCGCCGTAGTTTTCAAAATCAACATCAAACGCGATGCTTCGCCGCCGGATGCAACGCGCGCGATCGGTTTGACGGATTCGCCGACGTTTGCCGAAAAATAAAACTCGATTCGGTCAAATCCTTTGGTAGTAAAAGACTTAATAGACGTTTCGTTTTGTAATTCGTTTTCGTCCAGCGCATCAATCCGCACCTCGAAACGCGCTTTTTCCAGCGCGACGGCTTTCAGGTTTGCTTCGATTTCTTTTTCAAATTTGCGCGCCGATTTTTCGCGCTTGACGTGAAGTTCTGTTGCGATTTTCAAATATTCTTTAACCGCTTTTTCGAGTTCTTTCCGCAATTCTTCTTCGCGCAGTTCAGCAGTTTCGATATTTTTTAAGCGTTCTTCTGATTCTCTGAAATGCGTCAGCACAATTTCAATCGTGCCGCCGTATTTTCGCTTGAGGCGCGAGATTTCTGACAAGCGATTTTCGATTTCTTCCAGTCTTTCGGGAGAAAACTCCAGACGATTGCGAAAATCGCGCACGGAAATCGCTAAATCTTCTAAAACCGCTTGTGTCGTTTTCAGGCTTTCGGAATAATCAAGAAAACTCGATTCATATTCGGAAAGTTCCGTAATACGTTTGACGACTTTTTCCAATGTCGCAATCGTCGCTTCTTCGTTTTCGTAAAGCATCAGATAACTTTCGTCGCTCAAAGTCGAGAGCTTTTCGATGTTATTAAGGCGGCGTTTTTCTTCTTCGAGCGTTTCATCTTCGTCCGCTTTCAAATTCGCCTTGCCGATTTCGTCAACCTGAAACTGCAAAATATCGAGCAGTTGAAGTTTTTGCGCTTCATCTTCACGAAGGTTTTCTATTTCCTTTTGAATGCGCGCCAGTTCTCGGTATTTTTCCGCAACATCTTTTCGCAAAACGGCGGAGTTTGCGTATTCGTCGAGCATTTCCAAATGCGTCGCCGGATTAAACAGCGTCGCCTGCTCGCCTTGCCCGTGAATATCAACCAGAAACGCACCGATTTTTTTTAAGAAATTCTGCGTAACCGATTGATTATTGACGAAAATCCGGTTGCGTCCGTTTGCCGAAAGTTCGCGGCGGACGATAATTTCCGTTTCTCTGGTATCTTCAGCTTCTATGCCGCTTTCATAAAAAAGCTGATGCAAATCGGCGTTTGAGCGAACGCTGAAAAGTCCTTCAATCTGTGCGTTTGCCGCGCCTTCTTTTATCAAATCTGACGACAGGCGTTCGCCCGTCAATGCGCCCAAACTGTCCACGATAATTGACTTTCCAGAACCCGTCTCGCCCGTCAGCAGATTTAGACCGGTCGAGAATTCAAGCTGGAGTTCGTCAATCAGCGCGATGTTTTTGATTTTGAGCAAGCTGAGCATATTGAAATTGATTATAAGAAATTTTTCACATCGAGGCATACGCAAGCGGGCGAGAATATTTGACCGCAAATAAACGCGGACAAATGCAGATAAAAATACGGATTAGGGAAAAACAAACTAACACCGTTTTATATCACTTGCCTTTATCGGATTTTATCTGCGTTTATCTGCGGTTAAATTTTCTCCGGTGTTTCTGCCGTGAAAAATTCATTTCGTTTTCGGTAAAGCCCGCGCGCCTTTCTCCCATCTGCCTTGTCGAAAAATAGCGTCCGGCGGAAAAGTTTTTTCTAAATCTTTTGTCTTCCAGTCAATTTTGCGCGTTTTTTTGTAAAAGAGAAATTCGCCGCTAGTGCCGATTTTTAGAAGTCCGTTTTTCGGAATTAAATAGAAATCGCTCGTATCGTATTCGTCCAAGCCCGTATAAATTCCTAAATCGCCGATGTCTTGAACAAAAGTCGGCGCAGTCTCGCTTGCGCGTCGTCGTTCGGCGTTTATTGCAACATCAGCAGTGAAAGGCTCGATTGATTCTGCGTAATTTAAAATTTTTGCGCGGCGAAAAATCGTGTTGTAAAGATTGCCCGTATCGTTAAACGGCAAAGCGTCGTAAAGATTCGGGTCAACTTTTTGCTCGCTTTTATCAACCAGAGATTTCAAGGCGGAAAGATATGCGACGAAATTCAGTTTGACCAGAAACATCTCGTCTCGGTTATGCAGCGCGCCGGTTTCGACGAGAATGACGGGCGTTCCCCAAGCCGAAATCATATCGCCGAACGCGCGCGGATTGTATGAATCGTCGTAACGCCCGATGTTTCCTTTGATAAAGTTTTCGAGCGCGGAAACCATCACCGCGCAGAGGCGTCTTGAGCGCAGATGTCCGGCGTTCGATTTGCCGCTTGGGTCGCCGGAAACCGCAAGAAGTGAAATTGTCGCCTGTTTGTTGGTTTTACCGACGGTTGTCAGCGAGTTTTGATTATGCAGATTAAAACCGAGGTCGGGCTGCCACTGGTCACGCAGTTTTTTCAGTAAACTTCCTTCGGGCGTCTCCAATGCGCGCGCGTCGCGGTTGATGTCAATAAACTGCAAATTTCGACGCTGGTAAAGTTCTGCGCCGTCCGGGTTAAGCATCGGAACGGCGCGAATCGTTAAACTGTTTTCAAGTTCCCTAACCCACGTTTTATCACGATTCTTCTGCAAAAACATCAGCATATCAACGAGTGCGGATGTCGCCGTCGGTTCGTCGCCGTGCATCTGAGACCACATAAATATCTTGACCGCGCCTCGTCCCCATTCGACCTGGTAAATCTCGCGGCTGGCGTTGCTGCGCCCGACTTCTTCAACTTTTAAACTGATTGATTTAAGTTCTTCGAGATATTTTTGCAAATCGCGGTGTCGAACCTGCGACGGCAGAATGCGCGAAACGTGCTGTTTGTCCCACATTTCGGCAAATTGTCTGGCTGTTTGTGCGTTCGTTTGAATGCTCATCGGCAAAAGTAAAAGTGCGAAGAGCGCGTGCGAAATTTTCATAGCAGTAAGTTAAGTGATTTTAATAAGAAATTCTTTGAACTGCAAATTAATTTCCGCCACGAAAAGCGATAAATATCCGGTTTGTATCAGATTATTTGCAAGTCTTTTTACTTTTTGTAAAAAGTTTGCTTCGATTTAACCTGAAAGTTATAAAATAATTTGTTACAACTTATATTCCAATCGAAAACTAAACGGTCGGGAGACTCGAAATGTCGTTTAATCAAATTCTTGCCACGCGCCTGCGCCGCATATCGTTTGTTTTAGGCTCGGTTTCAGTAATCGTTTTGTCGCTATTATTGATCAATAAGTCGTTTTATTCGTTGGCAGACGACGAAAAAATTACGAATCAACCGGCTTCCGAAGGTCGCGTCATAACACCGGCGGGAAAATTGATAATGGATGCGACGACGAACCAAATTGCAGTGGGCGCGCTGACGATGGATTTTGTAAGAAGTCCCGACAATTACGGCGCGGACGGCAAAGGTCGTTATTTACTGGCGGTCAACAGTGGTTTCGGCGTTCAGTTTGATGCAAAATCGAATCGCGCCGAGCAGTCAATTGCAGTTATTGATTTGAATGCCAAACCCGAACCGCAAGTCGTCCAAAACGTTTATTTCCCGACTCCCCAGAGCGTCAACGTCGGCGTACGATTTCATCCCGCGCCTGATTCGGACGGAAATTTTCGCCTGTTTGTCTCCGGCGGATTTGAAAACAAAATCTGGCTTTTCAAATTTGCGCCTAATGAAGCAAAGCCGATTTTTCCGGCTTCCGACGGCAAAGATGCAAAAGGGGAAGTAACAAGAATTACTGCGCCGTTTATTGATGTCAGCGCGCTTGCGACAAACGCGCCGTCGCCGAATTACAACAACAACACAGCCGCGATTTATCCGACCGGAATTGCTTTGGGTCCCGACGGTGAAACGCTTTTTACGGCGAACAATTTGGGCGACACACTCGGAATTATAAGTGATTTGCGGGACGCGCGGCGGATTTCCCTTATTTCGCTGCAACGCCCCGATTCAAAGCAGTTTGTTTATCCCTACGATGTCGAAATTTTACCTGCCAAAGACGGCAAAAACGCGGCGAAAGCCTACGTTTCATTATGGGGCGACGGTTCAATCGCCGTGGTTAATTTAGCAAGCCGGAATCAGGTTTCGCATGTCGCGGTTGACCGCCATCCGACGGCAATGATTTTAAACCGTGCAAAAACCCGCCTGTTTGTCGTCAATTCCAACGCCGACAGCGTTTCCGTAGTTGATACTTCGAGCGACAAACTTATCGAGCGCATCAACTTAAAACTTTCTGAAACCGCGTTAATCGGCGCAAGCCCCGAAGGATTGGCTTTAAGCGAAGATGAAAAAACGCTTTTTGTTGCCAACGCGCACGCCAACGCCGTTGCAATGATTGCGCTTGACAACGTTACAAAACCTAAATCAAAACTACTCGGATTTATTCCGACCGGACAATATGCTTCTGCCGTCGCTGTTATCGGCGAGAAACTTTTCGTTGCCAACGGCAAAGGCACGGGCGTTGAAAATTCTTCGATGATTGTCAATAATTCAGGTCGCGTTCCGAATGCGCCGAATGAAGCGTTTCCGGCTAGAGCAAATTCTCAGGGCGGACAATATTCAGTTTCTATTGTTGTCGGAAATATCAGCCTCGTGTCCCTTCCGAGAGAAAGAGAACTTTTTAATTACACGCGGCAGGTGATGAAAAATAACGCTTTGCTCGGCGAGCGCAAAACCGCGCTTTTCAAAGGCAAATCGCCAATCAGGCATGTTATTTACATTATCAAGGAAAATCGGACTTACGACCAGGTTTTCGGTGATTTGGAAAAAGCGGGCGATGGCACAAAAGCTGACGGCGACGCGAAACTTGCCATCTTCGGTGCCGGTGAAATTGCCAAATCGCCGAGCGGAAAGGCGCAAACTATCACGCCCAATCAACGCGCTCTTGCCCTTCGTTTCGGATTATTAGACAGATTTTTCGTTAATGCCGAGGCATCGCCCGACGGTCATAACTGGTCAACCGCCGCCTTTTCAAACGATTATGTTGACAAAGCGTTTCGCTGGAATTATTCGGGACGCGGGCGCACTTATGATTTTGAAGGCTTTAATCGTCTGCCGTCGTTTGAACCGCCCGCTAATCAGCCGCCCGTTAGTTTACCGCCGGTTTTCGATTTACCCGCGACGGAAACGGATGTCGCAAATTATATGAAACGCTATGTTCCCTATTTGAACGGCGCGCGCGACATCGGCGAACCGGAAACACTTTATCTGTGGGACGCGGCAAAAAAGGCGGGCTTAACTTATCGTAATTACGGCGAATATGTGGCGACCATATCCGAAAATGATTTGAAAGAAGTCAATACACGCAAGCCTAAAAAATATCCTGACATATCACCGACCAAAACCGCGTTTGCGACCAAAAAATCGCTCGAAGGAAACTATAACGCGAGTTTTCGCAACTACGATATGCTGACTCCAGATATTTATACGGTTGACTCTTATCGCGCCGCTAAAGAATCAAACGGGACGATTGACCCGACGATTATGCCGGAAAATGCGAATCAGACTTTTCGCGGCTCGTCGCGTTTCGGCGAATGGCAAAAAGAATTTCGTGGTTTTGTCGAAGATTTGAATGCCGGACGAGGCGACCGCTTGCCGAATTTATCAATCATTCGTTTTTCCAACGACCATACGGCAGGCTTGCAGCAAGGCATTCCCACACCGCAATTTTATGTTGCCGAAAATGATTACGCCGTCGGCAAATTGGTTGAAGAAGTTTCAACTAGTCCGTATTGGAAAGACACGGCGATTTTTATCGTCGAAGATGATGCGCAAGCCGGTCCCGACCACGTTGACGCGCACCGCTCTCCGGCTTTTGTCATAAGCGCGTATAACAGAAAGGGCGTGCTGGTTCACAATTTTCACAACACTGTCAGCCTGATTAGGACAATCGAAATCCTGCTCGGAATCAAGCCGATGAATTTGCTTGATGCGACGGCAACGCCGATTGACATTTTCCAAAATGAGCCGGATTTAAGTGCTTTCAAAGCGGTTTTGCCGGAAGTTGCGCTCGACAATTTATTTCCGCCCGTTAAAACTTCCGCTGCGATGCGCTCGTTTATGCGCTTGACCGCCGAGCAGGATTTAACTCATCAGGATATGGCAAACCCGCAGGAGCTTAATCAAATTATCTGGTTTTCTGTGCGCGGCGAATCTGAAGCCATGCCGACCGCGGCACGGCTTCCCGCTTTTGATTTGATGACAAGCGGTATTTTAGCTGATAAAGACGAGGAAAATGATGATGCAGACGAATAAGTTACTAAATCTTAAATACTATTTATTTCTCGAAACACTTTCCTTATGAAGCGCCGCCTGCGCTTTTGCCATTTCTTTTTTCTGTTTATCGCTCTGTTTGGGATATTTTGAGTGTAATGATTTGAGTTTTTCCAAAACAACAGAGGCAATCACGGCGCGTGCAAACCAGCGGTGATTGTCGGGGATTATGTACCAGGGCGCAATTTTCGTACTTGTCTGATTGAACGCTTCTTCATAAACCTTCATATATTCGTCCCAATGTTTGCGGTCTTCGAGGTCTTCGAGCGCGAATTTCCATTTCTTTTCCGGTCGCATCATTCGTTCGAGCAGTTTTTCGCGCTGTTCTTCTTTTGAAAGGTTGAGAAAAAATTTGAGCGTGTGAATGCCGTTATCGAGCAGGTATTCCTCGAAATTATTGATGTGCCGGAAGCGTTTTTTCCAGATGTCTTTTCCCGCCGCGCTTTCGGGAAGATTTTCCCGCGCGAGCTTTTCAGGGTGAATTCGCTCGACAATCACATGCTCGTAATAAGAACGATTGAAGATGCCGATTTGACCGCGCGCCGGAACCGACTGCGCCCCACGCCATAGATAATCGTGCTTGACTTCTTTCTCGCTCGGGGCTTTGAACATTTTCATCTCACAGCCTTGCGGGTCGAGATTCGACATTACGTTCTTGATAGTGGCGTCTTTGCCCGCGCCGTCCATCGCCTGAAAAATGACGAGCAGACCGTTCGTTTCGTGCGCCATTAGAATATCCTGATACTTCGCTATATCGGCAGCGTCCTTTTCCATACTCGCCCGTGCTTGCTGTTCATCATCGAAATCCGCCGTGAAATTCGGATCAAAATCCGCAAGCCGTGCCTTTTTGTCGGGTTTGTAGATAAATTGTTTGTGATTCACTTCGTCATTCCTCCGCGCGTTTGAACTATTATGCGCGCGTTACTGAATTTGTAACAGATTTATTTTTTCCTGGAAAGACAATTTACTCAAATTCGTGAATGATGTCTGACAAATTTTTTGCTTTGCCAGTATCGCCAACGCCACTTGAGATTGAGCGGATTCGGAGTTCGGTGAGCGCCGAGCAGGACGCTAAACCGCAATTTTGAATAATAAAAAGAAAACAAAATTATTTTCATAAAATTTATCGCTTCGGCTGTTTGCCGTTTTATCGAATACGGAAAATTTGCAGGTTTTAAAATGATTTATAAAACTCGCGTGCTGTTTTTAAGCTAATAAGAATACCGGAAATTTACAGAGTTGTAACAACTTCTAAATAATTTTTATTCGCGCTTCAACAAACAAATCACGTATTTCCGCACTCGAATCATTTTTGTTTAACCGATAAGCAATCTCAACCGGACGGAATAATTAACATCTTGTTAATACGGTTTTAATACCGCCGTAATAACTCACCCTTATTCTGCTTTCTTTACTATCCAAATTAAAACGTAAAAATTTTCGTCAACACGCGTCTTTTGGATTTAACGCTTGCCAAAAGCCGCGTCCGATTTTTTCGTATCGAGCGACGAAAAATGTATCTTGAAACGATTTTTATTCAAACCGACGAAACAAAATTATCAATTCTTCGAGGAGAAATTTATTTAATGAAATCTATCATCAACCGGCGCAACCGCCACGCTTTTTTACACGGGACAATTAAATTCGCCGCTCTGTTTTTATTGCTCGGAGCATTTTTTGTATCCGGCGCGCGGGCGCAATCGGAAAACGGCAGCGCATCGCTTGAAGGAACCGTGCGAGACCAGAACGGCGCGGTCGTTCAAGGCGCAACTGTCGTCGTCAAAAATACCGAAACGAACTTAACGCGAACGGTTACGACCGATTCAAACGGTAGTTTTTCGGTTAGCGTTTTGCCGGTCGGAACTTATGACGTAACAACGCAATCCGCAGGTTTTTTAGAAACGCCGATCAAGGTCATTTTACGGGTTGGCGAGACCACACCGGTTGACGTTGTTTTAGCCGCGCAAGGCGCAAATGTTTTGGTTAATGTCGATGCAAATTCGGAAACGATTGATGCGGAAACTGCCGCTGCCGGCTCGCTTATCACACAGCGTCTGGTTGAAGATTTGCCTGTTCGCGGCAGAAACTTTACCGAGTTTGTCTCCCTGACGCCCGCCGTCGTTCAGGAATCGGATAGGAACGGTCTGGTTATTGCCGGTCAGCGTTCGATAAATTCCAACGTGGCGATTGACGGCGCGGATTTTAACGACGCGCTGCAAGGCAACCAGCGCGGCGGCAACGAATCTGTCTTTTTCTTTCCGCAAACAGCGGTGCGCGAATTTCAAGTCGTCCGCTCGGGCGCAAACGCCGAAGTCGGCAGAACGAACGCCGGTTTTGTCAACGTCGTTACCAAATCCGGCGCGAATGATTTTCGCGGCGAAGCGTTTTACTATAACCGCAATCGCCGTCTGACTTCGCCCGATGCTTTCGGGCAAAAACTAAACAACGCACAAAACCAATTCGGCGGCTCAATCGGCGGAGCAATTAAAGAAGATAAAGCGTTTTTCTTTTTCGCTCTCGAACAAAATTATTTGCGAGTGCCGTTCGTCGTCCAATTTCAAACCGTTCCTGGCGTTGCGCTGACAAGCGACATCGCGGCTTTGCAAGGCGAACAGCGCGGCACGAATAATCCGACGGCGCTTTTCGGACGCACCGATTTTATTTTGAACGAAGCAAATACGCTCAACATTCAATATACTTACACCAGATTTCGCGGCGAGAATTTTAATTTCGACACTGCGCGTCAGGATACTGCGGTCGAAAGCAATTACACGCGCAATAATTCGAGCAGCGGTTTGAAAGGTTCGTTCGTCACGGTTTTTAACCCGAAAACGATCAACGAAGCTCGCGCTCAAATTGCCACAGACAACCGTTTTGAAACGCCTAATTCAAGCACCGGACAAGCCGTCGTCGCCGGTTTCGGAACGCTCGGCGGCGACCGCGCCCGCCCGCGCCTTTTTGACACGACGCGCTATCAATTTACCGATAATTTAAGTTACGATGCGGGCAAAAATAATCTTCGTTTCGGCGTTGACGTAAATGTCAACAAAGTTCGCCAGCAGCGCGAATCGAATACGCAGCCCAGATTCGATTTTGAAAGCCGTGCGGTCAGCGGCGTAACCATCGCCACCGGTTTGGACAATTTTATCGCCTTGCGCCCGCGTCGTTTTCGGCAAACATTTCCTGCAAGCAACAACCCGGAAGATTTGATTTATCGCGGAACAGTGCGAGAATTTGCGGTTTTTGCACAGGACAAAATTAAAGTTTCAAAACAGTTGACGATTAACGCCGGACTTCGTTACGAAGCGCAATTTAACCCGCAACCCAAAAATCCAAATCCGGCAATTCCCGAAACGGCTCGCATTCCGAACGACCTGACGCAATTTCAGCCGCGTCTCGGTTTAGCCTACGACGTGGGCGGGAAAAGCAGCACCGTCATCAGACTTTCCACCGGAATTTTCACTGCTCGCACGCCATCAAATCTTTTTCAGCGCGTTTCGACCGACAACGGCTTGACCACGCAGGAAATCGAAATTGCTGAACTAACCGCCTGCCGAAATTCGACGGTCGTCAATCTCGCCGGTTGCCGCTTGCGCGGACCGAATGCGATTGTTACTTTTCCGAACACTTTAACCACAATTCCGACGGCGTTTATTGTGCGTCCGAGAGTTTTTGGATTTGATCCAAACTTTAAAAATCCGCGTTCATTCCAAACGGCGGCAACCATCGAACAGAAAATCGGCAAGGATTTTGTTTTCACGGCGGGCTACATTCACAACTCGACTTATAATCTGCAACGTCGCCTCGACCGTAATTTGTTTGCACCGACATTGCAGGCAAGCGGCTTTCCGATATTTTCGGCGACGCGCCCGAACCCGACGATTTCGCAGCTGGAAATCAACGAGTCAACCGCGCATTCAAGCTACGACGCGCTGACGCTCTCCTTGCGGCGACGTTTCGCCCAAAGATTTCAATTTGAGGCTAATTACACTTTCGCCAACAACCGCGACGACGATTCCAACGAGCGCAATTTTTCGCGCCAAACGACGCTCAACCCATTTAACCTGCAAGCTGAAGAAGGTCCGTCGAAACAAGACGTGCGCCACAACTTGAATTTGAGCGGCTTGGTTGATTTGGGTTATGGCTTTACGTTAAGCGGAATCGTCGTTACACGCAGCGGATTTCCTTACACGGCGGTAATCGAAGACGGCACCGACACCAACAACGACTTGAACGACGCGAATGAACGCGCCGTTGTCGGCGGCGTTGTGTCGGGGCGCAATCAGTTTCGGCAGCCGAATTTTTTCAATCTCGATATTCGATTGTTAAAAGGTTTCAGATTCGGCGAAACGATGCGGCTCGATTTTTCGGCGGAAGTTTTTAACGCGACGCGCACCACCAACAAAGGTTTCGGCGCAGACTCGCTTGCCAATTTCTGCACGGGCAATTCGGCTCTGGCGGACACCGCTAATCCGCTAAACATAACTTGTCCGAGCGGCTTTTTTCCGTCAATTAACGCTCAAATTCCGACTTCCGCACCGTCAACCGCGCGTTTCGGCGGACCGCGCCAACTGCAGCTCGGTGTGCGATTTATTTTCTAAGCGGCTTATCGTCGTAATACAAAGTCAGGCGGGGCTGCAACCTTTCCAACGGCATATTCGTATCAGCAAGTAAGCTGTACGATCTTAACCTTGCCGGAGGTGTAAAATGAACAAAACAAGTCGAACACTTATCACCGTCGCCATTGTTTCAGCAGGTGCGGTTTTGGCTTCTGCTCTGATCCTGAAATTCACTCCAAATGATTCGTGGCTGGCGTTTATTGGATGGGCAGTTTTCTTTGTCGCCATCCAAGCTCCGTTTCTATTTATTCAGTCAACCCAAGACGGTTGCACGGCGTGGCTGACTCGTTTCCGAAGAGGAGAATAAAGCCGTGAAAAAAGTATCAATTCATTACTGTGCGGTTTGACCTATCATGCAATTGATGGCTTCCCGTGTGGCAGCCCAACTGAATAAAGAAAACAACGTCGAGGTCGAAACGGTTAGAGGCGGACTTGGCGAGTTCAGTGTTTATATTGACGAGCGGAAGGTTATTGACACGAATCGCTTTTGGTATCCGACCACAAACAAGATTGTAAAGAAAATAGAAACACTGCTCGCGGAGTAGTCCGTTTACGTTGCACGTGCCTCCAAACAAATCATCGGACGCGAGCGGCAAAACGCTGCTCTTTAAAATCTTTGCGTGAGCCGCCACGTCAACTCAACCGCTAATTCGTAACTTTGTGAGTTGCTTATAAGTTACCAAGAAGTGTTTTAACCAGTGAATAAAGGACGATAAATTTATGTTCAGAAGACTTTTATCACTAATGCTCATCTCGTTTTTGATCCAGATGATTTGCATTACGCCCGTGTTGGCTGCTGTGCAAACGGATAAAGAGACGCAGCGTATCGCTAAGATGAAAGAACGTATCGGCGTAATTCACCTTGAAAAGAAGCGCGTCATCATTACACGCCGGGACGGGACGAAAATGCAGGGGCAAATTAGCGAAGTTAATGAGTCTTCCTTTATCATTAAAGACGAGCAAACCAGAGCGACAAGTGAAGTTAAATATGATGATGCGACACAAATTAAGACAAAAGGTAATGGTCTTTCAACAAGCACGAAAGTCTTAATCGGAGTCGGAATTGCTGTTGCAGCGGTGGTGTTGCTGGTCACTATTAAGCCGTTGGGAAAATCACCTTTCCCTAAATGCAACGCAGACCAATCGAATGCTCCTTGCGACAACAGCAGATAGTGATACGAAGTCGCAGGTTTGCCTTTGCGTTTCGATTTTCACTCAGCGCGAAATATAATAAAATCACCAGGTGTCAGGTTTTATGCGCGAACCGGCATCGAAAATAACATTATAAGCAAAAAGAAAAGGAGCTTAATCGCTCCTAAAATCAGATAAAATTGGTGGCTGGAGAGTGACTTGAACACTCGACCTCGGGGTTATGAATCCCGCGCTCTAACCAGCTGAGCTACCCAGCCTTGAACATTCGATTATAGTCCGGCGCGCGGAAAAATCAAGTTAGAGCTTCGACAAATGTATTTGCACATTTGAAAGCCGGTTGTATTATTAGTTTAGTTATAAAAAACTTTTGTCGCCTGCGAGCGATGCGCCGAACCGTCAGCAATGTTTTTAAACAACATCCTTTCGCGTTCGGCATTCGTAGAACGGAGAACTTTTTATGCGCGCAAAATTTCTTTTCGCATTATTGTTGCCGCTGTTATTTAATTTCATCATTTCCGCCCAGCCGCGAAAATCCGCGCCGCCGCAAACAGCGACCAGAACGATAACTATCGTTACCGAACCGAACGCAAGCGTCTTGCTTGATGACATTAAATACGGCGCGACCGACGAGAGCGGCAAATTGACGCTGCAAAATATTTCTGCCGGAACCAGAAGATTGCGCGTCAGAGCAAACGGTTTCAAAGAACTCTCGCAAAATTTATTGCCCGCGCAAAAAGGCGACGTGAAGATTGTTTTAACAAAAACAACCGACGAAGCCGAACTCGCCTTCCAGCAAGCCGAAGCGGAAAAGAACAAGGAAAAAGCCGTCGGGCTTTACAGAAAAGCGATTGTGCTGCGTCCGAAATACGCGGAAGCAAACCTTGCTCTGGCGCGTGCTTTAGCCGACCGGAGTGACAACGAAGGAGCGCTAAAGGCAATTGCCGCGGCGCGAAAAGCGCGTCCCGGTTACGCCGAAGCGTCCGCCGTCGAAGGCAGAGTTTACAAAGCGGGCGATAAGGAACAAAAGGCAATCGCCGCCTTTAAACGCTCGATTTCCGAAGGCAAAAATTTTCAGCCCGAAGCGCACGCCGGTTTGGGTTTATTGTATAAAGAAAAAGCCGAAAGCTCAGGCGCGGAAGGCGATTTCCAAAGCGAAAAACAATATTACATTCTCGCCGCCGCCGAACTGGAAAAAGCCGCCGCGCAGCTTTCGACCGCGCCGGACGCAGTTACGATTTACCAATTACTTGGTGACTGTTACGAACGGGCGAAAATGTATCCCGAAGCTGTAAAAGTTTATGAAAAATTTCTGCGCCTTTTCCCAGACAGCAACGAAGCCAGCGCCGTCCGCTCCTTCATCGTGCAGATAAACAAACGTCTGAACGGCGAGCAATAGACCTGGATTTTAATAATAAAATAAAGTCTCGGCAAAAAACGAAACAGCAGGGTGAAAGTTTTATCGTTTATTTGAACGGTTATATCCTTACTCTTAAACTTATTTCTATTAATATGGAGACAATAAAATATATTGCGTTCCTGCGTGGAATAAATATCGGCGGGCATAATATAAAAATGGAGCGTCTGCGCGAGTTGTTCTCGCAGTTGGGTTTTGCAGACGTTCGCAGCTACATTCAAACCGGCAACATCTTTTTCGAGACGACGGAAACCGACCGCGCCGCCCTCGCCCGCAAAATCGAGCTGCATCTTTTCGCAGCTTTGGGCTACGAAGTGCCAACATTTTTGCGGACGGTTCGAGAAGTTGAACAAATTCTGCAACTCGAACCGTTCAAAGACATAGAAGTTACACCCGAAATGCGGCTGTTCATCATTTTTACATCAGAGTCTCTGCCAAACAATTTAGCGCTGCCGCTCAGTCCCGCCAAAGGCGATTTTGAGATTATCGCAACAACACCAGCCGAGGCGTTCGCCGTGATGCGCCTTATCAACGACACACCGGGCAATCCGGCGGCGCTCATCGAAAAAAATTTCAAGGTCAAAACAACGTCGCGTTTCTTCGGGACGACGCTCAAAATTCTGCAAGCCGCAAAAGGCAACTAACGATTAAGTTGGCGCCCACGTCTAATGAGTTGTTAGGTCTCATTGTTTACTTTTATACCTCGTTTTCTTTTTTCCAAATAATAGAATATCGCCAGAATAAATGTCTGGCGACTTGCGCACCCGGCAAGATGTCCGCGCAAATCTGCTTGATCTGCGGCAACGTGAGATATGTGTCTGTTTTCCCATGCTCGGCATATGCCTCACGCACATCCCTTGAAGGTCTCGGCTTTCCGGTTTTTATCAACGAGAGAAATAAATTCGCAGGATAAGCAACGCTGTCAAAAAGCCAATCGCTCAAGTCAGAGCGTTGATATAGATCAAGGCAAACGAATATACCTCCGGGCTTCAAAGCCTTTTTGATTTTTCTCAGGAGGGTTTCGATTGGTAAATGATGGATTGTCGTCAGTGTCGCAATACAATCAAACTGATTGTCCGGAAGAGGAAATGTCATCACATCACCGCAGGCGAAATCAATGTTCGGATAAAGTTTGGAGCTTTCCCGCGCAAGGCGAATCATCTGCGGTGATAAGTCAATGGCGAGAACCGCTTCGGCATGCCCGGCAAGCAATCGAGAGAATTCCCCCGTGCCGCAACCTATTTCAAGAATGTGTCGGCATTGTTCGGGAATCTGATTCATCAAAAATCTATGATATTGCGCGTTATGATTCCAGTATTCGCCCGCGAGCAAGGCAATCCGGTCAAAATCGGACTGAATTGATTCCAGCGTTTGTCTTACCCGGCTCATTGTCTTTTGTTTTCCAGCGTGATTTATAATCTACTTGCGCCGCAGTTCTTTGATTCTTTTCAGCATTTGCGGCGCTAGTTTCATTGTTTTGAAAAGCGAACCGCTGGCGAAATGGCGTGCGAAACCGCGAAAAGTTTCGATGCCGTTTTCTGAATAACCAAACCACCACGCATTCGGCAAAACGGTGAAACGATTGACGTGAATGTGCTGCGGCGCGACGAGTTCCATCAAGCCCAATTTTCCGTGCGTTCTGCCGTAACCGCTCTGTTTGAAACCGCCCCAGGGCGTTTGCGCGATGCCGTGCGTGTAGAGAACTTCGTTGACGGTTATCGTTCCGGCAAGAATTTTTTCGGCGACGCGATTCCCTTTCGCTAAATCGCGCGTCCAGACACTTGCCGTCAAACCGAAATCCGTGTCGTTGGCAAGTTCGATGGCTTCCTGTTCGGTTGTAAATTTTGCAATCGGCAGCGTCGGACCAAAAGTTTCCTCACGCATTCCGCGCATCGAATTTTCCGCCTGTGAAATGACCGTCGGTTCAAAAAACGTACCGTTTAATCGAGCATTTCGCTTTCCGCCCGTGAGAATTTTCGCGCCGCTCCGCTCAAAATCCGCAACGTGATTTTCAACCGTTTTCAATTGATTTTCGCTAATCATCGCGCCGACATCGGTTGCCGAATCGCTTCCGCGATTTTGCGTCAGATTTTGTGTTTTTTCAACAACTAAATTTGTGAATCTTTCCGCCACAGGTTCTTCGACGTAAAGACGCTCGACCGACGAACACGATTGACCGGAATTGCAAAACGCGCCCCAGATTGCCGCGCTCGAAGCAGCTTCTAAATCGGCGTCTTTAAAAACAATCATCGGGTCTTTGCCGCCGAGTTCGAGAACAATAGGCGTTAAATTCTTTGCCGCTTCTTGAGCAATTTTCTTTCCTGTCGCAACGCTTCCCGTGAACATTATTTTGTTTGGAGCAGCATCAACCAGCGCCGCGCCGGTTTTTCCGTCACCCGTCAAAACCTGCAAAACATTTTCCGTCAAATCTACTTCCGCAAAAATTTCACCGATTTTCAAACCGACCAGCGGCGTCAGTTCCGAAGGTTTCAAAACAACCGTATTTCCAGCCATCAAAGCCATCACGACTTCGCCGAGCGGAATCGAAAACGGATAATTCCACGGCGAGATAATAGCTACGACGCCGAGCGGCTGATAAATGATTTTCGACGAGCGACCGAGAAATTTTAATTGACCGATATTGATTTTTTCAGGCTTCAGAATCTTCTGCGCGTTGCGGGCAAAATACTGCATTAAATCCAGCACCGGCGCGATTTCCATCGAAAGCGCTTCGACGACCGGCTTGCCCGATTCGTCGGATATTAAGCGTGCAATTTCGTCAATTTCGTTTAAGATAATTTCCCGCGCCCGCATCACAAATTCGGCGCGTTCTTTGAACCGAGTTTCGCGCCAAGTTTGAAATGCCAGCCGCGATTTTTCGACCGCATCCTGAACTTGTTGCGCTGAAACGTTTGCCGCGCGCCCGATTTCCTCGCCCGTCGCCGGATTGAAAGAAACAATTTCGTCTTGCGTTTTCGGAAATGTAAGAATTGCGCTCATATTTTTACTCTACAGGCAAAGAATAACTTATTTAATCAATTTTTAGTAATAATTTTCGACCTTTGCCGTCGGTTAAGTAAATTGTTAATGTTTTCCAGAAAATTTGATTGCTTGACAAATCACTTTTTAACCGATTATTCTCTAATTACAGGTAAAAAGCGAATGATTAACGAAATAGACACAAAAATCTTGAACATTATTCAGCAAGACGCACGAATTTCCAATGCCGAAATAGCTCGTCAAGTTGGGCTTGCACCGTCAGCCGTGCTGGAACGCATTAGAAAATTGGAAGAGCGCGGCGTAATTCGCGGTTACGCGGCGGAGATTGACGCGGCGCAAGTCGGATACGGCTTGACGGCGTTTGTTTTTGTGCGGACGAGTTTTTGCGGAAGTACCGTCGGAGAGGCTTTGGCGCAAATTCCCGAAGTTTTGGAAGTTCACGACGTAGCGGGCGAAGATTGTTATCTGCTAAAAGTGCGAGCTAAAAATACGGACGAACTGGGGCAGTTTTTCCGTGAAAAATTGAAAAATCTGCCCGAAATAATTTCAACCAAAACGACGATTGTTTTGCAGACGATAAAAGAAAGCATCGCTCTGCCGCTTGAGCAAACGGACAAACCGAAAACCGATTCGCCTGCAAAACGTAAGCGACGCGCAAAGAGTAAATAATTTTTTACAAAAACAAGGGGGTTTGAAATGCAGAAAACAGAAAACACAAAAATCTATCCGAATCGCAATACGTTTTTGTTGATTGCGGCGTTTGCGGCAATTTACATATTTTGGGGTTCGACTTATCTGGCAATTAAATACGCGATTGAGACTTTGCCACCCTTTCTGATGGCGAGCGTGAGATTCATTATTGCCGGTTCAATTCTACTGGTTTGGGCGCGATTCTCGAAAGATTACGAAAAACCGAAAGCGGCGCACTGGAAAACGAGTTTTGTTGTCGGAACGCTTCTGCTTTTGGGCGGAAACGGCGGTGTGGTTTTCGCCGAACATCATATTTCGTCGAGTCTTGCAGCTCTGCTCGTCGCTACCGAACCGTTTTGGATTGTTCTTCTAAGCTGGCTGTGGCTAAAAGGCGCACGTCCGAATTTGAAGGTCGTTTTCGGTCTTGTCATCGGATTTTTCGGCGTTTGGCTTTTACTCACCGGACAAAATGCGGCAGACGGCGCGTCGGCAAATACAGGTTCGATGCAAATTCTTGCCGCACTTGCCGTCATTGCGGCGGCGTTGTCGTGGGCGACCGGCTCGATTTACGGCTTACGTGCGTCTGTTCCGAAATCTTCGATTTTAACGGCGGGAATGCAGATGTTTGCGGGCGGTTTGGTTTTACTTTTCGTCAGCCTAATTGCGGGCGAGTGGCGGCATTTTAACATCTCGGAAGTGTCAAAAAATTCGTGGTTCGCACTTGTTTATTTAATCGTCTTCGGCTCGCTCATCGGTTTTACGGCTTATAGTTGGCTGCTGAAAAATGCGCTGCCAGCGATGGTCGCAACTTACGCTTACGTTAATCCCATCATTGCAGTTCTTCTCGGTTGGCTCGTCGCAGGCGAATCTTTTACGACGCAAATGCTCGTCGGCGCGAGCGTGATTGTCGGCTCGGTCGTGCTGATAACTTCAAACAATAATAAAAATGAGCGGGCGGTGGACGATGAGATTCACAAATCGCAAACTACGGCGGGAAACCGTTCGTCGCTTTCTTCGGCTTCGATTTAATTTTGTCTAAAGTTTCTTAGCAGCACCGTGTTGGCTGCGAATTTGCCGCGCGAGACGAGCAGTTTTTCCCCATCGCGCGTGAAGGCATGATTGAAAATCACTTCGGATTTGAAATCGGTAATTTGTTTTGGCTCGCCGCCCGCGAGATTTTGCCGCCACAGATTGCCGGTTTGCCGATCAGTTTTTTTGAAGACAATCGCGCCGCCGTCCGGAGTCCAGCGCGGCGGGCGATAATAAAATCCGAACGGAATGACATCGAAGGTTTTTACCGGCGCGCCACCGTCAATCGTAACGACCGCAAGCGTCGAGTTTTTGATTTGAACCCCGGTCGACTGAATGCAGGCGAAAAAATTTCCATCCGGCGCGATGCTCGGCGCGACACATTCATAATCGGTCAAACGAACAGGCTCGCCGCCTTCAGCGGAAACTTTCCAGACCGAACCGTTTCGGTTATAGACGACGAACTTGCCGTCCGGCGAGCAGTCGGGCGCGTCTTCGTAGCCTTCGCCGAAAGTGATTTGCTTGAGATTCGAGCCGTCCGCGTCCGTGCGAAAAAGATGCGACGCGCCGGCGCGGTCAGAAGCAAAAATGAAGAAATCATTGTCGGCTGCCGCGCAAATCTCGCCTTCGGAAAAAGCATCCGCCGTCAGCGGTCTGCCTTCGCGTCTGCCGCCTCCGCGCTCCTCATGCAAAATCCACAAATCATCGTCGTCGCCTGCGCGCGTCGAATAAACGATTTGACCGTTCGAAAGACTTGCCAGACCGCGCGCGCCATCGCTCGTGCCGTTAGTCAACTGCTCGGCTCGCATCGTCGCGCCGCTCGCATCAATTGCCCAGAGTTGTGCTTCGCTTCCCCACAAATCGGCGACCAGCGTGTTGCCGTCGCCGCTGATGCCCATTCCGTAGTTGCCGTACGAGCTTAGTTCTTTGGTGATACGCCGGACTTCGCCCGTTGGAAAGTCGAGGAAATAAATTTGAGTGCCGACGCGCGGGCGCGAGCCGGGAAAAACCAAACCGCTGCCGTCCGGCATCCAGTTTGTCTTGCCAATTTCCGAAAATTTTTCTTCAGTCAGACGCTTCATCTCGCCGCTTTGCAAATCCAGCGCGAAAAGCGAAAACTGCGGCTGGTTGAAATCCGTTCCGGGCGTATTATCAGCGAGACCGAAGGAAATCAAGCGTCCATCGGGCGAAAACGCCGGAACGCTCGTAATAACTTTTTGCGCGTCGTTGAAAGTCAGAAGGATTTTTTCGTCGCCGGTTCCGTCGAGTGTGGCGCTGACGATACTCGTCTGTATTTGGTGCGTGTCAAAACGGTAAAACCCGGCGCGCCTTCCGTCGAATGACAAGGTGAACATAAACTTTACGTCGTCGAGAACTTTTGCAGCCTGTCCGCCGTTGACCGGAATGCGGTAAAGCGCGCCTTCCGGGTCGTTTGGCTCGTAAGCAATGTAATAAATAAAAGCGCCGTCAGGCGAAAACGAAATCGAACCGAAATTTCTGTCGGTGGGTTCGAGCAACTTTCTTTCCGTGTTCGTTTCAATCTGCCGAAGATAAAGCATTCCCTCGCCGCTCGTGTAATTCTGCGCGTAAGCCGCAAATTTTCCGTCGGGCGAAACGGTCGCCGCGACGAATTTGCCGCCGTTGGTAAGACGCGAAATTGACATCGGATTTCGAATTTCGGATTTTGAATTTTGGACTGATTCTTTAACGTTCGCCTTTGAGTTATACCAGACGAAACTTGCCGCGCCACAGGCGAGAAGTAAAATTGCGGCTGAAAAAAGCAAAACGCTTTTGTTGCGGGAAATCGGCTCAGTTGAGGCGAGCTTTGAGCTTTGAGCTTTGAACTTTAAACTTTCAGCCGTCTGCGCTTCGCGCACATCGGCGACGAAACGATAACCGCGTCTCGGCACAGTTTCGATAAATTTGCGCTCTCCCGTCTCGCCCAAAACTTTTCTAAGCCGGAAAACGTGATGCGTCAGATTGGCTTCTTCGACAAAGCTGTCCGCCCAAACTTGCCGAAAAATTTCTTCCTTTGAAACAATTCGACCGGCGTTTTTCACGAGAACGGGCAAAATTTCCAGCGCCTTCGGCGTCGCGTCGGCGACCGAATCGCCGCGCCAGAGAATTTTTTCGTCCGCGTCGAGCCGAAATTCGCCGAATTCGTAACGATGTTCTGAAATTATCTGCATTCGTCTTTCTCTTTTAATTACAGGATAAAACGCAAGAATAAAGAAAAAATAAACAAAAGATAAATGAAAAATTACGCCAAAAACAATCGGTTGTAAAGGACTTCGATTGCGAAAAAAGCGCATTCTCACGAGCATCGGTTCAAACGCCCGCCCGCAAATCGCGCAATGCGCCGAAAAGGAGAAAAACAAAAAGGAGAAAAATCAATGACAAAAAATTTAACAAAAATCGTCTCGACAATCGTTTTTTTAGCCTCTTGCGCTTTTACCGCGCAAGCGCAGATACAACCGGATTTAATCGTTTCAAAAGTTGAAATAACCAAAGACCGAAGCAATCTCTTTGTTCAGAAAATAAGAGTTACGGTCGTGAACGGTTGCCGCGAATCGAGCGCAGACGCTTCTTACGTTTTGGTAACTTTCAAACAAAACGCTCAAAAGGACGCGAAAGCGATTTATTATGTCGGCAATACGGTCAAAGCCTTAAAAGGCGGCGAAAGCTATACGCAGACTTTCGACGTTTCTGAAAAGAAAATCGGCGTCGGGCGTTATGTTTTTGCGGAAGCCGACCCGTATAAAAAAGTTGCGGAAGCCAGCGAAGACAATAATTGGCGAACACTTTTCCCCAACGGTTCTGGAATGGTTCTTAGTCAAACGCAATGCTCGCCGAAAATGTAAAGGAGAAAAACAATGAAAATTACGTCAATAAGAACTGGGAATTATATATTTAGGACTTTGTTTGGGGCATTACTTCTCGTCGGTATGCAGTATGGCGTTTACGGTCAGATTTACAAAAATCCGCCGGTCAATAAAAATCCGAAAGTCATTAAACTTCCGAATTTGGGGATTATGGATTTGTTCGATGGCGACACGCCTGACTCAGTTTACGTAATGGTCGGCAACGTCGGTCAGGTAAATGCGGGCGGGTTTGTCGTGCGCCTTTCAATCCGGAAAAAAGGCGAGCGCGCAAAGACATATGTCGAAAAACAAGTCTCCGGTCTAAAAGCGAAAACCGATTTGCCGCTGTTCATAAACATCGGACAGCCGCTCGCAGGTCTGGAAATCGGAGTGTTTATTGACGCGAGAAAACAGGTTGTTGAAAGCGACGAGAAGAATTGCGGCAAACTTTTCCCGGATGGCGGCGTTGCCGGGTATCTTGCCTGCGAAGGTTTTTAGAGAAATTTACAAAAATAAAAAGGAGAAAAGAAAATGAAAAACAAATTTTACATTTTAGTTAGCATATTCACATTTATGTTTATAAGCGCTGTGTCCAGTTATGCTCAAACCGATTTGAGTATGCGGAACGCCTTATATTTCACCGGCGCGAAAACCGACAAGATTAACCTTAAAAATGATAAATACGTCGTCAAAGGCGGAACGATGGAGCTTAAGAAAAGCCAAGCGACAAGCTGTGAGGGCGACACTTGCGATTTCAACATCGGGTTTATCGGTTTTAGGTCGGGAAACGTCAACGACGAGTTGTCCTCATACGGACTTCTTCAAGTTGGAAATGCCGAATTTTTCATCGGAAACACGGTTTATTTTGCTTCGGGCGAAAAAACCAAACAAGGCGTTCATCCGCTCAAACTGAAGATGGGAATGAACAAAGTTACGTTCACCATTGACCCCTATAAAAAGACTACAGAAACGGAAGAGAACAACAATAGTTTTGTGGTGAATTTCAAAGTAACGCCGGGACCGATTGTAATACCGGGAAAGAAGGTTAAAACAAATGAAGGAAAACCGTAAAGGAGGAAACAATGACAAAAAATCTAGCAAAAATCATTTTGACGTTTATTTTCTTGACGGCTTTTGCTTACGCGCAAGAAGGCGAGACAAAACCGCTTTACAGCTTTATTAACAGTAAAGGGCATCGCTTTTACCAAACCGGGTCTAATCTTCCGTCCAGTATTTCCGGCGGTCCGTGGAAAAGCGAAGGCGTTGTTGCTCACGTAATGCCTACGCAGGCAAGCGGGACAAAACCTGTTTTTCAACTCATTATGAACAACCCGTTTGTTACCTATGCATATACAGGCGATAAAAATGAAGCGAACAAATGGAAGAACAGTTCCGGTCAGGGTCAATGGATGAACCAAGGTCCCGTCTTTTATGTTGCGGCTGTTCAATCGCCCAACACCGTCCCGCTCTATCGGCTTTACGCGCCCTTAAGAGAAGTAGGAGATACAAGTCCGGGAGGTTTTTCAGGCTGGGCGGAAGATAGCGGTCAGCACTTCTATACGACAAAAGGGAGCGAAAGAACGCACGCAGTCAACAATGGTTGGGTTAATGAAGGCATAGTCGGCTATGTCTGGAAAGAACCTTTCCCGTCGGCGATGCCCGATTTGACGATTCAAAAGACAACTGCCGATGATTCGTCAGTAAAAGTTATCTACGCTAACAAAGGAAAGGCAAGCGCCAGCAACCCGGAACTCAAAATAGTTCTTTCCATCTATGACAAATCGGGAAAGCAACTCTTCTCAACCAGTAAAACTGCCGGAGGAGTATCCGCGGGAAGTGTTAGAGAAGTAGTTATTCCGAGCGGAAGCGCGAGTCTTCGTAACAATCGCTACAAAGTAAAAATAGACGGCGGCAACGTAATCAAGGAATCGGACGAAGACAACAACGAGACCGCAATGCTTGATGGTCCAAAGGGAATAAAAATAAATCCAATTAACCCCGGCGAGAAAAAACTGCCGCAACCCTCTATCCGAATAACAGGACAAAAAGGACTTCCCGGCAATCGCACGGGTTACCAGCTTGCGGTTTCAAACTGGAACGCTTACCCGACGGAATTTTTCCAATCAATAGACGAGAACGTGCTGCCGCCAAGTTCATGCGCCGCCGCGCAGTCTAAAGCGCGTATGCTTGCTCATTTATCCGTGATTACCGGAAACGCCAAACCCAAAAGGGTCGGATGCAAGCCGCTCAATTCCGCGCAGGACTTACAAAAACTTGAGCTGATTGTAAGCGGTGTTTTAGAAGATACGGACAAGGTTATGGTAACGGTCGAAGACCGATTCACGAAAACGAAAACGGATTCATATCCGCTGATGGAAGGCTGGACGGGCATCGGCAAATTGCTTCAAACAGTGGGCTGCAAAAATTTTCTCGGACGAGAGGGAAATTATCTCTGCACAACCGACCAGGGCTTCAAAACTTGCGAAGACTTGAGAAAACAGGGCAAGCCAATTAAATGCACGCGAGCCGGCGCTAAATAATCCGGTCAGAAACATTAGTTTAATTCCAAAAGGAGAAAAGAAAATGAAAATGAAAAACAGAATGAAACAAACAATCTTTTTCACGATTAGCTTTTTCGCTTTGACGCTTTTGTATCAAGTGCCAGTCTCTGGTCAAATGCCGTCGCCGACAAAAGCACCTATGAAACCAAAGAGTCAACCTACTCCGCTAGCTACTAAGCAGGAAAAACTAAGCGATAAGGTTACCGGAACGTACACGCCCACGAAATCGGTTGATGTTGAGATCAAGAAGTTTTACATAGCTAAAGAGGAATTCAAAGACGCTCCATTTACCGCAATGGTCCACGTCGTGAATTTTCGAAAGGAGAAAATCATTTTCGCCGAGGTCCACATAAGCGTTAAATTTCTGGATGAAAATAAGAAAATCATCAAGACTCCAACATGGTACGGTTGGGATAGTCAAAGCTACATGGATCTCAAACCGGGCGAGAACGTCGTGAAAGTTCCTTTCTTTCCGCCGCCTCGCGATCTTAAAAAGCTTGTGACCCACGATGAACCGAATCTAAAGGGAAAAAACTGGAAGCCGGGTTTTAGGGTCACGGTCGCGTTCGGCGTCGCTGCCAACATATGGGGCGCGAAAATCGGCGAAGACTTCAAAACAGTCACATATACAGATTTTCTGCCGGAGCAATATACATTGCCGTAGTCCCATTTATTAAGTAGAAAAAATTAGAGAAACAAATAAATAAAAGGAGAAAAAGAAAATGAAAAACAAACTAAATACTTACGCACTAAATTTAATCGCGCTGATGATTTTGTCTTTGACATTTATCAGCAGCGCACAAGCACAATCAGCCGACATGGACAATCCAACCGCTTTGACTTCAAACATAATTGAAGGCGAAGGCGACGGCAAAGCCGAAACCGTTTATTACAGTTTTACTGCCGAAAAAGGCAACGTAAAAGTTACGGTTGACGCGAAAACCGATGACCGTTCAACGCCGCTGAGAGTCGCTCTTTTAGACGAAGACGGCAAAGAACTCTTGCCGATTTATGTTGTGGCAAAAGGCTCGGGTCAGCGTGAAGTCGGAACAAAACGATTTGTCCGCGAAACGAAAGTCATCTTGAGAATTCGGATGGACGACGACAAAGACGTAAAACTTTTGACCTATAAAATCAAACTCGACGGCGCAGTGAAAGTTGAAACGCCTCCAATTCCAACCGAAACCACTCCAACCACTGAACAACTAACTCCAAATCCGTCAACCGAGCAAACCACGAGCACGGATTCATCCGCCGCGCCTATCGACGATAAAGCGACCAAAAAGACAACCTTGAAAAACAAAATCAAGAAGAAGGTCAAAAAGGAAGCAAAGAAAGTCGTCAATGATAATTTGGATAATTGAGCGCATAGCAACAAGAGCGGCATAGTCTTTTCGACTAGCCGCTCAATTTTACATTTTGCAACCTAAATTTCGCCTGGTTTGAAATGAGAAAATAAAAATGAAAAAAACAAACGCAAAAAATTCACGCTTGACGGTGTGCCTGTTAGCGCTTGGTATTATGGCTTTCGTCTCGAACGAAAATGCGGCGGCACAGCAGCTAGAGGTTGTGAAAGACCCCAAATTAGGTTCTGTTCTCAGCCAAAGCAATAAGATTTCGAGCAGACCGAAACCTCTAGCGCCGGCGCAAAAGATACAAATTGCCCAAAAAATCTTGGGCGGACAGGGTCAAAAGGTCTCTTCGGTGAACAGTGTGATTACGCTGAGTGTAAAAAATATGATGTCGGTTAATAACCAAGCTTCTTTAGGTCTTACAAGACCGGAATTAGTTTCACCCAGCTTAGCCACCTTTTCCGGTAGTGAAGGCAACTTGTCTGTCGCTTTCACAGCACCGTCGGCGGGTAAATATCTTATAGATTTATCAATTACTGCCGGTTCAGAAACGAAGTTTAAGCTGGTGGGAGAGGGCAATATTTTAACCACTACAGGTGCATCCGCTAATTTATCTTTCGTAATGGATGCCATGAAAGCGAACGAGGTAATTTATTTTAAACTATCCGGCGATGCTCATTGGCTTTTTCACTCGTGTGAAATAAGCCAAATCAAATGATATTTCAAAAGGAGTTAAGACAATGAAACGACAAATTCTTCTTTCGACAATTTTGTTGCTGCCGTTGATGATATTTGCTTTCGGTCAATCTGCTGCGGCGCAATCGGGACTCGGAACTGTGAAAGGAACGATTTTTATAAAAAACGTTTCGGGAAATAATCTCGGAAATTTTACTTGCGCGAATCTTACCGTAATCGTCAGCGACCTGGAATCACCTCCCGAAAAAAGGTGGAAAAAGACGACAACGGCAACGGGCGATTTCTCGACGCGCAAATGCGCCTACAAGGTTCTAAGAGTTCCGGCAAACAAAAGTTTTACCGCGTCCGTTTCGGCGAATTTTCCAAACGGATGCGACCATAAGAGCTTTCAGGCGGACGCTTTATTTCCGACGAAAATTAAATCTTATCAAACGCTCACCTTCAATTTTACGGTTACGAAAATTAGCTGTACGGTGCTGAAATGAAAAGGAGAAAAACGATGAAAAAAATCAAAAGACAGACATTTTTAATTTTGTCGCTGGGGTTGCTGATGCTTTCATTTAGCCAGTTGGCAACTGCACAAAAACCAGAGAAAAAAGGGAATCCGCCGCTATCGAAGCTACCGGAAACAATTAAAGGAACGATTTATTTCAAGGAAGTTTCAGGGAATAATTTCCACAAATTGGACTGTAAGCATTTCCTTGTGAGGTTTAGTAATTACGGCAAAGGTGGTGGGGCGACTCAAGGCAGTGGAGATTTTTCAAAGCGCCAATGCTCTTATTCAATATCATGGGGGCTTCAGCCGGATACAGACTATAAGCCTTCAATTGAGCTTGAAAATTGGGGAAAGTGCGACCAAATGAGTATGGAAGCTTATGACCCTAAAGTGGTATTAAGAGTCAAAAAAGGAAAAACGCATACTTTTAATTTTACGGTCAAGAAGGTCAGCTGTACGGTGTTGAAATGAAAAGGAGAAAAACAATGAACATTCAAAAATTCAAACAACTGTGCGCTTTGTTAATAGTAAGTTTAATTTTCTCTGGCGCTCCCGTCACTGCCGATGGATTTTCACCGAAGAAGGCAAGGCGCGGCGTCAAGAAATCGAATTATGTGCGAACGGATTTAATCAGAAAAATTTGCCCCGATCTTGTCGAAGCGACGCCGAATCCGCAGGAAGGATGGATACGCCCCAGCGATTTAACAGTCAAATGGTCAATCACGAAGATAATCCCGACTTATAACGGCTACCCGCCGGTGATTATTTGCAATTACAAATTGTCAGAAAATTTCCAGCTCGATTATAGATTTAACCTTCCGAGCAACAATTGCACCTGCACGCAGGTTTCGGGAGCGCCGAGGATGGTCGAATGTAAATCAAGACCGCCGATAAAAATAGGCGGAAATAAGAAAGGAAAATAAAATTATGAAAAACAAAATACTTATTTTAGCAGCGTGTTTATTTGCGCTTGGGACAGTTTCGGTGTAAGCACAAATTGAAAACAAAAACATTATCGCCAAACCACCAACGACGATTGGCATTAAGCCGAAAGTTGCTTTGAACGGCGCAGTCGGTTACGAGCGAGATGGCAAGCAATATCATAAAATTATTTTGATCGTCACGAATCGTGACAAGTATTCAGCAAAAATGTTTGGGCTTGGCGAAGGCGAAAAACCGCCGCCAAACCCGTGCCGCAATAAAGTGAAAACGCGGATCGTTATGTCTGTTTTCGGCGAAGATGATAAACAAATTGCGAGTTGCCTTGCAATATCTTCGGCGCAAGCGCTGGAGAGACCTTCGTTTTTAGTTGAAAAAGGCAAAACCGTTCCCAAATTTGTCTATATCGTTTTGACAGATTTGAAGACGGGCGCGAGCCTTAAATCCAATCTTGTTTCGCCGTTTGGCGGAGAGACAAAGTAAGAATTTTATTAAATCTAATGTGAAAACAAAAAGGCATGTTAATTTTACTTTTTCAAACGTCTAAAAACTGATAGAAAGGGTAAAAGATAGGGTTGATAGATTCGGTTTTGCATTTCACCCATTCCAAATGAAACATCTTTCTTTATCCGCGTTCATCTGTGGACAATTTCTTTTCTAACCTAACATTTGTTCAACCACGCTGTAGCTTGCCTGCAAAGCGTCGTTAAGTTTTGTCGGTTCGGTTCCGCCGCCTTCCGCCATATCAGCTTTGCCGCCACCGCGTCCGCCGACGATGGGCGCGATTTCCTGCACAATTTTTCCGGCTTTTACGCGGTCGGTCAAATCGTCTGACACGCGCACGATAAATGAAACTTTATCTTCTTCGGTTCGCGCCAGGACAACCACGCCGGATTTTAATTTCGCCAGCAGCGTGTCGGACAAATGGCGCATTCCGCCTTTGTCCAAACCTTCGACAATTTTCGCCACGACTTTTACGCCGTTCACATTTCTGGCTTCGTCGCCATTCGATGAAGTCTGCGAAACCGCGCCCGTCGCAATTTTCATTTTCAAATCGTCGTTTTCGCGGCGCATTCGTTTCAATTCTTCCTGAAGACGCTCAATCGCGCTCGGCAATTGGTCACGCTGCGTTTTAAGAAAACCAAGCGATTGTTCGATTAAGCGCTCGTCTTCGCGGAAACGATTGAAAGCGTCGAATCCGGTAATCGCTCTGATTCGGCGCACGCCTGAAGCGATTGATTCGTCTGAAGTGATTTTAAAACTGCCGATGTCACCCGTCGCGCGAACGTGCGTTCCGCCGCAAAGCTCTTTTGAAAACGTGCCTTCGCCGATGCTCAACACACGCACCTGCGAGCCGTATTTTTCACCGAACAAAGCCATCGCGCCCGACTGCATTGCCTCTTCAATCGCCTGAATATTCGTGTTGACCGCATCGTTTTTCAAAATCTCGCGGTTGACCAAATCTTCGATGTCTTTTATCTCCGCATCCGAAAGCGGTTGATAATGCGTGTAATCGAAACGCAAAAACTGCGGCGCAACGACCGAACCGGCTTGCTTGACGTGCGTTCCCAAAACTTCTCGCAGTGCTGCGTGAGCCAGATGCGTCGCCGTGTGATTACGTCTGGTTGCGTCGCGCTTGTCCGCGTCAACCGTTGCCGTAACTTCGTCGCCGATTTTAATCGAACCTTTTTCGACATTCGATTTGTGTAAAATCAAACCGGCAACCGGCGAGAAAGTATCCTGAACTTTAATTTTTGAAGTTTCATTCGTCAAAAATCCCGTATCGCCAACTTGCCCGCCCGATTCGGCGTAAAAAGGCGTATCGCTCAAAACGATTAAACCTTCTTCGTCTTCGTTAAGTTCGTTTATTTGCTTGTCGTCTTTGACGATTGCCACGACTTTCGCACTTTCGATTTGCGTCGCATCGTAACCGTGAAAATTTGACTTAATTGAATTGTTTTCTAAATCCTTATAAATCGGATTGATTTTATCCTTTTGCTTACTTTTGCCGATTTCGGAAGTTTGCTGAAGTTTGACCAGAGATTTATTAAATTGTTCGTCAAAAAAATCTTCGGGATATGCAAATCCTGTTTTTTCTTCGAGTTTCAGGCGAATTAAATCTTTCGGCGTTCCGAATGTGTCGTAAAGTTTTACTAAATCATCAATTAAACTCGGCGGCGGAGATTCAGCCAAATCTACGATGGCTTTTCGTATTTCGTCATTTTGCAGGCTCTCTTTCATAAATTTGTCCATCTTTTCTTCTCCGCCAAATTTATCGAGAGATTTTTTCATTCGCTCTTGCTGTTCCGGGTTCATAAACTCGGAGAAGTCGGAAATATCAAAATTTTCAACTGCTTCAGACATTTCCGAAGGATTTTCCATAAATGCTTTAATACCTTCTCTATCTTTGTCGGGAATATCTACACCGAAAGTGAGTTTTTTGTATTTGTCTTCAAATCCCGACAAAACTTCATCCAATTTTTTCAAACCAACCGTCATCGTCGCGCCGAATCTTTCTTCCTCAAGCCGCACCATTTTGCCGATGAATTCGCGCTGCGCTTCGAGTTCGGGATAAGCGTCCTTCATCCGGTCAACGACGAAATCGCAGACTTTGTAGAAAAACAAATCGTTAAAGCCGAGATGCTCGCGCCCGTGATAAATCGCGCGGCGCATAATTTTTCGCAAAACATAGCTTCTGCCTTCGTTGCCGGGCAGAATTCCGTCGGCGATTGAAAACGCCGCCGTCCGCGCGTGGTCGGCGACGACGCGCATCGCAAAACCTTCTTGGCTGTTGTATTCGTATTTTTTGCAAGCGAGTTCTGCGATAAATTCGATAATCGGCTTGATTAAAGTCGTTTCATAATTCGAGTGAACGCCTTCCATAACAACCGCCATTCGTTCGAGTCCCGCGCCCGTGTCAACCGACGGCGCAGGCAAAGGCTCAAGTTTATAAATGCCTTTTTCGGTTTCGACGCGGTTGTATTGCATAAACACGAGATTCCAGATTTCCATCGTCGTGTCGCCTTCTTCGGCGTTGACCAAATCGGCACGGTTTTTTTCTGGGTTTTCCGGCTCGTCGCCCAAGTAATAATTGATTTCCGAATTCGGTCCGCACGGTCCGGTGTCCGCCATTTGCCAGAAATTATCTTTTTTTCCAAAAGGCAAGATGCGTTCGGGTTTTGCGCCAGCTTTAATCCACAATTCACGGGCTTCGGTATCGGCAGGAACTTCATCGTCGCCTTCAAAAACTGTGAACCACAAACGATTAACATCAAGTTTCAGTTCATTAACAAGAAAATCCCAAGCAAAATTTATCGCGTCTTCTTTAAAGTAATCGCCGAACGAGAAATTGCCGAGCATCTCGAAAAAGGTATGATGTCTGGCGGTTTTCCCGACTTCATCAAGGTCGTTGTGTTTGCCGCCCGCGCGAATACATTTCTGGCTTGATGCGGCGCGTGTATATTCGCGTTTTTCGTTGCCCAAAAATACGTCTTTGAACTGATTCATTCCCGCGTTGGTAAAAAGAATAGTCGGGTCGTTCGGCGGATAAACAGGACTTGAATGGACAATCTTATGTCCGCGCTTGTGAAAATATTCAAGAAATTTATGTCTGATTTCGTTTCCGTTCATAACGAAAAATTTTAACACAAAGCTTAAAAGAAAAGCATTTGACAAAAAGCGCGCCGGATATTTGCAATTGACCGGCGCGAGATTCGGAAAAAGAAATTATTTGAGCGTTCATTCGATCTAGGTCATAAACCACTCGCTGAAAATCTGCATCAATAGCCAAGCGTTGAGCGCGGCGATGACGACGGCAACGGCGTAAGCAAGGACTTTGCGCCACAAAGGATTGACGAATTCGCCCATTTTCAATTTGTCGCTAGTAAACATCACCAGCGGAAAGACGGCGAAACTCAATTGCATACTAAGCACAACTTGGCTGAATATCAACAATTGCGTCGTGCCGGATGCGCCGTAAAGAAATGTAACAATAACCGCCGGAACAATCGCAATCAGGCGCGTAATAAGTCGCCTCAGCCAAGGGCGCAGTCGGATGTTCAAAAAGCCTTCCATCACGATTTGTCCGGCGAGCGTTCCGGTTAAAGTTGAGTTTTGACCGGAAGCGAGAAGCGCGACGGCAAACAGCGTGCTTGCGCCGGCAACGCCGAGCAGCGGCGAAAGCAATTGATAAGCGTCGCCGATTTCCGCGACTTCCGTATTGCCGCTTGAATGAAACGTCGCGGCGGCGACAATCAAAATCGCGGCGTTGATAAAGAGCGCGAACATCAGCGCAACGGTCGAATCAATCGTCGCAAACTTTATCGCCTCGCGCTTGCCTTCCGGCGTGCGCTCGTAGTTTCGCGTCTGCGCGATGGACGAATGCAGATAAAGATTATGCGGCATTACGGTCGCGCCTAAAATTCCGATGGCGATGTAGAGCATTTCCGGGTTGGTTACGATTTGTGTCGAAGGAATAAAACCGCTTAAAATACCGCCGATTTCAGGACGCGAAAAAATTATCTCCGCCGCGAAGCACAAACCGATAGTTGCAACCAGCGTGATGACGACGGCTTCAAGCCAGCGAAAACCGCGATTTTGCAGGAGCAGCAGAATCATCACGTCAAACGCCGTCAGCAAAACTCCGTAAATCAGCGGAATACCGAACAATAAATTCAGCGCAATCGCCGAGCCGATAACTTCCGCCAAATCACACGCGATAATAGCGACTTCACACAAAATCCATAACACGAATGAAACGGGCGGCGAATAATGGTCGCGGCACGCTTGCGCCAAATCGCGTCCTGTAACGATACCCAACCGGAGCGCGAGACTTTGCAGCAGAATCGCCATTAGGTTGGAAATCATAATGACGGAAAGAAGCGTATAGCCGAAGCGTGAGCCGCCCGCCAAATCGGTCGCCCAGTTGCCCGGGTCCATATAGCCGACGGCAACCATATAACCGGGACCGGAAAAGGCGAGCATCTTTCGCCAAAAACCCAAACCCTTTTTTACAGGAACAGTCGCGTTTGCTTCCGGCAGACTTGGCAGCGGCGATTGCCTGCGCCAGCCGGTTACTACTACTTCATTTATGTTGTTACTCATCAAAAAACTCCTGTTTATTTTTATAGCGTTTCTGCCGATGTTGGTTTTACTGCTCTCCTAAACAACCTGATGTGAAAGTTACACAACTTCAAATTCTCGGCAAGCGTGTTCCACATTACGGCGAACGACATCCGCTCACCGCGCCGTCCCGGTTGAACCATACAGTCAACGCACATCGCTTTTTAGCTTTTTTCAGCCTCCGCCGCTTTTTCAGCCATTTCCTCTTCCAATTCGCGCGGCTCGCCCTGCACGGCATCCGCCGTTCCTTCTTCCTGCCGCAGATTCGTCTGTAGAAGCACTACGACCTCTTCGTTTTTCATAATCTCCGCGCCGATGATGAGTCCGCGATAGCTGGCGATTTCATAATGTTCGATTTTCGCCTGTGCGGTGGCGATGACCCAGTTCATAATTTCCGGCGTTCCCGCGTCCTGCATCGTTCGCTGTCCTTCGACGACGAGTCCGACAGCGGCTTCGCATTTGACGCGCCGCGGTTCTTTGTCGAGCAAGCGAAACACGCGCTCCAAGTTGGCGATGTGTCCTTTCGTCTGCTGGTTGTGCTGTTCGAGCAGCGTCCGTAACTCTGCCGAATCGGTTTTGTTTGACATCTCCTGCTGCGCGTCGTAAAAGCGGTGTTCCGCGTCATACATATCGCCGAGCGCGTGTTCAAATTTTTCCTCAAATGTATTAATTGCCATTTCAATTGCTCCTCTCAAAAATTAAATTGTCGCCGCCGCTAAGCAGCGAATAATGTCGAATAAAAACCTGCTCAAATTCCCGCTTCAGTGAACGGTTTTTGATTGGATAAAGAACGCTTTCTGATTCACGGCTTCATCAAGTCGTTCGTTCTCCCGCGCAGCGAGAATTTTGTTGTAAGTGCAGACGACCGCATCGTTAATCGTCAGCGTGTGCTGCTGAAGGCGCATCACCCGCAGCGTCAGTCCGGTATCGAGAACTTCGGGATCGCCCGTCGCCCGGATCATTTCCCTGGCTTCTTCGATTAAACCTTCGACGCTCGGATTACACAACTTCAAATTCTCGGCAAGCGTGTTCCACATTACGGCGAACGACATCCGCTCACCGCGCCGTCCCGGTTGAACCATACAGTCAACGCAC
>MWYY01000013.1 GCA_002050355.1 Acidobacteria bacterium 28-9
GCGAAAAGACCATTGGCAAAATCTGGCAAGCGGCTTGCTTGCCCACAGTCGGCTCTTCGTGAATCGGAGTGTAAAGCCGCATATCATCAGCAAACCATTGCGAGTATCTGTCTAAATCTTTTGATGCCAGCGCATCAGCGAACTCCTGCATATTCATAAATGTTGTCCCTCTGCTGTCTTTTACTTTTGAGATTAGCACTTCCGATTTCAGGCGAAGCGCACAACGACGGAGATGACGTGGCGCGGGACACACGCAAGCTAACAAAGAAAACAACGTCGCTGTCCCGCGCTCACGTCCATTGACTTGTTCGGCGGCGCGATTCAGTAGAAAGCGACAACATCATTTGTTAGGTTTATACACTTTGCCGTTTTTCATTACGAAACTTACTTGCTTTAACGTCTGTATATTGTCAAGCGGGTTTTCCGGCACGGCGATAATATCTGCATACATGCCGGGCGCAAGCATACCGCGCCCCTTTTCAACTCCAAGCAAACGCGCGGCAGAAGTCGTCAACGCTCGCAAAATATCTGTGTTCGGCACTCCGGCTTCGACGAAACTGTCAATGTAACCGATTGCCAGAGTGCCGCGCGTTTCTCCTTTCAAACCAGCCATCACGTCCGTGCCGAAGACGATTGTGACACCCGCCTGACAAGCTCGCTTGAGTCGCTCCACTTTTTTCGCGTGGTTTGCGCGCGCTCCGTCCCCTGAATAACCGCCGGCTTGTAGAGACTTAATTGTAAAATCCGTGCTGACAAGGGCGACGTTATTTTTCTTCATCAAGTCAAATTCCTCTTGGTCTAGAATCCAGCCGTGTTCGATAGATGCGGCGCCCGCTTCGGCGGCGTTACGCGCGCCTTGCTTTGTCACAGCATGCGCGGCGACCTTAAGTCCAGCCCTGCCAGCTTCATCAACGACAAACTTGATGTCTTCCGCCGAATACATGTATCCCCGCGAATATCCATCAACGACGAGCTTGATGACTTTTGCTCCGTAATAAATGTTTTCCCGTATCCCTTTCCTTAACTCGTCGCGCGAATCTGCGAACAGATATTCAGGGTTGTCAAGAACCTGTTTTGGAACGGGCTTAACGAATTGCCCGCCGAACGGCGCGATGATACGCCCGGCGACAATCATCGTCGGACCCGGAACCATATTCCAGCCGATGGCTTTCGCAAGGTCAGCGTCGGCGTAATCGCCCGCATTGCCGACATCTCTGACGGTCGTAAATCCCGCCTCAAGCATCTCTTTCGCGTTTTTCACTCCGATTATCGCGCGCATCCCAGTTCGCCAGTTGAGGCTATGGACAAGATAATCGCCCGAATCCCACTGATACTCCATATTTGAGCAGAGATGCGTGTGCGCGTCGAAAAGTCCCGGCAAGACGGTAGCGTTAGACAAATCAATGACGTTCGCGCCTTCCGGTATCGGCAGATTTGCGCCAATGGCTTTTATCTTTTCACCTTCGATGAGAATGACTTGATTGATTGCCGTTGTTCCCGTCTCTGGGACAACTAACTTGCCAGCTTTGATAGCGGTAACTTGCGCCCGTATTGCTACCGTGCAGAACGCGAGCGAAATAATTGCTATTAACGCTGTAAAAATAGTTTTTAGTTTCATTTTACAAGTGTAATGCAGGCTTCAAACTTTTACCAAAAAAAGCCGCCGAACGATTGAATTGACGTGGGGCGAAACCGCCAACAAGCCCGCTAAAGTTTAACGGACAACGTGATAGCAAAGTCGCTGTTTCGCCCTCACGTCCAATGATTTGTTAGATTTCGTTTCTCGTAACGAACAAATCTCTACAAACGGATATGATATAAATAACGACTGCGTTTGCTCGAATCCCAATCGGCATAACGGACTGCTTCACTGTAACGATAGTTGTACAAATCAAGATTTCCTTCTTTTTCAAACTTAGGTTTTAGCTGCTCCAAAACATCAACTTTCTTTCGCCAGTGTTCCGCTTCGTGTTCGGTTAAATCGAAACTTGTAAACTTCAAATTATATTTCTTCAAAAGCATCGCTAAAGAGGTGTTTTCCGGCAACAGACTTGCTTTGTCTTCAAGGTTGTTTATCCATTGCGTAAAAAATAGCCCCAACTGTCCGTTGGGTTTTATGATTTCGATTATCTTCTTCAGACTTTCCTCCAAGTTGTTCACATAGTAGAGCGTATCTATGGCGACAACTGCGCTGAAGGTTTGAGGATTAAAGTCAAGGCGATTTATATTTCCAACACTGAAAGTCAACTGCTCATTCTTCGCTTCGATTCGCTTGCGAGCCTGTCCGATTGCTTCTTCCGAAATATCTAAGCCTTCAAAGAACGCGCCTGTCTGCTCTTGCAGATATTCCGTGATGAAACCGTTGCCACAGCCTAAATCAAGCACGCGGTCACTGTCAGTTAAACCGAGAACTTCAAGCATTTTATTTAACTGAAAAATATCGGCTAAACCGTGCTGGCAAAGATTCTTCCCGTAAACTTTTTCGCAAAACAGCGCGTGAGCATTGCTCTTTTCAGCAATACTGAAAAAGTTATTGTACTCATACAGCCATAAAGGATTGGTTATTTCCAACTCCTTTCTCGCTTCGTTTCCTTTTTCAGTTAGTAAATAATCTTCGTTGTTCTCCAACAAATAACCGTTCGCAACTAGACTCCGGTAAGCATCAGACCAATCAACGAGATATTTACCAATCCAAACCTTTCCGAATTTTTCGAGATTACTTCGACTTGCCTTGCCGTCAACATTCATTCCTGCCATTAAGCCATAGCGACTTTTAAGCCAACCAATCACAATCAACAATTGCTTTTCCGCCTCTGTAAATTTCTTCATAAGTTTCCCTCAAAAGATTGGTTGCTATTCTTTCTCGTAAATACTCAATAGAAATCTAACGGCGGAGTTGACGTGGGCGAAACCGCCACACACAACTTTAGATTTAACGAGCGACGTTCTTATGAAGGTCGCTGTTTCGCCTCACGTCCAATGACTTGTTGTGCGCGGTGTTTATGACAAATGGCAATGTAATTAGAACTATTTCGCAATCGCATAGCAGTAACAATCTCTTGGTTCATCGCTGATATTGGGATGAATTATTTGGCGGCGCAATAATCCTTCGCATTGCATTCCCGCTTTTTCAAGGACTCGCGCGGAAGCCAGATTATCTACATCACATAATGCCCATACTCGGTAAATTGAGGTCTGGCTTAATGCCCATTCAACAAGGCTGCGTAACGCTTCCGTAATCAAGCCTTTGCCCCAAAATTGAGGCGACAAAACATAGCCGACATCAGCTTTAAAGCCGTCGAGACGAATCTCTATCATACCTACGACTGCATCAGTTTCTTTAATGGTAATGATATAAGGAAACAGTGCGTCTTTTTCCCAAGCAGCAACACAGCCCGCGAGAAAACTTTCTGTTTCTCGAAGATGTTGATGAGGTCGCCAAACCAGATAGCGCGTCACTTCTTCCTTCTGAGCATACGAGTTAAAAATTGTTTCGGCATCTGCGACAGACGGAAGTCTTAGCACTAATCGCTCAGTTTCAATTCGTTCAGGTGGTTTCATACTATCGCAACCAGAAAGCGCACAACGATTGAATTGACGTGGGGCGAAACCGAATTCACGCAACTCCGAGTTAAAAAGACGACGCGATAAGAAAGTCGCTGTTTCGCCCTCACGTCCAATGACTTGTTCGACGCGCCGTGTGTTTCAAATGTTCTAATTTGTCTTTGCAGTTAGTCGGCTAATCTTAATGTTTTCTCCGACTTCAATCACCATCAGGTCTTCGCCCAACTCTACTGCACCAGCGTAATTCTTTCGCGTTAGCGGAATAATATCTTGCTCGGTGGCGGTTGGGAGAATAATATGTGAAAAAATCGCCATTCTCGGCTTTACAAGAGAAAAAATTGCGGCGGCTTGTTCCGGTGTCGTATGATACCCAATAATAGTTTTAGCGAGATCGGCGGGAAATTTCATACGCGCGATAGCTTCCGGCGAAACAACCTCGTGAATCAATAAATCAACGCCTTTGGAATATCGAATGAGGTTTTCCGAGTAGCGCGTGTCGCCCGACAAAACTACTGAGCGTCCCATATAATCAATTCGGTAGCCAAAAGCAGGTTTAACCGGCGCGTGGTCAACTTCAAACGCCGTTATCTTAACGCCGTTTTTTTCAAAGACGACACCTTCTTTAATATCCTCGGCTTTAATGACAACACCAGCGGGCGAGCCTGTGTCATGGGAAATCCGCTCTTTGATGTCAAACTCAAACGCTTTTTCAAGATTCGACATCATTTTCTTTGTGCCTTTCGGTCCCCAAATCTGCAACGGTGCAATACGCTGACCTGTCAACCAGCCGGTCAACCACAAATCGGGAAATCCAACCACATGGTCTGAATGCAAATGCGTGAAAAACACGCCTTGTATTTCCCTGTATTTAACATTGATTTGCGTCAGTCGCTGGAGTGAGCCGCGCCCCGCATCAAAGAGGAATTTTTGCTCTCCGGCTTCAACCAAAATGCTTGGTCCAAAGCGTTCCATCACGGGCGAAGGAGAGCCTGTTCCTAAAAGAGTTACCTTGATAATTTGCCCTTGCACATCTATTAAGGCAAGAAAGATAAAGCATAAAGCAAATCCAATCAGCTTGCGGAAAATAATCATAAATGTCCTCTCGCAGATTTAACATAGCAATTTGTCGCCAAAAATCAAAAGCGTAAAATTCAACGAAAAGCGTCGAACGGCTGAGATGACGTGGCGCAAAACCAGCTACGCGCAAGCTAAGGGTCAAAAGACTACGTAATAAAAGAGTCGCTGTTTTGCGCTCACGTCCATTGAATTGTTAGACGGCTGACCGAGCCGCTAGCCTGAGCGGTTGAATCTTCCAGTATGTAAGCGACCGCCAAAGCCACTCCGCAGGACCAAATCTAAAATGGCGGAGCCAGAAGGAAGCAAACCACACTTGAATCACATACCCACTCACCCAGACCAGTATGAGCCATAGAGGACCAATCTTGCCCATCAAATTCGGTCCCGGCATAAAGCCGTAAAAGAGCCATAAGCCAAACAAAGTCTGCAAGAGGAAACATGTGAGTGCCATCCTGCCGACTGGCGCGAACATAAGCAAGTATGGCTTCCATCGTGATGTCTGAAATAATAATGCCAGCGCTGAAGCATAAGCTAGGGTTAGTGCCAAATATCCGGTTTGAGCAACGAACCTCCTACCAAAAGGCATCAGGAAACTACCGGCAGCAGAAGAATCAAGGTAACGCCCCGCGATAAGGATATTGCAAGGGATTCCGATAATCGCTCCCGCGATCAGCAATGTACGGAATAGCTTATAATGGCGTTCGAGATCGGCGTGTATCAAGAGACGCGCGGCGTAAAGTCCAAGAAGAAGTCTGCCGAATAAAGCCACTTGATAAGCTATCTGGCTGATCGAAAGTGTCATATCCCAATCATAAAGCCAGTTGATGCGCAACACCTCCGCATAGGTTCCAGAAGAGAATGTCTCTAGCGCGAGGGCATTGAGCGCCGTGCTTGGCGCCGCTGGTTCCATAAGTAGCGAACGAAGCCCGCCGATTAATGCCGGTGCTATGACGGCGGAGAATAAGGCAGAGCCTAACAACACCTTGTTTGATACACGCAGAAACAAAGGCAGGAGCAATCCCCACAGCGCGTAGAACCTTAATATATCCCAAAACCAGAAAAGCCAGCCATGTGCCGCGCCGATGACGAAAAGCCACCAGATGCGACGATAAAATAAGCTTACCCCTTCAGCACCGCGAGCGTTGGCGCGATCCAGAAATAGCCAGAAACTCACTCCGAAAAGGAAGGAAAATAACCCCATGAACTTGTTTTCGATAAAGATTAGTTCGAGAAGATGAACGACGTGATCTATGGTGGCAGTAGGCAGCATCGCCTGCTGCTCGTCAGACATGTAAGTGAAACCTGAAAATATTAACAGGTTCGCCGCGAAGACGCCGAGCAACGCGAAGCCGCGTAACGAGTCCACAAACTCCACACGGTCAGCGGGGCGAGTTAGGGTGTTTGATGGTTGCATATGCTCCTCGATCTCTATCATCTAGCTGCCGTCTAACGGCTGAGTTGACGTGGGGCGAAACCGAATACACGCAAGCTAAAGTTTAACGGACGAGCCAAATAACAAAGTCGCTGTTTCGCCCTCACGTCCAATGATTTGTTATGTTTTGCCGAATATTTTCACGATACTGCAAAATAGCGATAACGCTTGATTCATCTCATTTTCATTTCCGCTCTTGCCGTGCCGTCTAGCGCGGAATTTATTAAAGTCGGGTTATTTTCGTTTAACTGCTTATCAAGCAAAACAATTTCTCTTTCCAAGTCGCCGAGCGCATCATTTTTGTCAGTGGGCGGAAACTGCAAAGACGCGCCGCGACGCGACGAGCGAGTGTTTTCGACAAGCTGTTCAATTCTTCTGGTGATGCCGGAATTGAAAAGATACCAAGCAAGAAGCCGCGTCCCGACACCGAAAAAAAGGGCGATGAAAACTCCAAAATAATCTCGGCGGCGAATCGCATTGATTTCTTCCAGACGTTCCGCGAGCAAAGTTTCTTCTTCGGCTTCCATCGTGTGAAAGTTGGCGCGAATCTTATCCATCAACTCCTTGCCATAAGCGAGATGATTATAAATTTCCGCATCTGACGCATTTGGTGCGGCGATGTAACTTCGCTGCCAAGTCAAATCCGCCATTTGAAGGTCAAGCAACGCCCGAATTTGTTCCAATTGCTGCAATTTCCTTGTGCGCGGCTCATCGCCCGGCTCGGCTTCGGCTAAAGTGCGAAGTTGCTCAAAAGCCGCCGGAAGATTTTCAGACGCGGCAACATAAGGCTGTAAAAACTCTTCGCGGCGCGTCAGCAAATAACCGCGCAGCCCGGTCTCGGCGTTAACCATCAACGCCAAAACCTCGTTAACGCCACTTGCCATCTGAAAATGACGCTGCACGGCGGATTGAATTTTGTAACGCTGATAATTACCGACACCGGCTAAAACAGCCGAAACCGCTACGGCAAGCAGGGGCAAAGCAACGAAAATCTTTCCTTGAATCGGCAGTGGGACAAGCTGCCATACACGCATTACAGGTTGAAAAATTCGCCTCAAAAATTTCACAGCTAATTATACAATTCGAGATGAAAAGAGTAAATTAGCGGCAAAAATTTCAATTGGTTTTCGCCAACCGAAAACAACAGTAAAAAACATAACGGCGGAGATGACGTGGCGCAAAACACACGCAAGTTAGATAACCATTCAACGTCGCTGTTTTGCGCTCACGTCCATTGACTTGTTAGATGCGGGTTAGCCTATCGGCTAAATCCATACAGTGATAGCGGCTGTAAGCGCAAGCTCCTTTCTTCATTAAGCGCAAGTTGAACAACCGCATGGCTGAAACGATTTCCTTCTGCCGCATAAATATCTCTGCTGATTCTGCTCCTTCAATCACGAGATTGATTTGATTCTGCCCGCCCGGTTCATAAAAATGCTCCGTTGCCTCTAGGGAAGGAAACTTCTCCAGAAGTGGCGACAGCGATTTCCCAAATGCCTCTTCGAGAGGTGATAACGCAAGGTGAAATGAAAACACAACATTACCTTTATACACCGAAGCAGTAAAGACTTCCTGCCAATGTATGTTTATGCGCGAATAAACGGTTTCGTTAGGATATGAGTAACTCGGCAAGCATGAACAAGCCCAGAAAGATAGTTCGCTTCGCAAAGGTGATGGTATGCCCGCGTGAACGTATTTACGCAAAACATCCATAGTCTCATTAGAATAAGGCAAAGCAGCAAAACGCTGGAACTTTTTGCTATACTTTCGCCGCAACTCCGGGTCAACAACTCTGCTACCGCTAAGGTCAACATAATTTGTGTACTTCAGCCATCGCTCTTGCTCCTCCGCAGACATAATAAGGTCGAAATCAGATTCGCCTCTCGGAATGCTTGTGAACGTGATATTTCGTAAGCGATAGCCTTCATGTTCGAGCATCCATATTAGGGCGCGTTCTTCCTCATTCAAGTTCTTTTTAGCTACACGCCTAAATCTTATCTTCTCAATGTCGCAGTGAACCTTACGATGCTGAACATAGCGACGAGTTACATCCAACGCTTGACCCGCATAAATCTCGCCATCAGAGAATTGAAGAATGTAGAGACCACAACGCTTACCTGACGGAAACAAGTCTGCAATCGAGTCGCGCCCTTGAACGTGATGTGGTTGGGAAAATCCATCCATCATTTAAACTTAACTCTTACGTTTGGAAAAAGAAGCATCCAACGGCTGAGATGACGTGGGGCGAAACCGCCAGAAGTCCGTTTGAGTTTAACGGACAACTAACCAAACAAAGTCGCTGTTTCGCCCTCACGTCCATTGAATTGTTCGGCGGCGGCACAAGCGGAGGAAACTTACTTGATTCCTTTTTTCTTCATCCATTCTCCTTGTTTCCGTTCAATCTCCACCTCGTATTTGGTTGACCCCTCAAGTTCTCTCACTACCATTCTGTCATTCAACATAAAATCAGCGTAACGAGGAATCTCTCGCTCATCCAAGCCGTCCAAGATTGCTAATGCTAAAGCGTTGTTCCACGCTGCGCGATATTGCTGCAATCGTGCGCCGTAAGTAGCGGTTGCCAAACGTGGAGAACCGATATAACCCTGCCAATTCCGTGCTTTGGCTGTTTGGAATAATTCAGGCAGAGTGTTAGCGGGCTGCGGCGGAAGTTGGTTGAAAATTGGATTAACGAGGTCTGGGCGCAAAAACAACAAGCGGCTCGTTTCTTCCAATCCGGCGTGAACGTCTAACAATCCGTTCTCTTTTTCTTCTGCCGCAGACGCGCGCGGGTAAGATTGTATCAGCTTTAGTTTAGATAGTTGTTCCGCCGTAGGTTCGAGTCCGTGTAAATTAACCATCCTTCCGCCATAAGTATCGCGGAAGTAATCTCCGGCTTGGTCTAACATTAGGTTGTGGAATGGCGCACCGTGACCATGCATGATGAAAATCCGGCGAAATCCCTGTTCTCCGAGTTCGGTGGCTAAATCCATAAAGACGGCTCGCAACGTCGTCCGGCGAATCGAATAAGTGCCTGGAAAAACATACTTCCCGCCAATTTCGTTCCCACCTGCGTGACCCAGCGGCGTTATCGGAAAGACAAGCACAGCCCAACCGGAACGCGCGACAATCGCTTCCGCCAGTCGTTCGGTCAGCCACTCGTTTGAGTAGCCGTCAGTGAACGAAGGAAGATGCGGTCCATGCTCTTCGAGCATGCCGCCGGGAAGTATGACCACGGTTTTTTGTTTGTCGAGAGCGCGTATCTGCTCTACGTTCATCTGCGCCACGTGATGGATTTGGGCACTCACTGTAACGCACGACAGCGCGGCAAGAACAGCAATCATTAATATTCGTTTCATCATCTTGTTCCTCATCTGGTTGTAAACAAAGCCGCCAAACGCATATTCAAGTTTATATTTCGATAAAGTTTGTTGCTTAGCTATACGGCTAAGCAACAAACTACTGCTTTAACGCCTCCGTCTCGGATTATGGTAGTGGTTCTGACTGAATGCGTGTCGCCGTTGCCGTTGCCGTGCCGGAGAAAACCAGTGTTCCGTTGGGGGCGAAAATATCCACTTTGCCTGGACCTTGCCAGGTGTCGCCCGACCTGCTCAGGATGACGGTCTGCCGGATTTTATGCAGCCCCGTCGGACTTGAATCAGGAGCGTAGAAAAGCTGGAAAAATGTCACCGCGAATCGTCGGGAGTTTGCGCCGCCGACTCGTTCCCAAACGCCATATTGCGGGCTGCCGCTTTGCGTTGGTCCGACATCTCCGTCGCCGCTTGCCGTAAAGCCACCGTCTTTGGTGAAGTTCATCAGAACCCGGAATGGCGGCGGTCCGCCCGGTCCTGCCGTTACGACACCCATCCAACTGCCAGTCGGGTTCGCGGCATTATCAAAATTGCTCTTAATGGTTGTTTCATCTGCTTGAGTCTGATTTTCATCGGATTGAGCAAAAGTTGCCATTGTCGTCATCGCGGCGATAATTAACGCCAAAAATATTTTTCTCATAATCATAAAATTTCCTCCTTTGGTTGTTTGAAGCAGAAAACAACCGACGCTGTTTATCGGTCGGGTTGTCTTTTGCAGTGTTGGTTGTTGGTTGATGCTGATGCCGGGAACCGGCAAGTTGATTTTTTGCATTGTCTTTTATCTCCTCTGGTAATGTGTTATATTTTCGCTCGAAAGCGACATCTTGAAACGAAAGCTGTCTCTGGCTTCAGTTTGGACAATACTCTCCGGGCATTTAAAAAGTCCTCTGAAAAATCTCGATTATTTCTAGGAAAATTCTCGGCAGGTTCTCGGAAGGTCTTATGAGCGAAAATCCAAAGCATTTTTACGAGTTTGGCGAATATCGTCTCGACCCATTCGAGCGGCGATTGCTGCGCAGCGGACGAGTTATACTGCTGACTCCGAAGGCTTTTGAGACGCTTTGCTTACTCGTCGAAAACGGCGGGCATCTGCTTGAGAAAAATCGTCTGATGGAAATGCTCTGGGCGGATGCATTTGTCGAGGAAGGCAACTTAGCCGATAACATTTCCAAAATCAGACAGGCTTTGGGCGACAGCCGGAAAGCACCGAAGTTTATCGAAACCGTTTCGGGGCGCGGTTATCGTTTTATCGCCAAAGTCGAAAAAATTGAAGCAAAAGCGTTTCAAGATTTAACGCCTGAATCGGAAAAAACACCAGCGAATTTTTCTGATGAAACGAGCGCGAACCGGCAGTTGCAAACCGCGTCAACCGAGCCTGCAAACGACGAAAAGGAATTACCGAAAACACAAGTAGGAAGAGAGGTAACCTTTTTTCAAGCGTCCGTTGCCGACTATTTTTCACCGCGAGAGATACGGGCAGAAAAGCCGGTAAGCAAGCCGTCGGCAAAACTTGATTCGACGCGCAAGCGCCCTGCGACAAACATTTCGCCGTTTAAGACAGGTCTTTGGAAACAGCGAAGCCGAATTTTAGTCGGAGTAGCCACTTTCATCTTAACCGGAAGCCTGCTTTTCTATTTTTGGAACGCGAACCAAACGCAGCCGTCAACCGACCAACCGACGGCGAAATCAATCGCCGTGCTTCCGTTTAAGCCATTGGCGGCGAACGACCGGGACGAATCGCTCGAACTGGGAATGAGCGATACGTTGATTTCCAGACTCGCCCGTCTCCAGCAAATCACGGTGCGCCCAATCAGCGCCGTGCGTCGCTATACCGGCTTGGAGCAGGACGCGGCTTCTGCCGGTCGAGAACTGCAAGTGGAATCGGTGTTGGAAGGAAACATTCAGCGAGCGGGCGAGCGAATCAGAATAACGACGCGGCTGGTGCGAGTCGAAGACGGCAGGACGCTATGGACGGAAACCTTTGATGAAAAATTCACGGATATTTTCACCGTTCAGGATTCAATTTCTCAAAAAATAATCGGGTCACTGGCTTTGCAGTTGACCGGCGAGGAGCGTAATCAGTTAACCAAAAAATACACCGCCGACACGGAGGCTTATCAGCTTTATCTCAAAGGTCGCTATTTTTGGAACAAGTTAACGCCGGAAGGCTTCGAGAAAAGTCTGGAGTTTTACCGGCAGGCGATTGACATTGACCCGAATTACGCGCTCGCCTACGCCGGACTCGCCGATTCCTACAATCTGCTGGGAAGCTACGGCGTGCTGCCGTTGAAGGAATCACATCCGAAGGCGCGGGCGGCGGCGGAGAAGGCTCTGGAGATAGACGGCGAACTTGCCGAAGCGCATACTGCGCTGGCGGCGGTCATCGCCGATTATTATTGGGACTGGGCAGCAGCCGAAAAACATTTCAAACAAGCCATCGCCTTGAATCCGAATTATCCGGTGGCGCGTAACTGGTATTCGCAGCAATTGGCGCGAATGGGACGGCTCGACGAATCAATCGAAGAAGCAAAACGAGCGCAGACGGTCGACCCTATTTCGCCCAGTGCCAACGCGCACGTCGGATTAGCTCTTTACCGCGCTCGACGTTACGACGAAGCAATCGCGCAGTTGCAAAAAGCACTGGAAATTAACGCCGACGCGCTTGACGCGCACATCTTTCTCGGCTTTGTTTATGTTCAGCAAGGAAAAAACGAAGAGGCAATCGCCGAATTTCAAACAGTAGTCAAACTCTCGGAACGAAATCCGAATTTGCTTGCGCTTCTTGGCTACGCCTACGCGACGGCGGGAAAGCCGGAGGAAGCGCGGGTGATTCTCAAGGAGATAAATGAACAATCAAAGAATCAGCCAATTTCTCCGTTTGAAACGGCGATGATTTACATCGGACTCGGCGAACGCGAGCAAGCCTTCGCCTGGCTGGAAAAAGCATACGACGAGCGGGCTTGGCAATTGGGTTTTCTCAAAGTAGAGCCAATCTTCGATCCGCTTCGCTCGGATTCACGCTTCACAGACCTGATGCGGCGCGCCAATCTCATACCTCATTAACCGCAACTTTGCCATTAACTCGATAAGATACATACAAACGCGAAGATGCACATCAAACCGCTTCGCTGGCATCTGTCGGAGTTTTCGATGTATTGCGATGGTTAGAGCGGATTTGGAATCAATCTACGGAATAAAATCACTATCAGAAGCGGTCTAGCGGCAGCGGACGGTTTATCTTTTGTTAATCAAACCACCGGTTACTGCAGATGGTTTATCTTTGGCAAGTTCAACCGCCCGCTGCTGCAGACGCTTCTAACCCAGTTCTCCATACATCCAATCTAAAGCCGCTCTAGTTGGAGGGCGTTTTAATTTTAAACAAGCGGCTAACGGCTGAGATGACGTGGGGCGAAACCGCCACCACCTAAGTTTAGGGTAAAGAAGCAACGTCATAAGAAGGTCGCTGTTTCGCCCTCACGTCCATTGAATTGTTGGGTGCGTGTTATGTTTCAAAAGTCTTCTGACAATCAAAGAAACTAAATGAATTAAAATCAGTCTTATTCCGCACAATTCGAGATTATCATTTAACCCGTTTGCCGATACCAATGCCATTCGAGCCGTCCGCTTCAGCGAATTTTTTGAACTCGAAAGTTTTCAAATCAACGCTGCTAAAGTATGTGTCTATATGGCTGGAAACATAAGCCACGTTGCCGTCCGGCGAAACTGCAACGGCAATCGGAGCTTTACCAACTTTCAAACGACGAACGATTGTTCCGCTTTTGATTTCAAGCACGACGACTTGCGAATCGTTCACTGCGGGAAACAGAATATACTCGCCGTCGGGCGTTGGTTTTGGATAAAGCATCTGCCCAACTTCTAAGCCTTGAAAATGACGTTCAATAGCAAGATTTTCAGGATTGAGTAAAACGGCTTCACCGCTCCCGGCGGCAATGATAAAACGGTTGTCCGTCGTGTAATGCAGACCGCGCGCCGGCGTTGAAAGTTTCATTTTCGCCAGAATCTCGCCCGTTTCGGGGTTGATTTTGAACACGCCGTTCTCTCCGGCAAACAAATAAAGATACTTACCGTCGGGCGAAAAAATAAAATTGTGCGTTCCGGCTGGAACAGCGAAAGAGCGTTTCAGCCGCCGTTTTTTCACGTCATAAACAAGGACGAAATCGCCGCCGACTTCTGTGTTGACAAACAATTCATCGCCTTTCGGCGGTCGCAACTTTACGCCGTGCGGAGCTTTGCCCGAAACCGAAACGCCGTCTTTCGTCAAAAGATTTTCAGTCGAGAGTTTGTATTTCTCTTTCATTCGGCGAATGTCAATTACCGAAATGCTGTTGCCCGGCGTGCCGATGCGATGGTCATAATCTTCTATACCGAAATTTGAAACGTAAGCGGTTTTGCCGTCTGCCGAAATCTCGACTTCGTGTGGTTTGAAACCGACTGCGACGCTGCCGAGCCTCGCGCCCGCTTGCGAATCATAAAAACCGACGCGGGCAGCTTGAGGTTCGACGGCAACAATGGTGTATTTCTTTTCTTGGGCAACGCAGATTTGAATCGGTGCTAAAACGCTAATGAAAATTGACAGTCCGAACGCGATACCCAAAATTCGCAGCAAATCAATCTTTGATAGCGATAGCAGTTTAATTGATGTTAAAATAAATTTCATAAGCCTCTATTTAACACTCCCGCGCGAAAATTCACGAAGCACCCAACGATTGAGTTGACGCGGGCGCAAAACACGCAACATTTTTAAGAAAGTACGTAATGCGCCTCGCGTCCAATGATTTGTTCGATGTGGCATTACCTTGACATGTTTTTCTGAAATAAGCTATTTCAATGATCTTACTTCCAGTTTTCTGACCGAAATACTTCGCGCCCTTCAAGAACACTCCATAAAACTCGCGTGCGGTGAATACTCTCATGGTCAATCTCAAACAAGTTGCGGTCAAGCAGAATGAAGTCTGCTGATTTTCCCGTCTCTAATGATCCGCTTTCATTATCAAGAAAGTTTGCATAAGCGCTGCCAATGGTATAAGCCGCGAGCACTTCCGGAAGCGTCAGTCTTTGTTCTGGAAGAAAGGCGGGTGCAGTTGAGCCGGCTTCTTCTCTGGTAAGTGCTGATTGGATTGAAACAAAGGGATTAAGCGGCGAGGCAACAGGTCCGTCAGTACTAACTGCCATAACAGCGCCGCTTTGCAGTAAATCGCGAAACCGAAACATTAAGCGGTGTCTTTCCGGTCCTAAAAGCTGCAAGGCGCGAACGGTATTGTACTCGTTGTTTTCACCAAAGTTGGGTTGTATGTTAGCGATTACTCCTAACTTCCGAAATCTGGGTAAGTCCGCGGACGCTATCAGGTGAAGGTGAGTGATTTGATGTCTTGAATCTCTTCGACCATTAACTTGTTGTGCATGTTCGATGGCGTTTAGCGCCATATGAACTGCCCGGTCGCCCATCGCATGAAAGTGAAGCTGAAGCCCAGCCGCGTCTAATTGAGTCGACCACGCGTTTAACTCGTTCTGAGTCCAGTTTGGCTCACCACGATTACCATTTTGAATTTTCGCCGAGATATGGCTCAAACAATGCTGCGGTTTTATCTCCAAGATCACCGTCAACAAAAATCTTCACTGTTCCTGCGTTAAGCCAAAGTCCCTGATAACGACGAGCGTTTATAACGAACTGCTCTTTACCGCTCACAATCGGTGGCGCTTCCGCACCGCTAAGCAGCATTTGCCCATGTCGAACTCGAACTTTTAACCAACCTTTTGCCAGAGCTTCGCCATAGAAATCAGCGCGGCTACGTCCGCTTAGTTCCTGAACCGAAACTATTCCGTAGCTCGACAGCTCATTCATGATTTCCCGAAAGTTTTTAGCAAGTTCTTCCTTCGTCAGTGACGGCACATGTTTATAAAGTAAATCCTGTGCGGTTCCGCGCAGAGTTCCTGTCGGGCGTCCCTCAGGGTCGCGAATGATAATGCCTTTCGGCGGATTTGCGGTTGTGTTTGTAATTCCGGCGATTTTTAAGGCAGGTGAGTTGGCAAACGAAGAGTGCAAAGCATTTATTACTAAAGGTCGATCCGACACAATGTTATCCAAGAACTTGAGCTCTGGACCGTCTGCGGGAAAAACAGCCGTATTCGGATTTGTTAAAAGAATCCACGATTTCCCCGCCGCTTTTTTAACACAGTTGCTAATTGCTTTTTGAGTGGCTGCGAGTGTCTTCGGATAACCTAAATCGCACCATTGTTTGCGACTAGCCGCCAAAGCCAGATGAACGTGCGTGTCATGAAAACCGGGAAGAATTAGCTTACCATCGGCATCTACAATTTTAGTCTTCTGACCAATCCATGTTTTTATATTCGTATTGTTGCCAATGAACACCAGACGCCCATCTTTAACGGCTAATGCCTGCTTCCAAGACCGTACTGCATCCATCGTATAGACGTTTGCATTTTTCACAACCAAGTCGGCTTTGCTTTATGTCTGTGAAAGAGTTGGTTTCACCGAGATGATTGATAAGATGACAGTAACAATTATTACGTGTTGGATATTCATTTTAAATTACATACATTTTTGAACTGGAAAAAGACATCGAACTAGTTATTAGACCGCAAACTTGCGGCATAAACCCGAAATAGGTACAATTTGCCGCATAATGTCTAAACTCCTCGATCAAGTGCGGCACGCGATTCGTCTGAAGCATTACAGTTTAAGAACAGAAGAAGCATACATATTTTGGATTAAAAAGTATATACACTTTCATAATATCCGACACCCTATGGAAATGCGTGAAGAAGAAGTCCGGCAGTTTCTCACTCGGCTCGCTGTCGTTGAAAACGTTGCTGCCTCAACTCAAAACCAGGCTCTTGCCGCGCTTTTATTTCTATACCGAAATGTGCTTGGAGTTGAATTACAAAATATAGATGCCGTTCGAGCCAGGAAACCGAAACATCTGCCCGTTGTGTTTACTCAGGAAGAAGTCCGTGAAATTCTTGGTCGCCTCAGCGGAGTACCTTTTATGATTGCGAGTCTGCTTTATGGTTCAGGCTTGCGGCTTTCCGAAGCCCTACGATTGCGCGTCAAGGATATAGATTTTCAGACAAATCAAATAATCGTCCGCGAAAGCAAAGGAGAAAAAGAACGCGTGACGATGCTGCCGCAAGCAGTTAAAGAAAGTTTGATATTGCATTTGGAAGGCGTTAAAAAATGCACGAAGATGACTTGCGAAATGGTTTCGGAGAAGTGTATCTGCCTTTTGCGCTCGAACACAAATATAAAAATGCCGCCAAAGAATGGCGATGGCAATACGTTTTTCCGACCAAGATGGCTGAGTGCTTGTTTTGTTTCTTTACGCCGACGCTGTTGAAATTCACTTACCCATTCTGAAATAGTTGAAACTATTTCCCTCCCTGCCTCTTGGTTCGGGTTTTTCTCTATAACTACAGGTGTTTCATAACTTTTTACCGCATACTTTTTGATTACTTTAATCTTTATCTTAGTCTGCATATTCTCCTATGATTTTACTTTGAATTGAATGATTTTCATATTGTTTGGTAAACGCTTTTAGAGGTGTGCTTAAGAAGTTGAAATATAGTTGCTGTAACAGTATCTGTGTTAGGTTTGACCAAATACGCGTCGGCTCCTGCCGCTAATCCATTTGCTTTGTCAATTTCACGAGCATCGCCTGAGTAGAAAACAATCGGAGTTTGAGAATTAAATTTGCGCAGCATGCGGCACAAATCTAAACCGTTTCCTTCGGAAAATCGGGTATCCAACAAATACAAATCGAACCGTTCGGCTTGCGCCAGCTTTAACGCTTGGTCAATTGTATTAGTTGAGGTAGTTTCAATATCTGAAAATCCAAGTAAAGTGCCGAGCATAAAGCAGGCATCTTCATTCTCATCAGCGTAAAGAATACGGGGACGGATTAACGATTGCATTATCAACCTCCTAGTTCAGTCAGAGCGGACAGCCTTTACAATTTACGTGAATCGGCTGTCCGTTGTAACTGCCCCTTACTCGTTATTTTATCTGTGAAGGACACATAATATTTAGTTGATTGAATGATTGGATTTTTCCGAGTATTTTCTCAATTGCCGACGAGCAATAATAGTAATAAAAACTAGCTCATCAAAGTTGGTTTGTTCAAAACGCGCAGCATAATGCCAGATATTGAGAAAGATTTCCCGGGTTACCGCTTCGGCATCTTCGGTTGAATCGGTAAACTTTTTTGCCATAGACCAAATCAAATCGCCATAATTATCAATACATTCTTTAATTGCAATGCGGTCGCCTTTTATTACTCTTTGCAAAACATTTGAGGAACTCACTCTTTGTTTTGTTTGCAAACTCGAGTAAGTATTTGTTTTACTGTAAAAATCGTTTTGTAATGAAGATTGTTTCATAAGGCTTACAAATCTGTGTATCTTTCATGTCGACAGCGCCATAACACACCTAATGGATAAGGAGTTTGACGCTGACCAAACATTACGCCTAACAACAATCTTGAGTAAGACACTGTAAATGAAACTATCTTCATAAACACACCTTCTGCGTTCGCCTCTAAATACGTAAGTTTGATTTCAAGTTAGTGCAAATTGTGAATTGAAAAGTAAAGGATGGGTCAGCCAGAGTTCCGACTCCATCCTTCATATTGCCTTGTTCCCCTTACAACCCTTGTTCCCTTACTGCCCTTCGTTCCCCTTGTTCTTTATCAAACTTTGCCATTGGATTCAGAAACGCAAGGCACATTTCATAAATATGAGCTAGGTAAATAACCCAACTCCCGTTCAACAACTTGAACCTTTTTCAATGGCTTATACTTAAAATAAAGTATTTTTTTTTGCTTGTATGTGCGGCATTACGCTTATAGAATTTTTTTTTTGTGATACTATTGTAAAAAATATCAGGTCAAAGACAATATTTTTATCGCTTTCAAAAAACAGAGGAAAACTAATGTCTATACCAGTAAAAAATGATGTGCTAAAAAATCATCTGCTGGCTGCATTGCCCAAACAGGAATTTGCTCGTCTTGAACCTCATTTAGAATCTATTTCACTCACGCTTGGCAAAGCTATTTATGAGTCAGGCGATAAGATGACGCACATTTATTTTCCGACGACGGCAATCATTTCTATGCTTTACATTATGGAAAATGGGGCGACTGCCGAGATTGGAATTGCAGGTAACAATGGTTTAATCGGGTCTGCGCTCTTTATGGGCAGCGAATCAACATCGAGTCGAGCAGTGGTGCAAAGCTCAGGTGATGCTATTCGGGTAAAAGCTAAACCGTTACAAGCCGAGTTTGACCGCGGCGGTCTGTTTCAGAAGTTATTGTTACGTTACACGCAGTCATTGATGACGCAGATTTCGCAAACCGCAGTTTGTAACCGTCTGCATACAGTTAACCAGCAACTCTGTCGCTGGCTGCTTATAAATCACGACCAATTGGAAACTAATAAGTTGGTGATGACACAGGAACTGATTGCTAATATGCTCGGCGTTCGTCGTGAAGGTGTTACTATCGCCGCTAAAAAGTTACAGGAAAAGGGATTGATAAAATATGCGCGAGGCACGATTACAATGCTGAATCGCAAAGGTTTGGAAGCGGCTGCCTGCGAATGTTATCAAATAGTAATAGACGAATATGAGCGTCTGCTCGGCGAATACATTCCGATAAACAGAAACGAATACGAAACGGCAGGTAATAAATAGATAGCATTAAATCTTTTATCTGTTATAGTTAATTATTATCAAAGGATAATTGTTCTTTTTATAATTATCCTTCGACAATGAGACAGGCTTAACGAACTTCTTTTTATGTTGCTTGTTGTTTATTTCAACAACCCCGAAATAAGGAGATTTTTAATGAGCGTAACCGCTTTACAACACATCCCGATTGGCAACAAAATGCTTGCCGCTCTGCCTGCACAAGAATACCAACGATTAGCAGATAAGCTAGAACCTTTTGACTTGAAATTTGGTGAGACAATTTACAAGCCGAATGAAAACATTAAGAATGTTTATTTCCTAAATAGTGGAATCGTTTCGTTTCTGACGGCAATTGAGAAAAGGTCAACGCTTGAAGTCGGACTTGTCGGAAATGAAGGAATGGTCGGACTTTCGACTTTTCTGGGAACAACGAAATCACCAAATAGCGCAGTTGTAAGAGCAACAGGCATTGCCTGGAAAATGAAGGCTACCGATTTTCTCAACGAATGCAGAGAAAATATCTTATTGTCGCGTATCGTCCATAATTACACTCACTTGTTGTTAATACAATTATCTATAATTGGCGCCTGCAATCGTTTTCATCCAATTTGTAAACGGCTTACCTGCTGGCTGCTGATGACAAGCGATAGAATGGGAACAGGCAAATTTAACATTACCCAGCAATTTATTTCAAATATGCTAGGTGTGCGCCGTGAAGCTGTAGCCAAAGCTGCAAGCAGTTTACAAGAAAAGCAACTAATCAGTTATAGTCGAGGCAATTTATCTATTCTTAATCGAGCAGGTTTAGAGACAATTGCCTGTAAGTGTTACTCGATTATAAAAGAGGAAGAGCAGAATTATCTTAATTAGAAACAGTAAACAATAGACAAGAATTCAATCTACTCTTCAAAATTTCTTTACATTTTCATTCGTAGATTGCAATTTTTTGTCAAAGCAAACAGTGCAGATTAGAGAAAGCAGAAGGTAAACTTGAATAACCAACTAAAGAAAATAAATACAATATCAAGACCATCGTGAACTTGTTTTTTAGTAGAGCTAGTGAAATTTACTTCTAGTATCGGAAAGTTACGGAAATATACATAACTAGGTTCGTAAAAATTAACACGAAGTTTTGAAGAGAATAAAAGCCGCTCGTCCGCCGTTTTTTTTATTGTTATTAAGAATTTTTTATCGTTTTAAAACAATGGCGTACCTGACAGTCGGTACGCCGTTAATAATTCCTGAAGTATTTAGATAATTAATTTTGCGTGTCCTTAACCGCTTCGACAACACTTAAATAAGAATTGGTCGGTATGATTCGCGATAATTTCAGCCCTGCTTGCGTTAGCAAATCGCTGTATTCTTCGGCTGTGCGCTCGATGCCGCCTGGCGAAACAAGCATTTCCATATCTATAACTTTACCGAAATGCGGTTCGTTTCCGTCGGTAATGACAGTTTCCAAAATCAGAACTTTACTGTCATCCGACATTACGGAATGAATATTTTTTAAGATTTTAACCGAACGTTCATCATCCCAATCGTGAATAATATGTTTGAGCATATAAACCTCGGCTTGCACGGGGATTGATTCAAAAAAGTCGCCTTCGACGATCTCGGTTCTTTCGGCAACGCCTTGCGTTTCAAGCAAATCCGACGCGCCTTCCGTAACCGACGGCAAATCGAACAAAACGCCTTTGACATTCGGATTCGCCTGCAAAACACCGGCAAGAAGATGCCCGTAACCCCCTGCGACATCAACGAGTTTTTTTGCATCGGAAAAATCGTATGCTTCGATGATTGCCGGTACTGCCGCGTGCGAATGGCTTGTCATTGCTCGATTAAAAATTCCGGCAAGCTCGCGATTTTGTTCAAAATACGGAAAAACTTCTGTACCATGAACTTTCCTCCAAGCCGCTTTGCCCGTTTTCACGGTGTAGAGCATTTCGCCGTAAACACGCCAATGCTCTTCTTCGCCCATCCAAACGGTCATATCACGCAAGCTGTTCGGAATATCCGAGCGGAGCGTTTCAGAAACGGGCGTTTGTGCAAACACTTTCGATTCAACTTCACGAAAAATGCCGACGCTTGCCAGAGTTCTTAAAACTCGATAAAGCGAGCGCTCATGAGTTTCGGTTCTTTCGGCTAGATATTTAACAGTTTGCGGGCTGTCTTTGACCAAATCGGCTAATCCGAGCTTAGCGGCGACGTAAACCGTCTGCGATATAAAGCATCCGCCGACTATCTGCATTAATTGTGCTTCGGGCGGCATTTCCGGCATCATAACTGTTGCTGTGTTTGTTTGTGTATTCATAATTACTACTCCTTTTATGTATTCTGAATTTATTGGGAAAAATTATTCAATCGTTTCGATTTGCTTTTTTAATTTTCGGGATTCGCCTTCACTTATTTAACGCGCAATAAGATGATAAAAAGTATCATCTATTTTTATCATCGATATTTTATAATTGCGAAATTTTTGCAAAAAAAGGCGAACATCCGGTTCGCCTAAAATCTATCGTTTTAAGTTTTGAAATTGTCTGTGAATTGTTCGCCGATTACTTTTTCTCAACCATATCGACAATCGCTTGCGCGGCTTGTTCTACAATCGGCGAGATAATATCTTCACCGCCGGATTTGGCTTTTGCTTTGTATTGATTGGTTAAAGTAACCGCGCCGCTGCTTGAAATAACTTTGATGTCGAGCGTTAACTCATCTTTTTGTTTGATGTTTCCCGATACATCTGCCGCCGTATAGATTGCCGTCGAAGCTACCGAGCCAGCAACCGCGCCCGCGACGCTTCCGCCCATCCCGGCTACGGGAGCGATGCTGCTTAAAACCGGCGCGATTGATTTAAACATTCCGAAACCGCCGCCGCCGCCTTTTTTGTGCGAGATGTTTGCGTAAATCACAAAATCGGACTCCTTTTGCCTGGCTTCGGCGTCAACTGCCGACGGCAATTTTGCTTCGAGTTGGATAAATTCAATCTGCGGAGTTTTCAAGTATTCGCCCAGAGTGTTTTGAATCGCGCCTGCAAGTTCCTGCCCGTTGATTCCTTGACCGATTGCGCCGGTATTTCACGCTTGTCATTCCGACCCGAACAACGCCTGCTTTCTTGGCGCCTGGCTCGGTTTTAGAATTACCGGAGTCGTTCGCCATATTTTTGAAGTTCTGGTTGTCGCCCGAATTATTTGTTTCAATCGTTTTCAATTTTGCGTCGGAAATCGTTTGCCTTTCGTTCGCAGAGCCTGTTAACGAAGCATACAATTCCGAACGGTCTTTGACTTCACGATAATCTGCCGGAACGTCAAATAATGTTGCGGCGAGCGTTGTGTTGGACAATTCGACAACCTCGCTGACTGAAGACATAATTTCTTTGCCCGATTCGTCGAATATTGTCATTTTTTCGTAAACCGAAAAACCTTTCTTCGCCGTGCCGATTTGTTTGCTTTCATAACGGTCGCGGCATCCTGTTCGGTTTGCCGCGTCGGGACGATAATTTTAGTACCGCTCGGTCAAACAATCGAAAGCGAAAGCCGCGTCAATATACCAGCCGTCGTGTTCCATACGGTTGCTCATTTGCGTGCAGGCATCGGGCGAAGATTTCATAACCGTCTTTGTGATAATATGCCGCGCCGTGTAGCCGAACATCTGTTTGCGCTCGCCCGTATCTTTGACGGTCGTGGTTGCCATAATCAAGCCGCCTTTTTGTGTAACGGTTTGCGTCGTCATATCGTCGGTCGTTAAAGTTTTTGTCGTTAAGCTGTCGTCGGTTTTATCCCAAAGTTCAAGCATATAAACTTTCGCCTGCGGTATAACTTGAACGCTGCGGCGCAAATCGCACTGCGTTATATTGACGATTTCATAACCACCGTTATTCTGCTCTGTGCGCTCGCGCTTGCCTTTGATATATGTCGTGTATTCGCTGCTTTGACCGTTTGCCGTTTGACGCGTTTTGATTTTGACATCGGCAAAAGTCGTATTGGTCGAAACCAAGCCGACCAGTAAAATTGCAAATTGGATAATATATTTTTTCATTTTCGTTGCTCCTCTGCGGGTTATAAATCGAAATAATCGGCGCGTGTTTTCCGCCTCGAATTTTAACGCGCAGATTTGCGGCAAAAAGTATCAGCAAAAATTTTCTCTCCAGCGAAAATTGCGTAAGAATTTGATTTTTCTTATAATTCCATCAATTTATTCGATGAGAGATTAAGACAATAATGGCACAAACATCGACGCAGGAATTAACACAGATGCTGATTCAATTGTCCGCCGGTAAATCCGAAGTGGTTGATGAAATTCTGCCGCTTATTTACGACGAATTGCGAAGGCTTGCCAGTAGTTATCTGCGCCGCGAGCGAAGCGACCACACGCTGCAACCGACCGCATTGGTTCACGAAGCATATATAAAATTGATTGACCAAACGCAAGTCGAATGGCAAAACCGGGCGCATTTTTTCGGAATTGCCGCAAATATTATGCGGCGTATATTGGTTGACCACGCGCGTAAACATAACGCAAATAAGCGCGGGGGCGAGTTTGACAAAATGCTGCTCGAAGAAAATTTGATAGTCGTAACGAACGAAAAATCGGTTGATTTGCTTGCGCTGGACGAAGCGCTCGAAACTCTTGCGAAAGTTGATCCGCAAAAAAGTAGAATCGTTGAGCTGCGTTATTTCGGCGGTTTGAGCGTTGAAGAAACGGCGGAAGTTTTGGGCGTGTCGGAAATCACGGTCAAACGCCATTGGCGAATGGCAAAAGCCTGGCTTTACGGTCAAATTTCGAGAGAAGAAAATGGCGGATAATATCAAAATTAAAAATAAATTAAACAATTAAATCTTTTCCGCTGAATGCGAAATCCCTGTAATTGCATTTAATTTTCTGTTTTGAAATTTTAATGCAAAAGATTATCGAATCGTTTATCTGCACGCAAATTGTCGAGATGCGGGTCAACGCGAACGAACGAAAAACCGACGGCGTGGGTTTCTTTTGCCTTTTTCAGCCATTCCAAACTCTTTGCGCGTTCGTCTAAAATCGAATAGATAACGGCGATTTCATAAGGCGTGATATGTTGGGTTTGATTTGTCTGGACGAGTTCTTCGACAATCTGTCGGGCTTCTTCCGTTTTGCCGACGACGGCAAGGACATGCGCGCGTTTTGCCAGACTTGTCGGCGTGTCGCCGGCAAACGCGACTTCTTTTTTAAAAATCTCCAAAGCCTCGTTTGCCATTCCTTTCTTCTCATAATTCCAACGCATTATAACGTGCGCGCCGACCGAAGACGGGTCAATTTCCAGTGAGCGTTTTGCCTGCGCGATTGATTCGTCGTAAAAACGAGCGTGAAACAAAACGTTGGCGACGGCATTAGCGATGACGGCTGAACGCGGCTCTAACTCTTCGGCACGGCGCATTACAGCGACCGATTCGTTATGGCGACCCGCAGCCGACAGCAAAAAAGCATACCACTGATGCGCCGTCGCATAATTCGGTTTTAGATTCAGTGCAAGGCGAAATTCATCTTCGGAGCCTTTATAATCTCGCTGATAATGAAATTTTATAAAACCCAGGGAAGCGTGTGCCTCAGCTAAACCGTCGTCGAGCGCGACGGCTTTTTCAGCGGCTTTCTTGGCATTTTCCCAGGCGCTGGGCGGCGGCGGCTCCTGATACCAGTTGAGCAGTGATTGACAATCGGCAAGCCCCGTATAAGCAAGCGCAAAATTAGGGTCAACGTTTATTGCCTGCTCGAAAAGCGAAATTGCTTGCCGCAAGCCTTCAACCGTGCGTTTGCCGAATTGAAAACGTCCGGCGATATAAAGCTGCTGGGCTTCGCCGTTTTCAGTAAAATGCCTGTCGAGATTTTGTTTTTCGGCGCTGGTGAGTTTCAGGCTCAGCGAGTTGACGATATGTTCGGAAATCGAATCCTGCAAAGCGAGTAAATTGTTTTCCGGTTCGTCGAAAGTTTCTGTCCAGACGACGCGCCCGTTCGAAACATTTCTCATTTCGAGTTTAGCTCCAACACGATTGTTTTTACGCTCGATATTTCCGCTTACCACGAAATCAACCGCAAGTTCGCGTCCGATTTCCAAAGGCGATTTTTCAGCTTTTAAATAACGCCTGACGGAGCTTGCCGAACTCACGTTTATTTTGTTAATTTGACCGAGTTTGCTGGTTAAAAGATCGGCGGTGCCGACTCCTAGGTATTGTTCGTTATCGTTTTTTGTGCCGACGGTAACAAACGGAAGAACGGCAATAGAAGTCGGTTTCGTTGCTTCCGACGGAACGATTGTCTGTGTTTCCGCTTGTTTTATTCCAAAGTTTTGCCAAACGTTTCCCCAACCGAAGCGTGTGCCGATAAAGAAGGTAAAAACAAAAACACCGAGCGTTCCGGCAGCAATTGCTATGGGATAACAGTAACGCGATTTTGGAAATGATTCGTTCGCCCCGTAATTCGACTTTTCCGGATCGGCAGGCAGACTGGAGATGCTTTTCGGAGTTTTTAGAGAAACGGTTTCGGCGCGATAAAAAAGCGGATTGCCAGTGCGTTTGAGCAGACTCATAAAACGCAGTTCTGATTGCAGAAAATCGAAAACCGGCTCGACACCCATCCAAACTATCCACGCTTCTTGTCCGGCAAAAGATTCTTCGAGTTTAAGAAGAGTTTTTTCTTTTTCGCCAAGAAAAGCGTGAATTATTGCAATATGATACGAGGAAATAAAACGCTTTTCCGAAAGTTTTTCCAGCTCGGTTAAAATCTTTTCGGCTTCCTCGCGCCGTCCCGCCGCCGCTAAAGTCTGACCGTAACAGGTCAGCATAAAAGTACTTTCACCGCTTAGCTCGACGCCGCGTCCTATTGCCGCGAGCGCTTCTTCAAACCGTTTTTGATTACGCAAACTCCAGCTCAAACCGTAAAAACCGAGTGGATACTGCGAATTTATCTTGACTAATTCCTGATATTCTTCGATGCTCTCATCAAAGCGACGAGCAAAATACAAACCCCAGCCGAGATTGTGCTGGTTAAACGGCGAAAGCAGGTCGAGCTTTATGCTGCGTCGAGCGTGTTTGATTCCTTCATCGAAGCGCCCTTCCATAAAAAGCTGGATAGAAAACCAGACGTGCGCCGTCGAGTTGTTCGGATTGAGTTCGAGTGCGCGGTGACAGGAATTTTCGCCTTGTTCCCAATCGAGATTTCCGCCGACTGCCGCAAAACCAAGCGCGGCGTGGGCTTCGGAAAGCGCTTCATCAATTTCAATGGCTCTGGTCGCCGCATCAATTGCAGCTTGGAAACATTCCTGTGCAGGCAGAATACTGAAGACAGCTAGCCAATTGTAATAATCAGCTATTCCCGCGTAAGCCAGAGCGTAATTGGCATCGTGAGCAATCGCTTCGTTGTAGGCGACAATCGCTTTTGCAAAACCTTCTTCTGTAAAAGTGTTCCAGTAATAGCGACCGTGCAAATATGCTTCAAACGCCTGAGGATCATTCGTTCCGCGTTTTGCCAGATTTTCGCGCTCGCTAATACTCAGACGCGGAATTAAGGATTCGGCAACTTTCGTCGATAGAATGTCCTCGAGACTTAAAACATCGGTGAATTTTTCATCAAATCGTTCTGCCCAAACCGTTGATTGCTCGGCAAGATTTAAAAGCTGAACCGAGATGCGAACGCGCCCGCCCGCTTTTTGAATATGTCCGTCGAGAATGTATTCTACATTGAGTTCTCGCCCAATTGCGAACGGATCGTATTGTACTTCTCCGAAACGCAAAACGGAGCTTGTCGGGCGTACGACGAAACGCTGGATTTTTGAAAGCCGTGTAATCAAAGCGTCGGCTAAACCGACGCCGAGAAATTTATCGCCCGTGTCTTCTTCCTTGACGACGTGCAGTAATTTCAGAGGCAAAACAGCAATTGACTTAAAGCCAGTCGAAGGACTATCTGAGAAATGTTTTTCTTGAGAAACATCAGTCGGCGCACAAGGCTCTGCAAGCACGGTTTTACCGTCTACAGAAGTATAAAAATTATAAGAATCTTTAGTTCTTTTTGCAAAATCTATAATAAAAGGTGGAGATTTCTGTAAATCTTCCGCCCTTTAAAACTTCAAAATTCAATTGTTAAATCACAAATTTGACACGTTACTCTTCAAACATCCGTCGTAAACTCTTCGTGTAGGGTGCGCGCGCGACTCCCTTTTCCGTGATGATTGCCGTAACCAAATCGTTCGGTGTAACGTCAAAGGCATAATTGCTTACGGCGATTCCTTCGGGCGCAATCTGAATTTCCTGTACGTGCGTGATTTCTCGAATATTCCTTTCCTCAATCGGGATTTGCTCACCTGTTGGACAATTCAAATCAACGGTCGAGAGCGGCGCTGCGACATAAAACGGAATGTTATGTCGTTTTGCCATTACCGCCACCATATAAGTTCCTATTTTATTGGCGACATCGCCGTTTGCCGCAATTCTGTCAGAGCCGACGACGACGGCGTGAATTTTTCCTTGATTCATTATGTGTCCGCTCATACTATCTGTGATAAGCGTAACCGGAATGTCGTCTTGCAGTAATTCCCAAGCGGTCAGACGCGCGCCCTGCAAATACGGACGGGTTTCGTCGGCAATTACGGAAACTTTTTTTCCTTGATTGATTGCGCCGCGCACGACGCCGAGAGCAGTTCCCCAAACGCCGCCGGTGGCGAGCGCTCCGGCATTGCAATGTGTCAAAACAGTTGAATCGTCTTTTAAAAGCTCGCCGCCGAACTGCGCGATGAGCCGCTGCGATTCGATGTCTTCTTCATGAATGTCCTTTGCATCCTGAATCAAAATTTGCTTGATTTCCGAAACTGATTTCCCTTCCGCTTTGGCTTGTTGAAACGTGCGTTTCATACGGTCGATAGCCCAAAAAAGATTGACCGCCGTTGGGCGCGTCTTTCCCATCACCTCGCAAACGTAATCAAGTTCATCTTCCAAATCCGCGGCGGAAGTTCCGACAAATTGTTTCGCGCCCAAAGCGATTCCGTAAGCGGCTGAAACACCAATGGCAGGCGCTCCGCGCACGACCATATCACGTATCGCGTCGGCAACTTCCGTGTAACTTTTCAGCATCAGCCATTTTTCTTCCATCGGCAAAAGCCGCTGGTCGAGCATTTTCACCGCTTCGTCCGTCCATTCGACAGGTATTATCATTATTAATTAAAATTTCCTTTTGCTAGATATTTTTTGCAATGATAAAAAATAAATTGTAAAGAAGCAAAGACGTTGAAAATTATGATAAATCAAAAATCCAGTGAATTTTGTTTAATTGTCGAAGGAAATTATGCGAGCTTAGAAGAAGCAAAACACGCTTTGTGCGATCCCTTTATCGAAGATTTCGTCGAAGAAAACGGCAAGTTTCGCATTCACAACTTTGATGACATTCGCGTTGTAAGCGGCATTTCCCTAAGCGATATGGAAATCGGACTAATTGACGACGGCGTTTTTGAAATCTCCTGCCGCACATCCGGACAAATTCTCAACCGAAACCGTGCCGAAAAACTCGCTGAAACTCTCACAAGACAGGCAATGTTTGATGAAATCAGTATCGAACCGTTAGAATAATGGTGAATGGTAAATGATGAGTGATGAATGAAAGAATTTTTGAGCAATCGTGTTTTTGTAGAAATCGGTGACATAACGGGCGCAACGGTTGAAGTGATTGTCAATGCGGCAAATTCGTCATTACTCGGCGGCGGCGGCGTTGACGGCGCAATTCACAAGGTGGGCGGGAAACAAATTATAGAAGAATGCAGAGAAATTCGGCGTACGGAATTTCCCGACGGTTTGCCTGCGGGCGAAGCCGTCATTACTTCCGGTGGTAATTTGCATGCTAAATTTGTGATTCACACCGTCGGACCAATTTACGGCAGAAATAAGGAAACAGACGCTGAATTGCTGGGAAATTGTTATAAAAATTCGCTTGTGCCGGCGGTTGAAAATAATCTGAAAACGGTTGCTTTCCCTTCAATTTCAACCGGCGCATACGGTTATCCAAAAATTGAAGCGGCAGAAGTCGCTTCGCTTGCAATAAAAGAGTTTTTACAAGAAAACGAAACTTTAGAAAAAGTCGTTCTTGTTTTTTTTCCAATGCGGATGCTCAGAATTTTCTTAAACATCAATTGTTTTAGTTTTTCGTTTCCGCCGCAGAAAATTTCACTCTCTATTCCTTTAATATGTAAAAGTTGAAGTGCTAAAGTTGCGTAAAACTTTTTCTCTCGTCTATTCTACAAAATAACATTTACAAATTTTATGAAAGAAGTTTCAAACGAAAGCTTTATCGATATGCAATCAGCCGCCGCAATATTACAGACAGAACAAAATTTTAGAGACGATTTTAACTCAAAACGCAATTTACCCGAAAATTTAGAATCCTTAGACCGAATCGGTTGGAATTATTTCTGGTCTTGGAGCGCCGACGCCGCGCAGCTTTTCCGCGAGATTGATTCAAGGCTTTGGGAACAATGCGAACAAAACCCGCGCGTTTTTCTCAAAAATGTCAGTGGTCTTCGCCTATGGCAAATGGCAAATGACCATGAATATGTCGAAAAGCTGCACTGTTTTAACAGTAAATTTGAAAATTACCTCTCACAGCCGCCTAATGTTATCGGACGTATTTCCTCAAAACAACCCATAGCCTATTTTTGCGCCGAATACGGCGTTCATAATTCGCTCCCGATTTATTCGGGCGGACTTGGAATCCTGGCAGGCGACCATTTGAAATCTGCTTCTGATATGAATATTCCACTTGTTGCAATCGGGCTGATATATCGCTTTGGATATTTCAGACAAAAAATTGCACACGACGGTTGGCAGGAGGAAAAATATCTGGATTCGTTTGCAGGCGAACTTGCCCTCAAACCGGTTTTAGATGAAAACGGAGAGAGAATTTTCGTGATGGTTCATATGCGCGGGCGTGAGGTTTTCGCACAGGCGTGGCTGGCTAAAATCGGTAGAATCTCGCTTTACCTGCTCGACACCAACCTTGAGAAAAATGAAGAAGTTGATCGGCTGATAACCGGACACCTTTACGGCGGAACGGCAGAAACGCGCGTCGTTCAGGAAAAAGTTCTGGGCATCGGCGGCGTAAGGCTTTTAAGGCGGCTAAAAATTGAACCGTCGGTTTATCATTTAAACGAAGGTCATTCGGCTTTTCTGACTTTGGAATTAGCGCGCGAATTTTTAGAACAAAATGAAGCCGAAAATTTTTCGGATGCGGTTAAAGTTGTCCGGCAAAAATGTGTCTTCACCACGCACACTCCGGTTGCGGCTGGAAACGATACGTTCGCGCCCGAACTTATCGAAGCGTGTTTTGACGAAAATTTTGTTAATGCTCTGAAAATTTCAAAAGAAGAACTTTTGGGGTTGGGGCGTACAAACCCGGAAAACAAAACTGAATGGTTCGGAATGACTCCGCTCGCCATTCGCCTGACCCGTTCGGCAAACGGCGTGAGCGAAAAACACGGCGAAGTTTCGCGTCAGCTTTGGCTGAAAATGTTCCCCGAAAAGACAAGCTCTACAGAAGTCCCGATTTCATTTGTAACGAACGGCGTCCACGCGCCGACGTGGATTGCGCCCGGTTTTCAAAAACTTTACGAAAAAAACATCGGTGCCGATTGGACAGAAATCCTAAAGGACGAAACAAAATGGCGTGATTCAATCGAGAAAATTTCCGATGCCGAAATCTGGAAAACCCACAAACTTCTAAAGCATTTGCTGATTTCATTTATCAGACAAAGAGTTTATTCGGCGCAAACCGGCTTGCACGACACAATCAACGAGAACGAAGATACGCGCACGCTTTTTGACGCAGATGTTTTGACCATCGGTTTTGCGCGTCGGATCGCGGCTTATAAACGCTGGAATTTGCTGATGACTGATTTGGAGAGGCTTTTGAAATTGGTTGACGACGCCGAACGACCGGTGCAATTCGTTTTTGCGGGCAAAGCTCATCCGCAAGACCGCACGGCAAAAGAACTTTTGCAAAATCTGATGACTTTAGGCAACACATCAAACTGGCAAAAACGTGCCGTTTTTATTGAAGACTACGACCAGGAAGTGGCGCGTTATCTGGTTCAGGGCGTTGATGTTTGGCTCAACGTTCCGCGTCGTCCGTTGGAAGCGTCCGGCACGAGCGGACAAAAGGTGGCGATGAACGGCGGGCTGAATCTTTCGATTTTAGACGGTTGGTGGATTGAAGGCTACAACGGCGAAAACGGTTTTTCAATCGGAACACCAGACGACGAAGAGAGTGCGGACGAAAAAACCGTTGATGCGGAAGATGCCGAATCGCTGTATCAAATTTTAGAAGAAGTTGTCGTGCGGGATTATTACGAAAAAAACGCAGACGGCTTACCGTGGAAATGGATTCGGCGAATGAAAAGTGCGCTCGTGACGCTGACGCCGCAGTTTTCCAGCGACAGAATGCTGAAAGATTACCTAGAAAAAATTTATATTTAAAGGCAAACGGTTATGTGGTAAGTGAGAGGCAAAAACTTACCACTTAGCAATTAACACTCGCTTACGGTTATAATCAAAATTATGAAAGCAAAATTTATCGAAGTTAAATCGAACCAAGAATTAGACAAACTGTTTGAGCAATCAAACGAAAAACCGATTTTTTTATTCAAACACAGCTTAACCTGTCCGATTAGCGCGGGCGTTCATCAGGAAATCTCCGGCGCCGATGCGGATGTTCACATCGTCGTTATGCAGCACGCGCGGAATGTTTCCGACGCAATTACCCAACGCACCGGAATTCGTCACGAATCGCCGCAGGCAATTGTTTTAAAAAACGGCAAACCGATTTATCACGCATCTCACTACGACGTAACGGCGGCGGATGTTACTGCGAAGTTAAAAATGTAAAGTTCAAATTAAATTTTTCTTTTTTTTTGATTTGTCTATGATTGAACCGACGCAAATCGTTGAAGAAAACGACCGGGAAATTTCAATAACCTGGTCGGACGCGACCGAGAACCGATATTATGCCGCGCAGCTCAGAAAATCTTGTCCGTGTGCCGGCTGCATCAACGAATGGACGGGCGAGAAAATTTTGAAGGACGAACAAATTGCCAGTGACTTGAATTTTACGCACATTACAATCGTCGGACGCTACGCGCTGAATTTTCATTTCTCTGACGGACACGAGACTGGAATTTACAGTTTTGCGTATTTGAGGAAACTCAGCGGCTAGTTCAAAGTAAAAACAAACTTGAGCAATACAACTTTAAACCTTGAACATTAAACTTTTATGCAGGAAAAGGATATTTTTGACGAACGACAGGAAGCTAAAAGTACAAATTATTCCTGTCCGTTTTGCCGCGAGCGAAACGATTACGAAGTGCGCTGGCTTAAACGGACGAAAAAGAAAAATTTGCCGCTCCAGATGAACGAGCAAGACCGCGCGCGTTTTCAAAAATCGCGCGATTATATGGTGCGCGTTGACGACCAACTAATGTGCAAAAACGTGCGCTGTCGCCGACGATTTGAAATTCCGTCGTCGCAAACCGTTGTTTTTATTTAAGAGGAGAGAATTTTTTTGCTTCTTTCGATGTGTTATTCTTTTTTATCACTAAAGATTTAGGGAAAGGTGAAAATCTATGACCGGAAAAGATTTGGAATTTTACGAAAAGGAAACTCCGCCCGACGAAAACATCAAGGAATTTATGGACGAGGAAATTGCTCACGCGCCGCAGGCTCCGGGCGAATTACTCAATCGCCTGGACGAGCATAACTCGTCAAGCCCGGCGGATTCTGGCGGCGACATTGATGCCAGTTGGGAAGAAGTAAATTCAACCGGCGCCGAAGCCTTTGCCGGACACAATCCGACGCCCGACCAATCTGACGTTGAAGAAAATGCACACGCATATGGCATTGATTTTCAAGACAACGAACCGCTCGATTTGCTTGAGAAAATGGAAAAACGCGACCGCAATCGCTGGGAACTTGACGAAAGCTCAAAAGAAGAAGGCGATATGATTTGAAAAAAGCGATAGGTTTTAGGTTCGTGTGCAAATAAAGCAACTAAAACCTATCACCTTTTTTCTAATCTTTATAAATTTCAACGACGGGCTTTCCGCTTCCGTCGATATAAGCTCGATACATACCTTCAGAATTAAACGAAACTGCCATATTGCCGTATTTGTCAATGGCGATAATGCCTCCGTCGCCGCCCAAGTTTTGCAGTTTTTGTTTGATAACCCTGTCAGCAGCTTGTTGAATTGGCATCGCGTTGTATTCCATCAAGGCGGAAATATCACGCGCCACGCCGAGACGAATGAAAAACTCGCCCCAGCCAGTCGCTGAAACTGCGCACGTTTCGTTGTTGGCGTATGTTCCCGCGCCGATAATTGGAACATCGCCGACGCGCCCGTATTTTTTATAAGTCATTCCGCCCGTAGAAGTTCCCGCCGTTAGATTGCCGTCTTTATCGAGCGCAACCGCTCCGACGGTGCCGAATTTGTTATACGGATTTTCAAGGACGGACTGCGGCATTTCTGTCTTCAAAACCTGGACTTTAGACTTGGGACTTTGAATAGACTTTTCCGGCTTCGGTGTTTGAATTTGCTTTTCCTTTTCCTGCTTGATTACTTTTTGCAGCGCGTCCCAGCGTTCCTGCGTGAAAAAGTATTTCTCGTCAACGAGTTCTATATTTTGTTCTTTGGCAAATTGCTCTGCGCCGTTGCCAATCATCATTACGTGCGGCGATTTTTCCATCACGGCGCGCGCCAGATTTATCGGATTTTTTACGTGGCGAAGACCGGCAACTGCGCCCGCTTTCAGCGTTTTGCCTTCCATAATCGCGGCGTCAAGTTCGTTTTTGCCGTCGGCTGTAAACACCGCGCCTTTTCCGGCGTTGAATAGCGGCGAATCTTCCAATAAATTTATCGCCGCCTGCACGGCGTCGAGTCCGCTTTTGCCGTTTTGCAGAGCTTTATAACCTGCAAGCAACGCTTCTTCGAGTTTGGCACGATATGCTTTTTCTTTTTCCGGCGACAAATCGCCTCGCCGTATGACGCCCGCGCCGCCGTGAATCATGAAGCCGAGTTTTGGATTCTGCGGCGATTGAAGCTGTTTGATTTCCGGCAGCCTTGCCTTTTGCGCGGAAATTGGCAGTTGAATAAAAACTGCAATCAGCAAAAACGATAATATTTTTTTCATTTTTTACTCCGAAAAAATTTGGAAAAGATTGGAACAGATTATCACCGAATCGCAAAAATCAAAAATTTTTCGCTTCGAGCCAAATCTTCGGGACGGAAAAAACTCTTTGTCGTAAAGTCGTGTGCGCCCGTTTTTGGAAAACGTCGTAATTTTGGCGTTCGATTTCGTCTAAAATCTGCGAATAAATCTTCAAAGCAAGAAGAACCGTAAAGCGCGCGTCCTTGTCGAGCAGCGAGATTCCTTTGTAAGATTTCCGGTAAAACTCCCGCGCTCTTTCGATCTGAAACTTTATCAATTTCACAAAGCTTTCGTTCGTTTTACCATCGAAAATTTGGTTTTCCGAAACATTAAACTTTCGCAAATCTTCCTGCGGCAAATAAATTCTGTTCATCGCCGCGTCTTCTTTTATGTCGCGCAAAATGTTCGTCAACTGCATTGCAATTCCCAAACTTTCTGCATAATGAAGCGTTTCCGGCTCGGTGTAACCGAAAATTTCAGACGACATCAAGCCGACGGTCGAAGCGACACGATAACAATAGATGTAAAGCTCGTCGAATGTTTCATAGCGTTTGACATGCGTGTCCTGCACGACACCTTTCATTAATTCAAGCGGTAGATTTTGCGGAATTTTGTAGGTTTTCAATAAATCTTTCCATGCGAGCAATACAAGCGCTGAGTGATGAGTAGTGTGTGGTGAGTTCGAATGTTTTTCTACTTCAATAATTGATAATCGTTGACCATTGTTTACTGAATTATAAACCTCTTTAAGTTTTGTTTTCCAACGCTGAACTGCTTCTATTGCTTCTTTTTCGCTTGTAACCTCCGCTTCGTCAACTTCGTCGTCAACGCTTCTGCACAAAGCGTAAACAGCATAGATCGGACGTTGTTTGTGTTTAGGTAGAAATTTAGCGGCAAAGTAAAAACTCCTGGCGTGAATTTTTGTTACGCTTTCGCAGTATCTATAAGCATTTTCAATTTGCTCAGACATTCGATAAAAATTATTTTGCCTTTTGACTTTTTATTTTAGTCTTAAAACTTCCTTTCCGCCAGATAATCCGTCAATTGAATTAAGCAAATGCGCGCTTCGGAAGAGGCAAAGTTGTCGGTCAAAACGAGCCTCGCCTGTTCGGTTAAATTTTTCAGTTGGAGCTGAACGTTTGATTTCCCCTGATTTATCGCAAAAGTTTTATTTTCGCTGAAAATTTCGTCATCTTCTTCCAGATCAATCAAATCGTCGCCGAGTTGGTAAGCGTCGCCGAGAAACGCGGCAAACCTGGATAAATTTGCGAGTTCCGCAGAATTTGCGCCTGACAAAATCGCGCCGACGCGCAAAGCGAGACGTATCAGAGCGGAAGTTTTCAAATTTCTGACGGATTCAAATTTATAAATATCTTCTCGGGCGAAATCAACGCCCGCGCCTTTGGCTAAAGCCAAATCAATTGATTGTCCACCGAGCATTCCCGAAGCGCCGACGCATTCGACAATTTCCGCGTGCGCCCGAATTGCGCGTTGCGGCACATTTTCATGATTTACGAAAACCAAGTGATAGGAAGCGTTTAAAAACCCCAATGCGACCAGAACCGCCAAACCTTCGCCAAAATGCCCGTGCAGTGAAGTTTTTCCGCGCCGCTCGTCGGCGTTATCCATACACGGCAAATCGTCGAAAATCAATGAACTCGTGTGAATAAATTCGGCAGCAACAGCGGACGGCAAAAAGGTTTCGGGCTTTCCGCCGAAAAGTTCCGCGCCGAGCAAAGTTAAAACCGGACGCAGACGTTTTCCGCCGGAAAACAAAGCGTAGTCAACCGCTTCGTTAAATTTCGTTTCAATCTGCGGCGGCGCGAGCGGCAGAAATTCGCGCAGAGATTTTTCGATTTGCAGCTTATGTTTTTCGACATATTGCCACAAATCAGTTTTTTCTATTGATTCGTTTTCTTCAATCATTTTCCAACGATTCTCGATAAAATGCTTTTGCTTGTTCGGCTAATTCAAGCGAAACGGTTACACGAAACGGGTGCTTGGCAACAAAATTCGGAACCCGGACGGTTTTCGCGCCGAGTTTTTCTAAATGTTCGGCGATTTTTTCGTCGGACATTTCAACCATTCCAAACCTTTCGGCGGCGCGTTTGAATGCTCCGCGAAGACGGTCGAGCGGAAGCTGGCGAGCGACAAGGGTCTTCCCGCGCGATTGAAAGTCGCCGAGTGCAAATAAAACAACGCTTTCGCTTTCGACGCTTTTTGCACTGTCATCGAAAAGATTTGGTTGAATCAATTTTTGCTCGTCATTCATTAGTCAGTTAAACAAATTCGGTTTTCCGTTTTCCTATAAAGAGTCATCAAAATTTTATCATATTAATTTTTTAGTTTCGTAAAGGGTTTTGCAAGAAATCAAATTCTGCGTCGATTTATATCAATCGCAGACGAACACAAATTCCATTTACAAAGCGACTATTTACTATTTACTATTTTCTGTGATTAAATTCGCTTTATGTCGGAAAACAAAATATATCGTGTCGGACTCGGCGTTGCGGGCGGAATCGCTGCGTATAAAGCGATTGAAGTTTTGCGTCTGCTGCAAAAATCCGGCTGCGAAGTTCAAGTGGCAATGACCGAACACGCAACCGAATTCGTTCAGCCTTTGACCTTTCGCGCTTTGACTGAAAATTACGTTTTAGTCGACGATTACGCGCCGGAAAATCCCGACCCGATTGCTCACATAAATTTTTCCCAAAACATTGATTTGCTGTTAATCGTTCCGGCAACTGCAAATATTATCGCAAAATTTGCCAATGGCATCGCCGACGATTTTCTGTCTTCGACATTTCTCGCTTCAACCGCACTTGTTTTGCTCGCTCCGGCAATGAACACGACGATGTGGGAACACGCCGCAACACAAAGAAACATTGCACAATTGAAAAAAGACGGTGTTGATTTCGTCGAACCAATCGCTGGCGAATTGGCTTGCAAAACTGTCGGGACAGGAAAACTCGAAGACGTGGAGAATATTGTCAATCAAGCCTTAAAACTTTTAGCTCAAAGTCCAAAGTCCAAAGTCCAAAGTCCAAAGTATGACCACAAGGACTTTAAGGCAAAGTTGAATGCACAAGAACTTGAGACTTCTGACCTGAGACTTGAGACTCAGGATTTACTCGAAGAGAAAATCTTAATTACTGTCGGCGGAACGCGCGAAGCAATTGACCCGGTTCGATTTATCTCAAACTATTCGTCGGGAAAAATGGGTTTTGCTCTCGCGGAAATTGCTCAAAAGCGCGGCGCGGATGTAACGGTCGTCTGCGGCGCAACAACGGTTGAAGCGCCGGAAAATGTAAAAATCATATGCGCGATTTCAGCCGATGAAATGCATCGGTCAGTGATAAGAGAATTGCCCGATGCAAGTATTTTTATCGGTGCGGCGGCAGTTGCCGATTATCGTCCAAAGAACGTTTCGGATAACAAAATAAAGAAAACGAATCAAGACATTTTAACTCTGGAACTAGAGAAAACGCCGGATATTTTATTGGACGTTTCAGAAAACCGGCACGAAAATCTTCTCATTGTCGGTTTTGCGGCGGAAACCGAAAATATTATCGAATATGCGCGTTCAAAATTGGAAAAGAAAAATCTGGATTTAATCGTTGCCAACGACATTACAAAAAACGGCGCGGGATTTAACACGGATACAAACGTTGTTACAATTTTGCGGCGCGGCGATGTAGATACAATTGAAATTCCGTTGATGTCGAAACATAAATTGGCAGACAAAATTCTGGACGAAGTGTTAAGCTTAAGGCAAAAGCTAAAAGTGAAAAGGTGAAATTGAAATCCGAAGTTTCAGAATTATTATCCGACTTAAAAGAGCAAATTCTTTATTTGCAGGAACTCAGTGTGGAAAATTTCGCGGTTGATTTACCGGAGGTAAAAAGCTCAAAATTCAAAATTCAAAGTTCAAAGTCGGAAACGCAGGCGCAGAAGATAGAGCGGTTTGTTCCACCGGAAATTACAATTGTTTCAACACCTGAAAAGTCAAAGGTTTCAGATGGCGAAGCAAATCAGACGCGGAGAAATCTATTAGAATCAACAAAACTTTCACGTCTGCCATTTCTTCCTAAAAGAAATTCGACCGTTACGAGTTTTGCAAATAACCAAACAGAAGAGCCGAGAGAAAAAGAAATGCCAACGAAAACAAATACAGAAATGCCGTCACTGTTCGGCGATTTAACACAAGTACTGCCCGAATCGAGCGAGACGGTTGAAGAAATTCGCGCCGACATCGGTAACTGCACGCGCTGTCCGCTCTGGGAAGGTCGCACAAAAATCGTTCATAGCGAGGGAAACTTAAACGCAAAACTTATTTTCGTAGGCGAAGCACCCGGCGCTAACGAAGACGCCGAAGGTCGCCCGTTTGTCGGCAAAGCCGGACAGCTTTTGAATAAAATTATCGAATCAATCGGCTTAAAACGCGAAGACGTTTTTATAGGCAACGTCAATCGTTGTCGCCCGCCGCAAAATCGCACCCCGACACTCGCCGAGGCACATACTTGCCGACCGTTTTTATGGCGCGAGATTGCCGTCTTGCGTCCGAAAGTGATTGTCGTTTTGGGAAATACGGCTACGCAAAACTTGCTCGACACGAAAATCGGCATCACCAAGCTGCGCGGCGAATTTCAAGATTATTACGGCGTCAAAGTGATGCCGACTTTTCATCCGGCATACCTGCTGCGCGACCCGACGAAAAAGCGTGAGACTTGGGATGATATGAAAAAAGTGCGAGACGAACTGGCACGAGTTGGAAATTAATGAGCAGCGATTTTGGCGGGCTGCGACGTAATGATGTCAAAAAATTCGCGGCGCGGCTCGTTTTAGCTGAAAAAATTAATGAATAATCCTTCGCTTTTTGATTTGTCGGCAGTGCAAAGTAGCGAAACGGTTGACGAGATTAATCAGGAAATGCTCGAAAAGGGCAAGGCTTTGTTTGCTGATAAATTTTTTATCTTCGGTACGGGCAAAACGGATGCGAAAGTTGTTATCGCCGGCGAATCGCCCGGTCTTCCCGATGCCGATTCGGAAAAGCCTTTTATGGGTCCGGTCGGTGAATTATTGACAAAAATTCTTGCTGCAATCGGTTTGAACCGCGAAGAGTGTTATCTGACAAACGTCGTCAAATTTATTTCCCAAGGCGACGAAATAACGAATGAAATCTCAAAATTTTTCACACCTTTTCTGCACCGTGAAATGCTTGCCGTAAATCCGAAAGTTATCATCTCACTTGGAAACACACCGACGAAAGCCTTGCTGAATACGAAGAAATCAATCACGCAAATACGCGGCGAATTCGTTGATTACAACGGAATAAAATTGATGCCGACATTTAATCCGGCGTACATTTTGCGCGACCCGAGCAAAAAACGCGAAGTCTGGGAAGATATGAAAAAAGTTAGAAATTTTCTTAATGAATGGGAAAATGTTCATCGTAAATAAATCATTAAACATTGACAAAATTATGACGCCGAAACTTATTTCAACCGAAACAATTTACGAAGGCAGAGTCTTTGATGTTCGCATCGACGTGATTCGTGAAGGCGAAAATGAATACTCGCGCGAAATCGTCGCGCATCAAGGAAGCGCAGTGATTGTTCCTGTTTTTGCTAACAACACCGTCGCCTTGGTTCGACAATACCGGCACGCGGCGAAAAAACATCTTTTGGAAATTCCGGCTGGAACGCTTGGAAAAGACGAATCGCCGGAAGACGGCGCCAGACGTGAAGTTGAAGAAGAAATCGGCGCCGCTGCGGGAAAAATCGAAAAGCTGACCGAGTTTTTCGTCTCGCCTGGCTTTTTAACCGAAAAAATGTACGTCTTTTTAGCGACGGATTTGCGGGAAACCAAACAAAATCTTGACGAGGACGAATTTCTTTCGATTGAAAAATTTACCTTTCCGCAAATTTTTGAATTAGTAAAAAACGGTGCGATTGAAGATGCTAAAACGATGGTCGGTGTGATTCTTGCCGGTGCGAGATTCGGTTTTGTGGTCATGTAACAAAAGAGATGCTGGTGGAATTCATCTGATGAATATAAAGTTTAACCACCGCTTCGAACATTTTCTTGGTCTTTGAAAAACAAATCGTTCTTCGCTGCAATCTTTTTAAGTGAGTGC
>MWYY01000033.1 GCA_002050355.1 Acidobacteria bacterium 28-9
GACATCATCTTTTCGATTAAAAGTTTCCACGCGGGAATGTGTCCGGCGCGATGCGCTGCGATGCCCGACCGAAGCACGATTTTGCGGTGTTTGTGCGATTTTATTTCGGGATAAAGTGCTGCGAATTCCTGGTAAATTTCATAACGCGCATCTTGCTTTTGCGCATCGACCGTTTGCGATTTGTCGGCGGCGACTTCCGACGCAGCTTCATCACAGCGCCGTCTAGTCGGCAGAAAAACAATCGCGGGCAGAAGATTGTAAGAACGCAGCGCGCGGACGAGTTTCGGCGGCGGAATTTCGGGCAGTTTGAATTTCATAAAATAATTTCACTACAGGAATTTTTAAGTGAATTTTAACCGCAGATAAACGCAGATTAAGCAGATAAAAGCAGCATCAAAAGCAAAAGAGAAGCCAGGTAAAAACAGACAAAATCAATTTGTTTTTATCTGTATTTATCTGCAAAAATCTGCGTTTATCTGCGGTTAAATATTACTCCATCACTTTATAAAGTTAATTTTAATACCGTCTTCTTCGCTCAAAGCGATTTTCTTCCTGCGCAAATTGCTCGATTTCGCGGTTCCATTTGCCGCTTTCGTCAAACAGGGGAAACAGTTGCAGATTCGGCGCGAGAAAGGCGGCGCGCAATTCGACCGGGCGCGTTCCGGCGCGGTTGATGACGCGGACGCGCGTGCCGCGCACTTCGCCAATCCAATCGGCAAACTCGTCCGCGTTTCCGATTGTTGCTGAAAGCAGCAACAGACGAATGCGCGGCGGCGACAAAATTATCGCTTCTTCCCAGACGTGACCGCGTTCTTCATCGGCTAAATAATGCGCTTCGTCCAAAATTACGAAATCGGTAGCAACTTGTTCGCCGCTTCTAAGCGCGTCAAATAATTGGTTGCGGTAAATTTCCGTCGTGCCGACGATTAAAGGCGCGTCATGATTTTCTTTTCTGTCGCCGGTTAGAATTCCGACGTTTTCCGCGCCGAACTCGGCAGAAAACTCTGTATATTTTGAATTGGTTAAGGCTTTCAAAGGCGTCGTATACCAAGCACGTTTCCCTTGTTCGAGCAGTCTGCGAATTTCTTCCCGGGCAATCCAGGTTTTGCCGCTTCCCGTCGGTGCGGTAACTAAAACGTCCTGCGTTTCGATTGCCTCGAGCGCTTCAATTTGAAACGGGTCAGGCACAATCGGCGCAGGGTCAGGCGTTCCGATGCCTTGCAGAAGCCGCTTGACCGATTCGGCTTGCGGCGCCGGAGAAAATCGAGCCGTAACATTTCGGTCGGAACTTTCCGGCGCAAGTTCGCGTTTATATCTTCGTTCCTTTTGGCGGTTAATGTTTGAGCGAACATTTTTTCGCCCGCTCTCTGATTGGCGATTTTTGTCTTTGCGCGTTCGTGCCATAAAAGGCTAATGTTAAAGGTTTCCGGTGGCAAAGTCTAATCTTTCAATTGGCGCGCAAAAGTGTTAAAATCTCAAATGATTCGCAACGGTTTATTGTCGTCGCGCATCTATGTTTGACGATAAGTTTTTAGTTTTTTCTATCGAATTTATTTTACGGTATTTATAAAAGCAGTATGCAGCAAAAAGAAAAAGAACTTTTTAGCGGTTACGAGATAAGAAATTGGAACTTGTCGCCGCGCATTTATAAAATTATTGCGGCGTCGACGATTCTGAATTTGCTTGGCATTTTTGTGATGGCGCAGGGCAATCTGCTGACGCGCAAAGGTTGCGACAGTCCCTTTGTCAGCAGTATTTGTCAGGTTTTGGACACGGTTTACGCCGGAAGCTCTTTGCTCGGAACCGACGCCGAATTTGTCAGCAAAGAGTATCAAAAGGTCGAACTCGAAGACGCCGACATCACATACATTGACGTGAGCAACGACACGCCGCCGCTTCAGTACCCGGAAGGTTATTTTGCGCTCGCCAACCCCGAACAATTTGCGGCGCTGCAGCAAGACCCGATGTTGCCGACGACAATAGAAGGTTTCAGCAATCAACCGTCATTCGGTGGTTTTTCGACATATCCGTCTGCGCCGCCGCCTCCTGCGACAAACAACAATTCTTCGGACTTGCTCGCCACCAAACCTAATTTGCCGCCGGTCAATAATAATCCGATTATCGGCGATTTGCCGTCTTCGATTAGCAGCGCAACAAATCCGATTCCTTCTTATAAAATGCCGAAACGCAGAGGCAATAGAGGTTTTCCTAAAAATATGACGCCGAAACCGTCGAAGATTCCGAGCGATTCGCCAAAGGATTTGCCGAAGCTGGACGGAGAAGAAACGGCTGAAAATAAAGCTGATGCTAACAAGGAAAAAGCCGATAAAACTCAAAAACCGATTGAAAGCGAAAAAGTAGCCGACGTTGAAATCAACAAAAAGCCGTTTGAAGATTTGGGCGACGCTCTGATTGATAAATTGGCGAAAAAGGAAATTGATTTAAACAAACCTTTTTCGGTTGTTTTGGACGGAGCGATAACAGAAGAGGGAAAGTTTGACCCGAAGAAATCCAAATTCGGCAAAACCGCGGGCGACGAGCAAATGGTCAATATGGCAAAGCTGGCGCTCGAATCGGTCGGCAACAGCGGCATTCTCGGTTACTTGAAAAACAACGGAGTTGATAAAGTAAATTTCACGCTCGTTCAGGACGATAAACAGATTTACGCTATAATCGTCTCCGACCAGAAAACGCCGGAAAAAGCGCAAACGACCGTTAGCTTGATTAACACCGCGCTTCAGGCATTGGCTTTTGGCGACAATACGGGTTTGAAAAAGCTGGATGAAAACAGCAAAACTCTGGTAGCCAATTCAAAAGTTTCGAGCGAAGGCAAAAGCTTTGTCTTCAAATTTGTCGTTCCGAAACCGGTCGGTCAGGATTTGATAAACCGCAGCTTAAAAGAACGCGCCGAAAAAAAAAACAGCAGTCAGCCGAGCAATAGCGGCGATGTAGGACAGAACGCAAACGTAAATACGGCTAAATGACAACGCGCAAAAACTACAACTCGATAGTTTTTCTCACAACACTCTCGGTCTATCTCGGCTTGGTGCTGGTCGGCGCGCCCGCGACCGTTTTGGCGCAAGCGGCTTTGACAGGCAGATTGGAAGTTAAGGATAAGATTGAAAAGAGAGATGATTTAGATAAAAAGCCTGACGACGTTGCGGATGAAAAAGTTCAATCGCTTGAGTCCGGCAATCGTGTAATTTTGGATTACGCAGAAGTTGTGAAGGTTTTGTTCGAAGCAAGCTGGCAGGCAGACACAAAACGTTTCACATACGAGTGTGAAGCAAAATCCGACTATGCAGGTAAATTACAGGCTAAAAGATTTTTTTTCACGAACTTCGAACAGAACGAACCCAATACACGGCAGATTTTTCATACAACCCATTCGGTATTATTTAAGTTATTTAGTTTATTTCCCGTTAAAACAAGCTACGACGAATCAAACGTAATCGTAAGTTTTAAGTTAAGCGACAAAGGATTTACAACCGAATCCAAATTTTTGCAAAAAGACGGCTCTGATACCCAGGAACTTTTATCCGCTTACAATGCAAGTTTAGAACGCTTAAAGCGCGAGATTGTTAATAAACGTCAGGCTTTAATTCTCAAACACACAGAAGTTCTCACCGAAAACAATCAATTTGTCATCGTAACACGCCTGCCGCGCGGCTCGCTTGATACGCTTCTTGCTAAAAAAGACAGCGCAAAATAAGCGGCGACCGAGCGCGAAAGAAATTTTCTCTTTCCAGACAAATTCGCCAAAACAATCGAACATTTTTACCGTTCCGATGTTGCGCCCAAAAGCGTAGACGTGCAATCTATTTAATCGCGCTTTTCAAAAAGGGCGTAACTTCTGAACACAAAAGAGGATTTTATGGCAGTCAACAGTTTTGTAGATAAATTTTTTAAACGAGTATTGGGCAGCAACAGCGACCTTTTTTTGAAAAAAATCAACCCGATTGTCGGGCAGATTAACGCGCTTGAAGCGAACTTGCAGAAACTGTCCGACGAAGATTTGCAGGCGCAGACGCAAAAATTAAAAGATAAAGTCGCAGGTGCACTCGACGGTATCGACGACAAAGAAGAGCGCCGCAAACGAGAGCAGGATATTTTGAACGAAATCTTGCCCGAAGCGTTTGCGACCGTGCGTGAAGCGTCTGTCAGAGTTACGGGAATGCGTCATTTCGACGTGCAGCTTATCGGCGGCATCGCGCTTCATCAAGGCAGAATCGCCGAGATGCGAACTGGCGAAGGTAAAACTCTTGTTTCAACCCTACCCGCGTATTTGAACGCTTTGACCGGGCGCGGCGTCCACATCGTAACGGTCAACGATTATCTGGCGTTGCGCGATGCGGAATGGATGGGGAAAATCCATAAATTTTTGGGCTTGTCGGTCGGCTGTATCCAAAACGATATGGACGATTATGAGCGCAAGGAGCAGTATTCGTCGGATATTACATACGGCACGAATAACGAATTCGGCTTCGATTACCTGCGCGATAATATGAAGTTCGACCCGGAAACTTTAGTGCAGCGTGACCATTATTACGCGATTATTGACGCAAAGGATTTACAACCGAATCCAAATTTTTGCAAAAAGACGGCTCTGATACCCAGGAACTTTTATCCGCTTACAATGCAAGTTTAGAACGCTTAAAGCGCGAGATTGTTAATAAACGTCAGGCTTTAATTCTCAAACACACAGAAGTTCTCACCGAAAACAATCAATTTGTCATCGTAACACGCCTGCCGCGCGGCTCGCTTGATACGCTTCTTGCTAAAAAAGACAGCGCAAAATAAGCGGCGACCGAGCGCGAAAGAAATTTTCTCTTTCCAGACAAATTCGCCAAAACAATCGAACATTTTTACCGTTCCGATGTTGCGCCCAAAAGCGTAGACGTGCAATCTATTTAATCGCGCTTTTCAAAAAGGGCGTAACTTCTGAACACAAAAGAGGATTTTATGGCAGTCAACAGTTTTGTAGATAAATTTTTTAAACGAGTATTGGGCAGCAACAGCGACCTTTTTTTGAAAAAAATCAACCCGATTGTCGGGCAGATTAACGCGCTTGAAGCGAACTTGCAGAAACTGTCCGACGAAGATTTGCAGGCGCAGACGCAAAAATTAAAAGATAAAGTCGCAGGTGCACTCGACGGTATCGACGACAAAGAAGAGCGCCGCAAACGAGAGCAGGATATTTTGAACGAAATCTTGCCCGAAGCGTTTGCGACCGTGCGTGAAGCGTCTGTCAGAGTTACGGGAATGCGTCATTTCGACGTGCAGCTTATCGGCGGCATCGCGCTTCATCAAGGCAGAATCGCCGAGATGCGAACTGGCGAAGGTAAAACTCTTGTTTCAACCCTACCCGCGTATTTGAACGCTTTGACCGGGCGCGGCGTCCACATCGTAACGGTCAACGATTATCTGGCGTTGCGCGATGCGGAATGGATGGGGAAAATCCATAAATTTTTGGGCTTGTCGGTCGGCTGTATCCAAAACGATATGGACGATTATGAGCGCAAGGAGCAGTATTCGTCGGATATTACATACGGCACGAATAACGAATTCGGCTTCGATTACCTGCGCGATAATATGAAGTTCGACCCGGAAACTTTAGTGCAGCGTGACCATTATTACGCGATTATTGACGAAGTTGACTCGATTTTGATTGACGAAGCCAGAACGCCGTTGATTATTTCCGGCGCGTCGGACGAAGCGACCGATAAATACTACGTTGCCAATCAAATCATTCCGAAATTCGAGCGCGGCGAAAAGAATGAAGAAACAAAAATAACAACGGGCGATTATCTGCTCGACGAGAAAAATCATTCCGCCGTTTTGACCGAAAAAGGCGTCGAAAAAGCCGAACGTCTTTTGGGCGTCGCAAATCTTTACGACCCGGCGAATATGGAGCTTCTTCACTGCGTCGAGCAGGCTTTGAAGGCGCACACGCTTTATAAACGCGACCATCAATACGTCGTGCAGGAAGGCGAAGTCATCATCGTTGACGATTTCACCGGACGCTTGATGCAAGGTCGCCGTTGGTCTGACGGTTTGCACCAAGCCGTCGAAGCGAAAGAAGCCGTGAAAATCGAGCGCGAAAACCAAACGCTTGCCACAATCACGCTGCAAAATTATTTCCGAATGTATGAAAAACTTTCGGGTATGACCGGAACGGCGGAAACCGAAGCAGAAGAATTCGGCGAAACTTACGGTTTGGACGTTATCGTTATTCCAACGAATCGCCCGATGATTCGCAAAGATAATTCGGATGTTATTTACCGCACGCTGCCCGAAAAATGGAACGCCGTCGTTGACGAAATAAAGGAACGCCACGAAAAAGGTCAGCCGGTTTTAGTCGGTACGGTTTCGGTTGAAACGAGCGAATTGATTTCCGAAAAATTAAAGAAAATCAATATTCCGCACAATGTTTTGAACGCGAAATATCACGAGCGCGAAGCCGAAATCGTCGCGCAAGCCGGGCGCAAAGGCGCGGTTACGATTGCGACGAATATGGCTGGACGCGGAACGGATATTATCCTCGGCGGTAATCCCGAATTTCTGGCAAACGATTTTCTGAAAAAACAGGAAATCAACCCTGACGAAGCCGCGCCCGAACAATTTGAAGAAGAACTTGTAAAAGCGAAACGCATCGTTGACGCGGAACACGAAGAGGTTATCGCGGCAGGCGGGCTGCAAATTCTCGCAACCGAACGCCACGAATCGCGCCGCATCGACAACCAGCTACGCGGACGCGCCGGACGACAGGGCGACCCGGGCGCAACCCGATTTGCACTATCTCTGGAAGACGATTTGATGCGAATTTTCGCGGGCGACAAAGTTCGCTCGATGATGGAATGGCTCGGAATGGAAGAAGGCGTCGCCATCGAATCGAAAACCGTTTCCAAACAAATTGAACGCGCGCAGAAAGCGGTCGAAGCGCGCAACTTTGAAACGCGCAAGCACGTTCTGAAATACGACGATGTGATGAACAAACAGCGCGCGACGATTTACGGTCTGCGTCGCCAACTGATGATGTCGCCCGAACACCGCGATTATTTGTTGGGCGAAAACGGCGTCGCCCGCGACCTTCTCGGCGATTTAACCCATCAATATCTAAACCCGCAGGTTACGCCCGACAATTGGGATGTTGACACATACGCGGCGGAAATCCAGAGCGTTTATGCGATTGACCCGGCGGTTGATGCGAATGTTGATTTTAACCGGATGACGCAGGACGAAATCGAAAATGCCATCTGGGAAAAAGCGACCGCGAGCTACGACGAAAAGGAAAAACTCATCGGCGGCGAGCAGCTTCGCGCTTACGAGCGTTACATAATGCTCAACATAATAGACTCGCAGTGGAAAGACCATCTGCTCTCGATTGACCATCTCAAACAGGGAATCGGCTTGGTCGGTTACGGGCAAAAAGACCCGCTCGTCGAATACAAAAAACAGAGCTTCGATATGTTCCAGGATATGCTCGACCGCATAGATACAAACACCGCGCGGGCATTATTCAATCTGGAAGTCGTCGTCAAAGACGAACAGGAAGAAATCGAACGCATAGAAAGATTGGAACGCCAAAGAGCGCGCAGACAAGCGGCGGGAATGGCTTTCACGGGAGCGATGTCAACGGCAAATGTCGCCGGCGAAGACGCCCGCAAATCAACCCCGTTCGTCCGCGACCAGCCGAAAGTCAAACCGAACGACCCGTGCGCTTGCGGCTCGGGCAAAAAATTCAAAAAATGTCACGGCGCGGGAATATGAAAAGGATAAAGGATAAAGGATGAGGGATAAATAAGAGGCGAAGTGTCTGACAACATTTCGCCTTTTTAATTTTAATTTACTTTCTTTCGTTGAAGCGGCGGCTCGTCGAGCGGTAAGTCGACAATCAGCGGACGGTGGTCGGAGATGTGGTCTTCGAGCGTTTCGTTGACTTCGGTAAAGGTGCGCCCAAAGTGCGGCGCGAAGCGGTATGAAGCGCCGCCGTCGAACGGTTTTTTCAAATCGGCGGGCTTGACGAAAATCCAGTCGAGTTTGTATTTGCCGATGAATTTTATCGGGCGCGTTACCTGATAAGTGTTGACGAAGCCTTTGCCGCCGCGCTCGTTCGAGTTGGCGAGCGTTTTGTTTTTGTCGTTGTGCGATCGATTTTCGTCGCCGCGAAAATCGATCGCGCCGCCGTCGGCGAAACGGAAATCTTCGAGCGTCGAGAAAAATCTGCGTTCAGAATTCGGCATCAGAAACGGAATGTGGCGCACGGTCGGATCAGACTGCTTGCGCCAAAAAGTCAGAGCGTCAAGCACGGTGTCTTCAATCAAGCCGAAGCCGAGCGCGTAGCCGATGCCTTTTCTCATCCAGTATTTCGGATTACCGTAGCGCTTGACGAGTTCGCGGCGAACCGATGTCGGCGTAAAATCCGAGCTTGAAGTGTTCATATCGCCCGCGACCGCGACCGGATGGCGAATATCCTTAATCGCGTCGAGCAATTCTTCGAGCTGTTTAACGCGATTTGCGGATTTGGTGCGGTTTTCCAGATGCGCCGCCGCGATTGTAACGCGCCCGTTCGGAAATCGCTCGTGGCTGATGTCGGCGAGTAACACGCCGCGCCCGCCGCGCCGCACTTCGCGCAGAGTTTTTTCGAGAAATATTTTGCCGGCGATTTTTCGCTTTACCTTTTCCAGCATACTCGCGCCGTCCTTCTCGCTTTTATACCAATCATACGGCTGATTTTTAAACGGCGCGAGCCGCACATTTTCCAGCGGAAAACGACTGAGAATAGCGACTCCGTGCAAACCTTTATAACGCGCCGGGTCAACTTTAACGACTTCGGAAAATTCTTTTTCTTCCGCGCTCGCGCCTTCCGACTGCTCGCTGAGATACACGGGACTAAGCTCGACGAACTGCGCGCCGAAAGCGTGATTCATCTTTAACCGCGCGGCTAAATCGGCGGCGAGGTTGCGATATTCGGTGCGCTTCATTCCAAAATCGACTTCGTTCAGAACGATTACGTCTGCCGCGCGGAGCGCCGCCGCTTGCTCCAAAACCGTCCGCCGTTTGTCGCTGCCGACGGGAAATTCATTCGCGTCGAGCATCGCCGCAAACTGTTCTTCGCCGCCGAACACTGCTTCGACGGCGGCGTATTCGATTCCGCGCTCGATATTCCAATGCGCGACGCGCAGAAAGTCGCCGAGTCGAGCCGACTGCGAAAAGCGAGTCGGCGCGGCGAGCGAGCGAGAATTGTCCACGAACGGAATCCGCAGCAGGCGATTAAGTTTGGCTTCCATCGGCGGCGCAAGCGTCTCCCGCTCGTAAAGCGTCGTCAATTCCGCGTAAGTAAAAAAATTGGGCGCGGAAGAATATTCCCGCGCGCTCGCCGGCGTATAAAGCAGACACGCGAACAGCAAAAACGAAAAGAACTTTACCGCGCGATTCTTATAAATCTCGTTTGTCATAGATACTAAGGTAAATTTCTTTACTGTTTGTTTTGACGCTAAACTCGACATTCAAAAAATTAGAACAATAAACGGGCGCAACGGCAAGAAACGGGCGAATGAGAAAAAAATTGAAAGCCGTTTAATTTCGGCTTTTTTCTCGTTCGCAAAATCGTTTTAAAATAACATTTGCCCGTCAACTTCGCCTAAATAAAGTTGTGAAAATTTATAGGGTCTAGAGTAGCAAACCAATAAATTGGTAATGGTAAGCTACTGAAATGAAACAACAAAACGGTATTATCGGTTTGCTAAAATTAGCGAGCGAAAAACAAGGCAAATCATCAAGTATTTCGCCCTTGATTTGACGGCTCAGAAAACAGCTCTTTTGACTAATCTGACGCGCAAGTCGGTTAATCAAATTTATTTGAAAATTAGAAATCGAGTCGCCGAAGAATGTGAACGCGCTTCGCCTTTCGCCGCCTGCCAAATCGAGATTGACGAATCCTACTTCGGAGCAAGACGAGTCAGAGGCAAGCGCGGGCGCGGAGCGAGCGGCAAAACTATTGTCTTTAGGATTTATAAAAGAAACGGTTCTGTTTATACCGAGATTGTTCCCGATGTGCAGCAGAAAACCTTGCAAAACATTATTCGCGGCAAGGTTTCGCTTGATTCGGTGATTCATTCGGACGGCTGGCGCGGCTACAATGGATTGGTCGATGTCGGGTATTCCAAACACTTGAGAGTCAACCACTCGCTTGATGTTTTTGCCATCGGTGATATTCATATTAACGGAATAGAAAGTTTCTGGTCGTATGCCAAAAGGAGATTGCAAAAGTTCAATGGTGTGCCGCCAAAAACTTTTTATCTGCATTTGAAAGAATGTGAATATCGGTTTAATCATCGCAATGAAAACTTGCAGCTTTTGCTGTTAAAATTACTGGAGCGTTTTCCGCTCTAATCTACTTTTGCTACTCTAGACCCAATTTATATTGGAAACTCGATTCGCCCGTTCTGCAAACGCCGTCGAATTTTTGAAGAAAGCGGTATTAATAAATAGTTTTACGGAAAATGGAAAGTGAAAAATGAAAAATGTATTTTCTTTTAACTTTCGGCGCCGCTGAAAATCATCGCTCTTCCGTATCGTTCGTTTTACATTTTCGCCGCGCCTTCGATTTCCAAAATCAAATCCGCTCCGTAAGCCTTTGCCGGAGTTTGAAAGCCGGTTTTGAAATTGCCGCCCAAGATTTTTTCGCAAATCAGAAGCGCGGTTTGAACGGTCGTTTCATACCCTTCGGGACATTCGAGGCGCGCTTCGGCTCGGTTTCCGCCTGCGTCTGAGGCTTCGCCCCACAAATACGTTTTGCTGCGCGCGCGTTCTTCGGCGTCGGGTCCGCCTGCGGGAATTTGTTTTTGCAGATAGTTTTGCGCGAGCTTTGTTTCGAGCAGCCAGCCGATGTAGCGGCTCATTTTCATCATTCGCAAGTTTGATTCGGGAACAACCGTGTAGACTTGGATATTCAGAATTCCGGTCGAATAAAACGCGGTCGAAACGTCGCCCCACGGAATTGTAACGCCCGTTTTTTTGACCGCGCCGAAATCAATCTCGCGCGTTTTCCACGCCGCCGGAACATTAACTATTTTACCGTCTTTGCGAATCGCGCCGCCTTTGCCCGCGTTTAGCGTCATCGTCGCCTGCGTGCCGTGCGAGATTTTTCCCATTCCGTAAAAGGCGAGCGTCAAATCTGTCGCGGTCGGCAATTTATTTTTCAGATGCAGCGCCAGACAATCGGACGGCACAACGTCGAAACCGACGCCGGGCATAATCATTATATTTGCTTCTTTCGCTTGTTTGTCGCGCCGCGCCATCGCTTCAAACACCGCGATTTCGCCCGTGATGTCGAGGTAATGTTTGCCCAATCGCAAACACGCTTCGACCATTTTTTCGGACGTTAAAGAAAACGGTCCGGCGCAGTGCAACACGAAATCAACTTCTTTGAGCGTGTATTCGAGCGATTTTTTGTCTTCGAGCGAAAACGTGCGGCAAGTCAAGCCTAATTCTTTCGCCAAAGGTTCGACTTTGTTTTGACTGCGCCCGGACAAAATCGGTCGAAATCCGCGCCGTGCGGCTTCGCGCGCAACGAGTTCGCCCGTGTAGCCGTTTGCGCCGTAGATTAGAAAATTTTTCATAAAATTTTAGCCGCGAATAAGAAATATTTAACCGCAGATGAAAGCAGATAAACGCAAGTATTAGTAAAGCAGCTTTAGGCGCAGGCGAAAAACTAAAAAATATTTCTTGTCTGTGTCCATCTGCGATTATCTGCGGTTAGATTTCGCCCGCGAGTTTTTCTGTACGCCAAATTCTAAAACAACTTCAGATTACGCGACTGCGTTTCCGCTAATTTATCGAGAAATTCTTCGCGCGCGATTTCTCGTGCGCCGAGAGTTTCAAAATGCGGCGTGATGACTTGCGTGTCGAGCCACGTCGCGCCCCGCGATTCGAGATGTTCTATTAAAAATAAAAGCGCGAGTTTCGAGGCGTTCGATGCTGTGTGGAACATACTTTCTCCGCAGAAAACACCGCCCGCATCAACGCCGTAAAGCCCGCCGACCAGTTCGCCTGATTTATTCCAAACCTCGACGCTGTGCGCATCGCCCGCCTGGTGAAAATCGCAATATGCTCGGATAAAATCCGGCGTTATCCAGGTTCCGGTTTCGTGTTCGCGTTTCATTCGCGCGCAGTTCTCGATGATGCGCCGGAAATCTTTGTCAATCGTAAATGTAAAATCGTTTTTCTTCTGCTCTTTTCGCAGAGTGCGCGGAGTGTGAAGTTCATCAAATTTAAGCACGGCGCGTCGTTCGGGACAAAACCAGGGAAGCGGCAAGCCTTCAATGTGCCACGGGAATATTCCGTTTCGGTAAGCGTTTCGCAGATTTCCGACCGACAAATCACCTCCGAAACCGATAATATCTCGCGCATTGTAGTAATAATCGCCGAACAAAATCCATTCGGTAAATTCATGTTTACGCGGGTTCGGAAAAATTATCGAAGACATACGGCGAAGGATTCAACTTTTTAATAATTTATTATGATTTTCTGCCGATGACTTATAATATCAGCCAACCGAACACCGATTATAAATCATCTTTACAATTGAAACATTTTCTCCGAATAAATTCATAAGAGGTTTCCGAATGAAAAAGAAATTTTTTGCACTGATGATTGTTTGGACGTTTGCATTAAATGCCGTCGGCACAACTTTTGCCGCAGCGAAAATAAGCGAAACGTCGAAACAAGGTAATCAACTTACTGCACAGCTTCCGGCATCGGACATGGTGTTGACCTTGAATGTTCAACGTCTTTTCAGCGACGCGCTGCCGCAAATTTTGTCGGGCAATCAACCGATGCTCGCCGAAATTATCGGCAAGATTGACGAGGTAAAAGCTAAAACCGGTATTGATTTAAGACAATTTGAGCAAATCGCCGTCGGCGTTTCGAGCAAAAAAAATGCGGCGGGAAAAATGGATTTTGCGCCAGTTCTTCTCGCGCGCGGTAATTTTAATACCAGCGCTTTACTGGCGATTGCTAAAACTGCTGCTAAAGGAAAATATCGTGAAGAGAAAATCGGCAACCGAGCCGTTTATGTTTTCACACCAAAAAATGAAGTCAAACCAAATCAAACGCAAAGTAATAAATCTTCCGTGCTTTTGCCTGGTCTCGGTATAGTAGTGGGTTTTGATATGATGAAAATGCTCACGGATGAACTTACCGTCTCGGTTTTAGATAATAATACTTTAGCAATCGGCTCGCTGGCGCGCGTGCGCGAAACTTTCGGCACAGCGCCGCGCGTCGGCAGCGACCTTTTGAATTTGGTCAATCGGAGACCGAACTCGATAGTTAATATCGGCGCGAGATTTCCAAACGGAATGTCCGATTTTGTAAACTTAGGGAACGACGAAATCGGAAAAAACGTTGCCGCCATACGGTATTTGTCCGGCGCGTTGGATGCCGCTGACGGAAACGCAATCTTTTCGCTGTCGGCAAAGACTTTGCAGCCCGAACAGGCAAAGAGTATGCAGGAACAACTCGATGGTTTGCAGATGCTCGGAAAATCATTTCTCGGCAGCTCGAAAATGGCAAACAAAGAAATCTACGCACGGATGATTGAAAACGTAAAAATCGCGCGCGCAGGCAATGAAATAACGCTCGATTTGCAAGTCGCGCAAAGTGATATAAGCGTCCTTCTCGCCAAAAATAAAGCACAGTTATCTTCTTCCAAATAAATTTTTGTTTCGTCTCTCCTCCGAAACACTTCGGCTGACTTGAGAAATTCTCAGTCAGCCTTTTTTTTCCAGACAAAAATCACGTATCTTAAAATGCACAAAACTTTTTCGCCTGTACAAATCAAATGAAAAGAAAATTAAATCACACAAAAGCTGCGATATTATTGGTTTTTGCCGTTTTTTGCTTCGGCTTGAATTTCGGCATCTCCGTAAATGCGCAGGAAACTCAGCGTCAGAGAATTACCGAAAAACCAACGACTCCGACGCCGCAAACTTCGCCGACGCCCAAACAAACGCCGACTCCAAACCCGATTGTTTCGCCGACGCCGACAGCAACGTTCGTTCCGGTTCAGACCGTTTCGGATTTGCAGGCGCGTATTCGTGCAAGTTTGTCACGCTCTGAAATTCGTCGCGGGCGAGTCGGTGTCAAAGTCGTGTCATTGGATACGGGTAAAACGGTTTTTGAAGAAAATGCGGAAAAATATTTTATGCCCGCATCGAATATGAAAAGTTTTACGATTGCCGCCGCGCTCGAAAAACTTTCGCCCGATTTTCGGTTCGTAACGAGCGTTTACGCCCCGGCAATGCCGGACGCGAGCGGCATGATTCGCGGCGATTTATCCGTTTATGGGCGCGGCGACGTTTCATTTTCGGCTGCGTTTAACGACGGCGATTATTACAAAGGTCTGGACGCGCTTGCCGCGAAAATTCAGCAAGCGGGCGTCAAGCGAATCGAAGGAAATTTAATCGGCGACGAAAGCTATTTTTCCGGCGACGCGATTCCTTCGGGCTGGGAATGGGACGATTTGCAATGGTATTACGGCGCGGAAGTTTCGGCGCTGCTTGTCAATGACAATGCGGTTGATTTGAGTGTTAAACCAAATTCGGTGACTGGCGCGCCGTGCGCCGTTCAGGTTTTGCCTGTAAATTTGGTTGTGCGCATTGTAAATCGCTGCACGACAACCGCTTCAGGCGTCAAACGAGATTTGCAAGTTGTTAAGAAACTCGACCAGAACGTTCTCGAAATCAGCGGCACGATGCCGTCAAATGATAAAGAATTTAGGGGCTACATTGCCGTTTCACGTCCGGCTGAGCTTTTTCTCTCGCTTCTTCGCCAATTTTTGATTCAAAAGGGCATCGTGATTACCGGACAAAACCGCGTGATTAACGCGAAAGATAAAGTTTCTTCGTCCGTCGCGTCTCCTGCTGCACCGTTTGAAATTACAAAACTCGAATCGCCGCCGTTCAGTTTGATTGCAGCGAAAACTATGAAGCCGAGCCAGAATCTCTACACGGAAACGATTTTGCGCGCACTCGGCGAACAAATGAAAACCGTTTCGATGCAAAGCCCGGCAAGTTTGCCGTCGGAAAATCCATTTACAAATTCGAAAGCCGACAGCAGCGAGCGCGGTTTGTTTGCCGTGCGCACATTTTTGCGCGAAATCGGCGTTGCGCCCGACGGCGTGCTGCAATACGACGGTTCGGGACTTTCGCGGCATAATTTGATTACGCCGAGTTCTACCGTGCAGCTTTATACTTATATGGCGCTAAGCAGCCGTTACGCCAGTGTTTGGCACGCCGCACAGCCGGTTGGCGGCGTTGACGGAACGTTGAAAAATCGTTTTACGGGAACTTCAGCCGCTAATAATGTGCGCGGGAAAACCGGCACGATTGACCAGGTTTCCGCGCTTTCAGGTTACGTTACAACGACTTCAGGCGAGCGTTTCGTCTTTTCAACCGTCGTCAACGACATTGCTGACGGAAAACTTCGCCAAGCCGTAATTGACGAAATCGTCGTTGCGCTGGCAAATTTCAACGGCAGAACGAATTAGAACAAAGCAGAGAAGGTATAAATTAAAGGAAACAATTTCTTCCGAAGCGACTCAAAAAAACTTTCATTTTTTTTCAAAAGTGCTATTATTGAGCATCTTTTTGAAATATTACGGGGTGAAAGATATGAAGCGACACTTTATTTTGACTGCGTTTTTGCTTTTGCTTGGAACAAATACTGCTTTTGCTCAAAACTCGAACAGAAGTCTCGAACAAGTCCGAAGAGAAACGTATGAAAGAAACAGAATAGTGAACGATCCGGCAAACAATCCGTTTAACCGGGGCGTATCTCCAACCGGAAGATTTGTCGGTTATGGCAGACCTTCCGGCGCGGAAACCAGAAAATATATTCTAGCGGCGCAAGCGCAAACCGAAGTAAAGGTTTTGTCTGCTGGCGACGCCGATATGCTGCTGGTTGACGATGGGTCAAACAAAACGATTGTTCGCATCCTCGGTATAGACGCGCCTGAAGAAGGACAGCCTAATTATGAAGAAGCAAAAAATAAATTAAGCGATTTACTGCTTGGAAAAAAAGTTCTTTTAAAATACTCGCTGCACAATTTGAAAGACGCTGAAGGACATTTTTTAGCCAGAGTTTTTGTCAACGGAAAAGACGTAGGCTTGAATATGCTGGAAAATGGTTTTGCCTGGCGTAGCCAAAAAGACAAATATTTTTTGGAGAGAAAAGACGATGATGAAAATGTCAAAGCCGAAGCCAAAGCGCGAGCGTCAAAAATAGGAATCTGGCAGGACGCAAAGCCGCAAAAACCCTGGGAATATAAGGAAAAATTGAAAAAAGAAAAAACCTCTAAAAATTAAAGATTAGGTCGATAAGTTTTTCAGATTATTCTCCTTGTCTTTTAACACATCCAAAATTTTATCGTGAATGCCGCCAAAACCGCCGTTTGACATAATGGCGACAACATCGCCTGGCTTTAATTCGGGTGCCAGATGTTCGACGATTGAGTCGGCATCAGGGAAACCAAACGCCGGTTTGCCTTGCATCTCAATGTCTTCGACGAGTTCGGCAACGTCTAAAACCTTGCCGAGTTCACTTGCCTTCGATGTGTTATAAACTCCTGCGATAATGACGTAATCGGCGTAAACAAAGGCTTTTGCATAAGGCTCCTGGAAAACCGCAAGCCGCGAAGACCACGAGCGCGGCTCGAAAACGGCAATCAAGCGTCTGCCGTCGTACTTCACTCGCAAGGCTTTTAAGGTTTCTTCGACTGCCGTCGGGTGATGCGCGAAATCGTCAATAACGGTTACGCCGCGTTCGACGCCGCGAATTTCAACGCGCCGTTTGACGCTTTTAAAACTCAAAAACGCTTCTTGAATTTTCTCACGGGAGACGTTCCAGGCATCGGCGGCAATTATGACTGCCAGACAATTTCTGACATTGAATTCGCCGATAAGATGGGTTTCGAATTCGCCGAAAGAATGTCCGTCTTTGAAAACCTTAAAACGCGTAACATCAGTCGAAAAATCAATATAACGCGCCTGCCATTTCGCATCGTCGCCGGTGCCGAACGTTTCGACCGTTGTATGGATTCTGCCGTCCATCTCGTTCAAAACTTCGCGCGCCACAGGCGAATCAATTCCGACAATCAAGCGTCCGTTCGACGGAACGAGATTCATCAACCGCGAAAATTCAAACTTAATGTCTTCGAGGTTGTCGTAAATATCGGCGTGGTCAAACTCGATGTTGTTGACAATCGCAATCTCCGGCAAATAGTGCATAAACTTCGGCTTTTTATCAAAATAAGCCGTGTCGTATTCGTCGCCTTCGATGATAAAATAATCGCTCTCCGAAACGCGAAAGCTGGCGCCGAAATTCTGCACGATGCCCCCGACCAGAAAACTCGGATTCAATCCGCCGACTTCGCAAAGCCACGTCGCAATACTCGTCGTCGTCGTTTTTCCGTGCGTTCCGGCAACAACCAAACTGCGCCGTCCGCGTATAAATTCTTCTTTAACGATTTCTGCCTGCGAACGATAAACGAGTTTGCGGTTCAAGACTTCTTCAAGCTCCGGGTTGCCGCGCGAAATCGTATTGCCGACGATAATGCAATCGGCGCCGATGCCTGCGTTTTCGGCTTTGTAACCGTTGATAATTTCAATGCCTAGCGATTCCAACTGCGTTGACATCGGCGGATAAACATTCTGGTCCGAACCCGTAACTTTATGCCCGCGCGCTTGCAGCATTCCGGCTAAACTAGCCATTGCCGTCCCGCAAATTCCGATTAAATGATAATGCATAAACATGTTATTTTACTTGTATTTACCTAGTGTTACGGAGTGTTATCTATTGAATTTCCCAAAGTATATTATCACTCGAAAACACTCTGTAATAGCAAGTAACAGATACGTTTTTAGATACAGGAAACTTGCGAAAGAAATCAATACTTTGATAGACTGCTTTTGCCTGAAAACAGCATATTCAGTTTTCAAATATCAAAGCCTTTAGTTGTGAACTAACTAAGGGCTTTTTCTTTTTGGATCTTATTAAGAAATATGATTTTCTGCAAATATGCTTTGTTCCATACCGTTAATTTTGATTTTTGTTTGTATCTTAATTTTGATCCTATAATGTTAAAAACAATTGTATTTTTATAACATAAAACTCTATTTGTTTTTAGTGAACTTTTACTCTAATATTTGCATCTAAGCGGCATTCCAAACAAATTCTAGTTCAAACATTTTAAAAATTAAGGATATTAACTATGACTTTTCCCCGAAGCCCGAAGGTTAAAACTATACCTGTATCGCGTCAATTTATTTCATTTGTAATTGTTGCAGTATTTGTTTTGCAGCACCTTTTAATAATTTCGCCGCAATCAGTAAAAGCCAATAATACTTTACAATCAATTCCATTTACTCAAAACTGGTCTAATATTGGAATAGTAACTATTGATGATGATTGGTCTAATGTTCCGGGTATTGTTGGATATCGGGGAGACGCACTGACTAGCTCACCCGGCACGAATCCTCAAACTATTGTTGCCGATGGTACATCAACCCCGATTGATGTCAATGCCAATCAAACCAATCCAAATACTTTTGCTACAGGCGGCGTTAGTGAGTTTCACACAACAGACCCGGTTGTTGCTTTACAGGGATCCGGTACGGCTGATGCCCCCTTTCTGCTAATCAATCTGAACACAAACGGACAGTCTAATATAAATGTCGCCTATAATCTTAGAGACATTGACGGTTCAACTGACAACGCTGTTCAGCCTGTTGCCCTTCAATACCGTATTGGCAATACAGGAAACTTTACGAACTTGCCTGATGGATTTGTGGCTGATGCTTCGACGGGACCAAGTTTAGCTACATTAGTAACACCAGTTAGCGTTAATCTTCCATCAGCGGCTAATAATCAATCTATAGTTCAAGTAAGAATTATCACTAATGATGCTGTAGGTAGCGACGAGTGGGTTGGGATTGATAATATTTCAATTACGGGTTCTTTTATTTCAGTTCCTACCAACCAAGCACCGAGCATAAACGCTTCTACAAACCCAATTACAACAGTTAATCAAGATGCTGCGCCGTTTACGGTGAATCTTACCGGCAGCGACGACAATAGTATTTACAACTGGTCAGCGACTGCAGGAACCGGCATAGCTTCTGTTAACGTTATTGCTGGACAAGGAACCGCTAATGCTACATATAATGTGGTTTTACAATCAGGTTTTAGTGGAACTGCCAGTTTTACAGCTTCACTTTCTGACAATTTTAATTCACCTGTTTCGCGTACAGTCAACATTGCCGTCACGCCATCGACTCCTAATAACCCACCGTCAATTGGCGCATTAACAAATCCTGTGACAACCGTTAACCAAGATGCAGCACCTTTTGTTGTTAATCTCTCGGGCTCCGACGACAATAATGTTTATAACTGGTCGGCAACTCCAGGAACCGGCGTCTCAGCCGTAACGGTAAGCGGCGGACAAGGCACACCTAACTTAACCTATTCTGTAACGCTTCAATCTGGATTTAGCGGAACTGCAAGCTTTACGGCAAAACTCTCAGATAACGTAAACGCACAAGTTTCAAGCAATGTAACCATCGCTGTTACGCCTGCTCCCCCACCTCCCCTTGATCATGTTGTTATCAGTCAAGTTTATGGAGGCGGTGGAAACAGCGGCGCTACCTACCAAAACGATTTCGTTGAGCTTTTTAATCCCGACACTGTTCCCCACGAACTGTCTGGCTGGACAATCCAATACGGTTCTGCAACAGGCTCAACCTGGCAGGTTCAACCACTTGGCGGTACTATTGCGCCGGGTGAGTATTATCTGATTAAGCTTGCTTCGAACGGCGCTGTTGGGGATGTTGTTCCCGAGGCAAATATCAGCGGCACCCTTAACCTTAGTGGAACTAACGGTAAAGTTGCTCTAGTACGCAATGGTGATGCACTTGAAGGCTGCGTAATTGGTGATCCAGTAGTTGACCTTGTTGGGTACGGGACTGCCAACTGTCGAGAAGGCGCAACTAACGCTCCAACTTTGTCCAACGCTACTGCTGCCTTTCGTAAGAATAGCGGCTTTGCTGATACAAACGTGAACGGCTCCGACTTCGTTGCAAGCACCCCTAACGCAAATCGGCGTACTACACCAATCGTCGAGCTTCCGCCATCAACACTTAGCAGCGATCCGCGGAACAGCGGCTTTAACGCGCCGCGTGATGCAAGTATCACCGTCACGTTCACCGAACCGGTTGATGTTGCTGAAGGGTGGTTCTCAATTTCTTGCGTGAACACCGGTTTACATAACAGCGCCACTGTAGCGTCAGGCGGTGCAAACGCTTGGATAATCATCCCGAACGTCAATTTTGAGCCGGGCGAACAGTGTACTGTCACAGTAAACAAACAGTTCGTACGCGATTCTGATGATGATGATTTAGCTCCGAATACTGACCTATTGACATCAAACTATAACGCAACGTTCACCGTAGCAACTGGCGCTGCGCCATCTTATCCGTTAGATGTACATGTTATGTTCGGTAATCCAAGCAACGCAACTTCTGATATTAACAACCCAAATAACTTTCTGATGGAGAAACCCGAATATTCGCTCTCGTATAACAGAGAACGAGGCACGCCGAATTGGGTAAGCTGGCATTTGGCTGATGAATGGATCGGCACCCTACAACGATTCGATACTTTCCGCGCTGATCCGGCTGTTCCGGCGGATTGGTACCGGGTGACGCACGTCGATTATACGTCATCCGGATTTGATCGCGGTCATATGGTGCCGAATGCAGACCGTGACCCCGAAACTTCAACTCCGATTAATCAAGCGACCTTCCTGATGACAAATATGATTCCGCAAGCCCCGGATAACAATCAGGGACCTTGGGCAAATATGGAAAATTACTTGCGCACACTATTACCGGATAACGAGATTTACATTGTTGCGGGGGGCGCGGGAACAGGCGGAACAGGCAGTAACGGAGGAGTTACGACTACTTTCGCTAATGGCAAAGTGACAGTTCCAGCTCAGACTTGGAAAGTCGCACTCGTAATTCCGAAAGACAGCGGCGATGATATAGCGCGTGTAACCGCATCAGCCAGAACCGTTGCCGTTATTATGCCGAACGTCCAAGGCATCAGAAATAACGCCTGGACAAATTACCTGACAAGCGTTGATCAGGTTGAAGCGTTAACCGGTTACGACTTTTACGAAAACTTGCCGGATGCTATTGAAAATAGCGTAGAAGCAGGCATTGATGGAAACAATCCTCCGGGAACGGCGAATCAGATTGTCAATGTCGCGGAAGACAATTCTGTTTCAATTACATTGAACGCGGCTGGCGCAGGTATTTTAACTTATGAAATTGTCAGTCAACCTACAAACGGCTTGCTTTCGGGAACCGGCGCAAACCGCACTTACACGCCAAACCCTAATTTTGCTGGAACTGACAGTTTTACCTTTCGTGTCAAACAGGGACAACAATACTCCAATGTGTCGACAGTTACGATCAATGTTACGGAAGTAAATGATGCTCCGGTTGCCGGTAATGATACTGTAACTATTGCAGAAGATAGCGGGGCGAATGCAGTTAATGTGCTTGCCAATGACAATGACATCGACGGCGACACGCTCACTATTACGGCAAAGACCGACGGCACAAATGGAACGGTCGCGATCACTGGCGGCCCAGGTCTTACTTACACACCCGCTGCCAACTTCGACGGATCAGACTCGTTCACCTATACGGTTAGTGACGGCAGAGGAGGCACACAAACCGCTACTGTTTCGGTTACGGTTAGCCCGGTTAACGATTCTCCTACGTTTTTGAGCATTACTCCTTTGTCACAAACGGTTGATTATAGCGACGCTGTTCAACCAATCGCCATTACGGTAGAAGACGTAGACAACACCGGCGGATCGCTCGTCGTTACCGCTACTGGATTACCAAATGGACTAACGCTGGCACAAACGCCGGGCAAGGGTGAGTGGACGATCTCGGGCAAAGCGAATGTTCCGGCTGCTACCTACCAAGTACAGCTAAAGGTAACCGACTCGCTTGAAGTCGTTACTGCCGGCCCTGTTACGATTACTGTGGCTAAGGAGAAAACGGCAACTGAATATACTGGTGATTTTGATTTAATGACGGCAGGTCCTGCCATTAACACTGCTACTGTAAGGCTCGCCGCCAAACTCACGCAGGATAATGACGGTTCTGCCGGTGATATTACAAAAGCAACTGCCACCTTCAAAATCTCCAAATTCAACGGCGGTACTGTTTCCTACACGGTTTCAAATGTACCGGTCAATGCGAATGGCGAAGCACTAACTACCTTTACTTTGCCAGCTGATACTTACTCGATAACTGTTGATGTTGACGGCGGCAATGGATACTGGACTGCTAATCCTATATATCCTGGACTGCTCAATATTACTGTACCAACAGATGAGCTGCGTTCAAGCGGCGGCGGCTGGGTTCCGGATGCAACAAGCGCTAGTGGTAAAGCAAATTTTGCATTCAGTGTTACCTCAAGTAAAAACGGGCAGCCGAAAGGCAATGCCTCATTTAGCTTCAGTGCTGGTGGATTTAACTATCTTGTCAAGGGCAATAGTTGGCAAGATGGATACTTGCAATTTTCAGCTGAACCCGGAGTAACTCCAACGGTTTTCACACGATCAAACCTTAAGGGTAATTGTACGGTTCAGAAAATTGACCCAGTGAGTGGTTTGGTGGTCGCTTCATTTGGTAACTATACGTTTGAGATTTTTACTAGGGATGGCGATCTGCTAAATCCCCGTCAACGTGATTCATACTCAATTACTGTGCGGGATAACTCAAGCGCAGTCTTCCATCAGGTAGGATCGCAAAATTCGCTTATCACACTTGGCGGCGGCAACATCACTAACAAGGCTAAGTAATCGAAGTAGTGTTTAGTAAGAAAAAGCGGGTTAGCTTATAATAAGCTACCCGCTTTTTTAGAATTTGAGCCTAAATACATTAAAAACTACATTTTATTAAATTATAATCTGCAATTTGACTATAAATATATAATTTATCTCTACTTGGTAGAGTAAGAAATAAATCTCATATGAAACTTTGCTTGATAACCCCTATATTTTACTTATACTTAACCTAGTGTTATAGAGTATTATTTATTGAATTTCTCAAAGTATTATTTCACTCAAAAACACTCCGTAAAAGCAGGTAACAGATACGTTTTTAGATACAGGTAACTTGGCAAGTCTATTTTGAATTTGATAGACTGCTTTTGCTTGAAACATATTCAGTTGTGAACACGCCTTGCAACCGGCAACTTACAAACGCTATTACTTTTCTTGTCAGACTTTGAAAAATTATTTTGGAAAAGTCAAAACTAATAGAATTGAAACAAAAGACATCGAAAAATTTATCGTTTGGCGATGCGCTCAAACTTCAAAAAAGACCGGCGCATTTATCACACGCGAAACGGTCAACCACGAACTATTAACCGTCAAGATGATTTTTAACCGTTTGATTGAATCAAAAATCCTGCGTGATAACCCGGCGCGAACTGTCAAAAGACTTTCCGAAAATGAGAGACAGTTTCACGTTTTAACTTTTGATGAAGAGAAGAAATATCTTCTTGCTTGTCCGCAGCCGCTTCAAGACGTGGCAGCCGTAATGCTTGAAACGGGTATGCGATGCGGCGAAGTGTACCGCCTTCGTCGTCAGGATATTTATCTCGATAAAGGCTTTCTGAAAGTGGTAAAAGGTAAAACAAAAACATCCGTCCGAAACGTGCATTTGTCGGAGAGAGCAAAAGAAGTTTTGCGCTATCGAATCAACAAGTTTTCCGGCGAAAATCTTTTTCCCCAGGGCGATAAAGACTTTGCAAAGCCAACCGACAGCTTAGATAAACAGCATCTTACGACAATTGGGAATTTAGGCTATAAGTTCCGGCTCTACGATTGCCGACATACCTTTGCAACCCGCGCCGTAGAAAATGGCATTGACCTTTTAACGCTTTCGCAAATTTTAGGACATTCCAGTTTGAGAATGGTTGCGCGTTATTCGCATCCGTCCGAATCATTCAAAGCCGATGCAATCAAGCGAATGGAAAAGGCAAAAATTAAAAGTAAGGCAAAAGCAGTCTAAAGCGGTTAAATTCAAAATAAAGGTTACGTTTTTAGATACAGTAGCCTTTTCAATCCACTTGCAAACGTCTATAACTATTTACCAAATAAGCACTTACACAATCAAAAATAATAAATTCCGATTAAATGATAATGCATAAACGTCTTATTTTATTATGTTTACAAAGTATTGAAGTCGTTAGTTCTCCAACAACTAACGACTTTTTCTTTTCTTGGATTGTAGTAAGAAAGGTAAGTATCCGCAAATTTGATTTATTAAACAAAATCAAATTTTCGCGGACGCGGTTTTTCGGTCGGGTAAACAAAGTGTTTGGCGGAAAACCATTTGATGAAGCTGATTTCGCTTGGTAACTGCCCGGTACAAACAGTTTTAATGGTTTTGCAATTCTCCTAAAATGCGCTTGAGTTCGTCGAGTTTTTGTCCTGCTTCACCGAGTTTGCCTTCGCTTGTCAGGCGTTGATAATCAGCAAAAGTTTGCCCGGCGAGTTTAATCAATTCAGCAGTAGATTGCGAAACGCCGGTTGATTGAGTACCGCCGTTATTATCCGGTTTCTTCGTTTCCGCATCTTTAGTATTCGCGCTCGGCGCACCGCCCAGCAATTGCGCTAATGCCGTTTCAAAATTTGCAGCGTAAGTCAGCTTTTCCTGCGTCGCCAGCACGACAAGCCGCAACTCCGGCATCGGACTGCGCTCGGCTTGCAGGTAAATGGGTTCGACAAAAAGCAGTCCCGTTCCGATTGGCATTATTATCAAATTGCCGCGTTTGACCTTTGAGCCTTGCTGATTCCAGAGCGTGATTTGCCCGGAGAGTTGCGCGTCCTGGTCAATTCTGGCTTCGATTTGCGAAGGTCCGTCAATAACGCGCGAGGACGGAAAATTATAGACGAGCAGTTGCCCGTAAGCCGCGCCGTCCGAGCGTCCTGCCATCCACGCAATCATATTGTTTCGATTGGCAGGCGTGAACGGCAAAACCTGTGCAAACTCAGGCTGTGATTGTTCGCCCGGCAGAGGCATTAAAACTTGATACGGGTCGAGCGGCTGCGTCTGCTGTTGCTGTTTTGCTTTGTTGGCATCCGCGTTGACTGCCGCTTCGCGGGCGATGCTCCAAACATCTTCGCGCCCGAAAAACATCTTCGCGCTCTGCGTGTGATAAAGCCCGAAAACGTCCGCCTGAGTTTTGATTAAAGTTTCGGGATAACGAACGTGAGCGCGCAAACCGGCTGGCATTTCATCGGCGTTTTTGAACAGCGCGGGAAACGCCGCGCGATATGCAGCGATAATCGGGTCGGCATCGTCGAAAACGTAAAAATTAACCGCGCCGCTGTAGGCGTCAATCGTCGCTTTGACGCTGTTGCGAAGATAATTAACCGTTTTGCCGTTTGCCGAATAATGCCGCGAATACGGAAAACGACTGCTCGTCGTATAAGCGTCAACCATCCAAAACAAACGCCCGTCGTCGTTGACGACAATATACGGGTCGGAATCATAGCTGAGAAACGGCGCGACGCGATTTAGACGGTCTGAAATATTGCGATGAAGAAGCACGCGGCTTTCCGCCGTAACGTCGTCGGAAAATGGAAGTTTCGATAAATCGCCCGTTTCCCAAGCAATCGCGTAACGACGCAAACCACTTCCAACTGCAAAACCGCCGTCGCCTTCGTAATTCGTATAATTATTGTTTTCGCCTTGCGGATAATCGAATTCGCGCTGTTTAGTTTTAACGTAAACGTCCGTGTCCGTTCGCTCGCCGAAGTAAATTTCCGGTCTGGTGACTTTAATTTCGCCGCTCGATTCAATCGGCATATTCGAGAGAACAAAACGCGGTTTGCCTTCGGTCGTAAATTCGTTGACCGGATTCATCGTGACGCCGTAGCCGTGCGTATAGACGAGCCGCTCATTAATCCAGTTGCGCGATTGTTCGGGCAGTTTATTAACGTCCATTTCGCGCGTCGCAATCATCACCTGCCGGTTTTCGCCGCCTATTTGATAGCGGTCAACGTCAACGTCCGGGAAATCGTAATAAGTGCGAATCTCCTGAATCTGCCGCAGAGTGTCTTGCAGCGCGCGCCAATCCCAAAGTCGAATGTTGGCGAACGTCGAACGATTCGCTTCGAGATTAAAAGCGGCGTTTGAAGTTTCCGCCGCGTATTCGCGCGACTCGACTTTTTCCAGATTGAAACCCGCGCGCGTTCCGGCGATGTTGTGTTCGATATATGCAGTTTCGCGTCCGAGTTCATTCGGTTTGACGATGAAATTTTGAACATACGCCGGAATCAGCATTACCGCGACGATGAAAACCGCGACGGGAATGCCGAGGGCGAGAATCATAAAACGCGCGCCTTTTTTTGTCAGAGCGTTGACGAAAAGCATCAGCGCGGCGACGACGAGCGCAATGGCGACGGCGGTTAAGCCCGGTATAGAGTAGTTATCTTCGGTGTATGTTACGCCGCTGAAAGATGCGTGGTCGCTCCACAGATAAGCGTAGCGCGAGAGAAAAATTTGCGCCGCGATGAAAAACAACAGCGCGCCGAGCGCGACCGAAACGGCGGAATAAGCGCGCGTTCCGAAACCCGCAAAACTCGGCGGCTTTTCGTCGATTACGATTGACTGCTGCGGAACGGCGGACAAAAGAGCGCAGACAATCGCGGCGACGAGCAGAATAACGGCGAGCGATGTCAGCCACGAGAAAATCGATTGATAGACGGGCAGGGAAAATAAATAAAAATTAACCGGATTACCGAAAATCGGGTCGGCGGCGCTCGTCGCCGGTTGATGTAGATAGAGCGTCCAAGTCTGCCAATCGCCGCTCATACCGAATGCGTAACTGACGCTGAAAACGAGCGCCAGAATCCAGCCGATTTTTTTCACATAGCGCGACGGATAAATTTCGACCGGCTGTTTGTTAATGATAGCTCTGAGCGGCGCGAGTTTGTCCAAACCGAAGAAGCGTTCGAGCCAGTAAAAGCCGCCGCGCAAAATTAAAAACGTCGCAACCCCGAAGACGGCGAACAGAATCCAGCCGAGCCGGAAAACCGACCAGAAGCGCGAAGCGAAACCGATTGAATCAAACCAGAGCGATTCGGTGTATAAACCGACGCCGCTTAAGAGGGCGACAAAAAGCAAAAACGCCGCCGCGAAAATAATCCACTTGATTTGCCCGCGCCCGCCGCGCTTTTGCTTTGGCGTAATGTCAATAATTTCGGCGTTAAGGTCGGAATAATCGGAATTGTTCATAACGACAATTATACGCCTGCCGCATCACTGCTCAAAGGCAGATACTGACGTTGCCCAAAAATTTTTCATAAAAATCGCTATTCGTAACTCGCCTCGATTACTTGTTCGACATCAAAGTCTAACAAATCACCGATTCTTTCAATTGTAATGTCGGCGGGCGGATATTTGGCGATTTCCTTTTCGTCAAAAGCGTAATGCCCCTGGCGCGGGAAAACAGTTGTTACTTTCGCGCCCCAAACTTTTTTTATCGCGGTTAAAATGCGAAGTTTGTCGTCAACCAAAACGTAATGTTTCGCCGGATAACGCCGCTCGACATCGCGGAGTTCGCCTTCTTTGTGAATATAAATCAAAATGTTGCCTTCGACCGCTTCAAACAAACCCGAACGCTCGACTTTTCTCGGTTGAAAAACGACATCACCGTCCGTCAGAATAACGACTTTGCCAAATTGTCTGCAATACTCTAAAACGTCGAGTGAGTTTGGAAACAGCCGGTTAGCGAAACGATAGTTGATAAGAAAGGTAGAAACGGCAAGCAGATGCGTGTCGTAAGGCTGTTCGTGGCGGTAACGCTGCAATGCGCCCAGATAATCCGCGTAACCGAGTTCGGCTCGCAGTTGTTCAAAAATTTCCCAATATTGATTGCTCCGCTCAGTTCCGACTTCCTTTTCCAGAAAACCGCGTAAATCTTTCGACACGCGGTCGTTGTCGAGCAAGGTGTTGTCAACGTCAAAAAGAAAAACTGCTTTATCTTTCATAAAATAACTTAACTGTCCAAAATTTTCACGCCTTCCGCGTTTATCTCCGTGACATAGATATTAAAATCAATCGCCGTCTTCGAGTAAATGCCGCGCATCGCATTTTTAACCTTTTGCGCTGTAACAGAAGTTTCGCTCAACATAAAAACGCTGGGACCCGAACCGGAAATTCCGCCGCCGAGCGCACCGGCTCTTAAACTTTCATTTTTAATTTCATCAAATTTTGGAATTAAATTCTTTCTAACAGGTTCAACAATAAAATCTTCCAATGAACGCGAAATTAGTTCGTAATCGCCTTTTTGCAGACCGGAAACCAACGCGCCGACGTTACTCCATTGTCGAACTGCGTCCGTAAGAGAAACTTGCTTGGGCAAAATTTTTCTGGCTTCGGACGTTTTAACTTCGATTTGCGGATGAACGACGGTAACAAACATCGGCTGAAAATCGAGCCGGATAACATCAATCGGATTTATCGAACGAACAAGTGTAAAACCACCGAAAACGCACGGCGCGACATTGTCGGCGTGGCGCGCGCCGCTGGCAACTTGTTCACCGTCCATCGCAAATTTGACGAGTTCAAGTTTGGAAAACCGCTCATCTAACAATTCGTTTGCCGCAACGACCGCTCCCGCTGCGCTTGCCGCGCTCGAACCGATTCCGCTTCCGGGTTTTATGTGTTTTGTAATTTCGACTTCAAAACCGAAATTTTCATCAGTCGCTCGCAGCATCGAAAGCAAAGCCGCGCCCGCGACATTTTTTTCGGGTTTGGTGGGCAAATTAAAATCATCGCGGTTAACGATTCGCACAGTTTTCTTTTCAATAATTCGCACGGTCATTTCGTCGCACGGAGCGGACAAGGCAAAACCCAAACAATCAAATCCGCAGACGACGTTGGCGACTGACGCAGGCGATAAAACGCTGATTTCGCTCATAAAATTAAAATATGATTTTCACAAAAAATGTAAAATCATATTATGATAAGGCGTTTGCGGCTAATACTCAAAAATTGATTATTTTTCGACGAAATCTCCTTTTAAATGAATTTTTTCAGCACCAATAAACAATCGGTTAAAGCAACTTTTCGGGAAGCGGTTTTAAATGGTCAGCCGTCTGACAAAGGTTTATATTTCCCCGAAATAATTCCGGCGATTCCGCCTGATTTTTGGCGCGATTTCAAAAAGAAAACAAAAGCGCAAATCGCATTTGAAGTGATTAAACCTTATGTCGGCGACGATATTCCCGACGAAATAGTTTTACAGATTTGCGCGGAAACGGTAAATTTTGATTTTCCTCTTGTAAAGATTACGGAAAATATCTCAACACTCGAACTTTTTCACGGCGCAACGCTCGCCTTTAAGGATGTCGGCGCACGATTTATGAGCCGCTGTCTGCAATATTTTTCACGCGAAAAGAGCGAGAAAACGATTGTTATTGCGGCAACTTCCGGGGACACGGGCGGCGCGGTGGCAAACGGGTTTTTTGATGTCGAGGGCGTCGAAGTCGTCATTTTGTATCCGCAGGGAAAAGTTTCCCGCGTGCAGGAATTACAGCTTACAACTTTAGGAAAGAACATCTCCGCGCTGGAAGTAAACGGAACCTTCGACGATTGCCAAACTCTGGCGAAAACAGCTTTGGCGGATGAAGATTTAAAGCGAAAAGTTTTTCTTACCTCGGCTAATTCGATAAATGTGGCTCGCTGGCTGCCGCAGCAATTTTATTATTTTTACGCTTTGCAGCGATGGGAAGACGACGAAAACGCCCCGGTCATTTCAGTGCCGAGCGGGAATTTCGGCAACGTTTGCGCGGGAATTTTAGCGCACGTTTCCGGTTTGCCAGTTTCCAAATTTATTGCCGCGACCAACGCCAACGATGTGATTCCGAATTTTTTTCAACGCGGAAAAATGGAAATAAAGTCTTCCATTGCGACGCTTTCAAACGCGATGGATGTTGGAAATCCATCCAACTTCGTGCGGATTCTGGAGATTTTCGACAACGATTTTATAAATTTAAAGGAAAAACTCGAAGCGTTGAGCGTTTCCGACGAAATTACGGCGCAGACGATGCGAGAAGTTTTTGAGAAATACAATTACATTTTAGACCCGCACGGCGCGGTCGGATTTTACGCACTTGAAAATTATTTGCATAAAAATCCTGACAAAAAAGGCTTTTTTCTCGAAACAGCGCACCCGATTAAATTCGATTCGGTCGAAAATATTACCGGGACTTGCGGCGCAATTCCCGAAGCGATCGAAGATTTATTTTCGCGTCCGAAGCAAAGTGTCAAGATACGAGCAAATTACGAGGATTTAAGAGAGATTTTATTGCAAAAGATTTAAGAAAAATCTGCGGCAAAAATAAAATATGAAAGTTTTGAAATTCGGCGGCTCCTCGATTGGGAATGCCGAAAACATTGAGAAAGTTGTCGAAATAGTCAAAAGCGCAACCGAAAAAAGCTCGTGCGCCGTAGTTTTATCCGCGATGCAAGGCACGACCGACGATTTGATCGAAGCCGGAAAACTTGCCGAAAGCGGCGACGAAATTTTCCGCGAGAAAATTAACGAAATCGAAGCGGAACATTTTGAAGCGATTCGGGTTCTTGTTCCGGTTTCAGACCGAAATGCGTTTTTAGATTCGGTCAAAAAACGCATCGGCGAACTCGAAAACATCTGCGAAGGCGTTTTTCTGCTTCATGAACTTTCGCCGCGCACGCTCGACAGAATCGTCGGTTACGGCGAAATTTTGTCAACCAGTATCTTTGCGGCGAAATTCAATTCGCTCGGAATCAAAAACGTCTGGAAAGATTCGCGGGAATTAATTTCGACCGATTCAAACTTCGGTTTTGCAACAGTTAATTTTGAGAAAACGAACGCGCAAATCAAACATTTTTTCAAAAATTCATCGTCAAAACTTCATATTTTACCCGGTTTTATTGCTTCCGATGCAGACGGCGCAACGACGACTTTAGGACGCGGCGGTTCGGATTATACGGCGGCGATTTTAGCGGCGGCTTTGGACGCGGAAGTTTTGGAAATCTGGACGGATGTGAGCGGAATGATGACAGCCGACCCGCGCTTTGTTCGCAATGTGCGGCAGATTCCGCGCATTTCATACCGGGAAGCGATGGAACTCTCGCATTTCGGAGCAAGGGTTATTTACCCGCCGACAATTCAACCGGTGATGGCGAAAGGCATTCCGCTTTGGGTGAAAAATACGTTTGCGCCGGAGGATTTCGGGACTTTGATTGAAGCTGAAACTTCATCCGAAAAAGAAATTATCCGCGGCATTTCGAGCATTGATAAAATTCTGGTGTTAAATCTTGAAGGCAGCGGTATGGTCGGGATTCCCGGATTTTCCAAACGCCTTTTCGACGCGCTTTCACGCGCGAACATCAATGTTATTTTAATCACTCAAAGTTCTTCGGAACATTCAATCTGCGTAGCGATTGAGGAAAAGTTCGGTAAATTGGCGAAGGAATCGGTTGATAAAGAATTCGAGTATGAAATCAGCGTCGGAAAAATCGAACCTCTTCGGGTCGAAAGCGGTTTTTCGATTCTCGCGCTCGTCGGTGACAATATGAAGGCGCATACGGGCGTGAGCGGCAAAATGTTTGCGACTCTCGGCTCGCAGGGCATCAACATTCACGCCATCGCGCAAGGTTCGAGCGAACGCAACATCTCCGCGATTATCAATTCAAGAGACGTGCAAAAAGCCGTCAATACTCTGCACGAAGAATTTTTCTCGGACGGCAACAAGCAAATAAATGTTTTTGTCGTCGGATTCGGCACGGTCGGGAAAAAATTAATCGAACAAATCAATCTGCAAAGCGAATTTCTGCGCGAAAATATGCGTTTGAATTTGCGCGTCGTCGGGTTGGCGAAAAGCCGAAATAAAATTTTTGATGAAGAAGGCGTTGAATTATCAAATGCCGAAAATTTATTGAAAAACGCGCCTCCGCTGAACATAGCGGAATTTACTGATTTGATTCTTGAAAAAAACCTGCGCAATTCGATTTTTGTTGATGTAACGGCAAATGCGGATGTCGCCGAAATTTATCCGAAACTTCTCGAAAAAAGCGTTTCGATTATCGCCTGCAACAAAATCGCCGCGTCGAGCGATTACACAAATTACCGCAAATTGAAAGATTTATCGCGCGAATTCGGAACGCCGTTTTTGTTTGAAACTAATGTCGGCGCGGGTTTGCCGATTATTAACACGCTCAACGATTTAATGCGAAGCGGCGACGAAATAAAACGAATTGAAGCGGTTTTGTCGGGAACGCTGAATTTTGTTTTTAATAATTATGACGGCTCGCGTTCATTTTCATCCGTCGTTCGGCAAGCGCAAGATGAAGGCTACACTGAACCTGACCCGCGACTCGATTTGAGCGGAACGGACGTGGCGCGAAAGATTTTGATTTTAGCGCGTGAAGCCGGTTTCAATCTCGAAATGCCCGACATCGAGAACAAAGGCTTTTTACCCGAATCTTGCCTTGAGGGAAGCGTCGAAGATTTTTACAGCGAGATGGAAAAGCACGAAAGCTATTTCCGCGAACTTTTTGAAACGGCGAAAAGTCAGAATTTGTCATTGAAATACATCGCTTCCTTTGACAACGGCAAGGCTTCGGTTGGCTTGCAAAGCATTGATAAAGCGCACAATTTCGCCAATCTTTCCGGCAAAGACAACGCAGTTTTATTTTATACAAATCGCTACGCCGATTTACCTCTGGTCGTCAAAGGCGCAGGTGCGGGCGCGGACGTGACGGCGGCTGGCGTTTTCGCTGATATAATTCGTGCAGCAAGAATCTGATAATTTATCACGAATAAAAACAAAAACTCTCGAAAGCTCAATTATTTTTACCCGAATAAATCTGAAACCTTGAAAGTCGCTGCTGATAAGCATCACGCGCAATCTGCACGTCTTCCAAAAATTGCGGTAATTCATCAAGCAGAAGTGCCTGCGGTCCGTCAACCAGCGCTTTGGTCGGCTCTGGATGGAAATCTACGAGAATCATATTTGCTCCGGCGATTACGCCCTGAGCCGTCGCGTGCATAATATCTAAAATACCTTCGGGACCTCGGCTGCGTGAGCCGACCGAATGCGACGGGTCAATGCAGACCGGCATCCGTGTCAGCCGTTTGACAACAGAGACGTGAGCGAAATCCACAAAATTTCGATGCGGGTCGCCGCCGTTCGTCTTCATACCGCGTAACCCGAAAATGACTTTTTGATTGCCTTCGCTGGCGAGATATTCAGCGGCGTTGAGCGATTCATCGAGCGTGATGCCGAAGCCGCGTTTGAGAAGGACGGGAAATTCCTGTTGCCGTCCGACGCTTTTTAATAATTCAAAATTCTGCGTGTTGCGCGTGCCGATTTGCAGCATCACGCCCGTCTGTTTTCCGGTTTTATCAAGCGCTTCACGAATCTCATCGATATGAGATTCGTGCGTGATTTCCATCGCAATGACTTTGATTCCGTATTTGCCGGCAAGCTCGAAAACATAGGGCAAGCAATTTTTGCCGTGTCCTTGAAAAGAATACGGACTCGTGCGAGGTTTATATGCGCCCATTCTGGTGCAGACTTGCCCGTTATCACAAAGGGCTTTCATCATTGCTTCGACGCTTTCAGGCGAATCAACCGCACATAATCCGGCAAATACGTTTAGCGTATCTTGACCGAATCGAACGCCTTGATAGTCAAAGTAAGCGGAGCGGTTGTCATCCTTGTGCCGACCGAGAATGCGGTATTCTTCGGAGACGCGAACTACGTGGTCAACGCCCGGCAAACTTCGCATATCTTCGACGGAAAGCGCGGCAGTGTTTCCAATCAAATAAACTTCGGTCAAAGTTTGTTCCACACCCTGCACTTGATGAACACGCAGTTCGATATTTTCGAGACGCGCCAGATGGCTTTCCAACTGGTGAAACTCTTTGGTTTTAGAATTGATATGCGGCTTGAGAATTAGAATCATATTCGTCGGGCTAAACAGTGCGATTGTTTATTTATCATTTGGTATCTCGATTGTGGAATAGCGTCCGAGATAACGAACCGCTTCGGCTTGCTCGCCTATCTCGTCGAGCGCGCCGCGCAGTTCGCTTTCGCTTGCCGGTGCTTGAACGTCGAGGTAAAAATTATACTGCCAGGGACTTTCCTTAATCGGACGACTTTCTATCTTCAGCAGATCAATGCCGCGACGGACAAACGGGCGAAGCGCGTCGTGAAGCGCGCCGGGACGATGCGCCAATTTAACGACCAGTGAAATTTTATGACCTTGTTCAGACAAGTTCGGATTTTGTGCAAGCAGAGCGAATCTAGTGTAGTTTTCTGCGTGGTCTTCCAGATGTTCCTGCAATATCACACCGCCGTAGATATTTGCCGCGCGCTTTCCGGCAATCGCCGCTCTTGTTAAATCTCCGCTTTGAACCACGCGCCGCACGCTGCTCGCCGTATCGTCTGTTGCCACTCGCTCGATATGCGGGTGAGCAGCAAAAAAACGCCCGCACTGCGCCAGCGCGACCGGATGCGATTCCACAGTTTCGATAGACTCAAGTGATGCTCCCGGACAACCGATTAAAAAGTGTGAAATCGGCAAGATTATTTCCGCGACAATTGCCAGAGAGCTTTCCAGAAGCAAATCATAGCAGCGATGAACCGAACCCGCGAGACTGTTTTCAAGCGGTGCGAGAATATAGTCTGCGCTGCCTTCATTAACTGCTGTGAAAAGGTTTTCAAATGTCGGGCGCGCAATCATTTCACAGGTTTCGCCCAAAAGTCTTCCGGCGGCTTCCTCGCTGAAAGTTCCGCGCTCTCCGAGAAATGCAACTCGTCCTTCACCGCTAAAGTTTTCAGCCTGCAATTCGGCATTGTTAATATCTGCTGTCGATGTATGAAACGCTTTCTGTTGAATATGCAGGCATTCGTCAATAATGCGCTGAAATATACTTGTAATATTCCGCTCATCTAAAGGACCAGAATTTTGCCGGCACAATCTCGTCAGCACCTCGCGCTCTCGATTGTGGTCGCACAGCGATATATCTTCGCGTCGCTTGACTTCGCCTACTCTGAGAGCAATCTCGACCCGTTTGTTCAACAGTCGAAGCAATTCATCATCAATGGCATCAATCTCAGCGCGCGGATTATCTATTTTTTCCTTCATTCAGTGAAATTCTTTTGTTTAATTGTGTCCTACCGTAGAGCAGTTTGAAATTTTTCGAGCGCGCCGTGCAAAATCGAATCTTCGCGGGCGATGCAGATTCGCATATAAGTATCCCAATCGTCCGAATCGGCAAACGCGCTGCCCGGAACGCCTGCTACGCCCGCTCTTTCCATCAGAATTTCATTAAATTTGAGCGCGTCGTCAAAATCTTCGGGAATTTTTGTCCACAAGTAAAAAGCCGAGCCGGAATTGTAAATATCAAAGCCGAGTTCGGTCAAAGCGTCGGAAACGAATTGCCGTTTCTCGTCGAATTTATCGCGCAATTTGTCGTAATAATTCGCGTCCGCCATTAAAACTCTGGAAAGCGCGGCTTGCAGAGGAGTCGAAGGACAAACGTAAATGACATTTGCCGCATTGTTAATCGGCGCGATGAGTTCGCCTTTGCCGTAGGCGTAACCGAGCCGCCAGCCTGAAATGTTCCACGATTTCGAGAACGAATTGACGGTAATCGTGCGCTCCCACATTCCGGGCAAAGAGGCGATTGGAATGTGCGGATTTTCGCCCGTTACAAAATGCTCATAAACTTCGTCGGAAATGCATATTAAATCGAGTTCGCGGCAAACTTCCGCAATCGCTTCGAGTTCGGTTTGGGTCAGCACTTTGCCTGACGGATTCGCGGGCGTGCAGACAATAACGGCTTTTAAGGGAAATTCGCGCCGGTCTTTCAATTGTCTGCAACGCGACAGCAAAGCGTCTTTTTCAAAACTCAAATCCGCCTCTAAATTAAAAGTTTCCGTTTTGCTGCCGAATTCTTCGAGAATGCGCCGGTGATACGGATAATACGGCTCAAAAACGAGCGCGGCTTTTCCGCGCAGATAACTTTGCGCGATGCCGATAAGCGCTCCCGTTCCGCCGTTAGTAATCATCAATTCGAGCGGCTGCGCGTCAAGGTCTACTTCGATGCCGTTATACTTTTTAATCTTTTCGGCAACGGCTTTTCGCAAATTTTGGTCACCTTCCGAACCGCCGTAATGATTTTGGCTGGCGGCGATAATTTCAGCCGCTTCCTTTGCAAGCTGCGGGTCAATCGGCAGTTCGGACTGACCTTGCACAAGATTGCCGCTCGGCGGCACAAGCCGCGTAATTGCTCGAATATCGGGTTTAATTTTCATTGAATTTTTGTTAAGAATATTTTGAATACAAAAATAACAGTTTTTCAGATATTTCTAAATTCCGAGTAACACATTTAACATTTATCATTTATCATTAAATCAAAACACTTTCAATTTGCATTCGGGTAAATGATAACTGTTAAATGTTAAATGATATGACGGAAAAAACTTTTTCGGAGAATGCGCGGCGGCGGTGTCGTGAAATTATGACGGGCAATGTCAAGACGGTGCGTAGGACGATGAGTCTACAGGAAGTGGCGCGCTTGATGAGCGAAGGCGATATGGGCGTGATGCCGATTGTCGAAGAGGGAAAACTCGTCGGAATTGTAACCGACAGAGATATTGTCGTCCGTGCCATAGCCTTTGGACGAGACGTTTCGACCGAAATCGGCGATGTGATGACGACGGAAATTTTTTCGGTCAAGCCGGACGATTTTGTGTTTGAAGCGATTCGTCTGATGGGCGACCGGCAAGTGCGCCGCATCCCCGTTATTAATGAAAACGGTGAGCTTGCCGGAATTATCGCTATGGCGGACATCGCGCTGGAGATGGAAGACGAACGCGAAATTGCCGCCACACTCGAAGAAATCTCAAGCGGCGCGGGTTTTTGGAGGAAAGGATGAAAGATGAAGGATAAGGGATGAATCAAAACAAAATTTCATCCTTTATTATTCATAATTAATCCCTCAAATTATGGCAAAAGCAATCAATCGTTATTTTCATTTTCTGGCTACGTCGAATGACGTTAAGCCTTCGGGCAAACTTTGGTATCCGTCGGCGGACGTTTATTCGACGCCGGACGGCTGGCTCGTCAAAGTCGAACTGGCGGGCGTTTCGGCGGAAGATATCGAAATTGATATTCAAGGCAATCAGCTTTATATCGCCGGCTGTCGACGCGATAAAAGCTGCGCCGTCGGCTTTGCTTATCAACAAATGGAAATTACATACAGCCGTTTTGAAAAAACGCTGGAGTTTCCCGCGTCTATCGAAGGCGCGCGCGTCGAACATAATTTTGACAACGGTTTGCTGATTATTCATCTTTTAAAGAAAAAACAAAAATGAACTTTTAAGAACTTTGGAAAAAGCCAAAACGAGCTTCAAAAGCTGAAATTAAAAGATTAAAACCGCAAAAATAATTTTATGGCTGAAGAAAACACCCAAAATCAAACACAAAACACGCAGAATGTTGTCGCTGCTGCTGCCGTTCCGCGGCAATTTGAAATCGCCGTGCTGCCATTGCAAAATACGACGCTTTTTCCCGAAACGGTCGTGCCGCTCGCCGTCGGGCGCGAGCGTTCGGTTAAAGCGGCTGAATTTGCGCTCTCGACTGAAGAAAAACTTATTTGTTGTATTACGACGAAATCTCCTGACGTTACGGGAAATGATGCCGTAGCCGCAGACCTTTTTGAAGTCGGCACGGTCGTCAACATCAAGCGAATGATGCGCGCCGACCATGTGATGCAATTGATTGTGCAGGGCGTCGAGCGCGTTCGCGTTTTGTCCTGGTCGCAGGAACAACCGTTTCTAAAAGCGAAAGTGGAAGTTTTGCCGGTTTTAAAAATCGTTGACAACGAAGAAGTCGAAGCCTTAAAACGCAATATTCAAAGCCTTGTGCAGCAGGCTTTGGCAATGCTGCCGAATATTCCGCCGGAAATACGGATGGCGGTTATGTCGCAGAATAATCCGGTTCAGCTTTCATATTTTCTCGCCTCCGTGCTTGAATTGGGCGTCGAAACCGAGCAAAAAATGTTGGAAGCCGAAACCGTGGACGCGCTTTTAACGCTGTCTCACGCAGCTCTTTCACGTGAAGTCGAGATTATGCAGATTCGCTCGAAAATCGCCACCGAAGCGCAGACCGAGATGGACAAATCGCAGCGCGATTATATCTTGCGCCAGCAATTAAAAGCGATTCAGAAAGAATTAGGCGAAGACGAAGGCGAAAAAGCCGACGCCGACGCGCTGCGCGAACGTTTGGAGACAGCCGATTTGCCCGAAGAAGTTCGCAAGGAAGCCGAGCGTGAGTTGCGCCGAATGGAGCAACTGCCGCAAGCTGCGCCGGATTATCACGTTATCCGCACGTATCTCGAATACGTTTTGGAATTGCCCTGGAAAAAGGCGAGCGAAGAAAAGCTGGATTTGAACGAAGCGCGCAAAGTCCTGGACGAAGACCATTACGGACTAGAAGACATCAAAAAACGCATTCTCGAATCGCTCGCCGTCGTCAAACTTCGACCCGACTCGAAAAGTCCGATTATTTTATTTGTTGGTCCGCCGGGAGTCGGTAAAACCTCTTTAGGACGCTCGATTGCGCGCGCGATGGGAAGGGAATTTGAACGTATTTCGCTCGGCGGCGTGCGCGACGAATCCGAATTGCGCGGACACCGCAGAACTTATGTCGGCTCGATGCCGGGAAGAATTATCCAAACTCTGCGGCGCGTCGGTGTCAACAATCCGGTGTTGATGCTCGACGAAATCGACAAGATGGGCAACGATTATCGCGGCGACCCGGCAGCTGCTCTTTTGGAAATTCTCGACCCGCAGCAAAATCATACGTTCCGCGACCATTATTTGGATTTGCCGTTCGATTTGTCGAAGATATTTTTTATTGCGACAGCAAACCAGCTTGCGCCGATTCCCGCGCCTTTGCGCGACCGTATGGAGATTATCAGCCTAGCCGGTTACAGCGACATTGAAAAATTAAATATCGCCAAACAGTATTTGATTCCGCGACAGATAAATGAAAACGGCTTGCAGCCGGAACAAATCGAAATTACAGACGACGCGGTAAATCTTTTGACGGCGCGATACACGCGCGAGGCGGGCGTTCGACAACTTGAAAGAACCATCGGAAATCTGGCAAGAAAAGTCGCGCTCAAAGTCGCGCAGGGTGACACTGAAAAAGTTACGATTACGGCGGACGAAATAAAAGGTTATCTCGGAGCGCCGCATTTTTACCCGGAAAAAGCGCGCGAAGAGCTGCCTGCCGGTGTCGCGACCGGAATGGCTTGGACGGAAATGGGCGGCGAGGTTTTGTTTATCGAAGCGACGTTGCTGCCGGGCGGTTCGGGTTTGACTTTGACCGGACAATTAGGCGACGTGATGAAGGAATCGGCGCAGGCGGCGCGTTCGTATTTATGGGCGCACGCTGCGGAAATCGGTATTGACCCGGAGATTATCAAATCAAACGGTGTTCACGTCCACGTTCCGGCGGGCGCGATTCCGAAAGACGGTCCGAGCGCGGGCGTTACAATGGCGTCGGCGATGGCGTCGCTTTACACGGGCAGAAAAGTTCGTTCCGACACTTCGATGACCGGCGAAATCACGCTTTCCGGACTTGTTTTCCCGGTCGGCGGAATAAAGGAAAAGGTTTTAGCTGCACACCGCGCCGGTATCCGGCGAATAATTTTGCCGCAAAGAAACGAAGCGGACATTGAGGAAATTCCCGAAGAAGTGCGGAATGAACTTGAGATAGTTTTTGCTCTGCATATCAGAGATGCGATAAACGCGGCTTTGGAAACGAAAGCCACCGATGCGCTCGTGCTGCCGACGAAGTTGGAAGATTTGCATCAGAGAGCAGGAAATAACATTAATGAAGAGCAATTAATCGCAAAGAAAAATTAAAGAAATAACAAATCAACTCGCAGGCGAGGATTTTATCTTCGCCTTTTTTGCGATAATCTCTTGCTAAAGTTTGACTCAAAAGTTAGCGCAAACAGTAAAATATACTCGCCCGTTCAACTTGCAAAACAGTGTAAATCGAGGTTTTACAGTAAAATTTTTTTATTGACATTTCTAATCAAGCTGTCTATACTC